>CAYRBP010000091.1:0-1603 GCA_964422535.1 uncultured Ardenticatenaceae bacterium | reverse complement strand
CCAGCACCACGTGCCCGGCCTTGACGACGTGCTGCGGCAGACCGAGGGGGCCGACGAAGTCGGCGAAGCGGTCGCCCTCCTTGTAGTGGTCGCGCATCTCCAGCGTCGTCTTGCCGAGCGCCTGGATCACCAGCGTCACCGTGCCCTTGTCGCGGTCGTAGTCGGCGACCGTCAGCGGGATGCGCTCGCCGCCATCGCGCAGGCGCAGCATCACGAAGTGGCCCGGTTCGGCCGACTTCGCCACGTCGGGTGCCTCGACTTCCCAGAGGAAAGTGGTGTCGGAGAAGGCTTCGCGGCGGATGATCGGGTACATGAGGATCCTCTTCGTCCTGCGATCCGGACGATTGCGTTGCGACGGCACGTCGCCCGTTGGCTTGCCGCGCATGCTCGCACCGTGCGGCTGCGCTTCGTTGACATCGGTCAACGGCTTCGGCATGCGCCGCTGGATTCCGCACTGCGGCATCGGCGCGCGAATCCGTTCCCGTCGGCGTTGATCCCAGTCAACAGGCCGGAGGTCGGGTGGATGACACTGCCCGCGTCGCGGAACCACCCGCCGTCGAGAGGGCAAGAGCGATGAGTACACCTGCCAATGTCATGGGCACCGCCGGCGCGCCCTCCCGACCCCGCAAGAGCCGCTGGCCGGCGCGGCTCGACCTGGCGCAGAGCGCGAGCGGCCTCGTCCTCGGCCTGTTCATGTGGGGCCACATGTTCTTCGTCTCGTCGATCCTGCTCGGCAACGACGCCATGTGGGTCATCACCAAGATGTTCGAGGGCTACTTCATCTTCGGCACCGCCTACCCGGGCATCGTCGCGGTGGTGGTCGCCGTCGTCTTTCTGCTCTTCATCGTCCACGCGGCGCTGGCGCTGCGGAAGTTTCCGATCAATTACCGCCAGTACCGCGTCTACCGCGACCACATGGGCATGATGCATCACGAGGACACGACGCTGTGGTGGTGGCAGGTCGTCACCGGCTTCGCGATGTTCTTCCTCGCCTCGGTGCACCTTTACCAGATGCTGATGCACCCCGGGATGATCGGGCCCTACGAGTCCGGCGCCCGGGTGTGGGGCGGCTGGTGGCCGCTGTACCTGGTGCTGCTGTTCGCGGTCGAGATCCACGGCGGCGTCGGCCTGTACCGGCTGGCGGTCAAGTGGAACTGGTTCGCGGGCAGGGACGACAACGCCACCCGCAGGAACCTCAAGATCCTCAAGTGGGCGCTGTCGGTGTTCTTCATCGTGCTCGGCCTGGCGACGCTGGCCGCCTACATGAAGATCGGCTACGACAACCGCTACGTCCCCGGCGCCCGCTACACGCCGGCCTGGCTCGCCAACCCGCCGCAGGCGGCGCCGCCGTCGTGGTGGCCGTCGTGGCTGAACAGGGGGCAATGAGATGAACGTCGTCTACACCGATGTGCTGGTCATCGGCGGCGGCCTGGCCGGACTGCGGATGGCGATCGCCGCCAGGCGGCGCGGCCACGAGTCGATCATCCTGTCGCTGGTGCCGCCGAAGCGCTCGCACAGCAAGGCGGCGCAGGGCGGCATGCAGGCGAGCCTCGGCAACGTGATCAAGGGCCAGGGCGACAACGAGGACGTGCACTTCGAGGAC
>CAYRBP010000090.1:0-2202 GCA_964422535.1 uncultured Ardenticatenaceae bacterium | reverse complement strand
GTTTGGGCCTGCTCGGATCGGGATGCGACGAATACGTTTATCGGCGGCGAGAGGGATCTTTGGCGGGCCATACCGTCGACAAGCCCGAACAGTCTGTCGGATAGGCCGCATCGTGCATGGCATTGCGCCGGACGCTAACACGACGGGTCGAGCCCTGTTGCTTCCAAATGATGACGCGATCCGCTTGGCGCTTGAACCTAAATCCTAACGAGGCTCCGCCTCAGACCGACGAGATATATGGCCCCAGCATGAGCCGAAGATATTCGTGGATTGCCGGTCGACCTGTGTGGACTCCGGCCGAGCCTGCAGGGACGAGCCCTGTATATGGGAGCTTGACGCTCGGTGGGTCCGAGGACCCGTGGACGACCGGAGCCCGCGATGACGATAGCACGATCCGTGGCGGACGTGTTGCGTGATCATGTGGTGCTTGAGTACGAGGCGATCGATCGGATGTACCTCAACGTCTATGTGCCGCACCTGCAGACGGTGGGGGCCACGGTGGGGTACCTGCGGGTGCACAGGGGCCAGCGGTTTGCCTCCACCACGGCGGTGGCGCCGATGACCGAGGCGTTCGTTCGCAACATTGAGCAATTCGCCGCTGCCGAAGGCATCGATCTGATCGCCTTCGAGAAGGGCCAGCGCAAGGACGACATCACACAAACGTATCTGCGGCAGTTCAGGAAGAGAGAGGGCGTTCTGTACGCGGGCAAGGCGCAGGAGAAGGCGCGCATCATGCGCACGGAGCGCCGCCGCTGCTCGCGTACCGGAGCGACCTATCCGTGGATCGTCGAATCCACCGCGATGGTCAACCACTACTATTTCTACTGCGTGGACGAGGAGTTCGGACCGTTCTTCCTGAAGTTCTGCTCCTACTTTCCCTACAACGCCAAGCTGTGCATCAACGGCCACGAGTACCTGAAGTGCCAGCTGGCCAAGCGCGGGGTGGCGTTCGAGGCGCTGGACAACGGCATCAAATCCTGCGCCGAGCCGGAGCTGCTGCAGCGGCTGAGCGACGGCCTGACGGCGGAGAAGATCGACCGGCTGCTGCGCAAGTGGCTGCGCCGATTGCCGCATCCGTTCCCGGCCCGCGACCGCGCTGCGGGCTATCGTTACCAGCTGTCGATCCTGCAGGCCGAGTTCTCGCTCACCCAGGTGCTCGATAAGCCGGTGACGGGGCGCGTCTTCTTCGAGGAGGTGATCCGCGAGAACCTCGACATCGGCCGGCCGAGCCAGGTCAGCCTGATCTTCGAGCGCAGGCTGAGCCGCCGCACACCGGGCCGGTTCCGTACCCGCGTCATCACCGACGGCGTCACCCCGTCGCTGCATGTCGACTACAAGAAGTCCCGCATCAAGCAATACCACAAGGAGGGAGAGGCGCTCAGAACCGAAACCACCATCAACGACACCCGCGACTTCGCCATCGGCCGACGCATCGCGAACCTTGCCGAGCTGCGCAAGATCGGCTTTGCGGCCAACCGGCGTCTCATCGACGTCCAACGCATCTCTCACGACTGCTTCATCGGCGAAGCCGCGTTCCAGGACATGCAAAAGCCCGTCACGGTCGGCGACCAGCGCGCAGCGGCGCTGCGCTTCGCCGATCCACGCGTTCAGGCCCTCCTGCAGGTCCTGCTGTTGTTCCTTCTCGTCCAGGGCACCTTCACCCACAAGGACCTACGCCAGCATTCTGCCGCGCTGCTGGGACGCAAGCCCGGCCAACTGACCCCCGGACGGATCACCTACGACCTGCGCCGGTTGCGCCTGCACGGTCTCATCGAGCGCATCCCGAAGACGCGCCGCTACCGCGTCACCGCCAAGGGGCTGCGCACGGCCGTCTTCTACACCCGCCTCTATAACCGCTCGCTGCGCACCGGATTGGCCATCGTCTCACCCGCCGCAACCACCCCACAGCTGCCGATGGCCAAAGCCGTCCGCGCCGCCGAAAACGCCGTCAACACCTGGTACGACCATGCAAAAGTCGCAGCCTAAAAACTTGACTCATCGTGTCCACGAAGTTGTCGATCAAGGACACTAGTCTGCTGCCCACCGCCGCGCAAGCCCGAAGGCCGCTTTGTCGTCGACGATCAGGCCGTAGGCGACGTGGCGCAGGCCCTCCGCCGCGGCCAGCGGGAGCAGCCGGCGGAACAGCTCCGTCTTGCAGCGGTAGCAGCGGTCCTCGAGGTTGCGGGCGTAGCGCGGGTCCAG
>CAYRBP010000089.1:0-3028 GCA_964422535.1 uncultured Ardenticatenaceae bacterium | reverse complement strand
CAATGAGCCCATTATCGCCTCACTCCTTCTTCTATGTCATATTTGGAATTGCTGGGAACTTCATGAGCCGCTTGCCAAGCCTCGCGATCGCGCCTATAATATTTAGTCGCGGCGCAAACGCCGCTCGATTTTTTGCCACATTTTTGCCGGTTTCGCGCAGCGTCCGGCGGTGAATACGATCAAGTGAGGATGTAGACATGGGTGCAACTCCCAAGCGCAAAGTATCCAAAGCGCGCCGCGACCGTCGTCGGGCTCATGACGCGCTCAGCCTGTTTCATCTCGTGCCTTGCTCCGAGTGCGGCGAGATGAAGCGCGCCCATCGGGTTTGCCCGCACTGCGGGAAATACAACGGCCGCCAAATCCTGCCGGCCGCTGAAGAAGCGTAGGTCCGGGCAACCAGACGACCGGGTGATCGGGCGGCAATGCCGCCCGGTTGTTTTTTAGCCGGCGTTCGCCTATGACCACTACCTACCTCTTCCCCGGCCAGGGCTCGCAATACGTCGGCATGGGCCGCGCGCTCTATGACCAGGAGCCAGCCGCCCGCGCCGTCTACGACGAGGCCGACGCGCTCCTGGGCTTCAGCCTGTCGCGCATCTGCTTTGACGGCCCCGAGGACGTACTGACCGGGACCGACATCCAGCAGCCGGCCCTTTTCACCAGCAGCCTGGCCGCCTGGCGAGTCGCCTGCGAGCATGAGGGCGACCCGGCCGCTTACTTCGCGGGTCACAGCCTGGGTGAGATCTCCGCTCTGGCCGCGGCCGGCAGCCTGACCTTTGCCGACGGGCTGGCCCTGGTGCGCCGGCGCGGCGAGCTGATGAAGCACGCCGACAGGCTCCAGCCGGGCGGCATGGCCGCCGTCCTGGGGCTCGATGCCCCGGCCGTGGCCGATCTCTGCGCCCGGGCAGCGGCGTCGACCGGCCAGATCGTGCAGGTCGCCAACGACAACTGCCCCGGCCAGGTGGTCATCTCCGGCCACGAGGCGGCGCTGAGTTGCGCCATGGACCTGCTCAGCCAGGCCGGCGCGCGCAAGGTCGTCCGCCTGCCGATCTCCATCGCCGCCCACTCGCCGCTGATGGCGTCGGTCGCGGCCGACTTCGCCGAGGCGGTCGACGCCACGCCCATCCTCCCGCCGGCCGCGCCGGTCATCGCCAACGTCAGCGCCGCGCCCCTGACCGATCCCGAAGCCATCCGCGCCGAACTGAAGGCCCAGCTGACGTCTCCCGTCGCCTGGACGCCGTCGATCCGCTACCTGAGCGCCCAGGGCGTTGACACCTACGTCGAGGTCGGGCCGGGCGACGTGCTGCTGGGGCTGGTCAAGCGTATTGACCGCGAGGCCAGGCGGGTCAAGCTCGACGCCGGAGCAACCGCCTCATGAGTGCCGGAACCCTGGAAGGCAAAGTCGCCGTCGTCACCGGCGCGTCGCGCGGCATTGGCCGGGCCATCGCCGAAGCGCTGGCCGCCGAGGGCGCGGCCGTCGTCGTTAACTACGTCTCCAGCGCCGCCGCGGCCGAGGAGGTCGTGTCCGGCATCGTCGAGCGCGGCGGCCGGGCGACGGCGCTCCAGGCCGATGTGGCCGACTTCGCCGCGGCCGAGGGGCTGATCAAGGCGGCGATCGACACTTACGGCCAGGTCGATATCCTGGTCAACAACGCCGGCACGACGCGCGACACGCTGTTGCTCAGCATGAAGGAAGAGGAGTGGGACGCCGTCATCGACACCAACCTCAAGAGCGTCTTCAACTGCTGCAAGGCGGTCGCCCGGCCCATGCTCCGCCGCAAGCAGGGCGGGCGGATCATCAACATCTCGTCCGTTTCCGGCATCGTCGGCCAGGCGGGCCAGACTAACTACGCCGCCTCGAAAGCTGGTATCATTGGCTTCTCGAAGTCGCTGGCCAAGGAGCTTGGCTCACGGCAGATCACCGTCAACGTCGTCGCGCCCGGCTTCGTGCTGACCGACCTGACGGCCGGGCTGTCCGAAGAGCTGGTCAAGCAGACGCTGGCCTACATTCCCCTGGGACGCTGGGGCAATCTGGACGAAGTCGCCGCGGCCGTGGCCTTCCTGGCCTCAGACAAGGCGGCCTACATCACCGGCGCCGTGTTGCAGGTGGATGGAGGGATAGGGACATGAGCGAAGAGTATCAGAGCATCGGCCGGATCGAAGTTGCGCCGGAAGTGCTGGTGACCATCGCCCGCTACGCGGTCGAGAAGGTTGACGGCATCGCCCAGATGGCCACGCCGCCGACCGACATCCTGCGCCGCTTCCAGCGCGGGCTGCGCCAGGACGGCGTGATCCTTGACCTCACCGAGAACAAGGTACGTTTTCATATTTATGTTATAATGGACCCGCACGTTAACCTGATGGAGACGAGCCGCCAGGTGCAGGCCGTCGTGACCGAGGCGATCGACACCATGATCGGCATCCCGGTCGAGGCGGTGAACGTGTATGTCGAGGACGTGCATTACGCCAAAGGCGAAGTGGTGTAGCTAGTCCGCGGAACTCTCCGGGCGAGAGCGGCCGCCAAGTAGGTTACTATGAAGACCAGGCGTCGAGCGCGCCGCGTGACCTTAGAAACGCTATACGAGTACGACATTGCCAACCACGTGCCAGAGGAGGTACTCGAGCAGCGGTTGGAGGTCAATCCCATCGAAAAGGCCGGTGTCGACTTCGCGCAGCAACTGGTCCAGGGCGTTGTCGCCTACCAGGACCACATGGACCGCCTCATCGCTCGCGTCGCCCCGGAATGGCCGCTCGACCAAATGGCGGTCATCGACCGCAACATCCTCCGCATCGCCATCTACGAATTCCTGGTCACTGACGAGACGCCGGTCAAGGTCGCCATCAACGAGGCGGTCGAACTGGCCAAGGTCTACGGCTCCGACAGCGCCCCGCGCTTCATCAACGGCGTGTTGGGCACGCTGGCCGACCACCTTGACGAACTCAAGCGGGAGCTGGCGGCCGAGAACGGCCGCGTGGTCGTGACGGCGTAGCCCAAACCCACCAGCCGGATCCATCAACCGCATTCTCGACC
>CAYRBP010000088.1:0-3101 GCA_964422535.1 uncultured Ardenticatenaceae bacterium | reverse complement strand
TGAAGAAGAACAAGGTCGCCCCGCCCTTCACTGAGTGCGAGTTCGATATCATGTATAATGAGGGTATCTCCAAGACCGGCGACGTGGTCGACCTGGCCATCGAGCGCGGGTTCCTGGACAAGCGTGGCGCTTACATTCGCTATGGCGAAGTCCTGCTGGGGCAGGGGCGCGAGAATGCGAAGACTTATCTGGCGGAGAACCCGGCCACCATGGCCGAGTTGGAAACGTTGATCCGCCAGCAAGCGGGCCTGCCGGTCGCGGCGGCCTGACCGATACGGCGTCGGGCAAAACGTGGGGCCCGGCGCGCTTGATTTGACAATTGGTTCGAGAGGCCGAGCTTGCCACAGCATCCCACAGGCGGCCTCGAAAGTGAGTTCAAGAACGGCAACTATTGTCGATAAGGGACGACCCGGTCAAGGGTTCAGCCCAATCACGTGCGAAGAAGGCTACTGGTGAAAGTGGAAGTGGTCCCGGCGCAGGCGCGCCATCGAAGTCATACACCCGAGCGGCCGCGAGGCTGCGAAGGGACAGCGTGTGCAACGCCCTTGTTCCGAAAGACTTGGTCACGCTGCACGACCGGATCGACACCGTAGCGGAAATCAACGTAAAGGGCCCACATGGCTGGGACCCCTGCCCCGCGGCAGGGCTTTATTGACAACCGAATCTGAACCATTTCACCGCCTGTTGGAAGCCGTGGCTGTCGTGCCGCGGCTTTTTGCATTTGTATGGGCAAGATCACGGCGCTGACCGCGCAGAAGAAAGACAGCTCGCGGGTGAACGTCTTCATCGACGGCGAATTCGCCCTCGGCGTCACGCTCGACCTGGCCGCCCGCCTGCGCATCGGGCAGGAATTGACGGCCGAGGAGCTGGAGCGACTGCGCCACGACGAGCGCGTCGCCCAGGCCAGGAACCGGGCGCTGGGCCTGCTGGCCCGCCGGCCCTACAGCGCGGCCGAGATCGAGCGGAACTTAAGAAAACATGGCTATAGCGATGAGGTCGTCACGGCCGTCAGGGAGTACCTGACCGGGGCCGAGTTGCTGGACGACGGCGCCTTTGCCGCCTACTGGGTCGAACAGCGCGAGTCCTTCCGCCCGCGCAGCCGGCTGGCCCTGCGCCAGGAGCTGCAGGTGAAGGGCATCGACCGCGAGACGATCGCCGGGGCGGTGTCCGACGTGGACGAAGGCGAAGCCGCCCGCCGGCTGGCGACCAAGCAAGCCAGGCGCTATAGCCAATTACCGGAGAAGGACTTCCGCGCCAAGTTGTCGGGCTACCTGCTGCGGCAGGGGTTCGGCTACGACATCGTTGGCGACGTCGTCCGCGAATGCTGGCTTGCGCTGCAAACTGAAAACAACGAATGAAGGAGAACGTAACATGAACACATGGGTAGCCCTGATCATTGGCGTCCTCGCGGGCGCGGCGGTCGCTGCCCTCATCACGTGGACCGTGATGAAGCCTCGCGTGGCCGCGCAAGTCGCCGCCGTCGAGGCCGAACTGGCCGAGAAGCGGATGGCGACCGAACGGGAGACCGAGGCCCTGCTGCGCGTCTCGCGTGAGGAAGCACAGGAAATCCGCGCCGAAGCGGAGAAGGTGATCGAGCGGCGCTATCAGGACCTGGCCAGGGCAGAGGAACGGCTCGACCGGCGCAGCGCCAACCAGGACAGCCAGGCGACCAAGCTGGAGGCGCGCGAGCAGATGCTCAACAAGCGCCAGAGCAAGCTCGACCGCAGGCAGAGCGAGTTCGACCAGATGGAGGAGGAGCACCGCCTGAAGCTGCAAGAGGTGGCCCAGATGACCACCGACGAGGCGCGGCAGGTGCTGCTGGCCCAGGTCGAGAAGGAAGCCCAGCAGGACCTGGCCCGCCAGATCCGCGAGATCGAGAACCGGGCCAAGGAGTCGGCCGAAGAGCAGGCCCGGCGGGTGATCGCCCTGGCCGTCCAGCGCGTGGCCAGCGACCAGGTGGCCGAGATGGTCGTCTCGGTCGTGCCGCTGCCGAGCGACGAGATGAAGGGCCGGATCATCGGCCGCAACGGCCGCAACATCCGCGCCTTCGAGCAGGCGGCCGGCGTTGACATCATCGTCGACGACACGCCCGAAGCGGTGACCATCTCCAGCTTCGACCCGATCCGCCGCGAGGTGGCCCGGCGGGCGCTGGCCAAGCTGATCACCGACGGCCGCATCCACCCGGCCCGGATCGAGAAGCTGCTGAGCGACGCCCAGGAAGAGGTCGACAAGATCATCAAGGAAGCCGGCGAGCAGGCGGCCTATGAGGCCAACGTCCACGGACTGCACCCGGAAATCCTCAAGACGTTGGGCCGGCTTAAGTTCCGCACCTCCTACGGCCAGAACCAGCTCCAGCACTCGGTCGAGGCTTCGCACATTGCCGGCATGCTGGCCGCCGAACTGGGGGCCGACGTCGAGATCAGCAAGATGGGTGCGCTGCTCCACGACCTGGGCAAGGCGCTGGACCACGACCAGGAAGGCACCCACGCCATGTTGGGGGCGGAACTGGCCAAGCGCTTCCGCGTGCCGGCCCCGGTCGTCAACGCCATCGCCTCGCACCACCACGAGGTCGAGCAGGAGACGGTCGAGGCCATCCTGGTTGAAGCGGCCGACGCCATCTCCGGCGCGCGGCCGGGCGCCCGGCGCGAGAGCCTGGAGAACTACATCAAGCGCGTCCGCACCCTGGAGGAGATCGCCACCAGCTTCCCCGGCGTCGAGAGCGCCTACGCCCTGCAGGCCGGGCGCGAGATTCGCATCCTGGTCAAGCCGAACCAGATCGACGACCTGGCCGCTATGCGCTTGTCGAAGGAGATCTCGAAGAACATCGAGGACAACATGCAGTACCCCGGCCAGATCCAGGTGACCGTCATCCGCGAGACGCGAGCGGTGGGGTTTGCGAAGTAGAACGTGTCTGTAGCAGTTGAGAGGGCCAGTCGGGTGACTGGCCCTTTTTGTTTCCGGTGACATGCTTCCTCGGGCAGAATCCAATAGAATCTCGTGGAAACTTGCGCGTTATTTCGCACCTGAACAACCACATACTGCCTGCTGACCCGCTTCGACCCCTTCGGCAACTTCCGCGGGACGCCGCCGGCGACCAACCC
>CAYRBP010000087.1:0-3501 GCA_964422535.1 uncultured Ardenticatenaceae bacterium | reverse complement strand
TCGAGTGTTTAGTTCAATGCCCGCTTGATCGCGCTCAGCGCCGCGGCTTCGGCATCGCTGACCGTCTTGGCGCCGATGCCCAGGAAGCCGCCTTCCTTGCTGGCGTTGGCCACGCCTTCGGCCACGCTGATGACCATGGCGCTGAAAGCCGCCGCGTCGCTGGGGGACTGGGCAGCCACGGCCGCTTTCGCCGCAGTGAGAGACTTCAGGATGCTATCGTCGGACGGGGCGTCTTTCGCCAAAACATCCCATTCCGAGGCGTTCAACCCGCCGCCAAAAGCGGTGTTGAGCAGCGAGGTCGGAGACACGCTCTTGAGCGAGCTGCCGACAGCATCGATCGCGGCCAGCAGTTCGTTCTCCGCACCGCTGCCCCTCGACGGCGAGGCCTTGGCCACCAGGTAGGTCGCGGCCATCGGCGCCATGCGAATCTTCATCCAGTCAGGGTCGCTGAACTTGCCGCGCAGGGCGGCCGACTTGTCGCCGGCGTCCATCGCTTCCCCGATCAGGGCCACCGTCTCCTTGTTCGCCGGGTTGTCCGCAAAGGTCTTGGCCTCAGACTTGAGCATCTTGGCGATGCCGTCTGCGTCCAGATTGCCTTCCTTCTTGGCCTTGTTGATCAGGCCCATGACCATCGGCACGGCCATGGTCAGCATCGGCTTCACATCAAAGCCAAGCTTGCCGCTCAGCGTCCCGCTGATGGCGTTGACGCCCTGGCCCAGAATGCCCTGCATCATGTCAGTGCCCGTGCCGCCCGAGGCGCCCACCAGGCCCAGGACGCCGTCGAGCATGCCGCTCATGTCGCCGCCCGCGACGCCGCCCATCAGCTGGGACAACTGGTCGCCGGCCCCGGCCGCGGCCGATTGCGCAGCGCCCGCCTCGGCGTTCGACAGGAGGTCCATCAGCCCGCTCGCGCCGGCTTTCGTGCCGGCCGTCTTGGCCAGCGCGCCGGTCACCAGCGGCCCGGCAACCGCCAATCCCTGGTTGACCAGGGCCGGGTCGATACCAAGCCCCTTCCCGATCTTGCCGACCATGTCGGGCGTCAGCATTGACGACATTGATTCCAGAATACCTGCCATTGTGTGTTCTCCTTGCTACTAGATTAAGAGGCAGTCCAAACCGGACTGTTTCCCCCGGTCACAACGATCCTTACTGACGAGCCATGATCATCTTGGCGGTGAGTTCATCATCTTTGATCAACTCGCCACTCACGTCCACCGTCGTGCTGTAGAGCCTGCCGCTGAAGCGGAAAGGCGGCTCGTACCGGTCCCACACCGGCGACCCGGAATCGGCGCCGCAGACGATGCCTCCGGCCAGGCCGATGGACAGCGGCATGGTCAGCGGGATGTCGCCCTGGCCGACCAGCGCGCCGTCAATGTAAAGTTGGCCAATACCCGGCGCGCCCTTGCCCTTGCCGATGTCGGGCTTGCCGGTTACCTCGAACTCGAAGCGCAGCAGGTGGCGGCCTTCGGGGACAGAGACGTTCGACTGGATATGAAAGAACTCGCTGCCAACGTAATTGTAGACGAACTGCAGCTTGCCGTCCTTGACGTAAAATGAGAAACCGCCCTGAACGTCACCGGCCGAGGCCAGCACGCCCTCGGCGCCCCCCTTGGGGACGTCGACATCGGCGGTGATGCTATACGGCCGGTTCAGGAACTGCGGGCCGGAGTTGACCGGGATCATCTGCGTCTGCGGGTACAGCTTGTAGCTCGTGCGGGCAACGGCGATCTGCGGCCGTTCGTCCGCGAAGCGGGCCGTGCCGCGGCCGTCCACCGGCAGGACGTTGTACTTGCCCGCCTCGACATACCAGGTCGCGATCATCTCGATCAGCTTCGGGCGATTCTCGGCGGCCAGGTTGTGGTTCTCGGCGAAGTCCTTTTCGACATGGTATAACTCCCAGCCCTTGGCGTCCAGCTCGGTCAGCTTGTCCTTGTCGATCGGCGCGCCGAAGAACATGCCCGCCTCCGTGAACGAAGGCCCCGGCCACGGGCAAACCGCGCGCCAGCCGTCGTGATAGAGGGACCGGTGGCCCATCATCTCGAAGTACTGGGTGATGTGCTTCGAGGGCGCGCTGCCATCGTTCAGAACGTGGGCAAAGCTGTGGCCCTCAATCGGCGACTGGGTCACGCCCTTGATGCTGGTCGGGGCTTCAAGGCCGAGCGCCTCGAGCACCGTCGGGACCATGTCGATGGCGTGGGCGTACTGCGTCCGCACTTCGCCCCGGGCCTGGATGCCCTTCGGCCAGTGGACGATGAACGGGTCGCTGATGCCGCCCCGATAGGTCTCGCGCTTCCAGCGGCGGAAGGGGGTGTTGCCCGCGAACGTCCAGCCCCAGGCATAGTGGTTGAAGGTCGTCGGTCCGCCCAATTCATCGATCATCGCCAGGTTCTGTTCCAGCGAATCGGGAACGTTGTTAAAGAACTTGTTCTCGTTCACCGATCCGGTCGGCCCGCCTTCGGAACTGGCGCCGTTGTCGGAGATGAACATGATGAGCGTGTTGTCCCATTCGCCGATCGCCTTCAGGAACTCGAACAGGCGGCCGTAGTGGTAGTCGGTGTGGCTCAGGAACCCGGCAAAGACTTCCATCATGCGCGCGTAGAGCTTCTTCTCGTCGGCCGGGAGCGAATCCCAGTCCTGCACGTCGGGGTCGTGGCGCGACAGCTCGGCGTCCTGCGGGATGATGCCCAGTTCCTTCTGGCGCTTGAATGTCTGCTCGCGGTAGGCGTCCCAGCCGCCGTCGAACTTGCCCTTGTACTTGTCTGCCCACTCCTTCGGAACGTGGTGGGGCGCATGCCCCGCGCCGGGGCAGAAGTACATGAAGAACGGCTTGTTTGGCGCGACCTGCTTGGCGTCGGCGATGAAGCTGATCGCGTGATCGACCAGGTCTTCGGTCAGGTGATAGCCCTCTTCGGGGGTCTTCTCCGGCTCGACGCCGTGGTTGTCGTAGGTCAGTTCCGGGTAGTACTGGTGGGTATCGCCACCCAGGAAGCCGTAGTAGCGCTCGAAGCCGCGGCCGAGGGGCCAGCGGTCATAAGGGCCGGCGGCCGAGATCTGATCGGCCGGCGTCAGGTGCCACTTGCCGATCGCATAGGTGTTGTAGCCATGTTGCTGAAGCATCTCGGACAGCATGCCGTTTTCGAACGGGATGTTGCCGTTGCCGCCGGGATAGCCGGTGGAGCCTTCGGTGATGCACGACATGGCGTTCGAGTGATGGTTGCGGCCGGTCATGATGCACGAGCGCGTCGGCGAGCAGAGCGCCGTGGTGTGCATGTTGTTGAACAGCAGGCCTTCCGCGGCCAGCGCGTCGATGTTCGGCGTCTCGATCGGGCTGCCGTAGCAGCCCATCTGGCCGAAGCCGGTATCGTCCTGGACGATGAACAGGACGTTGGGCGCGCCCTCCTTCGAGCGCAACGGTTGGGGCCAGGCCGGGCTGGAAACATCGAACGTCCGTCCGATGACGCCATTGAAGGCGGTTCCGGGTTTGTATTCTTTCAAAGTCAT
>CAYRBP010000086.1:0-4101 GCA_964422535.1 uncultured Ardenticatenaceae bacterium | reverse complement strand
GCCAGGCGCTCCTGCAGCTTCTCCTTGTCATAGTCGGAGGTGCTGCGCTCGATCTCGACCTTGATCTGCTCGACGCGGCCGTTGATTTCCTTCTCGTCGCCCTTGCCGTCGATGACTGTCGTGTCGTCCTTGGTCGAGACGACCTTGCCGGCGCGACCCAGGTCGCTGATGGTAACGGTCTCCAGCTTGCGGCCCATCTCCTCGGTGATGACCTGGCCGCCGGTCAGGACGGCGATGTCCTGCAGCATGGCCTTGCGGCGGTCGCCGAAGCCGGGGGCCTTCACGGCCAGGGCATTGATCATGCCGCGCAGCTTGTTCAGCACCAGCGTCGCCAGCGCCTCGCCGTCGACGTCCTCGGCGATGACGACCAGATTGCGCTTGCCGACCTGGACGAGCTTCTCGAGGATCGGGACGATGTCCTGGGCGCTGCTGATCTTCTTGTCATGGATGAGGATGTAGGCGTCTTCGATGACGGCTTCCATGGCCTCAGCGTTGGTGACGAAGTAGGGGCTGATGTAGCCGCGGTCGAACTGCATGCCTTCGACGTACTCGGTCTCGAACTCCAGCGCCTTCGACTCCTCAACGGTGATGACGCCGTCTTTGCCGACCTTGTCCATGACTGTGGCGATCAGCTGGCCGATCTCCGGGTCCTGGGCCGAGATAGACGCGACCGAGGCGATCTCGTCGAAGCTGTCAATGGTGACGGCCATCGAGCGGATCTTGCTGGATAGGGCGGCCGTGCCGGCCTCGATGCCCTGCTTCAGCAGCATCGGGTTCGCGCCCGCGGCGACGTTCTTCAGGCCCTCATGGACCATCATCTGGGCCAGGACGGTGGCGGTGGTGGTGCCGTCGCCGGCGATGTCGTTGGTCTTAATGGCCGCCTCTTTGAAGAGCTGGGCGCCCATGTTCTCATACGGGTCGTCGAGTTCGATCTCCTTGGCGACCGTCACGCCGTCGTGGGTGATGGTCGGGGCGCCGAACTTCTTGTCGATGGCGACATTGCGGCCCTTCGGGCCCAGGGTGGTGGAAACGGCCGTGGCGACCGTGTCGATGCCGCGCTTCAGCTTGCGGCGAGCGTCATCTGAGAATACGAGTTGTTTCGCAGCCATTGTATGGGTCCTCCGTCCTTAGTTCTCGACAATCGCCAGAACGTCCGATTCCTTCAGGATCAGCAGCTTCTTGTCATCAACCTTGATCTCGGTGCCGCCGTACTTCGCATACAGGACGATATCGCCGACCTTCACATCCATGTCGATGCGCTTGCCGTCTTCATCGCGGCGGCCGGGGCCAACGGCGATCACTTCGCCTTCCTGCGGCTTTTCCTTGGCCGTCTCCGGCAGCACCAGGCCGGAGGCCGTCATCGCCTCGCGCTCCTTGGGCTCGACAACCAAACGGTCACCAAGCGGCTTCAATTTCATAGCCATGTCTCACTATCTCCTTCAAAACGGTTTTCGATTGTCAGGTACAGGACTGGTTGTTCAGAATTGTTAGCAGTCGTGTCGCGAGAGTGCTAACGACAGACAGAATTCTAGCACGGAAAGCATCCGTGTCAAGGGGATTTTAGCAGTCTTCGGGGGAGAGTGCCAAAGAAAGCGGGCGGCGCGCCGGGCCATTTTCGCGCTCGCCCCAGGTGGGCCGGCCGCACGGTCGCACCGTGAGTCTGCCCAGCTCGCGACCGAACGCGGGCTTACGGCGCAGAGGAGCCGAGTTGCGCGCGGCGGCACTCCAGCAGGCCCTCGTTGGCGCTGTCCACCAGCAACTGGTTCGTGGTGACGTTGACGACCTGCTCGAACAGCGGCACGGCCAGCTGGCAATCGTTCAGGTCGCGGCGCACATAGGCCGTGGCCAGCATGTTGAAGAAGCGGGCGTTCAGTTCGCTGGCGTTGCCGTACATCTGCACCGCCTTCTCCAGCGCCTCGATCGCGCGCTGGTAATTGTTCTGCCGGAAGTACGCCTCCCCCAGACGCCCGTAGGCCCGGGCGACGTTGGGGTTCAAGCGCACCGCTTCCAGCGCGTTCTGCTCGGCCAGCGGCGCATCGCCCAGTTGCATGTACATGTAGGCCCGGCCGTCATACGCTTCCGCATTGTCCGGGTCGACGTTGATCGCTTCCTCAAAGGTCAGCAGCGCGTCGGGGATGCTGCCGGTGCCATAGTAGTTATAGGCCAGGCCGATCAGCAGGTCGGTATTCTCCGGGTCGGCTTCCAGCCCCAACTGGTATTGCTCGAGCGCGTCGGAGTAAAGACCCTGATAGGTGAAGACATTGGCCATCGCCAGGCGCGTGATCGGGTTGTCCGGCGCGAGGCGGACGCCGTCATCGGCGAAGATCTGGGCCTGCTCGTACTTCTCCGGATCTCCCTGGAGCGTCAGGCCATTGGCGGCATAGGCATAGGCGACGGCGTTTTCGGGGTTGAGATTGATGGCTTTGCGAGCCGCCTGGGCCGCATTCGCATATTGCAGGTTCGCGCCGTTTGCATCGCCCAGGTCCGCCAGGCGCTCGCCTTCGGCCAGATAAGCCGCGGCCGCGGCGGTCCACACGGCGTCGTCCTCCGGCGCGAGCACCGTTGCCTGCTCCGCCTTTTCCACGGCCAGCTGCGCCTGGTTCTCGCGCACCAGCAGGTCGATCATCTCGATGTAGAACCGGACGTTCGTCGGGTCCAGTTCGATGGCCTTGTCGTAGTGGCCGATGGCCTCGGTGTAGGCCCCATCGTCCTCGCGCATTTCGGCCAGGATGGCGTATTCAGTGGCGGAGCGGGTCGGTTCCGGCGTCGCCGTCGGGATGATCATCGTCCGCACCTCTTCGGCATTCTGGATCACGTACAGGCTGACGGTGATGCCGAACAGGACGAAAAGGACCAGCAGGCAGGAAGGTCCGCGCCGGGGATAACGAGGGGGTTTGCGGTCGATGATCATCTGGTTCTGGCCGGCAGCCGGCTGCCGACTGCCGGGAACGACTTGTCATGGTAGCACCCGGCCAGATGGACCGCAAACGCCGCTCACTGGCGGCTAAGCGTCCTACGGGCGGTCGGCCGGCGCATTCCGGCCTGTGGCGTTCATGCCGTTCCGCACGCGCCACAGCAGCCCGACCGGGTAGCCGGCCATCTTGGCGACGTCCCCAACCAGGCGAATGATGGGGATAAGCCCGAAGGCGCGCAAACGCGGCAGCGGCCGCCAGCCCCAGGTGTTGTCCCAGAGCCGCTGGGCCGGCCGGCGCGTGTAGGCGCCCAGCCCGGCGATGAGCAGGATCCAGCCATACCACTTCTCGCGCCAGATGAGACGGGCCATAAGCGGCAGGGCCAGCAGGTAGGTAGCGTAGCGGATGGCGTGGCGGCGCGGCCAGAGATTGGCCATGCCATCGCCGCGGGCATAGCTGTAGTACTGCCTGTAGAACGAGCGCAGGCTGCCCCGCGGCCGGAAGTAGACGACCGCCTCCGGCGCGAACGGGAACGGCCCGAATCGCTCGCGCAGGGCCATGTCAAAGACGAGGTCCTCGCTGTGGTCAAGCCACTCGGGATACCCACCCACCGCGGCCCATGCGCTCTTGCGGAAGGCGACGGAGCGGCTGGAGGGCAGGAATGTTGCCGCGTCGATGTCGTCCGGCGCCGGCAAGACAGTGGACCCCATGACGACCTCGAAGTCGGTGTAGGGATCCGGCTCGAACCAGCCGCTGACAACCTGGGTGCCGGGCGAGTCGAAGGGGGCCAGCAGCGCTTCCAGCCAGCCGGGAGACAGGACCACCCCGGCATCGGTCGCGGCGATGATCTCGCCCGCGGCCGCGGCGATGGCCCGGTTGCGGCCCTGGCTGATGTTCGCCCCCGGCGCGCTGATGACGCGCAGCGGCAGCCACTGGCGGTACTCGTCCAGGACAGCCAGCGTCGTATCAGTCGAACCACCGTCGCAGATGATGACTTCGTCCGGCGGCCGTGACTGGTCGAGGATCGAATCAAGCAGCGGGCGCAGCGCCTCGCCCTCGTTCTTGACCGTGGCGATGAGAGAGACCTTCATGATACACTCTCCTAAGAGAACACTCCCTGGGCCGATTCGTTGCACAGTGCGCGCCGGTTGGTGCTGGGGCGGAGGACTTTCCCTTTGAACGGGCCCGA
>CAYRBP010000085.1:0-5060 GCA_964422535.1 uncultured Ardenticatenaceae bacterium | reverse complement strand
TAGAAGCCAGGCCCGCCGCCTTCGCAGGCTATTCCGTGTACGGCCTCACGTCGAGCCGTCCTTCTGTTTCATATTCCTTGCTCAGCTGGCGCCAGCCCATCTCGCCCATCTGCCGGTAGAGCCAGTGGGGAATGA
The DNA here is from genome assembly GCA_964422535.1 of uncultured Ardenticatenaceae bacterium. Taxonomy (GTDB): domain Bacteria; phylum Chloroflexota; class Anaerolineae; order Promineifilales; family Promineifilaceae; genus Promineifilum. The sequence continues at coordinate 4,925 of CAYRBP010000085.1, read as the reverse complement.
CCGGCCGCGCCAGGCGCTTGGCCGCTTCGGGCGGGACGGGCTCCCCCGCAGCCAGCGCGGCCGCGGCCAGGTCCAGGCCCTGGCGGATGCCCGCGGTGCGGCCGCCCATCTCGACCAGCGTGCGGTCGCCGCCGACCACGCCGCCGCCGCCCAGGGCCAGCGAGCCGGCCCATTCGAACCCGGTCTGGCGGGCAAAGACGCCTGCCGCGGCGAGCGCCGGTTCGCTGTGGGCCACCTCGGGAAAGCCGGAATTGGCCAGGGCGACGAACCGCTGCGCCTTTGCCGGCCGGTTTTCCGCCCGGTCTGCGGCGATCTGCTCCAGGGCGTCGATCACCGGCGCGGGGAACGAGTCGACGTAGAGGGGAAAGGCCAGCGTGACCAGGTCGGCCGCCCGGACCGCGTCGAGCAGCGCCCGGCGTCGCGCGGCCGAACCCAGCGAGGTGTGGATGAAGATCGTCTCCGTCTCGAGGCCGCTGGCCGCCAGTTGCTCGTAGAGATAGCTGCCGAGGGCATAGGACGCGCTCTTGCGCGTCTTCGGGCTGCCGACCAGCAGCAGCGCGCGGCGAGGCGGAGCGATCGGGCCGGTCGCTGCCGGCGCTGCCGGTGGCGGCCCGCCGGCCGTCGAACGGCCGTCGCCCACGGCATCGAGCCAGTCGATCGCATGGCGGCGCAAGGCGGCCTGGTCTTCGCCGGCCGCCACCATCCCGACCACGTGGGCCGGCGCGTAGAAATTGATGCTGTTGCGCGCAACCAGAAAGCGGAACACGGCGGCTTCTTCGGCGTCCGGTTGCGCCTGCCAGCCGACGACCAGCAGATCGGGGTAGCGTTCGTAGCGGGGTTTGTGATGCGTCTCGCCGTCGATCTTCGTGAAATGGGGCGAGATGTTCTGGATCTGGTGGTCGACCATCCGCTTCAGGTCGGACGAGTAGGCGCCGAACGTCACCGGCGTCAGGTAGATGAGCAGGTCGGAGCGAGCGATGGCCGCGGCGATGATGCGGTTGTCGTCGTTCACGTTGCACAGGCCGGGGCTGCGCACCCAGCAGAAGAAGTCCCCGGCACAATTGCCGATGGTCTGTTCCCGCATGACGAACGTCTCGGCGTCCCAGCCGCGAGCAGCCAGTTCGGCCCGCAGCGCCTCGCCCGCCCGCTCTCCCATGCGATCGCCGGCCGGCGATCCGTCCATGATCACAGCGTTCATTGGTTTCATTTCCTCTCTACAGTGGGCCAACGGCTGCCGGTTGCCGTCCGACCGGGCGACAGCCGCCGGCGGTTAAGTGCGATCAGGCATCCTGCGTTGATAGAAGGCCCAGGACGCGCATCCGGCCTTCGAACTGGGCAGCGATGAATTCGTCAGTCAGCCCGCCCAGAAAACCGGACATGTGGCCGACCAGTTCCAGCGAGACCAGGCCGTGGATGAAGCTCCACGTTTCCATGGCCAGATAGAAGACCTCCGGCGCATACGAGATACCCAGTTCGTCGAATAGCTTCGTATGCGCGGCCATGACCGGCGAGATGCGAACGTAACCGGCCGCCGGCCGAATGGCCCCGGCGTCGAGCGCGTCACCGATGACGCTCATCAGCACCAGAAAGCTGCGGATGCTGGTCAGCCCGACTTCCGGCGTGAAGTTGACGGACTCGATGGGCGTGCCGAAGATGAACATGTAGTGGCGCGGATGGCTGAGGGCCCAGGCGCGATAGGCGTAGCCCAGGGCCAGGTAGCGCCCGGCATGGTCGTTGGGGTCATGGTCGTTGCTCGCCGTCTCCAGGGCGTCGGCGAAGGACCCGAACGCCTCCATCACCAGGGCGTTGATCAGATCGTCGCGCCTGGGGAAGTAGTTGTAGATGGCCGGGGCAGTGATCCCCAATTCGCGGGCGATGCCGCGGAGCGACAGCGAGCCGATGCCGTTCTCGGCAACCTGCTGCCAGGCGGTCTCCATGATCCCGCTCCGCAAGTCGGCGGTTCCATCGATTGATTTCCGGGGTCTTGGCATCTCGCTCCAAAATTAACAGTGTATATTTACGATGTAAATATACAGCGTAAATCGTTCAATGTCAAGAGGCAGTCAAGGATGCGCCTGCCCCCAGGTGGTACAAACGCGCGCCTTCGGCTAGCATTGCGGTTCCGCAATCAAGCACGGAGGTCATCTGATGTCCCACAGCCAAGTCCCCACCCGCGCCGAGATCGATGCGCGCTACACCTGGAACGACGCCAGCGTCTTCGCCACCGTCGACGACTGGGCGGCCGAACTGGCCGCGCTCAGCGCCGAGCTGGCCGGCATACGCGCCTGGCAAGGCCGGCTCAGCGAAGGCCCGGCCGTCCTGCTCGACGCGCTGACGGCCATCTACGCCTACAGCAAGCGCGTCGACAAGGTCCTCGTCTACGCCGCGCTGTCCGAGGCGGTGGACACCTCCGACCAGGCGGCGACGGCCCGCTCCAGCCAGGCAGCCAGCCTCTATGGCCAGGCGCGCGGCGCGCTGTCGTTCATGGAGCCGGAGCTGCTGGCCATCGGCCGCGAGCGCCTCGCAACCTGGCAGGAGGCCGAGCCGCGCCTGGCGGTCTACGGCCACGCCTTCGACGACCTGTTCCGCCGCCAGGCCCACGTCCGCTCGGAAGACGTTGAGGAAGTCCTGGGCCTCGCCTCCGATGCGTTCGGGGGTACCCAACGGACGTTTTCCAAGCTGACGGACAACGATTTCAAGTTCCGCCCGGCGGTAGACGCCGCCGGCCAGGCGCACGAGGTGACCCAGGGCTCGCTCGACGACCTGCTGAACTCACCCGACCGCGAGCTTCGCCGCACGGCCTGGGAGAGCTACCATGACCAGTACCTGGCCTACAAGAGCACGCTGGCCAGCAACTTGGTGACATCGATGAAGCAAAACGTGCTCGTGTCGCGCGTCCGCCGGCATGAGACGTCGCTGGCCATGGCCCTCCACCAGGACGCCATCCCGGCCGAGGTCTACCACAACCTGATCGACACCTTCCAGCGCCACTGCATGCTCTGGCAGCAGTACTTCGACGTTCGCCGCCGCGCGCTGGGGGTCAAAACGCTCCGCACCTACGACATCTGGGCGCCGCTGACGACGGAGCGGGTGACGATCCCGTTCGAGCAGGCGGTCGAATGGATCGTCCAGGCGCTCCGGCCGCTGGGCGAGGCATACGCCGAGACGGTCCGGCGCGGCTGCCTGGAAGAGCGCTGGGTCGACGTGTACCCGAATCAGGGCAAGACCAACGGCGCGTTCTCCTGGGGCTGCCAGGGCACCCACCCGTTCATCGTCATGAGCTACAGCAACGACGCGATCAGCCTGGGCACCCTGGCCCACGAGCTGGGCCACTCGATGCACTCCTACCTGAGCTGGCAGACACAGCCGCCGGTCTACGCCGATTACTCGCTCTTCGCCGCCGAGGTCGCCTCCAACTTCAACCAGGCCATGCTGCGCGGCTACCTGCTCAAACAGGACATCGACCCGCAGATCAAGATCGCCGTCCTCGAAGAGGCGATGGCCAACTTCCACCGCTATTTCCTGGAGATGCCGACGCTGGCCATGTTCGAACTGGACATGCACCAGCGCATCGAGCGGGGCGAAGGGCTGACGGCCGAGAGCATGATCGAGCGGCTGGCCGACCTGTTCGCCGTCGCCTATGGCGATGAGATCATGGTCACCGACCGGCCGCGCGACGGCATCCGCTGGGCGACATTCGGCCACCTGTATGCCGACTATTACGTCTACCAGTACGCGACGGGCATCTCCGGGGCCAACGCCCTGGCCCAGCGCGTGCTCTCGGGGCAGCCGGGAGCGGCCGAGGCCTATCTGGGCTTCCTGAAAGCGGGGAGTTCGGTCTACCCGCTTGAGGCGCTGCAACGGGCAGGGGTCGACCTGATGACGCCGGAGCCGGTCGAGGCCGCGTTCCAGGCCCTCTACCGGATGGTCGACCAGCTGGATGCGTTGGTGAATAACTGAGCCGGCCGGGGCGGCAAGCCCGGTCAGCGCCGGCGCCAGACCCGTTCGGCCGCCGGGTAGGGCACGCCGCTTTCCGCTTGCGCCCGGACGCTCCCCAACACCCGCTGCCCCTCCTCCCGCACCCGCCGGGCCAGGTCGTCCGGGCCGGCGAAGAAGCTGCTCAGCTGCGACTTGAAGGCCATGATCGCGGCGATCTTGGCCTCGACGGCGGCCTCGCCCAGCAGGATCGTCTCCTCGGCCCACTGGTCCCGCTCGCCTTCCGGCAGGGCCGCTTCCAGCGCGCCGGGGATCGCCGTATAGGGATAGTCCTCGTAGTACCACAGGGCGCGGCCGTAGGCCCGTTCGGCCGCGGCGCGGGTGATCTGGTGGTCGACATGGTTGCCGACGCCGAGCGGCGCGAAGACCCGCGCGCCTTCGGGCAGCGTCGACAGCGCGCCGGTCAGTTCGTCCACCAACCCATCCTCGGCCGGGTCGACCGGGCCGAAGAGGGCGGCCGTGGAGTCATAGAGCGGCGCGGCCGTGGCCGGGTGGCGGCGGTAGATGCAGTCGAAGTAGGGCCAGTGGAGCACGTCCGCCCCCAGGATGCGCGCCGCCAGGGCGTCTTCAGCCCGGCGTTGGGCGATGACGCCAACGGCGTCCAGCCCGGCGGCGTCCAGCCCGGCGGCGTCCAGCCCGGCGGCGTCCACGCCGGCGGCGCTGCTTTCCCAGCGGGCGTGGAGTTGCGCGGCGAAGTCAGACAGATCGTCGGATGGCGCGTCGACGGCGGTGATGGTGACGATCAACACCGACTGACCGGCCGAGGTGGCGGTGAAGATCTGCCCGCCGCAGGATAGGGCGGCGTCGTCGAGGTGGGGCGAGAGGTAGATGTGGTCGTAGGTCTTCATCTTGATGTCCCCGTACGGCTGCGCACCCGCCAGACGGTCTGGCGCGGGGCCGGCAGACTGAGCGCCTCTGTTCGAGACCCC
>CAYRBP010000084.1:3004-5375 GCA_964422535.1 uncultured Ardenticatenaceae bacterium | reverse complement strand
TCCGCGCCGCCGCGGTTTCACCTGCTCAGCAAGCCCAGCGGCTCGACGTGCAACCTCGACTGCACCTATTGCTTCTTTCTGTCAAAGGAGGCGCTCTACCCCAACAGCAAGAGCCGCATGTCCGAGCAGACGCTGGAGAACTACATCCGCCAGCTGCTCGAGTCTCACCAAACGCCGACTGTCACGGTCGCCTGGCAGGGCGGCGAGCCGACCCTGATGGGGCTTGACTTCTTCAAGCGCTCCGTCGAGTTCGTCGAGAAGTACCGCCGGCCGGGCCAGACCATCGAGTACACCTTCCAGACCAACGGCGTCCTGCTCGATGATGAGTGGTGCGCCTTCCTCAAGCAGCGCAACTTCCTGATCGGCCTGAGCGTCGACGGGCCGAAGCCGGTCCACGATACCTACCGGGTCAACAAAGGCGGCGCGGGCACTTTCGACCAGGTCATGCGCGGCCACGCCGCCCTCGTGCGTCACGGAGTCGACTTCAACATCCTCTGCACGGTCAACGCCGCCAACCAGCACCGCGGCCGCGAGGTCTACCGCTTCTTCCGCGACGAGCTTGGCGCGACCTGGATGCAGTTCATCCCGATCGTCGAGCGGGCCACGGCGGAGCTCCTGCCGCTGGCCAACCTCGGCTGGCACGAACGGCCGGGTGGCGAGCGGCCGCTCTACCTGCAGGCTGGCAACCTGGTCACCGAGCGCTCGGTCGGGGGGGGGCAGTACGGCCGCTTCCTGGTCGATATCTACGAGGAGTGGATCCGCGGCGACGTGGGCACGATCTACGTCCAACTCTTCGACGTGACACTCCACGCCTTTTTCGGCCAACATCTGCTGTGCATCCATGCCCCAACCTGCGGCTATGGCCCGGCGCTGGAGCACAACGGCGATCTCTATACCTGCGACCACTTCGTCGAGCCGAACTTCCTGCTCGGCAACATCAACCAGACGCACATGATCGAGCTGGTCGCCTCGCCGCAGATGCGCCGGTTCGGCGACAACAAGCGCGACCTGCTGACCCAGCAGTGCCGCGACTGCGACGTGCGGATGCTCTGCAACGGCGGCTGCCCGAAGGACCGCTTTGTCACGTCGCGCGACGGGGAACCGGGCCACAACTACCTGTGTGAGGGGCTGTACTACTTCTTCGACCACGTCCGGCCGACGATGGCGATCATGGCTGAGCACATCAAGCGCAACCAGGCCGCCTCGCGGGTCATGGAATGGGTCGCGGCTGAAGACGCGAAGCGCGGCCGAAACGCGCCCTGCCCGTGTGGAAGCGGCAGGAAGTTCAAGTCATGTCACGGCGCGCCATCGCCACAGCGCGCCCGTTGAAAGAGGATCATTGCAGCCAGCATCGAGGTAAGTATGAACACCATCCTGCCTTCGTGGGCGGACACGCCCGCCCGTCAGCGCGTCATCGACTTCGTTACAATGGTTACAGTCGAAGGGAGTTCGAGCTTCATCCCGATCGGGGAGCGCATCGCCGCCTTCGACAATGACGGGACGCTGTGGTCCGAACAGCCGTACTATTTCCAACTTGCCTTCGCCCTGGACCGTGTCAGAGCGCTCGCAGTAGACCATCCGGAGTGGTCGACGACGCAGCCGTATCAGGCGGTGCTCGAAAACGACCTCCAGGCGCTGGCAGCCGGCGGCATGAAGGGTCTCGTCGAGCTTATCGGCGCAACCCACGCCGGCATGACGACAGACGAGTTCGCCGCGATCGTGACCGATTGGATCGCGTCTGCCAGGCATCCGACCACCGGCAGGCCCTACACGAGGATGGTCTTTCAGCCGATGCTCGAATTACTGGACTATCTGCGCGACCACGGATTCAAGACCTACATCGTCTCCGGAGGTGGTGTCGAGTTCATGCGCGCCTTCGCCGAAGATTCGTACGGCATTCCGCCCGAGCAGGTCATCGGCTCCAGCGGCGTCACGCAGTTCGAAATGCGCGACACGGGCCCGGTGCTGATCAAGCTGCCTCAGATCGACTTCATTGACGATAACGTAGGCAAGCCGATTGGCATCAATTCGGTCATCGGCCGCCGCCCGGTGATCGCCTTTGGCAACTCAGACGGCGATCTACAAATGCTGCAATGGACAGCCGCCGGTTCTGGTCCGCGATTGATGGGCCTCATCCACCACACTGACGCCGAACGCGAGTGGGCTTATGACCAGGATAGCTACTTAGGGCGACTCGATAGAGCGCTGACTGAAGCCAGGGCCAGCGGCTGGCTGATTGTTGACATGAAGCAGGACTGGCTAACGGTCTATCCGGAATAGGCACATCGGACCACCGATCGTGGGCCCGGCAACTTCCCGGCCGCATCGACCGGGCCACATCTTCATGGACTGATTAGCCCGCACCGCCTCC
>CAYRBP010000084.1:0-2904 GCA_964422535.1 uncultured Ardenticatenaceae bacterium | reverse complement strand
CCTTCGACAATGACGGGACGCCCAGGGCCGGTCAGTTGGACCCGTTCCAGCCTGCCTTCGGCCTGAATCGCGTCAGGGCGCTCGCAAACGACCCCGTCGCGCCACCATCAGATCGCGGCTCAGTCACTTGACCTGTCTATTTGCAGACTCGAAACGCCCGCCTCAAGCTCCCGCTTATCGCCAGGCGCCGCAAGTTCATACTCCCTCATCGTGCGCTCCGGCCCATACCGGCGACGCCAGAGGATATACACCAGCAGCATCGCCGGCCCCAGGATGACCATCGCCGGAAAGGCATCGGTGATAAAGATGCTGTCCAGCTGGGGCAGGATGAAGAGCAGGGGAAGCGCCAGGGCCATCGCTGCAAAGCTGACAAGCGCCGCTCGTCCTCCGAACGCCTTGAACATGGCGACGACGAATGAGGCCGACATCAGCGTATCGCCCAGACCGATGGCCGGCCATAGGGCGCCATCGCGCCACATGATCACCGGTGCGAAGGCCACGTTGTCGAGTTTGGCGAAGAGATCGGCTGTCACCGGTAGCCGGCCGGTGAAAACAAAGTCGTAGACGGCAATGGCAATCGCCAGAATCACGATGTCGCGCGCCGGCGACCCGCTCTGCACCCAGACGTTACTGATGGCCACCACGCTCAGCACAATCAGCACGTTGTTGACGGCCGTGTAGAGGGGACTGCCGCCGGGCAGCAACGTCGCGGCGGCGATGCCGATCCCGACCAGGGCCAGGGTGACGGCCCAGCGCAACGGCCGCGAGCGAACGACCGGCTCCAGGAGGAAGTAAAACAGGCTGGCCGAAACCAGCGAGAGAAAAACGGTGTTGAACCAGGAAGGCAGCAACAGGTGGAGGTAGGGGATGATGACGATCACAATCATCGTCAACGCGACATCCCACAGATTCATCCGGCCGATCGGCGGTTGGGGCATCCGATAGCGTCGAAAATAGGCCAGGCTGAGCAGTATTGCCAGCAGGAAAAGGCCAAAGACAATGACGATTGAGGTCGCCGTCATAGCGTCACCTCGCGCTGGTTGGCGCGCCAGGGGAACGCACCCGGCAAATGCGGACCGTCGCAAAGTTCCAAAGCCGCCACCGGGACGCCCTCCCCGGCCAGCGCCGACAGGAGCGCCCGGCGCGCGCCGGCCCTGTCGCAATCTTCGCGCACGACCACCCGGATGGCCACGCCACCTTCGGCCGCTTCCCAGCCCACCTGCGCCGGAAGGGCTACTTCCGCCACACTCTCAACGGCCTCCAGGATGCTCTTCGAGAAGACCCACTGACCGTCGCCGACACGTATGGCATGCTTTAGCTTGCCGAGCAAATCGCTCGTGGCCGGGAGATGACGCATTGAGCAGGTGGGTGGCTCCGGCAGGGCGCGCGCAATATCCTGCGTATCAAAACGCAGCAGCAACGTTGTCTCGCGAAACGGGACGAAGGGGGTGGCCACGATTCGTCCTGCCTCACCTGGCGCGGCCGGTTCGTCGCTGTCCAGGGCCAGAAGCTCCACCTTGCCATAGGACGGCTGGAAGTGCAGATGGCCTGCCTCGCACCGTGTGCCGCCCAGCGGCCAGATCTCGGTCATGCCATAGCCGCGAGTGATCGGTAGGTCGCCGAACAGCGCTTGCGCCCGCCGGACTGCGCTTTCGGTGACGATCTCGCCGCCGATGCTGATACTGCGCAGGCCAAAATCGGCCGGGCCGTAGCCCAATCGCAAGCCCGTTTCCACAAGTTCGCTCATATAGGAGGGATAGGTGTAGAGCACGCTGACCTTCGGCCGCTTGCCGGGGATGTGGCGTTCTTCCGCCAGCTGGGCCAACGCATAGGCCGGGTCCACAATCCCGGTCATGGTCACCAGCGTGCCCACATGGGCACAGGCACCCGACAGGGTGACATTGCCCAGAAGCCCGCGCGAGGCAGTGGCGATCTGCAGGATGTCGTCGGCGCGCAAACTGCCGCCGGCCAGGGCGTCAATCGCCTGCAGGGCGGCATAGTTACGGATCTCGGCCAGCGAGAAGGCGACGGAGGTTGGCTTGCCCGTGGTGCCGGTGGTCGTCGGCCGCAGGAAGGGCTGCGCGCCACGGCGTATGAAGTCGTCGGGCCGGTCGCGGATGGCGTCCTTGGGCGTTAGCGGTATGCGGAGCAGGTCTTCGGCCGAGAGCCGCTGCGGATTCAGACCGAGCCGGGCGAACAGCTCGGCATAATAGGGCGTCTCGGCTGCGGCCAGCCGCGCGACCTGGCGCATCCGGCGAGCATGGACCTCGTTGATGGTCTCAACATCCATCGCCGGACCCATCACTTCCAGCGATCGCGCGACCATACCGAACTCGCGCTGCGAGGCCTTCAGACCCTCTACCATTCGCTCCAGCGCGCGGGTCGATAGCGGCCGGCCAAAGCCGATCGAAAGCGCCACGCGGAGTTGGGCCAGAGCGGATTCGATCATGACAGAATCGTTCGCAGCAGCTGAAGGGTGGCTACCGTCAATCCACTCGCCGCGCGAAAGGTGAAGCCTGAATTAAAGCGACAACCGGCTGATTGTGCCACTAACGGCCGCGTTACCGGTTGGCTCAACTCGCCGCGGATAGGTCATTGGCGGACGGTCACTCAGAGTGCGGCTCAGGGTGGAGCGGGGGGGTGTCCCGGTATCAGGCAAGGGTTGGCGCGACAACGAGGAGAATGGGCTTTCGATGCCGCGCCGGCCGCCGGGTCGATGTGTCGTTGTGTCGCACAGATTTGCGCGGAATGTCTCAATGCAGGCAGTGAGAGAACCTGCGCAAGGTGCAATCATTCATTGATGTTATTGAATTAATGGACCAAAGCCGACAGCGGCCAGACTGGTCAGGACAAAACGGATGTGGCGGAGCATGTGCTTGGTCATCTCGGGTTCTCCTCTTGATG
>CAYRBP010000083.1:0-5382 GCA_964422535.1 uncultured Ardenticatenaceae bacterium | reverse complement strand
GGTCAGGTTCTGCAGCGGGCACTCGCCGCCCTTGTCGCAGATCGGGCAGTCGAGCGGGTGGCTCGTCAGCAGGAACTCGATGATGTCATCGCGAGCCGTCTGGACGGCGCTGGTCGTCGTCCGGACGACCATGCCTTCGCTGACGCGCACGGTGCACCCCGTCTGCAAGCCCTTGCCGAAATTCAGCTTCGGCGTGCCGTCGGGGTTGAGCGCCGGCTGGCCGGTGGCCCGGTCCATGACCGGCAGGCCGATCTCGACCAGGCACATGCGGCACATACCGACCGGTTCCATCTTCGGGTGGTAGCAGAAGACGGGGATATCGTTGCCAATCTTCTTGGCGGCATCGACGACAACCGTGTTCTTGGGCACGGTCACTTCTACGCCGTCGATCGTCAGTGTCACCATGTCAGCCATGCGGGTTCCTCTGGTACTGGTTAGTCACCCATCGCACAAGGCGCGAGCCACGCGGCCGGCTAGTCGGCCGCGACCGGCACGGCGACCCTCGCGGGTTGCGCGACCGGCTGGGCGGCGGGCTTGCCCGCGACCTTCGCCTTGTATTCGTCCAAAAAGTAGCGGATCGTCGACAGCACGGGGCTGGTGGCGAACTCGCCCAACGCGCAGAGGCACTTGCCCTGCATCTGATTGGCGACGCTCTCCAGCAGCTTGATGTCCTTCTCCGTGCCGTGGCCGTGGTAGATGTCGTGCAGGACGCTGTCCATCCAGAACGTCCCCTCGCGACAGGGCGTGCACTTGCCGCAGGACTCGTGGCGGAAGAAGTGGGTCATCTTCAGCGCCGCCCAGACCATGTCGGTCGTCTCGTCCATGACGATGACCGAGGCCGAGCCCATGACCGAACGGAAGGGCGTCAGGCCCTCATAGCTGCACGTCGCGTCGAGGGCATCCTCGACGATGATCGGGCCGGAGCCGCCGGACGGCAGCAGGGCCTTGAACTTGCGGCCGTCGCGCATCCCGCCGGCCATCTCGATCAGCTCCCGGTAGGTCGTCCCCAGCGGGACTTCGTAGTTGCCCGGGTTGTTGACGTGGCCGCTGACGCAGACGATCTTGACGCCGGGGCTTTCGGGGGTGCCCATCGCCTTGTACCACTCCGCGCCGTTGACCAGGATCAGCGGGACGTTGGCCAGCGTCTCGGTGTTGTTGACCACCGTCGGCTTGCGGTACAGACCCTCGACCGCCGGGAAGGGCGGCTTCGACCACGGCTGGCCCAGGTTGCCGGCCAGCGACTCGATCAGCGCCGTCTCTTCGCCGCAGATATAGGCGCCCGCGCCGTAGTGGGTGTAGAAATCGACCGAGAAGTCAGAGCCGAGGATGTTCTCGCCGATGATGCCGGCCGCCCGGCACTCCAGCAGCGCCTCCTCAAAGGCATAGGCGGCGTCCATGTACTCGCCGCGGAAGTAGTTCCAGATGGTCTTCGCGCTGACCGCGTAGGCGCAGATGAGCGCGCCTTCGATGACCTGGTGCGGGTTGCGCTCCAGCAGTTCGCGGTCCTTGAATGTGCCCGTCTCCGACTCGTCGGAGTTGATCAGCACGTATTTCTCGCCCGGGCCTTTGGGGATGAAGCTCCACTTCAGGCCGGTGGGGAAGCCCGCGCCGCCGCGGCCGCGCAGGTTGGAGTCCTTCATGAGCTGGATGACCTCGTCCGGCGTCATCGATAGCGCCTTCTTCAGGCCCTCGTAGCCGCCGTGCGCCCGGTAAACGTCCAGCTTGTGGAGATCGGCGATCCCGCGATGGCGCAAGAGCAGATTCTCTGCCATGTTATTTTCCCTTCTTACCCTTGCCGATGCTCAGCGTGCCGAGCAGGCTTTCGGAGATGGACGGCTCCGCAGGGACGGGCGCTGCCGGAGCAGCGCCGGCGGCGGCCGCCTCCGGTGTCGTATACCCGATGATGCGCTCGACGACCGACGGCGGCCGCGCGCCCGACGCCGCCTCGGCGCGCAGCCGGCTGACCAGCGCGTCGAACGTGCTCTCATCGAGGTTCTCGTAAAACTTCAGGTTGCACTGGAGCATCGGCGCGCGGTCGCAAGCGCCGAGACACATGACGGTCCGCACGGTGAACAGGCCGTCGTCGGTGGTTTCCGAGACGCCTACGCCCAGGTGGTCACAGGCCATCTGCACGAACTCGTCGGCCCCGCGCAGGGCGCAGGCCAGGTCATTGCAGATCTCCAGTACGTAACGGCCGGTCGGCTCCTCATTGAAGAGCGAGTAGAAACCGGCCAGCGACAGCACATGGGTGCGGTCGACGCCGGCGATCTCGGCCACTTCGCTCATGGCCTCTTCGCTCAGGTAGCCGTATTCGTTCTGAGCCAGGTGCATCAGGTGCAGGATGGCCGATTTCCTCTGCGGATACCGCGCCAGCAGCGCCTGGATTTGGTCGGGGTACTTTTCCGCTAACACGGGTTACTCCTCAAAACAGTGGCCGGTGGTCAGTGGCCAGTGGTCAGAAAAGACTAGCCACTGCCCACTGACCGCCCTTCACTTATCTGTCAATCTCACCCAGGACGATGTCGATCGAGCCGATGATCGCCACCAGGTCGGCCACGAAGCGGTTCTTCGCCATCAGCGGCAACGAGGCCAGGCTGACGAACGACGGGCCGCGGAAGTGGACGCGCGCCGGCTTCGGCCCGCCGTCCCCACGCAAATAGCAGCCCAGTTCACCGCGCGGCGACTCGATGGGCGAATAAACGAAGCCCTTCGGCGCCTGAAAGCCTTCGGTCCACAGCTTGAAGTGGTGGATGACCGCCTCCATGCTATGGCCGAGCTCCGACCGCGGCGGCGGGACGATCTTGCGGTCGTCGATCTGCACCGGCCCCTTCGGCAGCTTGTCCAGCGCCTGGCGGATGATGCGCAGACTCTCGTGCATCTCGGCCACGCGCACCCGGTAACGGGCGTAGACGTCGCCCTCCGGCTGCGTCGGCACGTCGAACTCGTACTGCTCATAGCCCGAGTAGGGGAACGCCTTGCGGACGTCCCACTCGATGCCGGAACCGCGCAGGCACGGGCCGGTCAGGCCCCAGGCCACGGCTTCCTCGCCGCTGATGACGCCAACATCGCGGGTGCGACCGATGAAGATCGGGTTGTTCTTCAGCAGCGCCTCATAGTCGGCGATGCGCGCCGGGAAAAAATCGAGGAACTGGCGCACGGCCGGCTCGAACTCCTCCGGCACATCGCGCCACAGGCCGCCCGGCCGGAAGTAGCTGGTCATCATCCGCTGGCCGCTGACCATCTCAAAGATGTCGAGCAGGTACTCGCGCTCGCGGAAGCAGTAGAGGAAGACCGACATCGCCGCCAGGTCCAGGGCGTGGGTGCCCAGCCAGACCAGGTGGCTGTTGATGCGCGTCAGTTCGGCCAGGATGACCCGGATGGCCTGGGCCCGCGGCGTCGCCGTGACGCCGAGCAGCTTCTCCACCGCCAACACGTAGCACAGGTTGTTGCCCATCGGATTGAGGTAGTCCATCCGATCGGTCATGACCAGCGCCTTGGTGTAGGTCTTGGCCTCCATGTTCTTTTCGATGCCGGTGTGGAGGAAGCCGATGTCGGGGGCCAGGTTGACCACCGTCTCGCCGTCCAGTTCGATCAGCAGGCGCAGCACGCCGTGGGTGCTGGGGTGCTGCGGGCCCATGCTGAGCAGCATGTGCTCTTCCGCGTCGTCGATCTGCATCCCCGTGCCGACCATGGCCCGGAGCTCTTCGACCGTCATCTCGCGCACGACACCGCTGTCAACGCCCCGGGTGCGCGGGGAGGAATTCGTCGGAAGCATGACTTACTCCTTGGCGTACGGCTTGCGGGCGTCGATCTCCTCCCAGTTGAAGGAGAACTGGACTTCCTCGTAGCCGAGCGGGTAGTCCTTGCGCAGCGGGTGGCCCTGCCAGTCTTCGGGCAGGAATAGCCGCCGCAGGCTGCCATTGTTCTTGAAGCGGATGCCCATCAGGTCATAGACCTCCATCTCCAGCCAGGTGGCGATGGGCCAGACGGACGCCAGCGTCTCCGGGCCGTCATCCGGGTCCTCGACCAGGACGCGCAGCCGGATACGGTCCTTGTGGGCCAGCGACAGGACGTGGTAGCTGACGGCAAAGCGCGGGAACTCCGGCATCAGGTCGTCGGCGACGACATCGGACAGCTGGGCATAGGCCAGGTCGGGGTCATCGCGCAGGAGGCGGCCCACCTCGACCAGTTTGCCGGGGCGGACGAAGACCGTCCGCTCACCGCGGAAGTCGCTGACTTCCTCGACCGCGTCCGGCACGGCCGCCCGGATCTTCTCGACTACAAGGTCAGCGCGTTGGGTGGTCATATCAGGCCCAGTCCGCCAGCTTGTCGGAGCGGATCTTCTCGTGCAGGGTCATGATGCCGTCCAGCAACGCCTCCGGCCGCGGCGGGCAGCCGGCCACGTAGACGTCGACCGGGACGATCTCATCGACGCCCTGGACGATGGCGTAGTTATTGAAGATGCCGCCGCAGGAGGCGCAGTCGCCCATGGCGATGACCCACTTCGGGTACGGCATCTGGTCATACAGGCGGCGAACGACCGGCGCCATCTTGCGCGAGACGCGGCCGGCGACGATCATCAGGTCCGACTGGCGCGGCGACGGCCGGTTGAGTTCCATGCCGAAGCGCGAGGCGTCATAGTGCGCGGCCTGGGACGACATCATTTCGATGGCGCAGCAGGCCAGACCAAACAGGATCGGCCACATGGCGTTCGTCCGTCCCCAGTTAACCAGATCTTCCAGGCGGTAGGTGACGACGCCCATATTGCCGAGTTTCTGTTCTATTCCCATTCCAGAACTCCTTTCTTCCAAACCCAGAGGTCGCCCAGGATGAACAGGACCATGAAGATGAGCATGGCGCCCAGCCCGAAAAAGCCGAGGTCGCGAAAGCTCACGGCCCACGGGACGAGCAGGATGATGTCCACGTCAAACAGGATGAAAAGGACCGCGATGCGGTAGAACTTGACCGGGAAACGCCGTTGCGCTTCGCCGACGGCCGTCATGCCCGACTCGTAGGGGGCCAACGAGCGGCCGCGGAGCCGCTTCGGCCCCAGGCTGAGCGACAGGATCGGCAACAGCAGGGCAAAGAACAAGGCGATGCCGAAGAGCACGGCGATGGGCAAGTAGTCGCGAATGATTTGTTCCATAGCGTCTCTTTGTGGCCGGCGGCCCATCGTCAGCGGCGAGAACCCTCACGGTCCACAGGCCCGCCGGCCGCGGGCCACCCGCCACTGCACCGTCTGCCGAATGATAGACCGGCCTCCCGGATCTGCCAAAGATAGGCAAAGGGAGAAACTCAAGCAGTCTCTCCCATATGGTGAATTTTAGCACAAATGGGGGGCCATGCTAGAAAACGGCCGCGGGGATGGGTCTGGGGTGAGAG
>CAYRBP010000082.1:0-5760 GCA_964422535.1 uncultured Ardenticatenaceae bacterium | reverse complement strand
GGTAGGGCTTGAGCAGCTTGATGCGCTCGTCCCAGACTTCCTTGGCCTCGCCCATGGACACCCACACATCGGTGTAGAGAAAATCCACCCCCTTCACGCCCTCATCGACGCTTTCGGTCAGGGTCAGGCGGGCGCCGGTCTCGGCCGCGATCTGCCGAGCCGTTTCGACCAGGCCTTCCTCCGGCCACAGCGCCTTCGGAGCGCACAGCCGGACATCCATCCCGTATTTGACGCCCATGACCATCAGCGAGTTGCCCATGTTGTTGCGGGCGTCGCCCATGTAGCAGTAGGCGATCTCGCCGAGGTGCTTGTCGCTGTACTCGGTCATGGTCAGGACATCGCACAGGGTCTGCGTCGGGTGGAACTGATCAGTTAGTCCGTTCCAGACCGGCACGCCGGCGTACTCGGCGAGCGTCTCAACGAGTTCCTGCCCGAAGCCGCGATATTCGATGCCGTCATACATGCGCCCCAGCACGCGGGCCGTGTCCTTCATCGACTCCTTATGGCCGATCTGCGAGCCGGACGGGCCGAGGTAGGTGACGTGGGCGCCCTGGTCGTAGGCGGCCACTTCGAACGCGCAGCGCGTGCGGGTCGAGGTCTTCTCGAAGATCAGGGCGATGTTCTTGCCCTTCAGCCGTTGCTGCTCGTAGCCGCCATATTTGGCCGCTTTCAGGTCGGCCGACAGCTTGAGCAGGAATTTGAGTTCTTCCGGAGTGAAGTCCAATTCTTTGACGAAACTGCGGTTGCGTAGATTGAATGCCATTGCTGTAACTCCTATTGACTACGGTTTAATGATCATCTGTAGCCCAGATGAGGGCCTATTCTAGTCTACCGGCCCGGAATCGTATTCCTCTTGCCGCCGATTGTGAACGACCGGGCCGGATGGAGCGGTCTGGCCGAGGATGCTGATCAGGCTCCACTTCTTTATGTTAAGCCAGATTCGTTGCCCTTATGCGCCTATCAGAACGCCGATGGTCAACGTCACCATCACGACCAGGGTCAGCATGATGGCCAGCGGCACCGCAAACTTCCACCAGATGTTGAGCGGGATGCGGCCGATCGCCAGCGCGCCGGTCACCACCGCGAAGGTGGGCGTCAGCAGGTTCAGCAGGCCTGAGGCCGATTGGTAGGCAGTCACGATCAGGTGCTCCGGCACGCCCACAAAGGACCCCAGCGGCGCCATGATCGGCATCGTCACGGTGGCCAGGCCGGACGACGACGGGATCAGGAACGCCAGGGGCAGATAGGCCAGGAACACGCCATTGATGAACGGAACCGGCGCCAGGTTGGCGATCAGATTGGCCAGCCAGTTCAACACGGTATCGATGATCAGGCCGTTGTTCATCAGCACGGAAATACCGCGGGCAAGGGCCACGACCAGTGCGACCCCCAGCAGGTCGCGCGCGCCGTCAATGAAATTGTTGACCAGGCTTTCCTCGCCCATGCGGCCGATCAGGCCGATGATGATGGCAAAGAACAGGAAGAGGGCCGTCAACTCGGTGAACCACCAGTACAGCGTCGGGATGGGGATGCCGATGTCGGCCCAGGGAATGACGCTGTAGACCATGATGACGAACGCCAGGATGAACAACCCGAGGATGACCTTGCGCCGGGTCGTGAACTCGACGATCTCCGTCTGCGAACTGCCCAGGAAGTGGGCCCGGTTGGATTCGGCTTTGTCGGCCACAAAGGACTTGGAAGGGTCGGCCTTGATCTTCTTGGCATAGCGCAGCACCCACCACATCCCCAGAGCCGAGCCGATGACGAGAATGATGATGCGGTAGATGATGCCTTCGCCCAGCGGGATGCCGGCGATTCCGGTGGCGATGCCAGTAGCGAACGGGTTCACCGTCGAACCCAGGACACCGATGCCGGCGCCGAGCAGCACGACGGCGGTACCCACCAGCGCATCAAAACCGAGGGCGATGAGCGTCGAGATGATGAGGACGTAGAAGGCCAGGCTCTCCTCCGCCATCCCGTAGCTGGTCCCGCCGGCGGCAAAGATGCTCATCAATGCAATGATCAGCAGCGTGTACCGCTTCCCCAGCCGTTCCACAACACGGCCGATGCCGGCATCAACCGCGCCGGTTTTCATCGTGATGCCCAGAAAACCGCCGATCACGAGGATGAAGAAGGCCACATCAATGGCCCCATAGAGACCGCCATCGTTGTAGGTGCTGACCAGGCCTGTCTCATCCTGGATGCCGTACATGCCGTTGATGGGCGCGACGAGGACATCGAAGAATCCTTGCTGGTTGGGGTCCACTTGCTGGTACGTGCCCGGAATCGGCTGTCCGTCTTCGTCGCGCTCGAACTGTCCCGGCGGGATGATCCAGGTCAGCAGGGCGACGACCACGAGCAGCAGCGCCAGGACGGTGTAGGCGGTGGGGAACTTGAACCCCCCTCGTTTGGGTTCGGCCAACGGCTCGGACACGCTGTTTGCCGTCATGCTGTCATAACCTCCTTTGCGGGGAAACCACTGTAAACAAAGCTTCTCGATGCATTGGATGGGCGGCCAGGCCATCGAACAGGTGCTGGTCTGCTGCCAGGTTAGCCATGCTCAGAGCGTAACGGAACGCGGCAGCGGGAGACACCACCACAGGGGTGTACGATTGGTGTAACAGGTCGTAGCGCGGATCGAGAAGGCGGGTAACGAGCCTGCGTTGTCATCCTGCCGCACGCCACCGAGGGAAGGGTTTGTCCGGCTACGTAGGAACCTGTTACAATGTTTGCCAGATGGATGCGGACGGTCCCCCTCTGTTAACGACAAAACTGAATCGGCCTCCGGCGACAGGCGACCTGATCGAGCGGCCGCGTCTCACCGAGCTGTTGGACCACAGCCTGCAGCAGGGCCCGTTAACCATCGTCTGCGCGTCGGCCGGTTTCGGAAAGACCACGCTGGTCAGCGCGTGGATCAGGAGCCTGACGGAAAGCGATCCACCTGTCCCGGTGGCGTGGCTTTCGCTGGATGAAAGCGATAGTGACCTGGTGGTCTTCCTGCGTTACGTCGTGGCCGCGATCCGCACGGTCTTCCCCGAGTCATGCCCCGAGACGCTCACCCTGCTCCAGGGGTCAGAACGGGCAGCGCTGATGCCACTCGTCATCGCGCTCAGTAACGACATCGAGCGATTGCCGGCGCGCTTCGTCCTCGTATTGGATGACTACCATGCCATACGTGACAACGTTGTGCATGACTTTCTGAGCGAGCTGTTTCGCCACTGGCCGCAACACCTGCACCTGGTGCTGATCTCGCGCCGAAGTTTGCCACTGCCGCTGGGGAAGCTACGCGCTCAGGGCCAGGTCACCGAGATTCGGACGCGCGATTTGCGTTTCACGCCGGAAGAGTCGGCCGCGTTCCTGAATAGGGTGTTGGCTTCGTCGCTCAGCCCATCCACGATAGCCTTCCTTGATGAGAGACTAGAGGGCTGGATCGCCGGCTTGCGTCTGGCAACCCTTTCGTTGAGTAGGGGAGCCAATGCGGAAAGCGAGCTGAACGAACTATCCGGCACCCAATTCGAGATTGCCGACTATCTGATGGACGAAGTCCTGGCCTACCAGACGCCGGTCATCTTTCGATTCCTGCTGGTGACGTCTCTCCTGAACCGGTTCTGCGTCCCCCTGTGCGAAAGCGTCCTGAGCGCCGACAGTGAGGTACTCCCAGGCGACGCCGCTGCCTGCATTCAATGGTTGGAGCAAAACAACCTCTTCGTGATCCCCCTGGACAGAAACGGGCAATGGTACCGCTATCACCACCTGTTCCAGGAATTACTCCAGCGCAGATTGGCGGCCGTGGTGGACCCTGAGCAGGTGACCGAGATTCACCGCAGGGCCGCAGCCTGGTTCGCTGAACAGGACCTGGTCGATGAAGCCCTTCACCATGCCCTGGCCATCTACGATCTGGGTCTGGCCGCGCAACTGATGGTAGCGGGACTGCGCGATGCGCTCAACCGGGACGATCGGTCCACTTTGGAACGTTGGTTGCGCCTGTTGCCGGATGACTTCATCGACGGCCACCCGTGGCTCTTGATGATCAAGGCCCTTGTGTTTCAGATTTCCTGGCAGCCCGCCGCCTTGTGGAATCTTTTGGATCAGATCGAGGCGCTGCTAGACGCAGCGGGTGAATCCGCGCCCCACGCGGGCGAACTGCAGGATCTGCCGGTGCTGCGCGGGATGATCGCCGCCCTGCGGGCACAGCAAGCCTTCGGCGACAACCAGGCAGAGTGCGCCGTCGCCTATGCCGAGCAAGCGCTGGCGCTATTGCCCAAACGGTGGAGTTTTCCGCGCGGGGGGGGCGATCATCAACTGGGGTTTCGGCATGCGCGCCATGGGCCGGGGCGACGTCGCGCAGCGCGCGCTGATCGACGAATACGAGTCACTGCTCGAAAAAGGCGACGCGTACTCGCTGCGCCTTCTTTTTACGACCTCCTTCAACGCGATCGAATCCGGCGATCTTGAGCAAGCAAGAATGCTGGCGATGGCGATGCGTGATCACGCGACAACGCGCCGGTTGCCAGTTATCGTAGGTTTTGCGCATTTCTTGCTGGGAGCCGTCCACTACTACCGAAACGAACTAGACGCGGCCGAAAAGCATTTCGAGGAATTAGTAGTCAAACGTCGTTCTGTCCACACACAGGCCGCGCGAAATGGAATAATCGGCTTGACGCGGGTGTATATCTCCAGGGAAGAGTACGCCGCGGCCAGTCAGGTCATGGAGTTCCTCAGCCAACTTGACATCGATCGCCTGGGACAAGATGGCGAAGACGCGCGTTCCATGCGTGCGCAACTGGCGTATTGTCAAGGTGACGCCGAATTTGCCTTTCGCTGGGCGGATGGTTACACAGCGCCGGTGGCGGGCCGGTCGTTGATCTGGCTACAAAACCCGCACCTGGCGAAGGCGCGCATCCTTCTGGATAGAGGAACAGACGCGGATGTGCGATCAGCGCTTGACATCCTCGATCCGCTGCAATCGTTTGCCGAACGCACCTTCAGCGTCCGCTCTCAGATCGAGGTCCTGGTCTTGCGCGCTTTGGCGCTCCAGAAGCAAGGGAAGTCCGACGATGCGTTTGCCGCGTTGCGCAAGGCGGTCGAACTCGCGCGACCTGGCGGCTTCATCCGGGACTTCGTCGATCTGGGACTGCCCATGCAGACCATGCTGCAAAGTCTTGTCCTGCAAGACTTCGCTGTTCCGACCGTTCGCCGCATTCTGGCGGCGTTTCCGGGGCGCCCGCCGGAAGCATCAAAAGTGGGCGAAGCGGACAGGTTCTGGCCCGCGATTCAAAGGGCCAATTCCATGATGCCCGAACCGCTCACGAGCCGCGAGCTGGAGATCCTTTCGCTTTTGCGCGAGCGTCTGAGCAACAAGGAGATCGCCCTCAGGTTGCATCTCTCCCCATTGACCGTGAAACGGTACACAAACGGCATCTACGGCAAGCTTGGCGTCAATCGACGCTGGGATGCCGTGATCAGGGCTGAAGATCTCGGGTTCTTTCCTGCAAGCTGACCTCCTTCTCCTCCTTCGCCGATCGCCCATTCGCTCTCTTACAACCTTTGCACACCATTTGGAGGTATCACCCTCCGCGAGTTGCGCTACTCTGTAGATGTGAGCAATGTGCCGCCTACGAGCCGTTCAGGATTTGATCGCCCGGCGACATACCGAATTCGCGCACGGGGGCGAATACCGGCGAGATGGCGAGATCGCCTGGAAGGTCTAGAGCGTGTTATGAACTATCGGTAGCCAGGGTGGCAACGCGATGAAGCATG
>CAYRBP010000081.1:0-6017 GCA_964422535.1 uncultured Ardenticatenaceae bacterium | reverse complement strand
GGGGCATCTCGTCATCTCTCAATTATCCCAATGTCTCCTTGTCTAGACACTCCCCCGCTCCTGTCGGTCTATCGCCAAACCCGCCACTGCCGCTATAATCCACGATCGTGGCGTCGCCAAAAGACACAGCGGACTGGGTAGCCCTGGCGCGCGCGGGCAACCAGCGCGCCATCGCCCGTGTTATCTCTCAGGTCGAGAATAGCCCCACAACCGCTCAGGCGGTCATCCGCGCCGTCTATGGCGACACCGGCCGGGCCCACCTCGTCGGCATCACGGGCCCGCCCGGCTCCGGCAAGAGCACCCTGGTCAACGAACTGGCCAAGGACTTCCGCGCCCGAGGCCGGACGGTGGCTATTGTTGCCGTCGATCCGAGCAGCCCCTTCACCGGCGGGGCCATTCTCGGCGACCGGGTCCGCATGCGCGACCTGGCCGGGGACGATGGTATCTTCGTCCGCAGCATGGCCTCTCGCGGCGGGCTGGGCGGGCTGGCCCGGGCCACGGCCGCCGTGGTCAAGGTGCTCGACGCGGCCGGTTACAACATGATCCTGATCGAGACCGTCGGCGCCGGCCAGGCCGAGGTCGACATCGCCACGGCCGCCCAGACCACCGTCGTCCTGGAGGCGCCGGGGATGGGCGACGATGTCCAGTCGATCAAGGCCGGCATCCTGGAGATCGCCGACATCCTGGTGGTGAACAAGGCCGACCGCCCGGGCGCGTCGCGTGCCGTCAAGTCGCTGGAGATGATGCTCCACCTGGGCCTGGCGGCCGATCCGGAGACGGCAGCGCACGGCGCGGGCCATGGCGATGGGCAAGCGCCGGCCGGCCGGCCGGACCGCCCGCCAGTTCTCGCCCGTTGGAACGTTCCCGTCCTTGAGACTGTGGCGACGGAGGGGCGCGGTGTGGCCGAACTGGCGGCGATGATCGACGACCACCGCCGTTACCTGGAGGATTCCGGCGTCGGGCGCGCGCGCGAGCGGCTGCGCGCCGAGCGCGAGATCGCCGCGGCGCTCCACGACCGCTTTGTCGCCCGGCTCGAAGCGGCCGTGCCGCCCGAGGCGCGGGCGTCTCTGACCGAGGCCGTAGCCGCCCGCCGCCTCGACCCGGACAGCGCGGCCGAGCAACTGCTGGCCGGGCTCGAAAGCAATCATCGCAGCCTAACCTGATGACAGCATCGCACGAGGGGAACATGTACGGGGATATTAAGCTCTATGCAGGAACGGCTTGCCAGGACCTGGCCCAGCGCATCGCGGACTACATCCGCGTCCCGCTGAGTCCGTGGGATACGATCACCTTCCCGAACGAAAACATCTTCATCCGCCTGCAGAGCAGCGTCCGCGGGCAGGATGTCTACCTGATCCAGACCCACGACCGGCCGGTCCACAACAACATCATGGAGATGCTGATCGCCATCGACTGCTTCAAGCGCGACTCGGCCGGCCGCGTGACCGTCGTCGTCCCCTACATGGCCTATTCGCAGAGCGACAAGAAGGACCAGCCGCGCGTGCCGATCACCGCCCGCCTGCTGGCCGACATGATCGAGGTGGCCGGGGCCGACCGCTGGATCACCATCGACCTCCACGCCGGGCAGATCCAGGGCTTTTACAAGATCCCGGGCGACTCGCTGACGGCGCTGCACATCATCACCGACTACATCCGCGGCAAGAACCTCGATGCGACGGTGGTCACGACCGATCTCGGCTATGCCAAGGGCGGCCGCAACTACGCCGCCGCGCTCGGTTTCTCGCTCGCCTTCGTCGAGAAGCGCCGCCTCGGCAACGAGACCGGGCGCGAGGCGCTGACCCTCATCGGCAACGTGGCCAACCGGGACGTCCTCATCGTCGACGACCTGGTCGACACGGCCGGCTCCGTCCAGGAAGCGGTCGGGGTTGTGCGGGCCAACGGCGCGCGCGACGTCTACCTGGCCTTCACCCACCCTGTCCTCTCGCCGCCGGCCATCGACCGGCTCCGGGCGCTCGACATCAAAGAGATCGTCACGACCGACACGCTGCCCCTCCCGCCGGAGAAACGGCTGCCGAACATGACCATCCTCAGCGTCGACCGCCTGCTGGGCGAGGTCATCCTGCGCTCGCACGAGGGGCGCAGCGTCGGTGAATTGTTTAACGAATAGCGAAATCGCGCGCGGCCGCCTTGCAGGCGGTTATAATCAGAGGCGCTATGTTCAAGAAATTCGTCAGCAGTCTCGTTGGAGACCCTAACAAGAAGATCATCAACAACCTGCGGCCGATCGTCGACGCCGTCAACGCTCGCGAGCCGGCCCTGCAGGCACTGCCTGATGAGGGCCTGCGCGACCAAACAGCCCAGCTGAAGGCCCGCCTGGCCGCCGGTGAGACGCTCGACGACATCCTGGTCGATACGTTCGCCCTCGTCCGCGAGGCTGCCCGCCGGGCCATCGGCCTGCGCCACTATGATGTCCAGATCATGGGCGGCATCCTGCTCCACCGCGGCGACGTGGTCGAGATGCGCACCGGCGAGGGCAAGACGCTCGTCGCCACCCTGCCCCTCGTCCTCAACGCCCTGGCCGGCGAGGGCGTCCATCTGGTGACCGTCAACGAGTACCTCGTCCGGCGCGACGGCGGCTGGATGGGCAAGGTCTTCCACCTCCTGGGCCTGTCGACCGGCGCCATCGGGCCTCAGGGCTTCTCCGCCTTGTTCGACCCCGACTACGTCAACCCCGGTTCCGAGCTGGAAGACGAGCGCCTCGTCCACTGGCGGCCGAGTACCCGCCGCCAGGCCTATGAGGCGGACATCACCTATGGCATCAGCAGCGAATTCGGGTTCGACTACCTGCGCGACAACATGGCCCAGAGCAAAGAGCAGCTCGTCCAGCGCAGCCTCAATTACGCTATCATCGACGAGGTCGACAACATCCTCATCGACGAGGCCCGGACACCGCTGATCATCTCCGGCCCGGCGGCCCGCTCCGGCAAGGACTACGGCCGCTTCTCCGAGTATGTCCGCCGCCTGCGGATGAACACGGCCGAAGAGGACGAAGAGCCGAACGGCCACTACGACATCGACGAGAAGAGCCGCTCGATCAGCCTGACCGAGATGGGCATCGCCGAGATCGAGCGCCGCATCGAAGAGATCGACACCGAAGCCGGCGACAGCCTCTATGACCCGCGCTTCTTCCACCTGACCTACTACCTGGACAACGCCCTGCGCGCCCAGTACCTGTTCAAGCGCGATGTGGACTATGTCGTCCAGGACGGCGAGGTGATCATTGTCGACGACTTCACCGGCCGCCTGATGCCCGGCCGGCGCTACTCCGACGGCCTGCACGAAGCGATTGAGGCCAAAGAGGGCGTCGACGTGAAGCGCGAGACGGTCACGGTCGCCACCATCACCCTGCAGAACTACTTCCGGCTGTACAACAAGCTGGCCGGCATGACCGGTACGGCCCTGACCGACGCCGAGGAGTTCGACAAGATCTACGAGCTGGGCGTCACCCCGCTGCCGACCAACGTCGAGCACATCATCGAGACCGGCGTGATGGGCCTGGAGACGCGGCGCGACAAGGTCGAAGGCGCTGAGGCGCTGGTCTACTACGATCCCGCGACGAACGAGCCGCGCTACTACAAGCGGGTCGACTTCGCCGACCAGGTCTACGGCACGGCCGGCGCCAAAGACCAGGCCATCATCAACGAGATCAAGCGCGTCCATGCCACCGGGCGGCCGATCCTCGTCGGCACGACCTCGGTCGAACACTCCGAGACGATCCACCGCCTCCTGGAGCGCGAGAAGATCCCCCACACCGTCCTGAATGCCAAGATGCACCAGTCCGAAGCGCTGGTCGTGGCCCAGGCCGGCCGCAAGGGCGCGGTGACCATCTCGACCAACATGGCCGGTCGCGGCACCGACATCCTGCTCGGCGGTAACCCGGAGGGCCTGGCGGCCGAGACGCTCGAAGAAGAGATGTTCGACCGCACCCTGCTGACCCAGCTTGCCTACAAGCTCGTCAGCGAGGGCGAAGAATCGGCCCGCGAGATGGTTCGCCGCAACCCGCGGCTGACCGAAGACCTCGTCGACGCCCTGCAGAAGACGAAGAGCCGCTTTGACGAGGCCCTGAGCGAGATCGAGGAGGTCCAGGTCCTGGGCTACCTCGGCCGGGCGCTGCAGGAGCCGTACGCCATCGACTACAACGACCTGATGCCGGCGCTGCGCATGATCCGTGCCGGGCAGCTGGCCGAGGCGCGCGCCTACCTCGACAGGCGCGGCACCGACATCGCCCTGGTCGACGAGGCCGTCCGGCTGTGGGGCGAGTTCGTCCGCTATCAGAACGTCCACGCCGACCCGAACCAGGCCGCGCGCTTCCTGGCCGATATGGTCTTCGAGCAGCACTACAACGCCCGGGCCGCCCTCATCCGCGCCGTGCTTGGCAACCGGCCGGACGAGGCCCGCAAGCTGGTCGAGACCATCCCCGGCCTTTCGCCGGAGCACATCCAGCGCATCGAGGCCCTGCGCGCCCAGGCCCAGGCGGACCGCGAAGAGATCTGGAAGCTCGGCGGCCTGCACGTCATCGGCTCCGAGCGCCACGAGTCGCGGCGCATCGACAACCAGCTGCGCGGCCGCGCCGCCCGCCAGGGCGACCCCGGCTCCTCGCGCTTCTTCCTGTCGCTCGAGGACGATCTGATGAAGCGTTTCGGCGGCGAGCGGCTGAAGGGGTTCATGACCCGGACCAACATCCCCGAGGACATGCCCATCGAAAGCGGCCTGCTCGACCGGATCATCGAAAGCTCGCAGGAGCGCGTCGAAGGCTACAACTTCGACATCCGCAAGAACGTCGTCGAGTATGACGACGTCATGAACAAGCAGCGCCAGGCCATCTACGCCGAGCGCCGGGCTATCCTCGACGGCGAGGAGGTCGACCTCGACGGCAAGGTTGACGCCGCCTTTGAAGAGGCGATCAACGACCTGGTCGACCACTACGTCAACGACTACGTCGGCTATGTGCGCGGCGAAGCGGCCCGGGTCGTCGAAGAGTTCACGACCGACGCGACCGACGCGGTCAACATCACCGGCGTCATGCGCCAGTTGCGCGGCCTGCTGCCGCAACTGGCGGAGATCGAGAAAGAGGAGCTGGAGGGCCTGCGGCCGAACAAGCTGGTCGACAAGCTGGTCGTCATGGCCCACGAGAACGAGGAAGCCGGCGTCAACCTGCTGCAGCTGCTGCAGGCCATGGGCCGCTTCCTGCCGCTGCTGCCGCCCGTCCCGAACCTCGGCGCGCTGGCCTCGCAGAAGGCCGGCCACCTGCAGACCCGCGAGCGTGTCCGGACGGAGTACATCGCCCAGGTCGAGCGGCTTTACAACGAGTTCCTGGCCGAATACGTCGACGCCGGCGAGCGCCAGGCGATCTGGGAAGCGGCCGAAGCCGGGTTGAACCGGGCCTTCTCCGACTTCAATATCGACAACCTGTCGGTCAAGAACGCCCCGCTGCGCCAGATGCGCTTCAAGGCCGAGGCCGACCAGGCCCTGAGCACCCTGCTGCTCGACAGCCTGTCGACGCTCGACGGGGCCCAGCTGGAAGAAGCCCTCAAGCAGTACGTCGACCTGCAGCAGAAGAAGTGGCGCGAGGTCATCGGCGAGGAGGAGTACAACAAGTTCCAGCGCCTGTTGCTCCTGTCATCCATCGACCGCGAGTGGCGCGACTACCTGACAGCCATGGACGACCTGCGGCGCGAGATCGGCCTGCAAGCCTTCGGCCAGAAAGACCCGAAGATCGAGTACAAGAAGCGGTCCTACGAGATGTTCACCGACATGCGTCACAACATCGACCGCGACATCGCCAACCGCTTCTTCCGCGACATCGCCGGCCACCAGGCCTTCATCCGCCAGCAGCAACAGCAGCAGCAGTACCAGGTCCAGGCCCAGGAAGCGGGCTACCAGACGGTCAAGCGCGAGCAGGGCAAGGGCACCGAGGTCCGCAAGGACACGCCCGACGTCGGCCGCAACGACCCGTGCCCGTGCGGCAGCGGCAAGAAGTACAAGAACTGCCACGG
>CAYRBP010000080.1:0-6041 GCA_964422535.1 uncultured Ardenticatenaceae bacterium | reverse complement strand
ACTTCATGTTCGATGGCCTTGAGTTACCTCGGCCACCCTAAATTTGGAATTGCTGTGAAGTTCCAAAGAGGCCGACGGCCTGCGCTGGGTGGGGACCCTCTCCCCAACCCTCTCCCACGGGGAGAGGGAGCCGGAGCCCGGCGCTCTGTCCCCCTCCCTGTGGGAGGGGTTAGGGGAGGGGCTCCGCCTTACCGACGCGCGAACAGCGGCCCGCGCGGGAAACGTGCCAGGTGGAACGTCTGGAAACGGTCGTACAGGGTCACGATCAAACTCAACAGCAGAACGAAGAACGTCGCGTTGAACCAGTTGGTCCGGCCGCCCAGCACCAGGCCCAGGACGAAGACGATCCCGAAATTGAGGGCCAGGATCATCAGGAAATGCGCCACGCCGGAATAGAACGACTGGCCGCGCCGGGCCGCGACATGGCTGAATACCGTGTTGAGCGTGACGAACGTGGCGACGTTGATGATGATGCGCGTCGCGCTGACGTGGCTGGTCGGCAGGACGTTGGAGAAGATGATCGTCAGCAGCGAGACCAGCACGACCTTCTCGAACAGGTCGCGGTCGAAGATGCGTTCGCGCCAGACCCGGTAGGCTGCGGCGAAGGCTTCGGTGCTCGGCCTCTCGGTGTAGTCGTCGGCGCGCCAGGCCAGGCCGTGGTCGGGCTTCGGCAGGCGGCGCTGGAGGAAACGGTAGAGCAAGTAGACGGCCCCGGCGATGGCTCCCAGGACAACCAGGATGATCAGCAGGTTACCGGTGATCAGTGGCCCCCATGCTGATTCGGGCGTGCCGCCGAGCAGCTCCTTGATGGTGTCGGTCGCGTCGCGCTGGGCGATGTGGATCCAGTACTCCTGCGGCAGCTTGATGACGATCCAGATCGCGGCCGCGGCGATGATGACGGCTCGTCTGCTCAGTTTCTTCGGGTCCCATAGCAGCCGCACGGCCTCGTACCAGATGAAGAAGTACTCGAACGTGTTCGGGAAGATGAGCAACAACGGCCGCCACTGGGTACTCTCGAACAGCACCACGCCAACCAAACGGTAATAGTAAAGAAAGCGGCTCATCTGGAAGGCGCTCGCGTTTGTCCAGTTGCGGAAGGTCGAGATATAGGCGACGGTCAGGTAATAGATGTCCAGTGCCTTGTCATAGCTCTGGTAACCGCCGAGCGGCAGGTTGGTGAACGTCTGGAAGATGGTCTGGTCGACTCCGTCCAGCAGCAGGCAGGCGATGATCGCCGGTAGCGGGACGAACGGGATCAGCAACGGAAGCAAAAAACGCAGCCCGACGACGATCAGAAAGACAGCCCAATCGGAAGCGGAGATGATGTCCATGCCGGTCGCAATACCTCTATGCGTGCAGTGGCCGGCCGTGAGAGGCCGGCGTTCCGCTATTCTATTCACCAATCCGTCCGGCGCGCAACGCCTGGTCAAAAGAAAAAAGCCCGCCGGAGCGGGCTTGATCGCGACTACCTGTCCGGTTTTACCCAACCGGGGCTTCGACCAGTGACCGCGTGTCGGGCTCGGCCGGGAAGTCGGGCTTCGGGCCGGGTTCGGGCAACAGCGCGGGCACGTCCTTGACCGGGTCCAGCGCGGCGGCATCATCGAAGGCGACGTCGTCGAGAAACAGGTTGCTGTTCAGGCTGTCGTCGGTCGTGACCCGGAACTCCAGCGTCACTTTCTGCCCCGCATAGGAGGCCAGGTTGATGGCGACGCGCTGCCAGCCGTTCGTGTCCGACGACCCGCAAAGCGCATAGGACTTCACCGTCAGGCCGTTGATGCGCACGGCCGCCTGGTCGTAGCCGCACAGGTCGGCCGAGGCGATCCAGTGCCAGTAGGTCAAGACGGGCAGGCCTGTTGGGACGGTCACCTGCTGGCCCAGCGTCGTCGTCTCGTTCTTCGCGCCGCCAAGCCAGGCGGCCCACGCGCCGCTGCGGGGCGTCACGCTGCCCGGCAGGTCGTTGACGATGACGTCCCAGCCGTTGGACGAACCGGCCGTCCAGCCCGTCGCCCCCTGTTCGAAGTTGCCGTTCTGCAGCGGGCTGGGCGGCGGCGGGATGTTGACCACCATGGGGAGGTGGAGTTTGTACTGGCCGGCGGCGCTCGCCTCGCGCAGGGCCGACAGGCCGGCGGCGACGAGCAGGGCCAGGATAGTCAGAAGTAGGATACGGCGAGATTCTGCGTTCATGTCTTTCCTCTTTCTTGCTCTACAGATTGATTTCACAGGGTTCGAGCCAAACGCCGGCCGTGCTCGAAGGTTGGCGGCAGACGGCGCGGGCATCGATCCGGCCGGCGGCGCTGGTCTGCGCCGTCGCAGCCTGAGCGCCCGGATAGTTGCCCGGATCGGCCGGGCCCGTGGTCTGGTCGTGGTCCTGTTCGGTTCGCTTCACCTGTTCATACTCCTCGGTTGGTTTGGTTCGCTGCACTGTCCGTAGTAAAGCAGAGCGCCCTCCCGCCCATAAGGTCAGCCGGCGATACAAAAAGTGATACAATGCCCGCGGGGCTGTGGCCTGAAAAAGCAGGAGACGATCGGTCGATTGGATACCACGGAGGAGACGTTCGGCGCCTGGCTGCGGCGTCGCCGGCGGGCGCTTGACCTGACGCAACAAGACCTTGCCGACTGTGCCGGTTGTTCGCTCGTCACCGTTCGCAAGTTCGAGGCCGACGAGCGGCGGCCGTCGAAGTTGTTGGCCGAATTGCTGGCCGACTGCCTCGACGTGCCGGCCGGCGAGAAGGAGCGGTTCGTCGCCTTCGCCCGCCAGACAGATGTCGCGGCGCCCCTGCCGCCGCCGCTCGCGGCCGCGCAACCGGCGTCCCTCCCGGCCTCTCCCGACCCGGCTGCTCCGGGTTCGACCGAGACGACGCGCCCCTCGTCGCTGCCGGCCCCACTGACGCCGCTCGTCGGCCGCGAGACGGACGTGGCCGCACTCGTCGCCCTGGTCGAGCGGCCGGGCGTGCGCCTGGTGACGATGACCGGCCCCGGCGGCACGGGCAAGACGCGGCTGGCCATCGAGGCGGCCCGCGCCCTGGCCGGCGCCGGCCGCTTCCCCGGCGGTATCTGGTTCGTCGACCTGACGGCCGTGACGGATCCGGGTCTCGTCCTCCACGAGATCGCCCAGGTAATTGGCGTGAAAGAACAGGCGGACGTCCCGATGGTGGACGCTATAGCCGGCCGCCTTCAGTCGAAGCAGGCGCTCCTGGTACTCGACAATTTCGAGCAGGTAATCGCGGCCGCCGGTGAGCTGGTGGCCCTTCTGAGCGCTGCGAACGGGCTGAGCCTCCTGGTTACCAGCCGCGAGTTGCTGCGCGTCTATGGCGAGCATGAGGTCCCGGTCGGGCCGCTCGGCCTCCCGCCGCTTCACGAGGGAGACCCTGAACGGTTGCTCCACTACCCGGCCGTGGCCCTGTTCGTCCAGCGCAGCGCGGCCGTCAGGGCCAATTTCGCCCTGACGGCCGAGAACGCCCCGGCCGTCGTCGAGATCTGCCGCCGGCTGGACGGCCTGCCGCTGGCCATCGAACTCGCCGCGGCGCGCAGCAAGCTCCTCAACCCGCCGGCCTTGCTGTCGCAACTCGGTTCCAGCCTGGACCTCAGCGCCCGGGTGCGCCACATCTCCGAGCGCCAGCGCACGCTGCGCGGGGCGATCGAGTGGAGCTATCGCCTGCTCGATGAGGAGGAGCAGTGCTTCTTCCGGCGTCTCGGCGTCTTTGCCGGCACGTTCGCCCCGGCAGACGCAGCCTCGCTGATGGATGACGCGGACGAATGGGTCGTGACCCAAACCCTCGCCGGGCTGGTCGACAAGAGCATGATCCAGCCGGTGGAGACAGGCGGCGAGCCGCGCTTCCGGCTGCTGGTCGTGCTGCGCGAGTACGCACTCGAGCAACTGCGCGCCGCGGCCGAGTGGGAGGCGACGCGCGACCGGCACCGCCGCCACTTTGGTGAGGCGACCGCGGCGGTCTCGCGTTTGATGACGGGTGAAACGCTGGTCAACTCAATCGACCGCGTCGCTTCGTTCTATGAAGAACTGCGGGCGATCATGACTGACGCGCTGGAGCCGGGTGGCCCCCGTGAGCAGGGCGTCCGGATCGCCGTCGCCCTGCCCGAGTACTGGAAGTTCAAGGGCATGTTCCAGGAGGGTTTCTTCTGGCTGCGGCAGCTGATGGCGGATCTGGACGAGCAGGCCACGGCCTTGCGCGCCGCCGCCCATGAGGCGCTGGCTGACCTCTATGCCAATGTGGGTCACGCGCCGGAATCGGAGGAGGCGGCGAGGACGAGCCTCGAGCTCTGGCAGGCGGTTGGCGGTGAAGATGCCCTGCGGGGCGAGAAGCATGTTCTCCGTATTCTCAGCGCGGCCGCGCTTCACCGGGATGATTTCGCCCAGTCGCTGGCCTTTGATGACCAGCTTCTGGAACTGGAGACCGACCCCGGCGCCATCGCGGAAACGCTCAGCAACATGGCCCTGACCGAGATCCTGGCCGGCCGGCCCCACGCGGCCCGGCCCTATCTGGACGAGTCGATGGCCCTGCAGGCCCAGGTCAGGGATCCCTGGGCGCTGCTGTTCCTGCTCAACAATTACGGCATCGTTGAGTACCTGGAAGAGAACTACGCCGCGGCCCGAGCGCGATATGAACAGGCGATGGAGGTCGGCAGGCAGATCGGCGAGCGTTTCGCGAGTTCACTCGCGGTTGCGAATCTGGCTGAGGTGGCACACGCGGAAGGAGACTTTGCCGAAGCGCGCCGGATCCTCGAGCAGGAGTTTGGGACCAGCGCGCCGGAGTTGAATGGGCGGACTGCCTACGGCATTCATAGCCTGGGGCTTCTGGCGTTGAGCGAAGGCGCTGATCCGGGCGTGGTCTGGCCGCTTCTCGCCGGCCCGCTCCGGCACTGGCACGGGACCGGGGCGACGCGGCTGCTCTACCGTGCTTTGCATGGCGTCGCGCTGCTGGCGGCGCGGCAGGGTGATCTGGGGTCCGCTTCCCGATTGCTGGCCAACATCGACGCCCGGCGCGAAGACGGGACGCTGCGCTTCATCGCGCCTGTCCTGCGGCCGCTCCGCGCCGAGGCGCAGGCCCTCGTTGAAGCCGGGTTGGATGACGACAGCCTGCGCGCGGCTCGAACGGATGGCTATGCCATGTCGATTGACCAGGCGGTCGAGCTTGCCCTGCAGGCCGGGCAGGCCGTCGCGGACGCGTCCGGCTCGCGTCGTCAGGCGTCACCGAAAGAGCCCGAACGGCGGTACGTCGCCGAGCGGTCGCTGGCCGAGGGTGGCATGGGTCTCGTCTACCTGGGCCATGATGCCACCAGCGGCCGGGTGGTCGTGATCAAGCGCCTGCGGCCGGAGATCGTGAAAAGCGACCCGACCGCGCTGGCCCGCTTTCGCCGGGAAGCCGAGGTGCTGCGCAAGGTGGACCATCCGGCGATCGTTCGGGTCCTGCATGTGTCGGAGGAGCCGCCCGAGATCGTCATGGAATACATGCCGGGCGGGACGCTGCGCGACCTGCTGAACCGCGAGGGCATGCTGCCGCCGGCGCGCGCGGCGGCCATCATCCGAGCGTTGGCCGAGGCGCTGGTTGTGGCCCACGGTTTCGGCATCGTCCACCGCGACCTGAAGCCCGAGAACGTCCTGCTGGCGGCCGACGGATCGCCGCGATTGTCGGACTTCGGGCTGGCCTACCGCCCCAGCGCCGAGACCCGGCTGACTGAGCCGGATGCCGTCATCGGAACCGTCGCCTATCTCAGCCCCGAGGCCTGCCACGGCCAGCAACCGGACGCGCGGGCCGACCTGTGGGCGCTCGGTGTCATGCTGGCCGAGATGCTGACGGGCGTCCACCCCTTCGCCCGCGACAACGCGGCCGCGACCTTGCTGGCGATCGTCGACCCGAAGTCTGACCCGTTTCGCGGCGGTGAACACATCCCTCCTGCGCTAACCACGCTTATCAGGCGACTGCTGGCAGCCAACCCCGCGGAACGTGTGCCGGACGCGCGGGCACTGCTCGACGAGCTGAGCGCCCTCCCGCTGCTGCCCTGAGCCGGCGCGCCGGGTTAGC
>CAYRBP010000079.1:0-6418 GCA_964422535.1 uncultured Ardenticatenaceae bacterium | reverse complement strand
CCAGAAGCCCACGCCGCGTAGGCTCGCGGCGTGTGTACGCACAGACAAGATCGGCCCTGGACTTTACAACGGGGCCGATCTTGATATAATACGGCCGGTTCGTCGTTACGATTCTCATGCCGCTGGACCCAGCGGTTTTTTCAATTCCTTCCAGGTGCAGTAACCATGTTGGCAAAGAAACCCACACTCCTGACCCCAGAGGGTCTGGAACGTCTCACGAAAGAGCTGGAGCATCTGCGCACGGTTGGCCGCGAAGAAGTAGCGGACCGGCTCCACCGCGCGTTCGAAGATGGCCAGGATGATGACTTCGTTGACAACGCGGAACTCGAGGCTGCTCGCAACTCCCAGTCGTTCCTTGAAGGTCGCATCCAGGAACTGGAGGACATTCTCAACAACTACCAGTTGATCAATGAAGATCTGCGGCCGCACGACACTGTTCTCATCGGTGACTGGGTGACAGTCGTTGAAATCGGCGGCGACGAAGAAGAGCGCTACAAGCTCGTGGGCGCGATGGAAGCCGATCCGGTCGAGGGCCGCATTTCCAACGAAAGCCCGCTCGGCCGCGTCCTGGTTGGCGCGAAGGTCGGTGACGTGGTGCGTGTCAACGCGCCGCGTGGCGTGACTGAGTTCCGGGTGGTGCGGGTCGAGTAGGCCGGGCGCCCTGAGGATGAGGACCATGCCCGTGGACGCCGTCGCGCCCCACGGGCTTTTTTGTGAGAGCATGGGAGAGGCATAGACGATGGCGTGGGAACCCAGCGCACTTGAAGCACAGCGCCTTGCGAAGGCCGCCCGTCTGGCGGAGATGGGCATTGACCCCTACCCGCCGCGGGCCGGGCGCAGCCACACGACCGTTGCCGCGATCGCGGCGCTGGAGGCCGCGGGCGAGGGCGACGCCGTCGAGGCGACCGTCGCCGGCCGGTTGATGAGTGTCCGCGACATGGGCAAGACGGTCTTCGCCCACATCGCCGACGAGCACGGCCGCCTGCAGCTCTTTCTGCGGCGCGACGAACTGGGCGAGGAGTCGCATGACACGTTCAGGAAGCTGCTCGACCTGGGTGACTTCGTCGAGGCGACCGGGACGATGTTCCGCACGCGCACGGGAGAGGTCAGCCTGCAGGTGCGCAGCTGGCGGCCGCTGAGCAAGTCGATCAGCCCCCTGCCGGTTGCCAAGGAGCAGGAAGTGGACGGCGAGATCGTCCGCTACAGCGCCTTTGCCGACATTGAGGAGCGCTATCGCCAGCGGTATGCGGACCTGGCGGTGAACCCGGAAGTGCGCGATATCTTCCGCATCCGGGCCAGGACGGTCAATGCCCTGCGCCGGTTCCTGGATGACCACGGGTTTTTGGAGGTCGAGACGCCCATCTTGCAGCCGCTTTACGGCGGCGCGGCCGCGCGTCCGTTCACGACGCACCACAACCAGCTCAAGCAGGACCTCTACCTCCGCATTTCGTTCGAGCTGTACCTGAAGCGGCTACTCGTTGGCGGTTTCGAGCGGGTCTACGAGATCGGCCGCGATTTCCGCAATGAGGGTGTCAGCTTCAAGCACAACCCGGAGTTCACCCAGCTGGAGTTCTATGCCGCCTATTGGGACTATCGCGATGTGATGGATTTCACCGAGCGGATGGTAGCCGATGCGGCCCAGCAGGTGCTTGGGACGACCGGGATCACGTACCAGGGCAACGCGATCAACCTCGCCCCGCCGTGGCGGCGGGTGACCATGAGGGAAGCGATACGCGAAGTGACGGAGATCGACTACATGGAGCACCTGGACGCGGCCGACCTCGCCGCGGCGGTGAAAAGCATCGGCGGCGAAGCGCCGCCCGGCGCGACCTGGGGCAAGCTGGTCGACGGGTTGCTCGGCGACTTCGTCGAACCGCGGCTCATCCAGCCCACGATCATCATGGACTACCCGCTCGACATTTCGCCCCTGGCCAAGGGCATCCCGGGCGACCCGTACCACGTCGAGCGCTTTGAGTTCTTCATCGGCGGCTACGAGATGGGCAATGCCTTCACCGAACTGAATGACCCCCAGGAACAGCGCCGCCGTTTCGAGGGGCTCCAGGCGATGTACCGGCAGGACGAGGACGAGATCAACCCGATCGATGAAGACTACATCCGGGCTATGCGTTACGGCATGCCGCCGAACGGCGGCTTCGGGATGGGGATCGACCGGCTGACCATGCTGCTGACGGACAGCAAGTCTATCCGCGAGGTATTGCTCTACCCGCACCTGCGCGAACGGCAGGAATAGCTGCCGGTCCTTGACTGGGCGCGAAAAAGGCCATCCCGGACCACCGGGATGGCCTTTTTGTTAGCCGACGCGCGGCCGCCTAGTCGATCTTGATGTAATCGAATTTGACGCGGCCGCTGCCGTTCTCGCGGGTAATGAGCTGCAACCCGAAGTACGGCTGGTTGATGAGCGTCGGATCGTATGCCTGGGCGATGAACTTGCCATTCCAGGAGATGTTGATCGTCCCGCTGGCGCTGACATAAACATCGATTTCGACCCAGTCATCGGTGCCGACGTTCCCGCCCTTGGTCCAATCCACGAGCGTCGTGCCGACCGGCTCACCGTTGCCGTCGTGGCTGTCAATGCGCTTCAGTTTGACTTCCTGGAAGCGCTTGCCGCCGGTGTCACGGTATTGCACGCGCAGCTCGTAGTAGCGGTTGAAGCAGGACGTGAAGCCGGCCGTGGGACAGGCCTGGCCGTTCCAGTCCCCGCCGAAGACGACGCCGTACATGTGGCGGTCTCGCGGGTCCTTCAACTTGGCCATGATCTCGATGTTGTACGGCGGTTGCTTGGCCGCGACCAGCGGCGACATCGTGAAGAACGAATCGGTGCTGGTCAGTTCCATCTCCAGGAATCCCTGGCGGCCGCCGTCCGAATCGCCCCGGTGCTGGAAGCCGAAGCTGGCGCCATTGTCGTGGCGGCGGACTTCCCAGCCGTTCACATCGTTGGTGAAATCGTTGAGATAGTTGCCGCTCGGCGGCGTCGCCGTCGGCGTGGGGGTCGGCACCACGGTCGGCGTCGCGGTGGGCGTCGGCGACGGCTGGACCTGGATGTGGGGCAGGTACTGCCGGTTGCCGAAGTCCAGCCTCAGTTCGATGTCGTCGACCATGGCCCCCTTCTTCTTATTGTTGGCCGGGCCGTTTGCGTCGCTCTGGAACCGGAAGGCGATGTAGACAACCGGCTTGCCCAGGTAGTCATCCAGGTTGACACTGCGGCCGTCCCAATTGCCGGTGCCGCCGTTGTCCACCTGCTTTCCCTGCCAGGTCGTCCCGTCGGTGGAGACCAGCACGGCGAACGTGTCGCCGCTGTCGGCCTGCATGAAGTAGTTGAAACTCAACTGGGCATCATAGACGCCGGCCATGCTGAACGGCCCGTGGATGAGCCACGAGTTGGCGTTCTTCGGGTAGCCCTTGTTCGCGATGTTGAGCCCGCTGCCGTTGGCTCCGCCGCCAACGGCCCAGGCGCTCTCGTCGCCACTATTGAGCGGGTTGTCAACCGCCCGCGTCCCCCACTTGTATTCACCGTTCTCCGTCCCGTCGCGGTCGACGTTCAACCAGATGCCGGTGTCGATGCCGTTCTCAAAGTCCTCATCGAGAACGACCGTCCAGCCCTGTGCCTGCTGCGGGATGCCGGCCTGCCGGGCTGCAAGGTCCGGCGCGGCGAATGTTTCGCTGACCGGCTCGCCCTCAAAGGCGGGCAGATCAGGAGGCGGATCGCCGCCACGCGCGGCCAGCGACGGCCGCAGCCAGGCGGCGACCAGCGCCAGGAGTGCGAGGGCCACGATGCCGGCGATGGTGGTTGACCTTCCAAGATGGGCATTCTGTTTCATGTCCTACTCCTTGTCGATGAGCCTTGCGGAACGCATGCGAGGCTCCGTTCCCATTGTAATGGTCTGCTTCGGGCCGTCAATCGGAGGACAGGGGCTGCCGGCGCGGCGGCCGAACCGGCCGCCCACCTGAACTGCGGGAGCTCACAGGAGTTGCATGCGAATGAACGCGCCGAGATCGTCCTGGCCCATGAAGGCGTCGAGGAATCCGGGATCCGGGTACTGATGATGCACGAGTCGGCGGCCCGCTTTGGCGCGTTGAATAGCTTCGAGCCGGGCCTGGACGGCCTGCTCTGCAAGGGTGACCGCGAGATCGGACTGCTGGGGGGCTCCACCATCTCCAGCCCGGCGTCGTTCTTGCGACAGCCGGGCCGCAGACGATGAAGGCGTTTGGCTGTTTCGGGCGAACTGACCCGGGGCGCCGGGCGCGGCCGGTTCATGACCGCGCCTGGACAGATTGGGCCATCAGCTCCCTTGCTTCAGCTTCTGCTGGAAGGACTTGCGGAACTTGCGTACTTTCGGGTCGATCACGTACTGGCAGTAGGGCTGGTTCGGGTTGTCCTTGAAGTAGTTCTGGTGATAGTCCTCAGCCACATAGAAGGCGTCAAGTGGGGCAATCTCGGTCACGATTGGGTCGGGCCAGATGCGCTCTGCCGCGGCCGCTGCTTTCGAACGCTCGGCAATCGCTCGCTGGGTGTCGTCGTGATAGAAGATGGCTGACCGGTACTGCGGGCCCACGTCGTTGCCCTGGCGGTTGGGCGTCGTCGGGTCGTGGATGCGCCAGAAGATGTCGAGGATGTCGCCATAGCTGATCAGGCTCGGGTCGAAATAGACCTGGACCACCTCGGCATGCCCGGTCTTCTTGCCGCAGACTTCTTCATAGGTTGGGTTTGGGACATGGCCGCCGGCGTAGCCGGAAACGACTCCTTCGACGCCTTGCACGTCCTGGTAGATGGCCTCAAGACACCAGAAACAACCGCCTCCCAGTGTCGCGATTTCAAGCTGCTTTTCACTCATGATCGGGTCTCCTCGGCCTGCGCCGGTTCGGAATATATCGGATTATACAAAGTCACAAGGGCGAAGACGGTGCGGGTTGGAAGCAGTTCATCCCCGTCTTGCTGTCAGACGAGTCGAGCGCCGCGCGGCTTACCTCTATTGTGCTGCGAATCACCGTCGTCTAGAATCAGACACGGGTAAGCGGATCATGCGCGAAGTGATGGCTGACATCAGCCGCTGGCTGGCGAATGACGAGGGGCCTGTCGGCCTGGCGACGGTCGTCGCCACCTGGGGTTCAGCCCCTCGCCGCACTGGGGCAAAGCTGGCCTTCACGGCCGGCGGCGGCCTGGCCGGTTCCGTCAGCGGCGGCTGCGTCGAAGGCGCGGTCGTCGAGGCCGGGCTGGAGGTCCTGGCAGGCGCTGCGCCCTGCCTGCTCAGCTTCGGCGTCGCCGACGAGACGGCCTGGGAGGTGGGGCTGGCCTGCGGCGGGACGATCGAGGTCTTCGTGGAGCGGCTCGATGAGGCTGAATTCGAGGTCATCCGGGCCGCGCTTGAGGCGGACCGGCAAGTCGCGCGGGGCGTCATCGTCCGCGGTCCGGCGGAAGTGACCGGCCGCAGCCTCGTCCTGACCGAGGGCGGGGAGGCGTCCGGCTCGCTCGGCGCGGCCGATCTGGACGAAGGCGCGCGCGCCGCGCTGCTGGCGCAGGCCGTCCCCGGCCGCGTGGCGCTGGGCAAGGTCGAGCTTTTCGCCGACATCATGGCCCCGCCCCCGGTCCTGGTGATGGTCGGCGGCGCCCACATCGCGATCGCCCTGGCGAGCCTGGCAAGCGTCGTCGGCTTCCGGACGGTTGTGGTCGATCCGCGACGCGCGTTCGGCAGCGCCGACCGCTTTCCCCACGTCGACCGGCTGATCCAGGCCTGGCCGGCGGAGGCGCTGGTCGGGCTGCGGCTGACGGCCGGCACGGCGATTGTCACCCTGTCGCACGATCCCAAGATCGACGATCCGGCGCTAGCCGCGGCGCTCGACAGCCCGGCCTTCTATGTGGGCGCGCTGGGCAGCCGCAAGACCCATGCCGGGCGGCGGGAACGGTTGTTGGCGCGGGGCGCCACCGAGGAGGCACTGGGGCGGATTCACGCGCCGGTCGGCCTCGACATCGGCGCGGCGACGCCGGAAGAGATCGCCCTGGCCGTGATGGCCGAAGTGGTCAGGGCCTATCGTCGGAGAGCGGACTGGGATTCCCCGGAAATGGCACGATCGTATCCGGGCTGATGAACCGCCCCACCTCCGGCAGGTAGTAGCGGGCGTTCATGTAGAAGGCCCAAATCCGGCGAACCGGTGTTGTTGTGGCGATGTCCAGTGAAACCGTGGTCCGTCGTGCCGGGGTTGGTCGTTGGCGGCGCGCCGCGGAAGTTGCCGAAGGGGTCGAAGCGGGTCAGCGGATGTATGCGGTTGTTCAGATGCTAGCGCCATGCGCATTAAGCCATTGACGCGAACAAATGTTAGGCAAGCAGGTAGGCAGTGCAGGTTAACCTGTATACTTAACCATCTTCCCTTACAGTCTTCAGGTACAACTCGATCGTTTCAA
>CAYRBP010000078.1:0-7017 GCA_964422535.1 uncultured Ardenticatenaceae bacterium | reverse complement strand
TGAAGAAGAACAAGGTCGCCCCGCCCTTCACTGAGTGCGAGTTCGATATCATGTACAATGAGGGCATCTCCGTCTCGGGTGATGTGCTCGATCTGGCGACCAACTACGGCATCGTCGACAAGCGCGGCGCCTATTTCCGCTATCGTGACATGCTGCTCGGCCAGGGCCGCGAGAATGCCAAGGTCTTCCTGATGGAGAACCCATCTATCCTGGCAGAACTGGAGCAGGCGATCCGCCAGACGGTGGCGGGAACACCGGTCGTCCCTGTCGTTGGCAACGGCCAGGACCCGGCTGACGAGGACTTGCTGGAGCCGGGCGAATTCTAAAGGCCGCGGCGGCGCGGGCGAGACGTCTATAGGCGATCCTGAACGGCCGCGCGATTCGGTTGACACCCGAAATGGGCGGGTTATAATCCAAGCACGTCCCTAGTGGCGCGGCGTCGTTCGGCCTATGAACAACTAAATCGCTTGATCACGGGCACATCGAAAATGTGCCCTTATTTTACGCCAACGCAGGAGAGTTCTGTCATGAGCACAGAAGAAATCGAAATCGTCGCGGAGGAAACTCCCGAATCGGAGCCCGCCAGTGCGCCAGCAAGCACGGCCAACGGCGGGCCCACCAGCCTCGCGGAGCTAACACCAAAAACCAAACTGACCGGCAAGGTCAAACGGCTTGAGCTTTATGGCGCGTCCATTGACCTCGGCTTCGAGGCGACCGCCCTTGTCCACATCTCCAAGATGGGCAACGAGCAGGTCAATCGCGTGTCGGACGTTCTGAACGTCGGGGATGAGGTGACGGTCTGGGTCGAGAAGGTCGACCCCGAGCGCGGTCAGGTCATGCTGACAATGGTCGAGCCGCTGGCCGTGGACTGGAGCGACCTCCAGCCCGACCAGGTCTACGAGGGCACGGTCAGCCGGCTGGAGAACTTCGGCGCATTCGTCAATATCGGCGCCGAGCGTGAAGGCCTGGTCCACATCAGCGAGCTGAGCCATGACTACGTCAAACACCCGGGCGACGTCGTGCGCGTCGGTGACCCGGTCAAGGTCAAGGTGCTTGGTTTCAACCGCCGGAAGCGGCGCATCGACCTGAGCATGAAAGCGCTGATGGAGAAGCCGGAAGGTGAAGACATGCCCGAAGCGCGGGCCCAGAGCAGCGGTGCGCGGTCTCAGGGCGGCGGAACGCGGCCTCAGGGTGGTGGCTCGCGGCCGTCAGGCGGCCAGCGCCCCGCGGGCGGCGGCCAGCGTTCGTCCGGCAGCGGCAAGCGCTCCGGCGGCCGTCGCGAGCAGAACGAGGACTGGGAACAATTCGTGGACGACGAAGCCGAAGAAGTGCCGACGGCGATGGAGATCGCCCTGCGGCGCGCGTTGGGCAACGAAGCCATCAGCGAGGTTAAAGCCCAGGAACGTCCTGCCCGTTCGAAGAAACAGCGGTCCGCCGACCAGCGCCGCATGCAGGAAGAACTCCTGAACCGCACCCTGCAACTGCAGGGCGAGAACTAGACCGGCACAGCCCCCACTCCTGCGTCGGACCTTAGAAGACAGTTGCCGGCCAGTCGATCATGACCGCGGTCAGGGTCGTACCGGCCGGCACTTCTTTTACCCCTTCCGGAACCAACAGCAAGGCGTTCGCCCGCGTCATCGACGTGAGGATGTGCGATCCCTGGCTGCCGGTCGTGGTCGCTGTATAGCCCGCGCCATCACGCCGAACGATGGCCCTGAGGTAGCTCTCGCGGCCGTCGGACGTGATGTCCTCCAACAGCATCGCTTCCACGGTCGGCCGTTGGAGGTCGCGATGTCCGGCCAGCTTCAAGATGGCCGGACGGGCGAAACGCTCGAACGAGACCATGG
The DNA here is from genome assembly GCA_964422535.1 of uncultured Ardenticatenaceae bacterium. GTDB lineage: Bacteria > Chloroflexota > Anaerolineae > Promineifilales > Promineifilaceae > Promineifilum. Next base: position 5,170 of record CAYRBP010000078.1, on the reverse strand, counting down.
CTGACACGGGATTGCCCGGCAGGCCCAGGTACGGTAGGCCGTGGTAGACGGCAAAGGTCAGCGGCTTACCCGGACGCATGCGCACGCGCCAGAAAAGGATCTTACCCTCCTCTTCCAGAACCGCTTTCACGACGTCATACGCGCCGACTGACACGCCCGCCGAGCTGACAAAGAGATCGACGCCGCGGGCCAGGCCGGCGTGCAGTCTCTCCCGCACGTCCTCCGGCCTGTCACCGGCGATACCAAGCAGGACCGGCTCGCCACCCAGCGCCAGCACCTGGGCGGCCTGGGCATAGCTGTTGCTGTTGCGGATCTTGCCGGGACCGAGCGGCCGGTCGACATCTACCAGTTCATCACCCGTCGCCAGGATGCCGACGCGCGGCCGCCTGACCACCGGCACCTCGACAACGCCCATCGACGCCAGCACGCCCACTTCCTGCGCCCGAACGGCGTGGCCCGCCTCAAGGACCGTCGTGCCCGCGCGGATGTCTTCACCAGGGCCGCGCACGTAATCACCGGGGTTCACGGCGCGCCGGATCGCGATCCGCTCCGGCAGCGGCCGCTCGGCTCCGCGCCAGGGCTCGTCGGTGTCTTCGACCGGAACGACCGCGTCCGCGCCGGCCGGCATGGGCGCGCCGGTCATGATCCGCGCCGCAGTCCCCGCCGTCAAGGCCCGGTCCGACGGCGTCCCGGCGGCAATATCGGCAACAACGCGCAGCGAGACGGGGGACTCCGCCGCAGCACTGGCCGTATCGACGGCGCGAACGGCATAGCCGTCCATCGAGGAGTTGGCAAATGGAGGCAGATCCTCTAGGGCCAGGACCGGTTCGGCCAGGACGCGGCCGAGCGCCTCAAGGAGCGAAACGCGTTCGGGTGGAAGCGGGTCAACCGAGGCCAGGACGATCCCCAGCGCCTCAGCGACCGTCAACGATTCTTGTGGGGACATTCGGGTCAGGCGGGCTGTGCCAGACGGCCGTCAAGTTCAAGTTCGGCCGCAGCAGCCTGCATCGCCACGAGGACGTTTTCAACATGGCTCCAGAACTCCAGCTCGCCACTGAAGCATGCCTCGCTGAACTCGGATGTCACGGCGGCAACATCGTCGCGGTCAACGCCGGCCGCGAAGCCGCGGTCTTTCCACTTTTTGCGTACCGACTGAACCGTGACCTCGGCGATGCTCTTCGTCGGTTTGACGAGGGTCGTGGCGATGATCAGACCGGTGATCTCATCGCAGGCCATGAGGGCGAAGTCGACCGGCTGCTCCCGCGCCACACCGGTTCCTTCCGTGTAGTGCGACAGGATGGTCCGGATGGTGTCTTCGTCCCAGCCCTCGGCGCGAAGGATCTCCGCGCCCTTCGTCGGATGCTCGTTGAGGTTGGGATGGATCTCCCAGTCGAAGTCATGGAGGATGCCGACCGTCTCCCATGCTTCCGGGTCCTCGCCCAGCCGGCGGGCATAGAAGGCCATGGCCACACCGACGGCCGCCATATGACGCCGCAGGCCGCGGTCACGAACGTAGCGATCGACTGTCGCCCAGGCGTCCGCCTTACCCTTGGAGCTCATCGTCCGCCTCGCCCTCCGGCTTCTTCGCCCCGCAGTCGCAACCGCCGCCTTCGTGCTTGGCGCAACCGGCTTCGGCCTTTGCTTTCAGGGCCTCGAGCTCTTCCAGGGGTTCGAACTCATGGCGCTGGACTTCGTGGTACTCCTCGCCCACCAGCACAACGACGGAGTCCCGGAGGGCGCGCACCTCGACGACTTTGCCTTCGCCGTAGGGTGTGCCGACGATTTTGTTGAGCTTCGGCAGGTTCTTCTTTGCCTCGACGTACTGCTCGTACTCATAGACCAGGCAACAGCGCAGGCGGCCGCACATGCCGGTGATCTCCTGCGGGCTGAGCGAAATACCCTGCTCTTTCGCCATCCGGATGGAGATCGGGCTGAACTCGGTCAGGAACGTGGAACAGCACCGGGGGATGCCGCACGCGCCATAGCCGCCCATCACTTTCGCCACATCGCGGGGACCGACGAGCATCATCTCGACTCGGGTGCGAAGCAGGCGTCCCAGGTTGCTCTGGAGACTGCGCACGTCAATGCGCTTGTTCTCCGTGGTGTATGAGATGGTCAGCCAGGAGCCGTCAAAGCTGAAATCAGCCTTGACGAACTTGGCGTCCTTGATGTTCTGCTTGGATGCCTCCTCGCGGCAGGTGATCAGCGCGTCAAGCTCTCGTGACTCCCAGACCTGTTTCATCACCAGGTCGCGAGGCGTCGCTTTGCGTTGGACAGGGCGAACGCCCTTCCGGTTATGTATTTCCTCTGGATCGATGTAGGCGATGACCTGCCCCAACTGCTTGCCGCGTTTCGTTTCGACAACGACATAATCGCCGGGGGCGAGGTCTTTCGGTTCGCCGACTTTGAAGTGGTACAGCTTCCCAAGTTTCTGGAAGCGGATGCCCACGTAATCAGAGGTTTCGCCAGGCGCCAGTACTGTGGCCATTGGACTATTCCCTCGGGTAAAGCATTCGGTTAGGACTTAACGTCACAGTTATAGCGAAAATTCGCAAAATGACCACCCGCCGCCGGATCGAAGAACGGCCGGACTGTCTGCCGGCCGTTCACCTTTCTTCCAGGCTCATCAACCGATGAGCTGGATGGGGATGATATTCTCCGCCTGTTTTTGCAGCGTCAGCACGCTGACCCGCGCCGCGACCAGCCGCGCAACATCGCGCAAGGCGCGCGCCGCGTCCGAGTCAGGGAATGCCACAACAATCGGCCTCCCATCGTCCCCGCCGATGCGGACGTTGGCGTCCATCGGTATCGTGCCCAGAAACGCCGTCGCATAGTTGTCGGCAAGCGCCTGCCCCGCTCCGGTGCCGAAGAAATCCCCGCTCATGTTCTCTACCACGCCAAGGATGGGCACCTCCAGCTTCTCGAACATCTTCAGCCCGCGCAGCGCATCGGCCGCGGCCACCTGCATCGGTTGGGTGACGATGATCGTCCCGGTCAGCGGCAGGACCTGAGCCAGCGTCAACTGCGCGTCCCCCGTTCCCGGGGGCAGGTCGATAACCAGGTAGTCAAGTTCGCCCCACTCGACGTCTGTCAGCAGTTGACGGATGGCGCTGTGGAGCATCGGCCCCCGCCAGATGAGCGGCTGGTCAGGCTTCGTCAGGAAGGCCATCGAGATGAACTTGACGCCGTACTGCTCCGCCGGAACCATCTTGCGGTTTCGCGGTGGCGGCATCTCCTCCAGACCCATCATCATCGGCACATTCGGGCCGAGGATGTCGGCATCGAGCAGGCCGACTCGCGCGCCCTCCATCGCAAGCGAGATGGCCAGGTTGACCGCGACCGTCGTCTTGCCCACACCGCCCTTGCCGCTCGATACGGCAATGGTGTTGCGGAATGACTGGCCCACCTGCGCGTCGATTCGCCGGTCGGCGGGCACATTGGCGTCCCAGTTGATCGTCACCCGACCAACGCCCGGCACCCTGGCGAGCGCGGCACGGGAATCGGCCTCCATCTTGCCCCGCAGCGGGCAGGCAGGCGTCGTCAGCATGATCGTGAAGCTGACGTCATTGCCCTCCAGCTTGAGGTTGCGGACCATGTTGAGTGAGACAAGGTCGCGGTGCAGTTCCGGCTCAATGACCGTCCCCAGCGCCTTCATCACAAGCTCTTCTGTCAGTTGGTTCGATTCTTGCTTCTTTCCGAACATGTCTGTCCTTATCCCGATCCCGCGAACCGGGCCCCAACGCGCCTGCGCTCACGTGCAGGACGGCCGTTCAGCGCCTGATAGCGAAGTCGCTCCCTGCGGAGCGACTTCGATGACGTCAAGCGAGCAGGCGGCTGCGTGGCCCCACCCGGACGCAGGTTAATAGTAGAGACCCTTGTACTGCAGCTGGCGGGCCATCGCTTCGGCAAGCCGCTCCTCGCGGCTGTCGCCGCCCTCGCGGTCCTTCTTCTTCGTCTTCTGCAGCTCCACAAAGTCGCGCGCCGCGGCTTCAGCGCCGGCCTTCTTGGGCGCGATCTCCCGCCAGTAGCTGATCGGCTTGCTCAGCCGGGCCTTGTCGTGAATATGGGCCGTGGTGCGGTCAAAGCTGGCCAGCTCATAGTCATGGTCCATCTTGATCGCGTCGAACGGGCAGAACTCGGCGCACAGGCCGCAGTTCATGCAGATGTCGATGTCAATGTAGAAGTTGACCGGTTCCGGCTTCGGGCGGCCGTTGGGCTGCTTGCCGCGCTCGATCCAGATGCACTGCGGAGGGCACACCTTGGCGCAGATTCCGCATGAGGTACACCAATCATGACCCCAGCGCTGGCCGGGAGGCGGGTCGTCAGTGACCAGGAAGGGCACAAAGCGGAAACGCTCCGGCACCGGCAGCTTCTCTTCCGGATAGAAGACAGTGATGACGCCTTCGTTCTTCAGGCTCTGTCGGACGGCAAAAGCCTCGTCATTGTAATAACGCCCGCCCTTGCCCACCCAGCGCAAGTCGTCGACATAGGTCTGAACAAAGTGTCTCAGGGTGACCCCAAGGCCTTTGAGAATTCCTGATCCGTACATGGTTACTCTTTGCTGCGATCCTGCTTAGCGATCCACTTCGCCAAGAACGATATCAATGCTGCCGAGAATGCCGACAACGTCGGCGACCTTGTATCCTTTGGACATCTGGCCAAGCGCCGTCAGGTTGATGAACGATGGGGCGCGGACGTGGTAACGCTCCGGGTTGCCGCCGCGGCGCTGCGTCGTCACGTAATAGCCAAGCTCACCCTTCGGCCCTTCCACCCGCCCGTAAGACTCGCCGGCGCGCGGAGCTCGCAGCGCATACTGCGGCTTATCCGTCACGATGGGCGCGCCTTCTGTCCGGCGCAGGTGGGGCAATACCTGTTCCAGGATACGCAGGCTCTGGCGCATCTCGTCCATGCGGACAAGGTACCGGTCATAGATGTCGCCGTTGTAGCGGACGGCGATGTCGAAGTCGAGGTGCTCGTAGTAGGAGTAGGGCTCTGCCCGGCGAACGTCGTAGGGCACACCACTGGCACGCAGTAGCGGGCCCGCGGCACTCATGGCGATCGCATCTTCGGGTGAGAGATAACCGACGCCCTGGCCGCGGGCGCGGACGATCTCGTTCCCGGTCATCAGGTCATCGCCCTGGTCAAGCGCCTTCGGTAGCCGGGTGTAGAT
>CAYRBP010000077.1:5217-7745 GCA_964422535.1 uncultured Ardenticatenaceae bacterium | reverse complement strand
TTCAACCCGCGCGGGTCATAGGCCGGGATCGACTGGCCCTTGACCGTGTTCGCCACTTCCGGGTGCCCCATGCTCGCCGCGAAGCGGGCCGGGCCTTCGGCCAGCGCGTCGCCCACACCTTCACGGTGGGCGATCATCCGGGCCAGCTCCACCATCCGGTCGGTCGCGCCCCAGGCCAGGCTGCCGTGGCCGTTGACATAGCCTTTCTCGGTCGCTTCCATGTAGGTCGAGAAGACGTTGCCGAGCTCGATCGTGTCCATGCCATAGTCATTGCACTGGTCGATGAGCTTGACCACGGTGTCGATGTCGTGGTGGCCGGAGTTGGCGCCCAGCGCCCAGGCCGACTCGTACTCGACGCTCTCCATCCGCAGGCCCTTATACTGGCCTTCTTTCAGTTCGACTTCCTTCTTGCAGTGCACCGGACAGGCGTGGCAGGTTGGGTGGTCGACCAGGATGGTGTCATAGACGTGCTCGCCGCTCAGGTTCTCGCACTCATCGCCGTAGCCGGTGACCTTGCCGTTCCACGACGGCAGCGCGCCCATGGTGTTGGTGATGTTCATCAGCACGTTCGTGCCGTAAAGCGACAGGCCGCCCTTGTTGGGGCTGGTGATGTTGGCCTCGTCCATGATGACGGACAGGGCCCGGTCGTGGGCCTTCTTCCATTCGTCCTTGTTGACCGGCCGCGGCATGGCCTTCTTGGCCTTCACGACGATGGCCTTCAGATTCTTGCTGCCGCCGATCGCGCCCGTGCCGCCCCGGCCGCTGGCCCGGTCGTTCTCGTTGACCCACGAGGCGAAGCGGACCTGGTGCTCGCCGGCCTGGCCGATGGCGATGACGGTCAGGTCCTTCTCGCCGTACAGGTTCTGGAAGTGCTTGACCGTGTCATGCACGCCCATGCCCCAGACGGCCGAGGCGTCCTTCAGTTCGAGCTTGCCGTCCTCGATGTAGGCATAGACGGGCGCGGCCGCCTTGCCCTTGAAGATCAGGCCGTCGAAGCCCGCCCAGCGCAGGCGCGCCGCCGACCAGCCGCCGTGGTGGCTGTCGGTGACCGTGCCCGTCAGCGGCGACTTGGTCACGATAGCCATCCGGCCGCTCATGTTGGCGGCCGTGCCGGTCAGCGGGCCGTTCATGAAGCACAGGATGTTGTCCGGTGAAAGAGGCTCCACCTTCGGGCCGTTCTCGAAGACGTACTTCACCCCCAGGCCGCGCGCGCCGATGTACTTGCGCGCCCATTCGTCGGGGATGGGCTGGTAGTCAACCGTCCCGGCAGTCAGGTCGACATGGGCTACGTTGTTGGCAAATCCACCTACTGTTGTCATGAGTTACCTTCCTCTCTGGTCTGCTGCATGGTCCAGGGCTCCCGGAAAACCCGTATCGGCAAAGTGCGATTGGCTAGATCGCTTCAAACGCTGGTAACGAACGGCAGGTCATCACCTCCTCTGGTGTTCAGGCTGGTACGGTTTACACAGTCAGCGCCCGGGCGGGAAGATGCTGATGACATCGTCTCGCTTCACGGGCTTGTTGAATCCTCCGGCGAAGGCCGCGTTGCGGCCGTTGAGCAGGAAACGCCACCCGCCTGGGGCTGGCGTATAGGTCTGGTACACCTCCACCCAGTGCGAGGTCTCCTTCTCATGCGAATGCCAGACGGGTTGCAGGCAGTCGGCCCGCAGCTCGGGGACGTAGTTGAAGAACTTGCGCAGCAGCGATCCCAGCGTGTCGCCCTCGCGGGCATAGGCGGTCAGCGTTCGCCGCCCGGCAACTTGCCGCAGCCGGCCATAGAGGGCGACCGTCAGGGGGAAGTCGCCGCTGCCGAATTCCCGCGCCACCTGGTAGCCCAGGTGCATCAGGTGGAGCTGGACGGAGAGATACTTGTTCCAGCCGGCCAGGGCCGGGCCGATGACGTCGCCCGGCAGGCCCGCCTCGGCCATCGCCGTGGCGAAGGCCGCGCCCATCAGGCCGACGGAGGCGGTGACGTACGCGGGCGGGACGTGGATGCCGCGCGGGCCGTGGGCGGCGTGGTACTGGCCGGCGCGGAAGAGGTAGCGGGCGAACTCGTCGCTGGTGTCCATCCCCAGCGTGCGCGATAGCCAGACGGTGAAGAAGCGCCGCCGCTCTTCCAGGTGGGCCTCGTCGGCGCCGCTCTCCCAGCCGAGGACGGCCGCCGTCTCGGGAAACGATTGCAGGTGGGCGTAGGTGCCGACGACCATCTCCGGCGCGCGCCGCAGGAGCGCCTCGACGGTGCGGGCCATGGCCCGTTTGTCATCTGAATTGAAGCCGACGAAGGATAGCAGCCGTCGCCATTCGGCCTCCGGCTCGGGGGAAAGATCGCGGATTTCAAGATCGGTTTCGGCCTTCGCGCTACTCACCGATGCGTCACCCTCGCGAAAGATTAACCGCGGTTAATGCCGACAGTATAAAGTCGATCTTACGGTGAGGCAAGTGTAGCAGGAAGGTCTTGCGGCAGAAGACGGGACACGGATACCGCGGATGAACGCGGCGGGACGCGGCCGTTGGATCGCACACCCGCG
>CAYRBP010000077.1:0-5117 GCA_964422535.1 uncultured Ardenticatenaceae bacterium | reverse complement strand
GACGGTCGCAGTTCGCCGCTCCGGTTGGTAGACTCTCCCTCATGAACGAAGTCCACGTCAGCAGCTGGCTCGACCTGCACGAGAAGCTCTTCCAGCCGAGCTGGCAGGAGGACATTCGCCGCTTTCGGGCGCAGGTCGCCTTCCGCGGCCTGTCGGATGCCGGCTACCCGATGACGACCTCGCTGATGCGCCTCGGCCACGGCTACGAACGGCTGGAGCGCCACCTGCTGCGCAACTTTCGCAAGTATGCCCACCGCGACGCCGTGCCGCGCGACTCGATGTGGAACTGGCTGACCCTGGCCCAGCACCACGGCCTGCCCACCCGGCTGATGGACTGGACCTTCTCGCCCTACATCGCCATGCACTTCGCCACGGCCGACCTGGACGCATTCACCCGCGACGCCGCCATCTGGGCCGTCGACTACGTCAAGGTCCACGCCGCCCTGCCGGTGAAGATGCGCGGCGAACTGGCGGCCGAAGGGGCCGACCTGTTCACGGTTGAGATGCTGGAGCGGGTCGCGCCGAGCATGGAAGCCCTGGGCAGCATCGGCGACGAGCCGTTCCTGCTCTTCCTGGAGCCGCCGTCGCTCGACGATCGGGTGGTCAACCAGTACGCGCTGCTGTCGGTGCTCTCCTCGCCGACGGTCGCCGTCGACGACTGGCTTCAGGCCCACCCGGCGTACGCGACGAAGTTCGTCATCCCGGCCGGGCTGAAGTGGGAGATCCGCGACAAGCTCGACCAGGCCAACGTGACCGAGCGCGTCCTCTTCCCCGGTCTGGACGGCCTGAGCCGGTGGCTGAAGCGGCATTACACGCCGAGGGGGGCGTGAGTAGTGGACGGTGGGCAGTGGCGAGTGGACAGTGATCGGAAGCTCTGCAGGAGCGTGGCCCGAAAGCTGCTATACTGACCACTGCTCACTGATCACTATTCACTGACCACTGACCACTTCACTTCATGATCCCCCACGACGACTTCGGCGGCCGCGGCCCTACCCTCCACTTCTCGCATCCCAACGCCTACCCGCCGGGCGTGTTCCGGCGTTTCCTGGCCCCGTTCAGCGGCGGCTTCCGCGTCCTGGCCGCCCACCAGCGGCCGCTCTGGCCCCTGACCCCCGGCGCGCCCGACCCCGGACGGCCGCAGGACCTCATCGACTGGGACTGGGACGCCATCGCCGCCGACCTGCTGCGCTTCCTCGACGAGCAGGCCCTGCCGCAGGTCGTCGGCGTCGGCGTGTCCCTCGGCGCGGTGGCGACGATGCTGGCCGCGCGGCGGCAGCCGGAGCGCTTCCGGGCCGTCGTGCTGATCGAGCCGGTCTTCCTGCCGCCGGCCGTGCTGGAACTGGCCCGGGCCAACCCCGACGCGGCCGACGCCCGGCCGATGGTCCAGGCCGCCCTGCGCCGGCGCGAGCGCTGGGCGAGCCGCGACGACGCCTTCGCCCGCTTCCGCGACAAGCCCGTCTTCGGCCGCTGGTCGGACGAGGCGCTGTGGGACTACGTCAACGCCGGACTGCGCGACGACCCGGCCACCGGCGAAGTCGTCCTGCGCTTCCCCCGCGAGTGGGAGGCGCGCTTCTATGCCCGGCCGCCGGCCAACGTTTGGGACGAGTTGCCCCGGCTGAGCGTGCCGACGCTGGCCGTCCGCGGGACCGAGTCTGACACCCTCTTCCCAGAGGCCTGGGCGCTGTGGCAGGTGTCGCAGCCCGCGGCCGCGTTCGTCGAGATGGAGGGGCTGGGCCACATGCTGGCCGCCGAAGACCCGGAGGGGACAGCGGCCGTGGTCGGGCACTGGCTGGAGGACAGGGGCATCCGCCCCGGACCGTAGCCAGAGACGCAGGCCGGTTTCGGCCGCGTCTTGAATCCCGGCCGCGTTCCTGCTAAGATGTACCCAGGCGGGGCGATTGCTGCCCGGTTTGCCAGGGGCCGACCTCCACCGTCCAGCCGTCGCCTGCGCTGCCCATCGAGCCAAACACCGCCGCCCGAAGCCAGTCCTTTTGCCTCCTTTAATAGTGTGTATCTGCGCCGGCCCGCGTGACCGGTGCGGGGAGCGTCGCCCGTTGCGCCGCCCCCACGTGTCCCTCTATCACTGGCCTGCGACCCAGGCAAAGGAGAACAACTGTGAAACGGAAGACGGTTCTGTTACTCGTGATCGTGCTGCTGATGGTCGTCACCTCGACCGTCAGCGCCCAACCCGACGCACCCACGGCGCGGGTCCGGTTCTGGCTGACCCTGCTGCACAACAACGACGGCGAGTCCCAGGTGATCAACGCCGGCGCCGGCCTGGAAGACTTCGGCGGCGCGGCCCGGTTCCTGACGGTGGTCAACAACCTGCGCGCCGAGGCCCCGCTGGCCATCCCCCGCGAGCCCGGCGTGCGGCGCGGCGTGCTGATGATCTCCTCCGGCGACAACTTCCTGGCCGGGCCGGAGTTCAGCGTCGGCCTGGCCGACGGCGTGCCCTTCTATGACACCATCGCCATGGAGCTGATCGACTATGACGCGGTCAACCTGGGCAACCACGACTTCGACTTCGGGCCGGACGTGCTGGCCGATTTCATCGCCGGCTATGACAACCCGCCGCCCTACATCTCGGCCAACCTCGACTTCAGCGACGAGCCGGCGCTGCAGGCCTACGTTGACGCCGGGGTCATCCGGCCGAACGTCGTCGTCAGCACGGGTGGGGTGAAGGTCGGCATCATCGGCCTCGAAACGCCGACGCTGCCGTTCGTCTCCTCGCCGCGCAACGTCCGCGTCTCGGCCGACGTGGCCGGCGCGGTCCAGAGCGCGGCCAACCGGATGAACCAGCGCGGCATCAGGCACATCATCCTGGCCAGCCACCTGCAGGACATCGCCAACGAGGTCGCCCTGGTCGGCCAGTTGCGGCATGTCGACATCGTCATCGCCGGCGGCGGCGATGAACTGCTGGCCAACGCCGATGACCTGCTCATCCCCGGCGATGAGGGCGCGGTCGCCGGCCCGTACCCGATGATGGCCACCGACCGCACCGGCCGCCAGGTGCCGATCGTCACCACTTCCGGCTCCTACCGCTATGTCGGCCAGCTGGTGGCCGGGTTCGACCAGAACGGCAACCTCGTCGACATCATGGAAGAGCGCAGCGGCCCCGTCCGCGTGGCCGGCGGCACGTGCAACGGCTTCGTCCCCTGCGACGACGCCGTCGAGCCCGACCCGGAGATGGTCGAGCGGGTCGTCGAGCCGGTCGAGGCCGGCCTGGCCGAACTGGCGGCGACGGTCATCGCCACGTCTGAAGTCGACCTGGACGGCACGCGGGCCAGCGTCCGGACCAAGGAGGCCAACGAGGGCAACCTGATCGCCGACGCGCTGAAATGGCAGGCGACGGACCTGGCCGATGAGTACGGCGTCCAGGTCCCGGACGTGGCCATCCAGAACGGCGGCGGCATCCGCAACGACAGCATCATCCCGGCCGGCGACATCACCGTGCTGGACACGTTCGACATGCTGCCGTTCCCGAACTTCGTCGTCGTGCTGGAGGACCTGCCGCGCGAGCTGTTCAAGGAAGTCCTGGAGAACGCCGTGGCCTGCACCCAGCCGACTGACGCGGCTGGCAACCCCAACTGCGGCACTGGCCGCTTCGCCCAGGTGTCGGGCTTCTCGTTTGAGTGGTCGGCCAGCGGCGACCCGCTCATCCTCGACCTCGACCTGAACGTGCTGCAGGAAGGCACGCGGGTCCGGCATGTCGAGCTGGATGACGGGACGGTCCTGGTCGAGAACGGCGAAGTGGTCGCCGGCGACCCGATCACCCTGGCGACGATCGACTTCTCGGCCAGGGGCGGCGACCAGTACCCGACGGCCGGCTTCCCCTTCACGCCGGTGGGCGCGACCTACCAGCAGGCGCTGGAGAACTACATCGTCGACGGCCTGGGCGGGCTGATCACCGCGGCCGACTACCCGCTGGCGGGCGAAGGCCGGATCGTGCCGCTGCCGTAAGCGGCAGACTTTCTCTGGTTATAAGAGACCGGCGGCCGCGCGGCCGCCGGTCTTTTTGGTTGGCGGCCGGCTGGCGAAGGGTAGGTGCGAGGCAACCGAAAACTTGAACTACCTAGTGAATTGCCTTCGCTTTCTGCCCACTCCTATGCCTCCACAGGGTTCAGGATTGTAGCCGAATCCACCTAGGCCCGTGGTCTAGTTTTCGGATTCTTCTGCAGGTTTCGTGCTCACCCTTCATGAAACAGGCTATCGAAGGACAGATCAATCGTTTTGAGGGTTTGAAACGATTGAAGAACGGCCAATTCTGCTGATCTTTGGCGTATTCTCGTCCTGCACAGCCAAGACGGCACGAAAGTCGCGCACGAACCAGTTTTCGGGGTTCACTATACCTTGTATTTTCATTGAAACTAGCAACAATCAACCTCTACAATAAGGATGAAGGTCCTTCTGTAGGAGGGTACTTGTATGGCTGGTCAAGGTGGCGGAGGTCGAACGACGTTGTGGGTTGCGCTGATTGGCTTCTTGGGTTTAGTGGTAGGAGCAGTTATCAGTGGCTATTTCAGCTACCGTGGCTCAAACCTAGCAGCTGTGCAGTATGAGGTTGATGCAACGCGAACAGCTGAAGCCTCATCTCTAGATACTATTAAAGAGACAGTTGTTTTTGAGGTTACCAGACTTGTTGAAGCTGAACCCTTAGCCACGGTGGTCGAAGAGAAAGAAGTCACTCGCACTATTGAAGTAACTCGGGAAGTCGAAGTGACGCATTCTGTCATAGTGACTCAAATATCTGAGGTCACGCGGATTGTTGAAATCTACAGAGACCCCCCCAGGAGTCAACAGTAAATCAGAATACTAACGAGAGCCAAGGCGGTGCTACAGGTGGCATTATCATCGGTGTTTTTGACAACGATGGGAGTCTTGCATGGGACACGAGGAGTGTTACGCTTATTCCAAAGACGCTTGTAAACGCTGCCGGGGAATTGATAGGGGACAATAGTAAAGCAGTCCGCTTATCTTACGACGAAAGAACCTCGCTAGCTGAAGGTTATGCATTGGAGCCTGGCCACTACTTGGTTTGTTTTGGTGCGCCTAGTATCACTGACCTAGTGCTTAGTTAAGTTGATTACTGTACTTTGACAACTGGATAAAGACGCCTC
>CAYRBP010000076.1:0-8056 GCA_964422535.1 uncultured Ardenticatenaceae bacterium | reverse complement strand
AGCAGAGGGCCTGGTCGACGGATTCGGGCCAGGTGATGCTGGGGCGGCCGCTGCCCTTCTTATAGTAACCGACCAACAGCTCGGCGGCCGTGTCATGGTTCGCCTCGAACCAGGCGCGGAAGTCGGCGGGGGTCTCAAAGAAGGACGGTTCCATGGCGACGGGCGGGCGCTATGGCCGGGGTGGCGCGCAATCGCCTTCTGCGATGGAGTCGAAGCCGTCCAGGCGGAACCACAGGCCGGCTCCCCGATCCTGGTAGAACAGCGCGCCGTTCTCCAGCAACTTCACCTGGGCCATCTCAACCCGACCGGACATCGAATCGCCGACCGGGATGGCGTCAACGGTCGCCTCGGTGTAGGCCTTGACGCCGGACGGCAACGTGATGAAACACTGCCCCGCCTGGAAGACACGCGCGCCCGTGTCGTCCTCGTTGCCGGGCACGACAACCGCCGTTTCGCTACTGCAAGCCGCAAGCGTTGCCAGAGCTACCACACAGAACACGACCAATCGATGGCGCATCATCACCTCTTCTCCGCAGCCTGGAACATAGCGCGATCTTAAGAGGGGTACATGCCGTTGTCAATCTTTGATGATCGACCGGGAATATGAAACCTGGACGCTGTCAGCAGGGTGGCAACGCTGCATACCCCGGCCCCGGTCGATCACTCTTGCTCGCTGAGCACAGGCGCCAGCCAGCGCTCGGCCGTCGCCAGGTCCATCCCCTTTCGCGCGGCGTAATCTTCCAGCTGGTCGCGGCCGATGCGGCCGATGCCGAAGTAAGCGGCCGCCGGGTGGCTGAAGTAGTAGCCGCTGACCGACGCCGCCGGCAGCATCGCGTAGCTCTCGGTCAGGCTGATGCCTGCCTGGCCGGTGGCGTCCAGAACGCGGAAAAGCTCGCCCTTCTCGGTGTGGTCCGGGCAGGCGGGATAGCCCGGCGCGGGGCGGATGCCGCGGTAAGCCTCGGCGATCAGCGCGTCGTTCTCCAGCGCCTCGTCCGGCGCGTAGCCCCACAGCTCGCGCCGGACCCGGGCATGGACCATCTCGGCCAGCGCTTCCGCCAGCCGGTCGGCCAGCGCCTTGGCCAGGATGCTGTTGTAGTCGTCGTGGGTCGCTTCGAAGCGCCGCACGACCTCGTCCAGTCCAAGCCCGGCGGTGACGGCGAAGAAGCCCACATGGTCGCGCACCCCGGTTTCGACCGGGGCGATGAAATCGGCCAGCGACAGGTTGGGCCGGCCGGGCGGCCGTTCCATTTGCTGCCGCAGGCAGTGGATCGTGGTCAGCGGCAACTCAGTGGCCGGCCGGCCCGCCCCGTCGTAGACGATGATGTCATCGCCCGTGCTCGCCGCCGGGAACAGCCCGACGACCGCCTTCGCCCGCAGCCAGCGTTCCTCGATCATGCAATCGAGCATGGCCTGGGCGTCGTGGTACAGATGCCGGGCGGTCTCGCCGACGATCGCGTCATTGAGGATGCCCGGGAACTTGCCGTGCAGTTCCCAGGTGGTGAAGAACGGCGTCCAGTCGATGTACGCTCGCACCTCGGCCAGGTCGATGTCGTCTAGCCGGGTGATGCCCGGCCGCGCCGGGGCGGGCGGCGCGTAGGCGCTCCAGTCGGTCTTCAGGCGGTTGGCGCGGGCATCGGCCAGCGTCGCCAGCGGCTTGCGGCTGCCGCGGCCTTCGCGCCCGGCCCGGATGCTGGCGTACTCGGCCCGCACGTCGGCCGTGAACCCTTCACGCTGTTCGGGGCTGAGCAACTGCGAAGCCACGCCGACGGCCCGCGAAGCGTCCAGCACGTGGACGACGAGCCCGCGTTTGTACTCCGGCTCGATCTTGACCGCCGTATGGACCTTCGAGGTGGTCGCCCCGCCGATGAGCAGCGGCAGGTCGAACCCCTCGCGCTCCATCTCGCGGGCGACATGGCGCATCTCCTCCAGCGAAGGCGTGATCAGCCCGCTCAGGCCGATGATATCGACCTTCTCGCGCCGGGCCGTCTCCAGGATCTTGTGGGCCGGGGTCATGACGCCCAGGTCGATGACCTCATAGTTGTTGCAGCCGAGCACGACGCCGACGATGTTCTTGCCGATGTCATGAACGTCGCCCTTGACGGTGGCCAGCAGGATGCGGCCGGCCGGGCCTTTCGCCTCGCCGGCGGCTTTCTCGGCTTCGATGTAGGGGATCAGGTAGGCGACAGCCTGCTTCATGACCCGGGCGCTCTTGACGACCTGGGGCAGGAACATCTTGCCGCTGCCGAACAGGTCGCCGACGATGTTCATGCCGCGCATGAGCGGGCCTTCAATGACGTCCAGCGGCCGCGCTGTTTGCTGCCGCGCCTCTTCGACGTCTTCCTCGATGTGGGCATTGATGCCCTTCACCAGGGCGTGGGCCAGCCGCTCATCGACCGGCAGCGACCGCCAGGCCTCGTCTTCCTGCTTCTCGCGCTCGCCGCCCTTGACCGTCTCGGCAAAGGTCACCAGACGCTCGGTGGCGTCCGGCCGCCGGTTCAGCAACACGTCCTCGACCCGCTCCAGCAGCGCCGGGTCCAGGTCCTCGTAGATGGCGAGCTGCCCGGCATTGACGATACCCATGTCCATCCCGGCCTGGATGGCGTGGTAGAGGAAGGCCGAGTGAATGGCTTCGCGCACCGGGTCGTTGCCGCGGAAGGAGAAGCTGACGTTGCTGACGCCGCCGCTGATCTTGGCGTGGGGCAGCGTCGCCTTGATCCGGCGTGTGGCCTCAATGTAGGCCAGGCCGTACGTGTTGTGCTCCTCGATGCCGGTGGCGACGGCGAAGATGTTGGGGTCGAAGATGATATCCTGCGGGGGGAAGCCGACTTGTTCGGTCAGGATGCGATAGGCGCGGGTGCAGATGTCGACCTTGCGCTCGACGGTGTCGGCCTGGCCTTCTTCATCGAAGGCCATGACGATCACGGCCGCGCCATAGCGGCGGGCCAGCCGCGCCTGGCGGATGAACTCCGCCTCGCCTTCTTTCATGCTGATCGAATTGACGACGCTCTTGCCCTGGACGCACTTCAGCCCGGCCTCGATCACGCTCCACTTGGAGGAGTCGATCATGACCGGCACGCGGGAGATGTCGGGCTCGGCCGCGACCAGCTTCAGAAAGCGTTCCATCGCCGCTTCGGCGTCGAGCATGCCTTCGTCCATGTTGACGTCGATCATCTGCGCGCCGTTGTCGACCTGCTGGCGGGCCACGTCGAGCGCTGCCGCGTAGTCGCCGGCCAGGATGAGCCTGGCGAAGCGGCGCGAGCCGGTGACGTTCGTCCGCTCGCCGACGTTGACGAAGTTGCTCTGCGGGCCGATGACCAGGGGCTCCAGACCGCTCAGCCGGGTATGGGGCGGCACGTCGGGGATGGCCCGCGGCCGCAGACCGCGGACCGCATCGGCGAAGGCGCGGATGTGGGCCGGCGTCGTGCCGCAGCAGCCGCCGACGACGTTCAACAGGCCTTCCTCGGCATAGGCGCGCAGCACGCCGGCCATGTACTCCGGCGTGTCGTCGTATTCGCCGAACTCGTTCGGCAGGCCGGCGTTGGGGTAGATGTGGGTGTATGTGCCGGCGACCTGCGACAGCGCATAGGTGTGGTCGCGGAAGGCCTCGGCCCCCAGGGCGCAGTTAAGGCCGACGATGAGCGGTTCGGCGTGGGCGATCGAGGTGTAGAACGCCTCGGTCGTCTGGCCGGAAAGGGTGCGGCCACTGGCGTCGGTGATCGTGCCGGAGATCATCAGCGGCAGGTCGACGCCGGCCTCGTCAAAATAGCGCCGGATGCCGAAGATGGCCGCCTTGGCGTTGAGCGTGTCAAAGATGGTCTCGATGAGCAGCAGGTCGGCCCCGCCGTCTACGAGGCCGCGGGCTGCCTCGGCATAGGCGTCGGCCAGCTCGTCGAAGCTGACGTTGCGGTAGCCGGGGTCGTTGACGTCCGGCGAGATCGAGGCGGTGCGGTTCGTCGGGCCAAGCGCCCCGGCCACGAAACGGGGCCGCGAGGGGTCGCGCGCCTCGATCATGTCCCGCGCCTCGACGGCCAGCCGGGCAGCGGCGACGTTCAGCTCATATGCCAGCGACTGCAGGCCGTAGTCGGCCTGCGAGATGCAGTTGCTGTTGAACGTGTTGGTCTCGATCAGGTCCGCCCCGGCCTCGAGATAGGCCAGATGGATGGCGCGGATGATGTCGGGCTGGGTCAGCACGAGCAGGTCGTTGTTGCCCTGCAGGTCGGTCGGCCAGTCGGCGAAACGATCGGCGCGAAAATCAGTCTCGCTCAGCCGGTATTGCTGGATCATCGTCCCCATCGCTCCGTCGAGGATGAGGATGCGGTCCTGGAGTTGTGTCTTCAGAAGGTCGGTACGGTTCATATAAGGATCATCACACTCGAATAGACACAACGCACGCCTGACGTGCGTTGCATCTGAAAGCATCTATCCTGCGCCTTAAAGCTTACCTTACAGTCAGCCGGCGGGCGACCGATGATCAGCCCTAGCTCATGACCAAACAGAAGAGGGCCTCTCACTGCGAGAAGCCCTCCTTGCTCAAATGCGCGGCGTGCGGCCGGCTACGGTGTCGGCCAGCCGTACTGCGTCCAGTTGGGCTCGCCGCCGCCGGGGGCGACCAGGACCGCGGAGAAGTGAATGTTCAAGGGGTACCAGGCTGCCGGGTCTTCGCCGCTCCAGTTGAAGTTCAGCTTGTTGCTGACCGGCTTGCCTTTGCTGTTGCGGACGACGAAACCGGCCTTCCAACGCGGCAGCGTCCAGTCGATTGGCTTGCGATTGATCTCGAACAGGTCGTTCATCCTGACGCTCCAGCGGGCTTCGGTGCCGTTGGTCGGGACCGAAGGATTGGGCGTGCATTCCTCGCCGTACTTCGGCTTATTCTGCCAGAAGCAGAACCCCAGCTTCATCCCCCGCGGCTGGCGGGGGATGCTGATCACCTTGGCCCGGAAGTAGAGCGTGCCCTGAATGTAGTTGACCGGCGCGACCCAGTTGCCGTTCGGAAACTGCGGGAAGGCCGACAACGGCTTGTACTGGGCAAAGCCGCTCATGCCGATCTGGACCGGCTTGTTCCAGTCGAAGACCAGCATCTGGCTGGCGGCTGTTGCCTGCGCCTCGTCGGCGCGGGTTCGGTTGGGGAGCGCCAGAACGGCGCCCAGGAGCATCACAACGGTCAGGGCGAGCAGGACTGCACGCACGGCCGTCGATGCACCCTTGCGGGTCGTTTCCTGTGTCATATGAGAACCTCCTATTTCCTTGCACAATAATAGGGCGCCAGGCCATATGGCAGCGCCCGGTCTACACAGTCTGATCCTGCGGCGAACCAGGATGGACGACCCCGCTATCGGCGGCCGGGGAGCCGGCCCCGCCGGCCGGTCCCCCGGCTTCATGCAAACCGCCTAGGGCGTCGACCAGCCGTAGTTCTGCCACCCGGAGAACGATCCACCCGGCGCGACGAGCACCATCGTGTAGCGGATGTCCATCGGATACCACTTCGTCGGATCTTCACCGCTCCAGTTGAAGTTCAGCTTGTTGCTGACCGGCTTGCCTTTGCTGTTGCGGACGACAAAGCCCGCTTTCCAGCGCGCGAATTCCCAGTCGATCGGCGCGGCGTTGATCTCGGCGAATTCGTCGAGCAGGAGCGTGAACCGCGCCTCGGTGCCAGCCACGCCCGGCACGGCCGAATGGCGGCGCTGGCATTCCTCGCCCCAGTCGGGCGTCTGCTGCCAGAAGCAAAAGCCAAGCTTCATCCCGGGTTGTCCCTCGGCCGTCGGCATGCCGCGCACCAGCACGCGGACATAGAGCGTGCCGTGCTCGAAGCCGCCCGGCACCCAGTTGCCGTTGTCGAACTGCGGGTACTTCGACAGCGGCTTGAACTGCACGAAGCCGCCCGTCGATTGCTGGGCGACCGCGTCCCAGTCAAAGACGAGCTTTTCATCACCCTGCGGCGAGAAGGTGGCGGTGGCGGTGGGCGACGCGCCGATCGTCGCGGTCGGCGCCGGCGTGCTGGTCGCGGCGCGGGTGGCTGTTGCCGTCGGCGTGCTGGTCGCCGCGCGCGTCGCCGTGACCGTTGGCGTGTTCGTTGCTGTGGGCGTGCTGGTCTTTGTCGGGGTGGCGGTTGGCGTGCTGGTCGCCGCGCGCGTCGCCGTGGCCGTCGGCGTGTTCGTTGCCGTGTTCGTTGCCGCCGGCGTGCTGGTCGACGAGGGGATGGCGGTCGCGGTGGCCGTCGATCCGCCACCGGCCGTTGCGAGCGAAACGTCGTCGACGCTGATACTCACGCTCGAACCGACATTCAGCCGGAAGCGCAGGCGGCCGTCGTTCACGGGATTGGTGAAACCGGTTGTCGTGAAGGTGTGCCGGAACTCCTGCCACTCCGGCGTCAGATCGAACAACTGCTGCAGGCCGTAACCGGTGTAGGGAGAGATGCCTTTGAGCAGGGAGACCGTCACGTCATGACCGCCGGCGGACCGGCCCCAGAAGACAAGTTCATACGTTGTCGCCGGCTGCAACGGGAGACCATCCTGATAGAGCTGGGCGCGGTCTGTGCTGTTGCTGTTGCCCAGGTTGGCGGCCGACCCGGAACCGGAACGCCCGGGAGCAGAGACACTCAGGCTGGCGTTGGCGCTGTTCCAGCCCGTACTGCCGCTCTCGAAATTGCCATTCCGAAGGATCGAGCTTCCTCCGCTCTGGGCATCGGCCCGGGCTGCGATCAGAAGCATGACCATCAGCACGGCCAGGGCAGCAGGCAGCATGAACCATCGCAACAATGGTTTCGTCATTGTTCACTCTCCTTGGTGTGACGTGGCGTCGACCGGGAGTGACGCGCAGCGCGCCGCAAACACGCCGGCTCGTTGGCCGCTTCCGCAGCGGCCGTGACGTTCCTTACTCCTTCCCGATCAACAGGGCACTCACGGAAAACCCGCGGATGCCATGTTTTAGTGTGGCCGCGCAGGCTTACGGCTTTTCTTACACTCGTTTCGCGACGGGGTGAAAGAAGCGTTGATTCCTTTCGCCGCGTGCGGCAACAAGGGCAGAGAGCCGGGAGCAGCCAGTCGCAAGGACCTACGCCACACGGAGCGCCATCTAGCAGGCGGCGGAATTGTAACGCGGTGAAAAAAGCGGCCAACCCATTCCGGGAGAGCCGCTCATCAACCACTCAGGTGCGGGACGGGGATGTCAGGGGATGTAATGGTCCCAGCCGGAGAAACCGGCGCCTTTCTCGACAACGACCACGGTGAAGCGCATGTCCAGCGGGTACCATGCCTGGGGGTCTTCTCCGCCCCAATTGTAGTCCGAATAATCGCTGACCGGAACACCCATCTTGTTCTTGATGCTGACGCCGTTGCGGTCCCGTGGCGCCCACCAGTCCAGCGGAACACCGTCTTTCTTCCACATCTTCGCGACGGCGGTGGACCAGGTAACAACCGTGCCGGACGTCCCGGGCACCGTAGCCAGGGGGCTGCACGTCTCCAGTCTGGAGCCGTACTGCCAGAAGCAGAACTGGAGCTTCATGTCCTTCTGTGGAACCGGCTGGGAGCGGATTTCGGCGCGCAGGTAGAGCGTGCCCTGGGCGAAGTTGATCGGTTGCGTCCAGTCGCCGTTGGCCGAGGGCATGGGCGGCTTGTCCCAGGGGAAACCGCGGTCGTCGACCGTCACCGGACGGTTCAGGTCAAAGACGAGCAGCTCCTCGCCGGGCGGGAGTTCCGTCGGCGTTGCTATCGGCGTCGCCGCCGGAGTTGGCGAAGCCGTGGGCCTCACGGAGGCTGTCGGCGTTTCGCTGACAGTGGCCGTCGGCGTCGGTGTTGCCGTGGTGGTGGCTGTCGGCGTCGGCGTCACCGTCACGGTTGGCGCGGCCGTCGCGGTCGCGGTCGTCTCCGGCGTTGGCGTCGGCAAAACGCCCTGCACGCTGAAGACGGCGGGAAGGAAGTGGCGGCGGTTGCGCGCGGCTGATGCGCCGGCCAGGACGAAGGCCAGCGCGGCGAGGGCCACCAGGATGGTCAGCAGGCGTTTGATAACGCGGCGTGTCATCGGATGAGATGCCATAGGCTATGAACGATGGAGGCTTGAG
>CAYRBP010000075.1:1419-8194 GCA_964422535.1 uncultured Ardenticatenaceae bacterium | reverse complement strand
TCCGGGTCTTCCGGGGCGGCCGGCTGGTCAAGCCGGACGATCTCGCCGTGGACGTTGATGATGATGCGGAAGCCGAGGAAGGCCATCATCTCCCGCGCCTGGGCGGGCATCCCCTGGGCGATGATCTGGTCCATGCTGATATTCCGCAGCGAGGCCTCAATGGCCGCCCGGGTCATCAGGTCGTCCTGGCCCATCATCTTCAGCGCCTGCTCGACAGCCAGATCCTTGTTCGATTCCAGTTGTGACAGGAAGAAGGCCAGCACCTGCCGGTCGACCATCTCCGCGTCGACATGGCGGCGGAAGCCGTCGTCGTCGACTACATACTGCACCTCGCCGCCTATCGCGCTGGTGGTCACCAGATTGTCGTACTCGTCATAGACGAGGCCTTCAAACATCGCCTGCCGGGACATGGGATCACTTATCTCCTGTACGGATCATACTGAGCCCGGGCGGGCAGGCAAGCAGCGCTAGCGAAGCGCTAAAGTGCTCGGCGGGCGCGGGCCGGCGGTTCATGCCGTCCCAAGCGTTTTCCAGAGGGACACGTCATCGGGCTCAAACCCGCTGGCCCGGTAGAGCCGCAACGCAGGCTCGTTGTCGCCACCCGTCCGCACCACGATTCCCGTTGCGCCCGCTTGCCGGGCGAGACGGACGGCTTCGTCGACCAGGGCGCGGCCGATCCCCATGCGCCGGACGTCTTCTTCGACATAGAGTTCGGTCAACTCCGCCTGCGGCTCGGCATAGAACAGGCCGGGGACGACCCGGAGGCCGGCGAACGCCACCAGACGGCCGTCCCGCTCAGCCACGAGCGCCGTCTCAACCCGCCGTGGGTCGGCCAGCCGCGCGGCCAGCGCCTCAGGCGGGTCGGAACTGCCGTTGAACTGCGCGTTGAGCCGGGCCAGTTCAGGCGCGTCGGCTATTGCCGCGATACGGATGTCGATGTCGCTCATTTTCACCACCCGCGCGGCCCTTGCCCGACCCACGCCGCCGCACCATCGAAATCATCGGTGTTCAGTGCCGCCCGGAACGCGGCGACAATGCCGGCTGAATCTTCCAGGGCCAAGAAGGGTCACGGCGTCCAGGCCCGCAGTACAGTCCTTGGGAGCTTGCCAGACCAGGCTCCGGTGTTTGGATCCAGGACAAAGACGGCCGCCTCCCAGAACGGCTGCGCCTTTTCAAAGCCAACGACATAGGTGTAAGGCGCGTCGCAGTCATAGAGGGCCACGACCCCGCCGACGGAGACCGGTTCGGCCGCCGTCCGCAGGGCACAGACCCGGACATCCCCTTCGAGCTCGATGAGGAAGGGGTTCGCGTCCGCATCCGGCGCGGCGGCCGCCGGCAGCGCCCCACCCGGATCGATCAGCGCAGCGTAGGTCTGGGAGACCGGGTTGGGCGAGCAGATCAGGCGGCCATCGGCCAGGGCAAAGCAGGGATCGAACAGGGCGTTCTCAGCCGTGCATCGATAGGCGCCGACGACCGCGGACGACGCCGCGCAGGTCCCCGGCACGGCCTCGCCGGCCACGGGGATCGTGGCGGGATCGAATCTGGATATGGTTGTCAGCTGCCCGCCGGCCGGGGCAGGGCTGCCGCTGGTCTCGGTGCCAACGACCGCAGCCTCGTTGGAACACGATGCCAGGGCCAGCAGGAACGATAGGGCCGCGGCCAGAAGAGCCGATTCGCGTCTCATGCACTGCCTCCTGTGGAGCCGGATGCTGCCCGCATTCTAGCGAATGGCGAGAAAACACGCACCTGCCAGGCCCGCGCCCGCTCAGTTGTTCCTTAAGCCCAGCATAAGCTCTCCTCTGCCCATGTGCCCTACGACAAAGGCATGCTATAATCCGTAAGTTAAAGCAAGCGCCAATCATCTGAAGCGCGTCGAGACGTGTCATGGCGCCCGGATCGTCCACCGCAATCCAGAGCTAGTTCCGCGGCGGCAAAGTAGAAGAACAATTTCGCAAGGACAGTTAGGACACTTTGTTCAGACCACTCGACTGGCTTCTAGGGCTTTTCTCCCTTGATATTGGCATCGACCTCGGCACGGCCAACACGCTGGTGGCTGTGCGCGATAAGGGCATCGTCATCAACGAGCCCTCATGGGTGGCGATCAACAAGCGGACCCGGCGGCCGCTGGCCATCGGCGCGGAAGCGCGCGAGATGGTCGGCCGGACCCCGGGCGACATCGTCGCCATCCGCCCCCTGCGTGACGGCGTCATCTCGGAGTTTGAGATCACCGAGGCGATGCTGAAGTACTTCATCGACAAGGCCCACGAGCAAATGCTCGTGCCGTTCCCGCGGCCGCGGGTCGTGGTCGGCGTGCCCAGCGGCGTGACCGAGGTCGAGAAGCGCGCTGTGTATGACGCGACCATCAGCGCCGGCGCGCGCGAAGCGTACCTGATCGAGGAACCGATGGCGGCCGCGATTGGCTCCGGGCTGCCCATCATCGAGTCGCGCGGCAGCATGATCGTCGACATCGGCGGCGGCACGACGGAAGTAGCCGTCTTCGCCATGGGCGGCATCGTCGTCAGCCGCTCCATCCGCGTGGCCGGCGACGAGATGGACGAGGACGTCATCACCTACGTCCGCAACAAGTACAACCTCCTGATCGGCGAGCGCATGGCCGAACGGTCGAAGATCGCTATCGGCTCGGCCTTCCCGCTGCCTGAGGAGAAAACGATGGCCATCCGCGGCCGCAACCTGATCACCGGATTGCCGCAGGTGGTTGAAATCAGCAGCATCGAGTTGCGCGAAGCCATGTCGCCCTCGATCAACGTCATTGTCGACAGCGTGCTCGACGCACTCGACGAGACGCCTCCGGAACTGGTAGCCGACCTGCTGGAGACGGGCATCGCCCTGGCCGGCGGTGGCGCGCTCATCCAGGGGCTGGCCGACCGGCTTGAAGACGCGGTGAAGATGCGCGTCTGGGTGGCCGAAGACGCCATGACCTGTGTGGCCCGTGGGGCGGGTCACGTACTGGAGGACCTGGACAACTACGAACGCGTGCTCGTCGGCCTCCACCGCGGCAGCACCCGCCACTGATCCCCGGCCGGTCACGCCGTGATCGCTTATGAAACTGGAGCAAACGCAGGCGCGAATCCGCTGGCTGACGCTGGCTATCCTGGTCGGTTCAGCCGTCTTGCTCACGATCCTCGACAGCACCGGCTCGCTCGATAGCGTGCTGGCCTTCGCGCGGGACCCGCTGACGGGCATCACCGCGTGGACCAATGCCCAGACCGACACGGTGACCAACGTCGTCAGCGGCCCGCGTAACATCGCGGCGGCGCGCACCCAGCTGGCCGACCTCCAGGCCCGGGTGGACGAACTGGAGCGAGAAAACGAACAACTGCGGGAGATCCAGCGCGAGTACCAGTTGCTCCAGGAGTTGTTCAACAGCGCCCGCGAGACGCCCGAATATACCCGCATCACGGCCAACGTCATCGGCCAGGACACGAACCCGGCCATCCGGAGCATCATCATCGATCGCGGCCGCAACGACGGCGTGCGGGTCGGCATGCCGGTCGAGGCGGCTCGCGGCCTGGTGGGCCAGGTCTATCGCGTCTCGGACAACGCGGCTCAGGTCGCGCTGTTGACCGAGACGGCCAGCGCCATCCCGGTCCGGCTTGGCACGACGCGGGCGACCGGCGTGCTGCGCGGGAGCGGCCGCGGCCAGTCGCCCGCGATCGACTGGATCGACCTCAAGTACGAGGTCGAGGTTGGCGAAGAGGTGTTGTCGTCGGGCCTGGGCGGCAAGTTCCCGGAGAACCTCGTGGTCGGTCGCGTCCTGGACGTGGAGCGCAACGAAGCGGAGCTGTTTCAGCGCGCCCTCGTCCAGCCGGCCGTCAATTTCGACACGCTGGAGATGGTCTTCGTCATCACCGATTTCGATCCGGTGGAGACCGAGATCTTTGAGCAGGCGCCAAACACCCCATGAGCAATAGCGTTTACGCCGCGATCCCGATCATGCTCTTGCTGGCGGTCCTGCAGACGGCCGCCCTGCCCTCGTTGCCCATCTTCGGGTTGGTGCCGCAGTTGCCGTTTCTGGTCGCCCTTGCCTGGGGACTGGTGCGCGGGCTCCAGGAGGGACTCATCTGGGCCTTCGTGGCCGGCATTGCCGTCGGCCTGTTCTCGCTCGCCCCGCTTGGCCTGTCGGCGTTGGCGTGCATGGCGTCAATTGGGATCGCCCTGAGGCTGCAGGCAGCCCTGCCGCCGCGAAGATTGCCGGTTGCGATCGCGCTGGCGATGCTGGCGACGGCCATCTACCTCCTTATCTTTACCATCAGCCTGAGGCTCTTTGGCTTCGGGACAACAGCCGGCGTTGCGCTTGACCTGATGCCTCTGGTCTTGCTGCACGCCGTGCTCATCATTCCAATCGTCAGCGTGACCGGCGCGATCAGCAACGCGCTGCGGCCCCGTCGGGTCGAGCTGTAATCGGGAAAGGAAGTTAAGCCATGTCCAGCATGGGTTGGAAAGCGCCGGAAGATAGCGACCCGGAAGTCCAGGAGATCCCCGGCTTTCGCGGCCGCCTGCTTTTCCTGCGCGTCATCGTCGTTCTCCTTCTCAGCCTGCTCGTCTATCGCGTCTACTGGCTGCAGCAGAACAGGGGCCAGGAGTTCGAGGCCCTGGCGTCTGAGAACCAGTTCGCCGTGGTGACCTCGGACGCGCCGCGAGGCGTGATCTTTGACCGCAACGGCGATCCGCTGGCGCTCAACAAACCCAGCTTCAACGTCACGATCACCCCCGCCTTTCTGCCGTCCAATGAGGAGGAGCGCCAGGCGATCTATGAGCGGCTGTCGCTATTGACCGGCGTGCCCGTCACCAACACCGTCCAGCAGGACGCGCTGGTTGCCTCGGCCAACCCGGAACTCGTGGCGACCTATGCCCGCCTGGCCGAGATCTACGGGGCATCGGTCGAGGAGACGCTCGACGAGGCCGGCGTCGTGCCACAGCTGCCCGACAGCATCCAGGCCATCGTCCAGGAAAACAGCTTCGCCCCTTATGTCCCGGCCGTCATCACCACCGGCGTGCCGATCGATGTCGCCTATCGCATCGAGCAGGAAAGCATCTTCCTGCCGGGCGTGCGCGTCATCGCCCAGCCGCTGCGCGAGTATCCCAGCGGCCCCCTGACCGCCCACATCATCGGCTACATGGGCCCGGTTCCCAATCAGGGCTGGATCGACAAGCTTGGCTACGAGCGCGATGACCGCGTCGGCTGGGCCGGGCTTGAGTCGTCGATGGAGATCGAACTGGCCGGCAAGAAGGGCCGGCGCGAGATCGAACAGGACTGGACGGGACGTGAAGTCCGCCAGGTCGGAACCGCTACGGAACCGCAGGCCGGCCTTAACATGCACCTGACCCTGGACACGCGCCTGCAGGCGATCGCGGCCGATGTGCTGGCCCAGTTCATGGAGGCCAACCGCAACACGGTGCGCGTGGACAGCATCACCGGCGAGCGCAGCTTCCCGGAGATCGAGCAGGCCGCGGTCGTCGCCATGAACCCGCAGACGGGCGAGGTCCTGGCGATGGTCAACTTCCCCACCTTCGATAACAACCGCTTTCAGACCGAAGTGCCGGTTGACTACTACCTGGGTCTGGCGCGGAACGAATACACGCCGCTGGTCAACCACGCGATCAGCGGCACCTACCCGCCCGGCTCGACCTTCAAGCTCGTTCCGGCGGCGGCGGCATTGCAGGAAGGCGTCGTCTCGGCCGAGCGCTACCTGAACGACCCCGGCACGATCGAGATCCCGAACCGGTTCGCACCGAACGATCCCGGCCGCGTCCAACCGTTTGTCTGCTGGAACCTGGAAGGGCACGGGCCCATGAACATGCGCCTGGGCATCGCCAACTCGTGCGACGTCTACTTCTACAAGATCACCGGCGGCTTTGACCAGGACGGTGAATTCGTCGAAGGCCTGACGGTCGACCGCATCGACCTCTACGGCAAGCAGTTCGGCTTCGGCCGCGTCCAGGGGATCGAACTCCCCCTGGAGGCCGAAGGGAACCTGCCGACCCGCGCCTGGAAGCGCCAGACACAGGGTGAACCCTGGTCCACCGGTGACGACTACAACCTGGGCATCGGTCAGGGCTTCATGACCGCCACCCCGCTCCAGGTCGCCCAGATGGCCGCGGTCGTTGCCAACGGCGGGTTTCTCTACCGGCCGAGCATCATCCACCATATGACGGATGCTGACGGCAACGTGGTCATCGTCAACGACCGAAGTGAGATCATCGCCCGGGCACGACCGGGACCCAACGGCGAGGCGATCATCACCGACGCCGACGGGAATCCGCTGGATGATCCCAGCATCGACGTGGCCTTCGATGCGGACGGCAACCCGATCTTCGAGCCGGAAGTCATCGATGCGCTGGCCGTAGACCGGGGTTACCTCCAGGTCGTCGCCGAAGGCATGAGGATGGTCAACCAGCGCTTTAGTGAAACCGAGTTCTTCACCGGCGCGACGTACGTCGACTGGAGCGAGCTCGAGCGCCAGGGCATCCCCACGGCGGGCAAGACAGGCACCTCGGAGTATTGCGACAACATCGCCATCCAGCGTGGCTGGTGCCGGTTCGAGGACCTCGCCCAGCGGCGCATCCTGCCAACCCACGCCTGGTATGTCGGCTACGCCCCCGTCGAGGACCCGGAGATCGTCGTGTCGGTCTTCATGTTCAACGGCGGCGAAGGTTCGCTCTGGGCCGCGCCGGTGGCTTGCCATGTCATCGCCGCCTACTTCGGCGCCGGGCAGTACGCGGCGCTGAAGGACCCGAAGGCCGCGGCCGAGGG
>CAYRBP010000075.1:0-1319 GCA_964422535.1 uncultured Ardenticatenaceae bacterium | reverse complement strand
GCCCCGGCACTCTAAACGCCCCGTGCCTTTTGTGCTATTATTGGTCTATGGGCAGCATCATTCTCGTGCGCCACGGAGAGAACGACTGGTCGAAGAGCAATCGACTGGCCGGATGGATCCCTGGCGTGCACTTGAATGAGGCCGGACATCGCCAGGCAATGTCCGTCGCTCAACGGCTGGCCCCGCTCCCCATCCGCGCCGTCTACAGCAGCCCGGTCACCCGCTGCATGGAGACAGCCTCCTACATCGCCGATACCCATCATCTGGGCGTGATCCAGCTGGAGGAAGTTGGCGAGGTGCAATACGGACAATGGGAAGGCAAGAAGATCAAGAAACTGGCCAAAATGCCTGAATGGCATGCCGTCCAGCATTACCCGAGCCGGATGCGCTTCCCGGACGGGGAGGCGCTGCGCGAAGTGCAGTTCCGCGCCGTTCAGGCCATTGAGTCGCTGGCCGCGCCGCACAACAAAGACCTGATCGTCATCGTCTCCCACGCCGACGTCATCCGGTTGGTGCTGGCCCACTATCTGGGCATGCACATCGACTTGTTCCAGCGGCTGGTCATCGCGCCGGCCTCGGCCAGCATCCTGATGCTGAGTCCGGGAGGCACCATGCGCGTTGTGCGGGTCAATGACGACGGGCCGCTACAGCCGCCTCCTGCCGAAGCGGTCGGGAAGAAGAAAAAGAAGGGCAAGAAGGGCGAAGCAGCGTCGCCCGACATCGTCCGCCAGAATCGAAGGACCCAGCCTGACACCGCGAAGGTGCCGGCCGCGGCCCGGGCTGTTGATGAAGAAGAGTAAGCGATCATGGCTCGCCAAATCGAACTGAACCCCACCTCGCACCTGACCATTGGCGCTATAGGCGTGCCCGGCAAGCGCACGTTCTATCTCCAGGGCGGCCGCGGCAACCAAACCATCTCGCTCGTCATCGAAAAGGAACAGGCCGCCCTGCTGGCCGAAAGTCTGGAGTCGTTCCTGGGTGAGCTGGAGCGGAAGCATCCCGGCCAGACCGGTTCGGCGGAAGCGTCGTGGACCGACATGCGCCTGCGCGAGCCGGTCGACGAGCTGTTCCGGGTCGGCAACATGGGTCTCGGCTACAACGAAGATGACGACCAGATCGTCCTGATCGCATATGAACTGGTCGAAGAGGGTGAAGAGCCGAATGTCGTCAGTTTCTGGGTGTCGCGCTTGCAGATCCAATCGCTGATCAAACATGCCAACGAGGTCGTCCGGGCAGGACGGCCGATCTGCGGCAATTGCGGCCAACCCATCGACCCCGATGGGCACTTCTGCCCCCAGCGCAACGGCCACCGGCACTAG
>CAYRBP010000074.1:0-8290 GCA_964422535.1 uncultured Ardenticatenaceae bacterium | reverse complement strand
AGCGGCCGCCTGGGCGACGTGCCGCTGCAGTTCGCGCCGTTTGGCAACGGTTACGTTGCCCTGGCCGGCATCGACGCCTTCACAGAGCCGGGCGTTTACGACTTGCAGGTCAGCGACGAGGACGGCGCCTGGGAACCGCTGAACGGACGGGTCCTTGTCAACGAAACAGCCTACGACACGCAGTATATCGAGGTCGGCGAAGCGCTCGACGGCCTGCTCGACCCCGCGTTGCGAGCCGATGAGGACGCTTTCCTGGCGACGATCTACAGCGACTTCACCGAGCCGGCGCAGTGGAGCGGGGTGTTCCGGTTGCCCCTCGAGACGCCCCTGGTGTCGGCCGGCTATGGCGGCCGCCGGTCCTACAACGGCGGGCCGATCGCCATCTACCACACCGGTATCGACTACGCCGCGGCCGAGGGTACGCAGGTGGTCGCGCCCGCGGCGGGTACTGTTGTCTTCAGCGACACGCTTGAGCTGCGCGGCAACGTCCTCATCATCGACCACGGTCTGGGCGTCATGACGGGCTACTATCACCTGATGGAGATCCTGGTCGCGCCGGGCGACGAAGTGGCCGCCGGCCAGCCCATCGCCCGGGTCGGCAACACCGGCCTCAGCAGCGGCCCGCACCTTCACTGGGATGTGCGCGTCCTGGATGTTCCGGTCGACGGTACCGTCTGGACCCAGCAGGCCTTCCCATGATCGGCCGCCGGTAACCCGATGCGCCTGTAACGTTGGCGCTCCTGCCTTCTGCTGCTATAATAACAAGGTTACGAAACCTCCAGTGGCATCGCCACGGCAACAGGAGATCGTGGTGCTCCAGTCTCAGATACAATCGCCCGAATACTGGGAAACAGGGTTCACGCTTACGGACTCTGACCTCGAACAAATCTTTAACCTCTTTCTGGAAACAGAAAAACCGCATACGTCGCAGGAACTGGCGCGAGTCATCATTGAGAAGCGTCTGCGCGAGCAGGTGACCGAACTCAAGCGCCTGATGAGCGACAGCACGGTCTATCAGCCGCAGGGCAGCTATGCGGTCGGCGACGAGTTGGTGTTCCCGGCGTTGAAGCTGGCCAGGGGCAAGGTGACCGGCGTCCGGCCGGGCTTCAACCCGGAACACGGCGCCTTCAACGTCATCACCGTCAACATCAAGGGCAAGCCCCGGGAGTTCGCGGCCGACCTGAAGACCGACCATGTCCTGAACGGCAGCGACGGCGCGGCCCTGCTCGAACAGATGGCGGGAAACCGCGAAAGCATCATGGACGCGTTCGCCCCGGCGGTCGCCAAAAAGATCCGTAGCGCGCTGGCCGAACGCGACGATTTCGTCCGCCTCGGGTCACAGTGGTTTGTCAAGTCGCTTATGGCCGACATCAATATCGGCCACCTGCACCTGACCGAGGCCATCCTCGACATGGCCGACGGCGGCCCGCTCAGCGCTGCCGAGATCCTTCCGCAGCTGGAGCTGGACGCCGGCATCGACCCGGCCGTGCAGTCGTTTTCCCTGAACCAGGCGATGGCCGGTGATGAGCGCTTTGACCAGGTCTCGCCGACGGGCGAAGCGGCCTGGTTCTTGCGCCGGATGGAGCCGGAAGGCGTACGGTCGACCCCGGAGCGCCTGGTCTATGACGTGATCAACTATGACCGGGCCTTTCTTTCTCCCCAGCAGTTGGTGCTGGAACAGGAACTGGATGACGAATGGTCGAACCTGCCGCGGCAGAGCAGCGCGGGCCCGGTCGTCGTCAACCTGTCGTTCCCGCACCGCTGGGCCGGCACGCTGCCGCTCAATTCCCGGACGAGCGCGCTGTTTGCCATGGAAGGCCCGGCGCGGATGCGCGTCCTCTTCATCGACGATGAGACCGGGCAGGAGATCGTTGGCTGGGTGGTCCCCGAAGGGCGCTACATCTACGGTCTGAGCGAGTGGTACAAAGAGAACGCGATGCCGGTCGGCGGGTTCATCCACCTGGCTCCCGGCGCGAAGCCCGGAACGTTCAGCCTCGGCTATGACCGTCGCCGGTCGCAGCGCGAGTGGGTACGGCTGGCCTCGCTCAAGGACAATCGCCTGGTGTTCGAACTCCAACGCCGGTCGATCCAGAGTGGCTATGACGAGCTGCTCATCGTGGGCACCGACGTGGTCGCCGCCGTCGACGCTCACTGGAAAAAGGTGACGGCGTCTCGTCGCGGCATCGCGTCGCTGCTGGCGGAAATCTTCCCGTCGCTGGCGTCCCTTTCGCCCCAGAACACCGTCCATGCCAAGACGCTCTACAGCGCGGTCAACATGCTGCGCCGCTTGCCGCCGGGGCCGATTTTCGCCGAGCTGGTCCGCCACCCGGCTTTCAGGTCGGTCGGCGACCACTACTGGCAGTTTGACAGTGACATCTGGCGCGAGTAGTACGGCGCGGGTAGCGCCGGCGGCCGAGGCGGCCGCCTGAGGAGTGTGATACGTTGTCCAGCAATCCACGTCCGGTCATCAAAGCTCCCCACCTGCGGCGCGTGACGCCGGAGACGAAATTCGTCATCGATTACGGCTGGTGGGATGAGTCGAAGATGGACCTCAAGACTTATCTCTACACCCGCCTATCGCTGGGAGAGGAGTTCACCAACGATCTGAACGTCGACCATGTTGACCTGATCGACAACCGCACGGGCGAAGTCCGGCAGGTGGACGCCTTCCAGTATCTGGTGCAGGCATTCTACGGCCGCCAGGCGGGCGACTTCGTGTCCCAGGGCACGCTCGTTGACGCTGTTTTCAGCGTCCTGATGGCGAACGGCAACCAACCGATGAGCATCCTGGAGATATCAGACCGCGTCCACCGGCCAATCGACCTGCTGATCCGCACCTTCGGAGGCAGCACTATCTACCACGGCATCCGGCCGGTCTTCGACGAGGACTAGCTGCTCATCCATGCAGATCGAGGCCAAGCTATACGGCACGCTCCGCCGCTACCGGCCGGCAAGCGCGCCCGGCGCTCCCCACCACGCCTTCCCGCTGGTGCTGCCGGCGGGCGCGACCGTCGAGGCCCTGCTGGCCCAGCTTGGCATCCCGGACGGGCAGATCAATGCGGCGGCCGTCAACGACGAAGCGGTCGAGTTGTCGGCCGTGCTGGCTGATGGCGACCGGGTCAGCCTCTTTCCCCCTTCAGCCGGCGGCTGGCCAGGCTGAGCGCTGTTGACGCGCCCCCGTCCGACCTCTAGAATTGCCTCGGGTCGATTGGCCCCAGTAGCTCAATGGACAGAGCAGCGGACTTCTAATCCGTTGGTTGGGGGTTCGATTCCCTCCTGGGGCACACGTGCCCTGCGTCCCTTCAAGCGACGACAGCTATGACAATTAAGATCTTCACCGTGGCGGAGATGGTCGCCGCCGAACGCGCGGCCGACGCCGCCGGCTTGCCCTATGCCCAGATGATGGAGAACGCCGGCCGGGCGGTGGCTGAGGCCATCCTGGCCCGGACCGACGTGGCCGGCCGGGGCGTCCTCGTCCTGGTCGGCCCCGGCAACAACGGCGGCGATGGCCTGGTGGCCGGGCGCTATCTGGCCGAGGCAGGGGCGACGGTCGCCTTCTACCTGTCGAAGCCGCGCGAGGCGGCGGCCGACGAGCACCTGGCCCGCGTCGAGGCGATGGGGCTGGAAGTGTTGCTGGCCGGCTATGACCAGCGCTACCGTGTCCTCCGGCACCGGTTGCGCATCACCCACATCCTCGTCGACGCGTTGCTGGGCACGGGCGTCAGCAAGCCGGTGACCGGCACGCTGGCTGACCTGATGGGGCAGGTGAAGGCCGGGCTGGATGAAACCAATACCGCTGCCCCCCATGAGCCGGCGCTGCTCAGCCTCCCGGCCGTTGAGGCGAGCTTCGCCCAACCGGCGACGCCGCGGCCGTACGTGGTAGCCGTCGATTGCCCGAGCGGCATGAACAGCGACACGGGCGCGCTGGACGCGCAGACCCTGAAGGCCGACCTGACCGTGACCTTTGCCGGCCCAAAGCGCGGCCACTTTCGCTTCCCCGGCGCGGCTGCCTGTGGCGAACTGGTCATTGCCGACATCGGCATCTCGCCGACGCTGCCGGAGGTGGCGGCCGTGCCGCTCGACCTGGCCACGCCGGCGCTCGTCCGGGCCTGGCTGCCGCCCCGCCCGCCCGACGGCCACAAGGGGACATTTGGCACAGCCTTCATCGTCGCCGGGTCGGACCGCTACTGGGGCGCGCCGGGCCTGGCGGCGCGCGGGGCCTTCCGCGTCGGCGCCGGGCTGGTGGCTCTGGGCGTGCCGCCCCATCTGCGGCCGGTACTGGCCGGGCAGTTGCCCGAGGCGACCTACCCGCCGCTCCCGGACCGGGGCGTCCTGGCGGAGGCGAGCGCGCGGATCGTGCGGGAGTCGGCCGCCGGCACCAGCGCCCTGCTCGTCGGCCCCGGCCTGGGCGAAGCCGGCGCGTTCATGGAGACGCTGTTCCCGCGACCGGCGACCGGCGCGGGGAGCGGCGCGGCCCACCTGCCGCCGCTGGTCATCGACGCCGACGGGCTGAACCTGCTGGCCGGCATGGGCGACTGGTCGCGCCGCCTGCCCGACGGCTCGATCCTGACGCCCCATCCGGGCGAGATGGCGAGGCTGATGGGCATGAAGCTGAGCGAGGTGCGCGAGGCCGACCGGGTCGAGCTCGCCCGGAGCAAGGCGGCCGCGTGGGGCCACATCGTCGTGCTGAAGGGCGCGTACACGGTCGTGGCCGCGCCGGACGGCCGGAGCACACTGCTGCCGTTCGCCAACCCGCTGCTGGCCGTTGGCGGCAGTGGCGACGTGCTGGCCGGGGCGATCGTCGGGCTGCTGGCGCAGGGCGTCGCGCCGTATGAAGCGGCCGTGCTGGGTGGCTATCTCCATGCCGCCGCCGGGCAGGCGGCCGCGGGGCAGTTCGGGGACGTAGGGTTGCTGGCGTCCGAGCTGGCCGATTGGTTGCCGGTTGCGCGCGCCAGGCTGCTGGAGGCCGGGGGCAACGCGGGCATCGCCTGAGGCCCGCGGATCAGCGCCTTTCAGCCTATTGCACGGGTTAAAGAACCCTGCTATGATATGCATTCGGCCCGGCCTCCGGGTTTTCAACTTGCGCGTTTGCAACGCAATACTGGGTTCCTGAAGCAACGTTCCCCGCGGAACGTTGTTTGTTCCGGGCCTTTTGGAGAGTAGAACGATGTCCGATTTGCTGTTGAAGGCTTTTGACATTCCTGACAACGACGCTGTGCAGAAGGTGCAGGTCGGCGACAACGTGACCGTTTACGTTCGAATCAACGTCGGCGACCGCAACGAGCGCGTTCAAATGGTTCGCGGCACGGTGATCCGCCTGCGTAACGGCGGTCAGAACGAGTCCTTCACCGTCCGCCGAATCGCTTCGAACGGTGTGGGCGTGGAGCGCACGTTCCTCGTCCGCTCGCCGCGCATCGAGAAGATCGAGGTCCACAGCCACGGCCACGTCCGCCGGGCGCAGCTTTACTTCCTGCGCAGCCGGACGGGCAAGGCCAGCCGCCTGCGCACCAAGCGCCTGGTCGCCTCGGCCGAGTAGCCGGACGGCGGACCCTGCCCGTGCCTGACTGTGCGCGGCGATTTCCGGTTATCATCAGCAAGGTGAAAGCGCCACTTTCACCTTGTTTGTTTTCGCAACCACCCGCGTGACTCGCGACCATGATGACTCAACACCCGAACCGGCGGCCCATCATCGGCTGCACTACCTATCGCAAGACGGCCGCCCAGGCCACCCCTGTCCAGCTCATGGCCCTGATGCCGACCTACCCCGACGCCGTCGCCGCGGCCGGGGGCGTCCCGGTGCTCATCCCGCTGGGGCTGGATGAGGACGCGCTTTCCGTGCTGCTCGGCCAGCTCGACGGCCTGCTGCTGACCGGGGGCGGCGATATCGCCCCGGAGCAGTATCACAGTGACCGTCCTGACCTCATCTCTGATGTGGATCGAGACCGCGACCGGGTCGAGCTGTTCCTGGCCCGCGAAGCGGTGGCGCGGGGCGTGCCCCTGCTGGCCATCTGCCGCGGGCACCAGGTCCTCAATGTTGCCCTCGGCGGCACGCTCTATGAGGACGTCCGGCAGTTGATGCCCGGCGCGCTCAAACACGACTACTGGGGCGACTACCCGCGCAACCGCCTGTCTCATGGCGTGACGGTGCGCGAGGACAGCCGGCTCGGGGCCATCCTGGGCAAGACGACGGCTCTGGTCAACAGCCTGCATCATCAGGGCGTGCGCGACCTGGCCCCCGGGCTCGAGGCCGTGGCCCACGCGCCGGACGGCCTGGTCGAAGGCGTCGAAGTCCCGGACCACCCGTTCGCCATCGGCGTCCAGTGGCACCCGGAGAACCTCGTCCACGACGACCCCGACATGCTGTCGCTGTTTCGGGCGCTGGTTGAGGCGGCCGCCGTCCCCGAAGCGGTCTAGCCCTGCACCCCGGCGGCGCTCGCCCGCGCAAGGGCGGTGACGCGGCGCGAGTCGTCATTCCCCTCGCCCCACCGCGCGCGGCCTGCCTCCGGGACTCTCATCGGGACGAAGAACGTATGACCCTCACAACTCCCGTCGGCCGCGCGCTGGACGCGCTTGGCGTCCCCTATCGCGTCTTCACCCATCCCGGCCCGATCCACTCGCTGGAGCAGGCAGCCGAGGAGCGCGGCCAGCGGCCGGAGCAGGTCGTGCGCAGCATCCTCTTTCGCGCCGGCCAGGACGATTACCTAATGGTCCTCGTCGCCGGCCCCCAACAGGTAGACTGGAAGACCCTGCGCCGCACCCTGGGCCAGTCGCGCGTGTCGATGGCCAGCGCGGAGGACGTCCTGGCGGTGACGGGTTACCAGATCGGCGCGGTCTCTCCCTTTGGGCTGCCCCGGCCGCTGCGGGTGCTGGTGGATGCGTCGGTGGGGCGGGAAGAAGAGGTGTCGCTCGGTTCCGGCACGCGCGGGACGACGATCATCCTCCGCTCGGCCGATCTGCTGGCGGCGCTCCCCGACGCCGAGCCGGTCGATCTCGCCGGATGACTCTCGCGCAGAGGCGCAACGGCGCAGAGGAGGAGAAGCGTTTCACCCGTCCGCTGCTGTGCGTCTCAACGCGAGGTCTTCTTTGCCGGCGCAATATCGTTTAAGGCCAGGACGGCGAACATGGCCCGCAACTGGTCGATGACTTCCTCGCGGCTGCCGTTGTTGACGATCTCGATGTGGGGGTGGGTCGGCGGCTCGAAGAACGAGGCGATCCGCCGGGCATAGTCGACCGTGACCGGGTTGAACCCTTGTTGCAGCCGGGCCACCCGCACAGCCTCATCGGCCGTGACCAGGACGAAGATTGTCCCCGGAAACCGATCCGCCACCTGCAGCCGATGGCGCTCCTTGAATGTCGCCTGGCCGAGGGCCACGTCGGGGTACGCGGCCGCCAGCTGCTCGATGCGTTCCAGCAGGACGGCATAGAAGCGGTCGCGCATCTCGTCGGTGAACGGCCGCTGCTCGCGCACGGCGTCGCGCAATTCGTCGGTCAGGTCCAGGTCGCCGTCGTGAAAGTGGAAGCCGAACGCCTCGGCCAGCACCTGCCCGACAAAGTTCTTCCCCGCCGCCGGCAAGCCAAACAAGTAGATCAGCATGAAGTGAAAAAGTAGAACACGGATGAACACGGATAGCACGGATGAACGCGGATCAGACAGTTTTCGGGTGCCTATCCGTGTCACCGGAGTACAAGCGCTTCACGGCAGGAATTCGCAGACGACGCCGTCGCCGCCGCCGTCGAGATTGTGGACGTCGCGGCCCTGGGTGTCGTAGCAGTATTCGAAGCAGGTCTGGGCCTCGTCCTGCGTCTGGAAGTAGTCGCAGTTGTAGAGGTTGCGGTCGCAATCGCACGGCCCGGTCAGTTCCGGGTTGGCCCACATGCCAACGCCTTCTTCGCGGGCTTCCTCCTGCAATTCGCGGAAATAATCGGCGTTGCTGACGTCGGGCGGGAAGGTGATCAGCCGGGCCCAGCCGTTCCGGATGATCTCGGCGTTGACGAACGTGCCGTCCTCCAGGTAGACGTAGCGCAGAAGGCGGCCGTACTGGTCGGTGTCGCTGACGTCCTTGACCAGGATGACCTCCTCCCCTTTGGTCAGGTCGATGTTGTAGTCCTTGGCCTCTTTGTAGAACGGTTCCTCGCGCTCCGGCGTGTCGACGCCGATGTAACGGACGTCATATTCCTCGCCATCGATGATGACGGCCACGGTGTCGCCGTCATAGACCCAGTCGACCGTGGCCCGCTCGCCGCGGGGGATGTCCTGGCCGGCGCCGATGGGACGGAGACGGTTGGCGGC
>CAYRBP010000073.1:0-8442 GCA_964422535.1 uncultured Ardenticatenaceae bacterium | reverse complement strand
CCGATCTGGGCGGCACCACACTCGGCCTCGTCTCCGGCAAAACGATCTGGCTCGACGACAACGCCGCCGGCTGGGGCTGGTTCGTCGATCCGACGCCGTGGGACGACTCCGAGTACACCACGCTCGGCAACCAGGGCGAACAGCGGCGGATGGACCTGCTCACGGTCCTGGCCCACGAGATCGGCCACCTCCTCGGTTATGACCACGAGGAAACCGGCGTGATGGAGGACACCCTCGCCCCCGGCACGCGGTTGGCCCTCAGCCCCGGGAAGGATGCGACCACGTCCCCGTTCGCCGCCGACGCCCTCTTCGCCCTGCTGGGCGCTGATGCGGAAACGGGCTGGCTGGGCAGCGGCCTCTTCGGCAGCAAACGGCGCAGGTGAGCAAACGGGCCTGCTGTGTCCCTCCCTAGAGCCGCCGGGGGTGCGCCAGGTCCCGGCAGCTCATGACTCGTACCGACTTGTCAAAGATCAGCGCGGGCGGCAGGGCCGCCCCAAGGGTCTGTACATTCGCGCCGGCTACGGCTCTTGCATCTCGTCACGGACGGCCTCGATCTGCTTTTCGAGCGGGCCGATCTGCTTCAGCACCTCGGCCAGTTCCTTCTCGAAGCGCGCGACCTTGGTCTCGTGATGCTCGGCTCGGTGCCGGAGGGCCTGTTCCTTTTCGAGCGTCGGGGCATGTGGAAGCTGGTCGCGATCCGCATGGACCCAGCCGCGGCAGTCGCCGATCGTCTGGCGCAGCTTGAACGCCTTGTCATTTGCCTCGGCGAATTGGCGTTCGAGGTCGTGCAGCTTCGCTTTCAGCTCGGGGTAGGGACATGTCTCGACCATCTGTTGGCGGGCGCGTCCGGCGTCGAAGATGGCTTGCTTCACAACTTCAAGCCGGCCGGTCAGCGGATAGGTCGTCTCGTCGTAAAGGCGCTCCGCGGCCTCGAGTGCCTCGACTGCGCGGCCAATCTTCTGTTCGACTTCTTTGCGTTCCGCTTCGAGTTTGGGCAGCGCGTTGATCTGGGTGCGGAGCGCGTGACGCTTTTGGAACAGCTCGACGGCGGCGCGGAGTTCGTCGAGCGACTTGCCCGCCTCATTCAGGATGCGGTCCACCTGGTCGGCATCGGGTTCCTTGCCAGTGCCGATGCTGCGGACCAGGGCGCGGAAATCATCGACGCGGGTTTGCTCGCGCTGCCTTTGCTTGCCGGCGATTTTTTCGAACAGGGTTGTCAGGGTCATGCGATCTTCTCCTTTGCGGAAACGTGATGGGAAAGCCAGTGAGCCAGGTCGTCGGCCCACAAGCGGGAAAAATCTTGGGGCGGCGGACTGGCCAGCACGTCGCGGATGCGGGCGTCGGCCAGGCGAATCGGCTCATCGCCCAGCGCGGCCCGGTAGGCGTTGACATGCGACAGGCCGTACTGCCGGTTCGGGCAAACGAGCGCAGCGCCAATGCACACGCCGGCGGCCTCGGCGCGATGGCGCAGGTGCAGCGCGGCCCGGATAAACCGCTGGCCGTGATGCGGAAGCGATGCCCTGGCCTCTTCGGACGAGGGCGGCTCAGCCACGACGTGGGCCAGGAGCAGCGCCTCGAACATCAGCCGGGCCGGTTCCGCGTTCGGCCGCTCGCGGTACAGCGCCGGCCGTTCCAGGATGTGGGCCAGTTCGTGCAGCGCGGTCGCCAGGAAGCAGGTCTCCAGCTCGTCCGGGGCTTCGCCGAGCAAGGCAAGGTCGTTGATGACCATGCACGGCCCGCGGCCGCGCCATGCCGGGCCGATCACGTCCCGCAGATAACAGGTCCAGGCTCGGCGTCGTGTAGCCGTGGCAGGCCTCGGCGGTGCCCCGGTCGGCCGGCAACGCCGACTGCGGCACAACGTACAGCGGCACGCCGGCCAGGTCACGCGGCGCGGTCTGCTGGCAGAGGGCCTCGGCCCGGGCGCACAGGTTGGCCACAGGATCGCCCAGGTTGGCCCCAGGCGCGTTCTGTTGGCATAGTTGGCCCATCCTCCACCTCTTTCTCGCCACGGCCAAGTTCGGACAAGTGAAACAAACTGTGCCTACGCTGGCGGCTGTTCCCGCCGCGGTCATTTTTTGAGCGCTTTTTTCCAAGTACCTACTCCGAGGTGTGAAGGGTGAAGCGTGGTGAAGCCGATTTGCCGATGACGCCCTATAGAGGCGTGTTCATGAGCATGAAACGTGTGTATTTCTTTCATGTTCATGTTTTGGTCCTTGGAGCGATCAATACGCCAGTGACTTCACAACCCTTCACCCTTCACACGATCCTTCACGCCAAATCCGCATTTTGTGAAGCATGTGAAGCGTGTGAAGGGTTCCGACCCGTTGACCCCCGCCGCTTGCTGTTTCATGAGCGCGTCGCAAGGGGCATGTGAAGGGTCGCGGTTTTTCAACCCTTCACATGCTTCACACCTCGTTTCCAATGGCTGGCACGCACGCCAGGCCGATACCCTGCCACACCCGGCCCTCCCGCGTGTGCTGCTTGCGGAATCCCTGCTGGCTTCCCCGTTGCTCAAGCCCCTGGGCAAACCGCTTGTGCGACCAGACCCGCTCGCCGGCCTCGGTTGCCCAGCGCTTGTACTCCTCGTAGAGGTCATGGCTGCTCACCCGCGCGTCGGGCCGCAGCAGGCAGCAGTCGGCCAGGAACTCGCCCAGCGTGTCCATTTCGCCGCGGTAATCCAGCGTGGCGATGCGCACCTCGGGCGGCTCGCCCAGGCCGTGCCGCTGCCAGTCCAAACAACCATGCACGGCCCAGTTCAGAATGCCGGCCAGCTCAGCCTCGAACTCGCGGAGCATCTGGTCCATCGGCCGGCGCTCCTCCTCGGGGATGCGGATGACGAAGGGCACCAGCCGCAGGCGGTCCCAGATGGCGTCGTCGGTGCCGCTGATTCGCGGTCTGTAATTCGTGCTGAGGAAGATCTTGAAGCGCGGCGTGAACTCGAACCATTCGCCGCGCATGAACCGCGCCACGACGCGGTCACCGCCAGTGATGTCCTTGACCAGCGCCTCGTCGAGCCGGTTGCCGTCGCCGGTCTCGCTTGCCGTCACCAGGCGCACGCCGCGCAGCCGGGCCAGGTCGTTGGGGATCGAGTCGCCGCGCTTGGCCAGCAGCGTCTGCGTTGGCGTCCGGGCCACATAGTCGCCCAGGAGCAGGCGCAGGCCTTCGAGGAAGACCGTTTTCCCGTTCTTGCCGCCGCCGTGCAGGATGAACAGGCAGCGCTCGGATGTCGAGCCGGTGAGCGTGTAGCCGACCGCCCGTTGGACGAAGCCGATCAGGTCGGCGTTGCCGTCGAGGATGCGATGAATGAACGCCCGCCAGCGAGGGCAGTCGAGGCCGGGCTGGTACTCGGCGGCGATCCGGCGCGTGATGAGGTCGGCCCGGTCGTGCGGCTTGAGGCTGCCCGTTCGCAGGTCCACGGTGCCGTTGGCGCAGTTGAGCAGCCAGATGTTCCGATCCAGTTCGTCGGGGCGAATCGCGATGCCCGGCTCGCTGCGGGCCAGGGCGAGCATGGCGGCGATGCGGTGCGCCTGCTCGGACATCCTGGCATGGTGCTGCATCGCCTCGCGGTCCTTGGCATCGATCAGCTCGCCAACCTCGGCATAGAGGGCCAGCACGGTGTCCTTGGCCAGGCGTTCGGCAACGGCCGGGTCCATCGACCAGTGCGTGCCGGTCCAGGCAAACCACTGGCCGAAGTCGTAGCAGTAGCGCAGGTTTTCGCCATGCCGCCGCACGAGCCGTTGAGCGTTGCCATAGTCGGTGCAGCCAAGGCCGCGAAGCAGGTCCGGGGCGGCGGTGCGGTCGTCCGTGACCTTGGGTTGCCGCTGGCGCACCTCCTCACAGCCCGAATGGTAGCCGCTGGCGAACGTGGTTTTCGTCTGCTCGGGTTCCTCTGCCAGGAGGCCACAGAGTTCCGCGCCGCGCAGGCAGAGCAGCCGCGCCTCGGTTTCGGAGAGTCGCTGCCTGGCACAGACGTAGGCCGCTTTGTTCAGCGCGTCGTTGCGGTAGCCCGGCGCGACGAAGCCGCGCAGGAAGTCGAGCGTCTCCTTGTTCAAGCGCCTGGTCGGTGCGGTCGGCAACCTGGCCACGACGCACGACTCGAATGTGCCACCCTGGTAAACATCGCCGCCCTGGTCGTTGGGCTCGTTCGGCAGCCAGACCTGCGAGCGCTTCGAAGTCTTGGGGAAGCACTCGATGTCTCCACGTCGATTGAAGCCCCAACCCTGGGCCCACTGGACGAAGGCTTCGACGCCGATCGGCTCGGCCAGGGCGTACAGGCAGTGCAGTCCCTTGCTGCCCTTGCTGCTGAACCGGATCGCCGCCGCCCCGAGGAAACGGTCGATGGCATCGGCCAGGTGGACGTTGCCGCCGTCGCCGTTGTGGTCGTCGAAGTCGAGACAGAAGCGGGTGACCAGGCCGTCGCGGTGCGGCACCAGACCCAGCCGCGTGCCGCCAGCGATGCTGTAGCGCTTGCCGTCCTGGGTGATCGACGCGAACTCCTCGCCGGCCAAGGTGCCGGCCCGGTAAGCGGCGATGGCCCGCTCGACATCCGCATGACCGTTGACCCAACCAGGGCCGTCGCCCTTGGCCTTGGCGTACATCACGCTGACGGTGTCCGGTTCGCAGTACGGCCAGAGCCAGTCGAGCAAGGCCAGGCGATCAATCGTCATGCTCTGCCTCCTGGCGCTGGGAAAGGGCCTCAACGATCTCCGTGTCATCCGCCTTCTGCCGCGTCTGCTTTTCATGCACGTCGATCAGCACGCTGGCCCACGCCGCCGCCACGTCCTCGGGCATGGCGGGAAGGTCGGCCATAGCAACGTCGGTCATTTCCGTTCGCATGGTGTTGCCTCTTTGCTGTTCCGTACTCTTACCAATCACGCCTCGCCGCGCTCCCTGGCGATGCGCCGCAGCTCGGCCGTGATGAACTCCAGGTCGGCGTCGCTGAAGACCCTGGCATGGCCCGCCCAGCCGGCAGGCAGAATCCGTCGGGAGCGGATCACGTACTCGACGCGATGCACTTCCCGGCCAAGCCGCCGGGCGATCTCGCCAACGGTCAGCAGCGTCTCCGGCTCGGTCATGACCATGCCCTTTCCCCGCTTGCGACAGTGCGGTGTCGGATGCACCGCATCCGGCAAAACGGTCCCTCTATTTATGAAGGGGCGCGACTTCGTGACCTTTGCCGGGGAACAATGCGACCTTTTCGGACTCCCAGGCGTGCGGTGCCGGAAGCACCGCATCCGGCAACTTCGTCCCTCCCACAGGGAAAGGAAGTGACTCCGTGACCTTCGCCGGGAGAAGGTGTGACCTACTTCAGGCAACGTGCGTAAAGCGCCGTTTCAGGCACGGCGACGAGGACGTAAAATGACCCGGTTCCGAGACTCTTGGTGTTGAGTGCGAAGCGCGACCATGACCAGCAACGGCAAGAAGCGAAAGATCAGGGCGGGCCAGGCGTACCTGGAAGCCAGCGCCAACGACCCGAAGGCCCAGCAAGCCCTGGTCAAGTTGCGCATGTACGCCGAGAGCATCCGGGCAGCGGGAGTACCGCTGAGCAAGGCCCTGACGGTGCTGCGCGATACCTTCTTCCTGCTGGAGCAGGGCGGTTCGTCGGAGCTCGAAGATCTGCGTGCCGAAAAGGAACGTGCCTTTGCGGAGCTGGCCGACCAGATTCAAGAATCGCTCCAGGCGGCGAGGGCCGACCTCGCGACCCGAGGGTTCGATCCGCCAGGCAGCGCGTGGGAAGATTGGGAGCATCTGGCCCGCATCGTCGAAAAGGAGCCGGGGCCGCTGACGCTGGGCGAGATTTACCAGTGGGCCATCGCTTGGGCTGACCGCGAGAAGGTCCGGCTGCGTCTGGCGAAGGCCGAGGGCGTGCTGCCAAAAATGAAGGAGCAACCCATACGAGACGATTCGAGGACGGAAGACGACGCAGGCGTTCGCCGCGACCCACACGACGACCGCATCGCCTGGTGCATGGGGAGGCGAATCTACCTGGGAAACGACACACAAATCAGCCGGCTGTTCTGGCTGCTGGCCTCGCCGGTCGGCCGCGCCTGCTCGCTGGGCGAGGTGCAGCGCGCCGTCGATGGCATGGAGACGAACGCCGACCTGGGCGTATCTGCCGCCGAGCTGCGGAAGGCCGGCCAGCGGGTTCGCAAGGTGATCTCGAAGCTGCGGAAAGCGCTGCGGGAATGGGGAGCGGACGCCCACCTGCTGATCGTCGGCGGCGGCGACGGCAAGGATCGCGAGTACACGATGGTCTTCCGCCACGCCCGGAAACGCTGAGGCCTGAGCACGGCCCCTGTTGGCCAAATCGGCCGTTCTCCCAAAGCACGCCTTTCGATCACCCACCTTGAACGGCATGTTCAGGCAGCGGGCGATCTCGTTGAGGATCTCGTGCTTGAACTCGGCGTAGCCGGTACTGGGTTGTTCACTGCGGAGTTGCTCCATCCGCCAGCCGCCGGGCATGGTGACGAGCGCCCGCTTCTCCAGTTCGATCGGCTCGAACGGCTCGGCGGCGTCGGCCTCGCCGCTGGCCGGCGCGTCGGTGTAGAGGATGCCGGCGAAGTCGGCGGCCGTCTCGGCGGCCGCGATCACGGCCAGCGTGAACCGCCGCAGTTGGGCGAACAACGGCAGCGCCGGCAGCAGGTCGGGCACACCCCGCGCCTGGCCCGGCCGGTCGCAGCGGAACCAGTGCAGTACGGAATCGGCTGGAACGCGGTCGTAGTCGCGCACGGCCCGGTAGCCCTCGCCGGGGTGGTCCTTGAGGACGTGGTACTCGACCGGGTTGCCGGCCGCGTCGAAGACGATCCCGTCCACCGCGTTCGGCGCGGCGGCGTTCAAATCAGGCGTGCCGACGCGGTCGGCCTCGACCAGCCGCAGGTCGAGCTGCACCGGCGTCGGCAGTCGTGGGTTGCTGGTGAGCACCGCGAAGGCCTCGCCGTCGGTGGCGCGGGCCATCCGCAGCGTGCGGAGCTTCTCGGGCAGTCCGACCGCCTTGGCCCAGGCCGTGAACTCCCGCTCGATGCGGGTGTTGGCCTCGCCGTCCTCGGTGAGCAGTTGCAGGCGGGGGCCGGTGCCGACCACGTCGTTGGC
The DNA here is from genome assembly GCA_964422535.1 of uncultured Ardenticatenaceae bacterium. Lineage (GTDB taxonomy): Bacteria > Chloroflexota > Anaerolineae > Promineifilales > Promineifilaceae > Promineifilum. The sequence goes on along the minus strand of CAYRBP010000073.1, from coordinate 1,353 downwards.
CAGCGTGAGGACGATCCCCTTGGCGTAGCTGTTGTTGGCGACCTCGTAGCGGGCACGGTTGCGGAGCACCCGCCGCACCTCGGCGCTGTTGGCCTGGTTGGCGGACAGCCCGTCGGCGTTGGCCCAGTGGCGGCGGTTGTCGTCGGACGTGCTGGCGGCGTCGTAACGGCCGCGCACGACGCGGACGACCCGGCCGCGACCGGTTCGCGGCGGCGTGGTGCCCCAGAGGTTGGCCAGCCAGCGGAACATTCAGTCGGCCCCCGGCGGAACGAGCTTGTTGAAGCGCAGGCCGCGGTTCGGCTTCTTGGCAGCGTCTTTGGACGCGAGAAACTTCGCCGCCTCGATCTGGTCGGGCAGCGGGTGCTGCTCGACCGACCCGGCGTCGCCGGACGCCTTGGCCGGCCCCTTCGCGTTCTCTTCGATGGCGTCGTCGAGTTCGTCGGGCATTTGCGGGGTCCCGTCAGAGCGACTCGGACTGTCTGCACAGGGTGTCCGCACAGCGCACTAATCGTTACCTACGCCGTCTGTTTTGGAGTTGTCCGCGAAGGAGTGGCTTTCGATGGAATCGTGCTACATATGGCGATCTGACCGACTTGGTGTCGGTAACGACTCGAACGTGACGACCTTTCGCCCGCAGTGCCGACACGACTTCCGCCGGCGGATCCTCCCGTCGGTCAGCGGTTCCGTGTGGGTGGTCATGAACCGGCGACACCCACAGCCGGGGCAACGGATGCCCACCTGATTTGCTAATTGATCCTTCCGCTTCATTTTCGTGTCCGTTGCTGAAGATCCTTGAAACTGACCCGGCCACGTTTGGCGGGCTCGCGGCCGCCGGTGCCGGGTAGGATGACGCCCTGGATCGAGGCGGCCACGGCAGCCCCGACCAGGCCGTCGAGCCAGTGGTTGTCGCTCCGCTCGGGCCGCATCTTCCATTCGTCCACCGTGCGGCCTCGGCCCTCGGTGCGGACCCGGTACTCGGCCGTGACGTGTTCCGCGAACAGGCGGTGCGTCTCGGGCCTGTCGCCGAAGAGCGACAGGCAGCCGCGCTCGCCCATCGGCACCGCCAGCCGGGCGTGAACGAAGCTCTTCCAGAAGTTGGTGTCGTACAGGGCGTGCCGGACCGCCCGCTTGCCCTGCACGTTGGGCATCCGCCAGTTGAACCCGACGCGGTCGCCCGGCCGCCGCTTGTACTCGCTGAACGGCTGCGAGGACGCGCCCACAAACCGCCCGTGGCTCGGAAGCACGATCCCGGCGTGGGCCGACTGCCGGCAGAACTGGTAGACCACGTCCGTCGAGCTGCCCCAGTTGGCGTCGATCAGGCAGCGTTCGACCCGCAGGTCCGCGCCGTCATCG
>CAYRBP010000072.1:0-8886 GCA_964422535.1 uncultured Ardenticatenaceae bacterium | reverse complement strand
TCTCGAGGTACCCGTCCACGCGGGAGCGGATCTCAACGGTTTCGCGCGCCTCGGTCCGGGCCACATACTCCCGGTAGAGCGGGACGATCGCCGCCGGGACAGGAGACACCACCACCGTCGGCGGAGGCGGAGGCGGCGGGGCCGGAGCCTCCTGCCGGCCGCAGGCGGCTGCCATGAGCAGCAAAATGCCGACGCCGAGCCGGATGAGGTGGCGGAGATTTCCGAAGTCGGGGTATCTGGACATTTGCATGGGCTGCCTTTCAGGGGAATCGGGGCACGAAGTCCCGACCGGTTTCGACGGCTCTGCGCATCATGTGGTGTGGGGGGCCGGCGTCGCGGCCGATCCGTCGTGGCAGCGGACGCGCGGGCATCGTCAGAACGTCCAGATCATCGGCACGTAGAAAACAGCAATGACGAAGAACCACAGCATGCAGACGATGCCGAGTTTCCAGTAATCGCCGAACTTGTAGCCGCCCGGGCCCATGATCATCAGGTTGACCGGCGTGGCCACCGGCGTGAGGAACGCTGCCGCCGCGGCAATGCAGACGCTCATCAGGACCGGGCGCGGTGAAATGCCGATTTCCAGCGCGGCGGCGACGGCGATCGGGATGATGATCAGCGCCGTCGCGGTATTGCTGATCAACTGCCCCATGACCGCGGTCAGGACGAACAGGCCCGCGAGCAGCGCATAGGGACCGGCGCCGCCGACCAGGGCCACGAGTTGGTCGGCGAGCATCTGCGCGGCGCCGGTTCCGGTCATCGCCGCCGACAGCGGCGTCATCGCGCCCACGAGGATCACCGTCGTCCAGTTGACCGCGCGGTACGACTGCTCGACGCTGAGCACCCGCAGCAGAACCATCAGGACCGCGGCCACCAGCCCGGCGATCGCTGACGGCACCACGCCCGTCGCGAGCGCGACGATCATCGCCAGCAGGATCGCGATCGCGGCCTTCGCGCCGGAACCCATGGGGACGGCCTGGCGGCGCACGATGTCGGGAGAGTGGACCACGAGCACCTCCGGATCGCTGAGCCGCTTGTCGAGCGCGGACCACGTGCCCTGCAGCAGCAGCGTGTCTCCGACTTCGAGCCTGACCTTGCCGGGAGGAAGCGCCTCGCCATGCCGCTGTATGGCGAGCACCAGCAGGTCGCCGCTTTCGGTGACCATGCCCGGAAACATCTCCCGGCCGGCCAGCGCCGAACGGGGCGGGATTACGACCTCCGCGAGACCCGAGGTGCGGTTGAACAGGACATCCGCGGCGTTGCCCTGCGCATCGTCCGGGCCCAGCGCCAGCCCCTGGTCGTTCGCAAGGCTCGCGGCGGAGTCCTCATCGCCCCGCACGATCAGCACGTCGCCCTCGGCGAGGCGGCGCTGCGTCACGGGCTGGCGGGTTTTCCCGGCCTGGACGCCGATCAGCGCCAGGTCGCCGTAGTCGCTCAGGTCGATCGAGTCCGGCGCGCTGCCGACCAGGGGCGAACCCGCGCGCACGCGGAGCTGGAAGAAACCGCCGGTGAATTGGTAGTGCTCGACCAGCGTGCGTGCGTGCCGGGTCAGGTCGGCCGGCATCGAGGCGCCGCTGCGGCTGGGCAGCAGCTTGGGCCCGAGCAGCACCAGGATCACCATCGTGCCGAGCAGCAGGGGCGCGCCGGCGATCGCGAACTCGAAAAATCCGAAGTAACCGGTGCCGGCCCCGGCCGCCGCCTCCGACGTCAGCACGTTCACCGGCGACCCGGTCAAGGCGAGGATCGAACCGGCGTGCGCGGCGAAAACCATCGGCATCAGGAGCTGCGACGGCGGGCGCTTGAGCTGCACCGCCATCACCACGACGACCGGCAGCAGCGCGGCGACGGAGCCGTTCAGGCTGATAAGCGCGGTCACCAACGAGCACAGCAGCATGATGAGCACGATCTGGCGCACGCGGCTTTCGCCCGCCTTGTCGATCAGCAGCTGCCCCGCCCAGGCCGTGACGCCGGTCACCTCGAGCCCCGCGCTGACCACGAACAGCGCAGCGATGAAGATCGTCGTCGAATCGCCGAGCCCCGCAAGGGCCTGCCCCATGGTGAGGATGCCGCTGAAGTAAAGCGCCAGCGCGGTGCCGAGCGCCACGAGCACGACCGGCACCTTTTCCGTGACGAACAGGACGATGACGACGCCGATGATCAGGAACAGGAGCGAAATATCGGTCACGATGTGAGCCCTTTCAAATCAAAGCCCCCACGGCAGCCCCAGCAGGTGCCAGGCGACGAAGAGCGCCGTCCAGGTCAGCGAGATCCACACGACGTAGGGCAGCATCAGCGCCACGACCGTTCCCACGCCCGCCTGCTTGTCGTACTTCTGGGCGAAGGTGACGATCAGCGCGAAGTAGGCGTTCAACGGGGTGATCACGTTCATCGGGCAATCGGCCACCCGGTAGGCCGCCAGCACCGACTCCGGCGCCACACCCAGCTTCATAAGCAGCGGCACGAAGATGGGCGCGAAGAGCGCCCACTTGGCGATCGCTCCGGTGATGAGCACGTCCAGCAGGATGACGACCACGATGAAGCCGATCAGCAGCAGCAGGGGCGGGAAGCTTGCGTCCTGCAGCGCACCGGCCATCTTCACCGCCATGATGGTGCCGATGTTGCTGTAGTTGAAGTAGGAGATGAACTGGCTGAGGATGAACAGCAGGAAGATGAGGCTGCCCAGACCCGCCATCGCCTTCTCGATCGCCTTGATCACCTCGGTGCTGGTTTTCATCGTCCCGGCGCCGAAGCCGTAGGCGGCGCCCGTGGCCAGGAAAAGGACCATGATCAGGGCGATCAGACCGTTCATGAACGGCGAGCTGCCGATGAGGGCGCCGGTGTCCGGATTGCGCAGGGGTGCTCCGGACGGGAGCGTGAGCAGGCCGAAAACGACCAGAACCCCGACGAGCGCGAGGCCGGCGAACAGGAGCCCGCGCGATTCGCGGGCCGCATCCGCTCCCGGCGCATCTTTCGCGGCGTCCTCCTTGGCATCCGGATCGGGCGGTCCGCCTTCGTAGGCGCCGAGCCGCGGTTCGGTCACCCGCTGCGTGACGAAGGTGATCACGACGGTCAGCAGGATGACGGAGACGATCGAGAACCAGAGGGTGGCGGTCAGGCCGATCGAGACCGCCGGGTTCACGAGGTGGATGGCGTCGTTCGTGAATTCGGTGAGGATCGCGTCCAGCGGCTTGATGAGCATGTTCACGGTGAACGCCCCGGCGACCGAGGCGAAGCCGGCGGCCAGTCCCGCGAGGGGATGACGGCCGACGCTCAGAAACGCGACGCCGGCCAGGGGGATGAGCACGAGATAGCCGGCGTCCGCCGCGATGCTCGAAACAATGCCGATGAAGACCAGGATGTAGGCGATGGCCCAACCGGGCGAGACCGCCACCAGCTTGCGAATGAGCGCCCTGATCAGCCCGGCCTCCTCCGCCACGCCGACGCCGATCATCGCAACGATGATCAGCCCCACGGCCGTGAAGCCCATGAAGCTCGGAATGATCGAGCTGTAGATGAAGCGCAGGCCTTCCGTGGTGAGCAGGCTCCTGGCCGCCACGGTGCTGGTTTGAAGCTTATCCGTCACCGGGTCGATCACCTGCTGGGTGACGGACGCGCCCGCCAGATGCAGGACATGGGACAGCACCACGACCAAGACCATGAGGGTCAGGAAGATGATCACCGGGTGCGGCACCTTGTTGCCCGCCTTCTCGACGACGTCCAACAACTTTTTTTGGAATCCATTGTCCGTCTGTGAAGTTGACATTTCGGTTTTCTCCCCGCTGTTAAGTCCGCAGTTCGACTACTCTTCCAGCGTCGCCAGTGCGACGGCCACCCGGCAGCCGTTGGCAAACTCCTTCAGGTCGACGTACTCGTTGACCGTGTGGGGTTCGTACTGCCCGGCGCCGAAGGTCACCGTCGGCACGCCATGCTTGTCGAGCCAGTTGGCGTCCAAGCCGCCGTTGGAAAACACCGTGGTCGGCTTCAGGCCGATCGATTCCACCGCCCGCTTGGCGTGCCGCACCGCCGGCGCGTCATCGTCCAGCTTGAACGGGGGGTACGAGGCTTCGCTCTTGAACGTCACCTCCGCCGTCGCCCCGCCGGCGTCCTTCACCTCCGCCTGCGCCTTGGCGAACGCCTCCCGGAACGCCGTCGCGATGGCCGCGGCGAAGGCCGCGTCCGAGCTCCGCGCCTCGCCCTTGATGTGCACGTAGTCGGTGACGACGTTGGTGGCGTCGCCGGCCGCCTTGCCGTCCTTGCCGCCGAAAATGCCGGCGTTGCTGGTGCCGTTCCCGTTGGGCTTGACCACCTTGCCGAACCAGCCGCCGCGGTGCGCCTCGGTCAGCGCGATCGACGCCACCAGCGTCGCCGAGATCCCTTTCTCGGGGGCGACGCCCGCGTGCGAGGCCTTGCCTTTGATCTCCACTTCCCAATTCTCCTGGCCCACCGCGCCCGTCATCAGCTCGGCGGCGAACTTGCTGTCGAAATTGAAGCACATCTTGGCCCCGCCCAGGTCGGCCGGATCCAGCTCGCGGGCCCCGTGGATCCCGCTCTCCTCGCGCACCGTGAAGAGCAGCGTGATCGGCGGGTGCGGCAGCTGGTGCTTCAGCAGCGTCTCGGCCAGCGTCACCAGCACGGCGCAGCCGGTCCGGTTGTCGCCGCCCAGCGCGGTGGTGCCGTCGGAGACGATGCGATCGCCTTCGCGCTTCGGCTTCGCGCCGGCGCAGAGAAGGACGGTGTCGAGGTGCGTGGCGAACAGCAGGCGCGGCCCTTTGCGCGTGCCGGGCAGATCGACGAGCAGGTTGCCGGTCTGCGTCGGCAGCGGGATGCGCTGGTTGACGGTGTCGAAGCGGATGGCGGAGGCGGGCACGCCGACCTTCTTCAACTCATCGGTGACCGCGGCGGCGATGGCCGCCTCCTGGCCGGTGACCCCTTCCACCGCCAGAAATTTCATCAGATGGTCCTCAGCGGATTTGACGTCCAGCGGAATGTCTTTGCGGCTCATGATGCAGTCCCTTTCTGCGTGTCGGCGATAGAAGTTGTTTTTTGGGGTAAGGGGGGCGATCCGACCCTCAGCGGCCCTGTAGGCCGGTCGGACCCGCGTCGGCCCTCTCCGCCGCGCGGCCCAGACGGTGTCTCAAAAAATAATAAAATATCTGGCATTCCGGCGTGGGTGTCAAGACGGAAAATAAGGACCTGCCCGATGGCGTTCTACCCTGCCGAAGCGGCCACGGGATAGCCCTGCGTCGGATCAGAAATCGATCTGCCACTTGGCACCGGCATACCACTCGTTGCCCTGGTCGGCTCCGTTCACGCCGTCCATGTAGTCGTAGTAGCCCACCTCCGGGCAGAAAAAGACGCCCGGAGCCAGGGTGATCAAGGCCTGCAGGTAAGCGGCCCACAGCTCGTCCTTCTGGGAGTAGCCCGGGGCGTCGGCGGCGTTGTCCTGGCGGAAGCCGAGGCCGGCTTCAAACCGCAGGGTATCCGAGAACCTCAGGCCCGGAACGAGCAGGGCCTGCAGGGTGTAGACGTCTTTAATGTTGCGGCCGGAGGTGCTCAGGTAGGCCGAGCTGGAGGTGCGGGCGTTGGAGCCGGTGGACCAACCCGTGACGTTGCCCTGGTTCATGCCGTAGCTGATCTGGCCGCCGATGGTGAAGGAGCCGATGTTCCAGCTGGTGCCGACGCCGAGGACATAGGACGTGACGTCGAGGTCGTCCTGGATGTTGCCGATGCCGTTCGCCTCGACCGTATAATACTGCCATCCGGCGAAAGGCTTGAGGTAGCCCGCGCCGAGATTCAGCAGGTAGGACGCTTCGAGTCGCGGGAAATAGGAGTCGGGATCGCCGCCGGTGGCGCCGTTGATGCCGTTGGCGGTGGTGCCGACACTGCCGTAGGAGGTTTGCAGGAAGGCCAGCTCGAAGCCTCCGAGCCCTAAGGTGATACCGGACGGACGCCGGCCGAAGAAGTTGCCGTTGCCGAGCAAGTTGGCGTCCGTGTCATAAAACTGGGTGGAAATGAAGTCGGTGACCGGGGAGTTGTCCTTGCCGACTTTCAGGAAGGCGTCGTCCGAGAACTTCCAAATGCCGTGGGCGAGCCGGGTGCGGACAGCGGTGTCCTCCCCGTCGCCGCCTTGTCCGAGGCCGAGCTCGATCCGGCCGCTGACCTTTTCGGCCTTGACCCTGGCACCCAGGCGGGAGTTGCCCTGGAAGAACCATTGGATGTCCTGGTCGTCGTCCTGGCCATTGACGGTTTCGTCGCCGTAGTCCCGGTCGGTATACCAGGTGGCGATGCGCTGGCTGCCGTAGAAGGACCAGTCAGCCGCCAGGGCGGGTGCCGCAAAAAGCAGAATCGCGAACGCCGCAATCAGTTTCTTCAATTTTGATCCTCCTTAAGGGTTTGCAAAAGGTGCGGCGGCGAACCTACGTCGCCGGCCCTGCGTTTGCAGCGGCGGACACCGTCTCATCGATGATGTCTTCGCTCGACGACTTGCCCGGCGCGTACTTCGGCAATCTCAACGCCGGGAAGATCGCCAGCAGTGAAATGCCGGCGATCAAAATGAATGTCGCTTTCAGCGCGCGCAGGCGCGCTTCCGCGTTGATGAGCACTGCCTCGTCCACTTGTTGCTCCGAAGCCGACGTGCGGGCGAGCACCGTCTTCAATTGGTCGTTGCTCACGAAGTCGATCCGGTTATAATTGATCTCGGTCTTCAAGCCGGGCGGCAGGTCCGACCGGGCGAAGCTGCTGTGGATGGCCGCGCTCAGCAAGCCTACGGCCACGACGCTGGCAAACGCCGCGCCCAGCGCATTGGAGACATTGTTCGCCACGCCGCGCAAGGCGCCCACATCTCCGGCCAGCTCCTTGGGCGATGCCGACACCAGCACGTTGAAGAGCAGCGTCAGCATGGTGCCTTCACCCAGCCCGAGCACCAGCAGCCCGAGGATGACGAGCGGCGTGCCCCAATCGTTGCTGATGGTGAGGGCGACGATCACCGACCCGATGGCAATCAGCACGAAGCAACCGACACCGAGCTTTTGCGGTGTCAGCCGGCGATACAGGCGAACCGAGGCAATGGCGGCGACGGCCACTGCGAGCGCGTAAGGGACTATGGCCACACCCGTGAAGAGCGGGGTTCGATTCATCGCGAATTGGATGTAGAGCGGGATGAGGAAGCTCACTGCGGTGCTGAGGGCGCCCGCGACGAGAAAGGCGATGACGGCGTTTTTCTCCTCCGGACTATCCAGCACCTCCAGCGCCAGGAGCGGCCGCTTCCGGTCGGCGACCCGCTTGTGCGACCAGACAAAAAAGCCCTGGCCCAACACGATCCCCAGAATGATCATGATTGGCACGGGCGACACCCCCAGCAGCGAGACTGGCGCCGCGGGCGTCGCCCAGAGCAGCCCCCACTGGTTGATGTTGTTGAAGCCAAAGAGCAAGAGCGCAACTGCCGCAGCCGAGAGCACGACGCCGACGACGTCAATCCTGGTATGGGGCTGGCGCGGGATGGGCTTCAGCCGAAAGCTGAGGACCAGGACGGCGATCGCAAGCAGGGCGATCAGGCCGAACGAATAGCGCCAGCTCCAGGCGGTGGCGATGAACCCGGCAAAGACGAAGGCCACGCCGCTTGCGATCGCCGGCACACTGGCCAATATGCCCAGCGCCTGCGACTGTTGCCGGTCGCGATAATTGGCGGCGATCAGCACGACCAGCGTGGGCACCAGCGCGGCGGCGGCGATGCCGGCGATCACCTGGGCCAGGTTCATCATGCCCGCGTCGGTGCTGATCGTCATGAGCACCATCGCAAGGCCATGCGCCGCCACGGACACCTGGAAGACCAGACGCTCGCCAAGGAGCTTGCCGATCTTTGCCCCCAGCATGACGAATGCGGCGACGAAGAGCGAATACATGACCAGCGCCGTGCCGATGGCCGTCGGAGGCGCGTTCAGGTCTGCGGAGACCGGCCCGATCGACACCGGCAAGGCGCTGATGCTGAAGTTCATCTGGAGCTGGGCCAGAACGATGATGATCAACGGCAGCCAGGAGACGGCTGCGTGGGCCGCGCCTTCCGATGTGGCGGCAGTGGTTGAAAAAGAGCTTGATGTCATCTTGCAGGTCCTTAATCAGGTGGCGCTGCTTAGGATCCAGTTTTTTGTTCCTTGACAACCTAGTCGAGCGAACGTAGAAATTGAATAGCAGAAAAAGCCATGAAGTTAAACTCTTCCGAATCCACGGCACCCGACACGGCGAACCTGCTCGAGTTCATGTTCCGGCTGGGGCAGGCCTATCTTGCCTGCGGCGAGCAGACGGCGAAGGTGGAGCTGATTCTGCGCCGCACCGCCTCGGCCTACGGAATGCGCAAGTCGCGCGTCGTGGCGTTTCCCACCGCCGTGTTCATCTCCATTCACGACGAAACGGGCGAGCGCGTAACCCTGGCCCAATGCGAGCCGCAGACGCTGCGGCTGGACCAGATCGCGGACGTTTACGCGTTGGGCGAAGCGGCACAAAAAGCAGAGATGGCGCCGGGCGAGGGACTGCAGCGGCTCTCGACGATCCTGGCCCAGACGGCGCGCTTCGGCGCCGTCGGAATCGTCGTTGGCCACACGATTCTAACCGTCGGCCTGGCGGTCGTGCTGATGCCGACTGCCGCCAACCTATTGGCGGCGGCGGGGCTGGGTTTCATGGTGGGCGCGGTGAAACTGACCAACCGCGGGCGCGCCGTGCTGGCGGTGCCGCTGCCGGTGATCGCCGCGGCGCTTGTCTCTGCGCTCGTTTTTCTCGCGGTCAGGTATGGGCTGCCGGTGGATCCCCTGCACGCGCTGGTGCCGCCGCTGGTGACTTTCCTGCCGGGCGGCGTGCTCGCCCTCGGCATGGTGGAGCTCGCCTACGGCGACA
>CAYRBP010000071.1:0-9026 GCA_964422535.1 uncultured Ardenticatenaceae bacterium | reverse complement strand
CGGGGTTCGTGGCGCAAGCGCATGGCCCGCCATTAGCTCAGAAGTGCTAGTCATTCGGGCGCATGCTATACTTCTCGCGCCATGACCCTCGAATTCGAAAAGCTGGCTCCCGACGTGGAGAAGATGGCCGAGCAGGCCGCCCGGCTCTACCAGGCCCGGCAGGCGTTGAGCCGCCAGATCCAGGCGGCGCTCCGGGCCGCGGCGACGGACTGGCCGGCCATCCGCCTGGCGTTGCAACTGGCCGAGGAACAGGCCGACCCCAAGTATTACCGGGCGGCGCGGCCGCTGGACGAGATCGAGCCCCTCGACGCGGCCGTCGACCCGTCCGCGCCCCCGCCCTGGGCGACGATCATCGCCACCGACGGCTCGCAGATCATGCCCGATCGCCACGCCGCTTTCCTCTACTCGCTGGTCAACATCGGTGTCTTCATTTACACCCACGGCGAAAGCGAAGCGCCGATCATCGAGTCGCGGTCCGAGATCTTCTACCCGAAGGACGAGGACGAAGACCCGGACATCGACCTGCCGCTCAACCCCAACGCCGTGACCGTCCGGCGCGACCTGCGCGAGATCGAGGTCCTGGCCGAGACGGCCTGGGCCGAGCGTCATAGCGACTGGCCGCGACTGGCCCTGCTCGACCAGCGCCTGCTCTACTGGCCCTTCGGCGGCCAGGAGGCCTCGGCCGAGCGGGCGGTCCTGGCCTGGTCAGAGCAGATGACGAAGCTGCGCGACGCCGGCGCGTTCCTGGCCGGCTACATTGACAGTCCCGGCAAGCGCTCGGTCGTCACCCTGCTCCAGGCGGTGACCGCCGGGCCGGACTTCGACTGGTCGTCGCTCGGCAGGCGGTCGGCCAGCGCCGACCTGACCGACGCAGCCCTGTTCGCCTCGGTCTTGCGACCCGGCCAGCGCAGCAAGGTCTTTGTCGATGTTTCGCCGGCAAACCGGCGCTTCGCCGAGTACGACCCCGAAAACGAGGTCTGCTTCTTCTACCTCAATACCAGCCTGGCCGATGAGGGTCTGGACCTGACGGCCGAACCCGACCCCGACCGGGCGACGATCGCCCGCGTCGACATCCCGATGTGGGTCGCCAGGCAGCCGGAAGCGGTGGCCGTCGTCCACGCGCTCCTGTGGGACCAGTGCCAGGTGCTGGGCGACTATCCCTACGTCCTGGCCCGGGCCGACGAGCTGGCCGTGGTCGGCCAACGCGACGAAAGCGAGTTGAACATCCTGATCGACCTGGCCATGCAGCGCCAGGGCGTGCCCGGCGGCCTGACGGCCAAACAGCAGTCGAAGACCCTGGCCCGCGCCGGCAAGACCCGCCACGCCGGCCACGGGCGGATGGGGGGATAGCGGTGGTGACGGCCATGACAACGATTCGGGCTGCCCGATCCGGGCGGACATGTTTTTCTTTGCTCAGAGCGGAGGCGTATGGATAGCGAACGCACCGTGATATCGGCCGTGGCCTTCGGCCGCGTCCTGCGGGCCAGCACGACGGGCTTCGTCCTGGGCTGCCGCGTCGGCGAACTGGCTACGCCGTCGTTCGGCTGCCTGGTCAAGGCCCAGCCGGTCGACGAGCGCGAGGCCATCTTCGGGCTGATCTACAACATGAACGTTGACGATGACCCGCTGGTCCGCCGCCTGGTGCTGGCCGACAACCAGCCGGAGGCGGTCATCAACGACCAGCGGCGCAACCGGTTGCTGCCGATCGAGATGAGCGTCCTGGCCGTCGGCTACAGCCTCAACGGCCGCGTCACCCACGGCCTCCCACCCCGCCCGCCGCTCAACCTCGACCCGGTCGTGCTGTGCCAGGAGGCGGCCGAGATCCGCGCCTTCACCGACCGGCTCGGCTACCTGCGGCTCATCCTGCGGACGATGAACAGCGACGTGCCGGTCGACCAGTTGCTCGTGGCCCACATCCAGCAGATCTACGAGGCCCGGGGCAATGACCGCGCCTGGGCGACGGCGGCCGTCAACGAGATCATCGAACTCCTGCGCGGCAACTATGACCTGCTCGTGCCGGTGCTGGAAGCGCTGGGCGACGCCATCCCGGCGCTGGGCGAAGCGACGCCGGCCGCACCGGCGCGCCGGGACGACCTGATCTGGGGAGGCTTCTGATGAGCGACGAGTCGCAACCCGTTGACCCAATCGCCCCGATTGGCTACATCGTCGGCGGCGGGCTGAAAGAAGGTTTCCGCGTCCGGCTGACCGTCGCGGCCGACACGGTCCAGGAAGGCAGCTTCGTCGTCGTCGAGAGCGGCCGCTTCCGCTACTTCGGACTGGCGACTGACCTCCAACTCGGCTCGACCGACCCGCGCTTCGCCGACGAGAAGTCGGACCGGCTGGCGGCCGGCATCCAGCAGGCGCTCTACGGCAAGACACTGCACACGACCCTGGCCATGTACCCGACGCTCCTGCTCGACCTCGGACCGGACCTCGGCACGCCGGAGCGCGAGGCGTGGGAACAGCGCGTCGAGGCGGGACAGGAGCAGCCGGGGCCGAAGCCGGTCAAGACCGTGCCGGCCCACCACGCCCCGGTGCGGGCCGCCAACGAAGGGGACGTATCGGAGATCTTCGGCAAAGCAGGCGACAACATGCTCGCCATCGGCTCGACCATCGAGCAGGGCTACCCGGTGCGGCTCGACCTGGAGCGCTTCGTCAAGCGTTCGGCCGGCATCTTCGGCGCGACCGGCACGGGCAAGAGCTTCCTGACGCGCATCGTCCTGGCCGGATTGATGAAAGAGGATGTTGCCGGGGCGCTGGTCTTCGACATGCATAATGAATATGCCTTCTCCGACCGCGACTCCGACCGCAACGAGCAGGTCAAGGGGCTGAAGGACCTGTTTGGTCAGAAAGTACAGGTCGCCGCCCTGGGCACGGGCGCGACGGTGCGCGGCAGCCAACCCGACTTCACCCTCCAACTGGCCCGGCGCGACATCCGCGGAGACGACATCCGCCTGTTGAGCAAGACGCTCGACCTGACCGACACGGCCGACGTGACCCTCCACGCCCTGGAGCGGGCGTTCCAGTTCAACTGGTTCGGCGAGTTCATGAAGCTGAAGCCGGGCGAGACCATCGAAGACCCGGACACCGGCAAGCGCGTCCCTGCGCCTAACTCGGTCGCCGCCTGGGCCAACAGCCACAACATTCACTCCGGCGCGGCCGAGGCGCTGCACCGTAAGTTGCAGCGCATATACGCCAAACCGTACGTGGTCGACGACCCGGTGGGCGACCCGGTCCATGTCATCGTCGACCGGCTGGAGGCGGGCCGCCACGTCATCCTGAGCTTCGGCGAGTATGACAACGAGCTGGATTACCTGCTGGTGTCCAACGTCCTGACCCGGCGGTTGCGCGAGCAGTGGGTCGTCAAGACCGAGCGGCACAAGAGCCTCAAGGAGGCCCCGCCAAAGCCACTGGTCATCGTCATTGAGGAGGCCCACAAGTTGCTCGGCCCGGAGATCTCGGGCCAGACCGCCTTCGGCACCATCGCCCGCGAGCTGCGCAAGTACAATGTCACCCTGTTGATCGTTGACCAGCGGCCGTCGGGCATCGATGACGAGGTCATGTCGCAGCTGGGGACGCGGATCACCGGCTGGTTGGGCGACGAGGACGACATCCGCGCCGTGCTGACCGGCCTGGCCGGCCGCGAGCAGCTGCGCGGCATGCTGGCCCGGCTGCAGGAAAAAGAAGAGGTGCTGCTGCTGGGCTGGGGCGTCAAGATGCCCATCCCCGTCCGCTCGCGCCGGTACGATGACAGCTTCTACCAGGAAATGCGGCAGGGGCGCGCCGGCAAAGCGGGCATCGCGCCACCTCCCGCCGGTTACAGCCTGAAGGACGCCAACGACGACCTGTTCTAGCGCGAGGCTCGCCTCGCTGTTTGCGGCCTTAACCTGGCTGTGTTACCATCTCTGCGACGCGTTTGCCGATCGACGGAAGTCTAGTGGGTCGTAAGGAATCGGCCGCCATGGTAGCTGAACCGGAGATGTTTGTTCATTAAGTCCCGAGAGCGATCTCTCTGGCAACACACCTGCACTCATCCGTATTATCTCCGCCGGTTCAAAAGACCAAGTGGTCCTCCACACCCCTGGCCCAGGCGGTGAAGGGGTGCTTTTGCCCGGCCCCCTTGCCATCCCTCGATCGAGCAACCGCTGAGATGGCGACCTTCCTGCGTCGCCCGTTTCCGGTTTGTCGTTGCTCGTCGATCAGGGCCATGGAAGTTGCATGGGACAGTCAAAAGTAGAGTTCATCTCGCGGATCATCGGGGCGATCCTCATGGCCGTGATCCTGGGCATTGTGGGCGTCCAGGTCGCGGAGATGATCGCCTATCCACCCCTGTGGTTCGTCGTCGGCTTCGCCGCCGTTGGCGCGCTGCTGGGCCTGTTGTTCACCCCGCTTCTCACCGTCAGGCCGCTGCGCTGGGCGCGTCAGGCGCTTTCGGCCATGCCGCTCGACCGGCTGGTGGCGATGATGATCGGCATCTTCCTGGGCCTGATCGCCGCTGCACTATTCTCCATCCCGTTGTCGCAATTGCCGCCGCCGTTCAAGCAAATTCTGCCGCTGGCCTCGGCGTTGGGCTTCTGCTACCTCGGCGCGGTGCTGATGACGAGTCGCTACAGGGACATCAGAGACTGGCTGGGCGGGCTGCGGCCGGCGGCCGCGTCGAGAAAAGTCGAAGTGCCGGCCGAGACCGATGCCGATAAGGACGTCATCCTGCTCGACACCAGCGTCATCATCGACGGCCGGGTGCTGGATATCAGCCGCACCGGGTTCATCCGCGGCACGCTGCTCGTGCCGAACTTCATCCTGAAGGAGCTCCAGCACATCGCCGACAGCGCCGACTCGCTGCGCCGCAACCGCGGCCGCCGCGGGCTGGAGATCCTCGGTCTTCTGCAAAACGAGTCCCCCATCCCCATCCGCATCACCGACATGGACGTCACGCAGGCGCGCGATGCCGACAGCAAGTTGGTCGCCCTGGCGCGCCGGCTGAGCTGTCCGATCATGACCAACGACTACAACCTGAACCGCGTGGCCGAGATCCAGGGCCTGACCGTCATGAACATCAACGATCTGGCCAACGCCGTCAAGGCCGCCTTCTTGCCCGGCGAGGAGCTGAGCGTGACCATCATCCAGGAAGGAAAGGAGTATGGTCAGGGGGTCGGCTATCTGGATGACGGAACGATGGTCGTGGTCGAAGACGGCATGCGGCACATGAACCAGACGGAACACGTGACCGTCACAAAGGTATTGCAGACGGCCGCGGGGCGGATGGTCTTCGCCAAGCTCTAGCCTCCCACCGCGCTCTTGTCCTACCCGGCCGGGCGGTCGCACGGGCGGTCCGTCTGGGGTATCATCAAGTCCTGACCCGGGGCCCGCGCCTCACCCATCGGAGTTGACGCATGACGACGCTGAAAATCTACAATGTCCTGACCCGCCAGAAGGAGGTCTTCGAACCGCTGACACCCGGCAAGGTCAACATGTACGTCTGCGGCCCGACCGTCTATGACTACTCCCACATCGGTCACGGCAAGACCTATATCAGTTTCGACGTGACCGTGCGGTTCCTGCGCTTTCTCGGCTACGACGTGCTCTACGTCCAGAACATCACCGACGTCGGCCATATGTTGGAGACGGGCGAAGACCGCATCCTGCGCAAGGCGCGCCAGCTCTCGGCCAAGCCGATGCAGGTCGTCGAGACCTACGCCCGATCGTACTTTGAGGACATGGACGCCCTTGGCGTCCTGCGGCCGGACATCAGCCCGCGCGCCAGCGGCCACATCCCCGAGCAGATCGCCATGATCGAGGAACTGATCGAGAAGGGCCACGCCTATGTCGTGGACGGCTCGGTCTACTTCGATGTCGCTTCCTTCCCGGAGTACGGCAAACTCAGCGGCCGCGTTGTCGAAGAGCTCGAAGAGGGTTCGCGCATCATCGTCCGCGAGGAAAAGCGCCACCCGGCCGATTTCGCCCTGTGGAAGAAGGCCGAACCGGAACACATCCTGCGCTGGCCCAGCCCGTGGGGCGAAGGCTTTCCCGGCTGGCACATCGAATGCTCGGCCATGTCGGCCAAGTACCTGGGGCCGACGTTCGACATCCACGGCGGCGGCATCGAGAACATCTTCCCGCACAATGAATGCGAGGTGGCCCAGAGCGAAGCGGCCCACGACGCGCCCTTCGCCCGTTACTGGATGTTGACCGGCTCCCTGACGCTGGATGGGGTCAAGATGAGCAAGAGCCTGGGCAACACGTTGACCATCCGCGACGCGCTGAAACGCTGGCGGCCGGAAGCGATACGGACATTCATCCTGTCCAGCCATTACAGCAACCCGATCGACTTCTCCGACGAAGCCATCGACGCGGCCCACAAGGGCTGGCAACGCATTTGGAGCGCCGTCAGCCTGACGCGCAGCCAGTTGAGCCGCGCGGCCGACGGCCCGGCCGACCCGGCTGCGGTCGAGATGCTGGCCGCCGCGCGGGAGCAGTTCATCGAGAAGATGAGCGACGATTTCAACGCGCCGGCCGCGCTGGCCGTGCTGCAGGAGGTGACCCGCCAGGTCAACACCCTGTTGAACGAGTCCGGCCCGCAGACGAAGGGCACGCTGGAGGCGATCGACACGCTGTACCGCGAGTTGGGCGGCCAGGTGCTGGGCATCGTCCCGGAGAGCGCCGAGGGCAGCGGCAGCGTAGAGCGCGAGAACGGCCTGGTGCAGATGCTGATCGAGTTGCGGGCGCAGGCGCGGGCCAACAAGGACTGGTCCACGTCCGACTACATTCGCAACCAGCTCAAGGAACTGGGGATCACCCTGGAAGACAGGCCGGATGGCACCATCTGGAAACTCGACTGAGGCGCTTGTCCGCCGGCACCCGGTGCTGGAGGCGCTGCGGAGCGGCCGCCGCCGCCTCTACCGCCTCTCCTACGAGAAGGCGAAAGACACGCGCGACCTGCACCCCATCCTGAACGCTGCCCGCGAGCGCGGCGTCCCGGTCTCGGCCGTGGAACGGGCTGCGCTCGACACGCTGGCGCGGAAGTACGAGGCCGACCCCAAGCACCAGGGCGTGCTGCTCGAAGTGGGCCCGTATGCCTACAGCGAGCCGGAGGACATGCTGGAACTGGCGGCGGCGCGCGGCGAGAAGCCACTTCTGCTGCTGCTTGACCTTCTCCACGGCCCGCAGAACATCGGCACGTTGCTGCGGACGGCCGAAGCCTGCGGCGTCCACGGCGTCATCTTGCAGGACAGGCGTGCGCCGGAGATCACCCCGGCCGTCGTCCAGTATTCGGCCGGGGCCAGCGAATACCTGCTGGTAGCCAAGGTGACCAACCTCGTCCAGACCATGCGCTGGCTGCAGGAGCGCGACGTCTGGCTGGCCGGGATGGATATGGACGAGACGGCCCAGGCGCTGGGCCAGGCCGACCTGAACCGGGCGCTTGGCATCGTCGTCGGCCACGAGGGCGAAGGCCTGCGCCGTCTGGTGCGCGATAGCTGTGATTTCCTCATTCGCCTGCCGATGCGAGGTCGGGTAGAATCCCTTAATGCAGCGGTAGCGGGTTCGATCCTCCTGTACGCGGCCTGGCAGGCCCGTGGCTTTGCCTCCTGATCAATGGACTCGCTTTCTGTCACGCGCATGACGTGTGCTCGCATCCCCACAGACGTGGGCGAGTTCACGTTGTGCCTTTATCACAACAACAAAGATGACAAGGAGCACCTGGCCCTTGTCGTCGGCGAAGTCGCCGGCCGCGAGAACGTGCTGGTGCGCGTGCACTCCGAGTGCTTCACCGGCGATGTGCTGGGCTCGCTGCGCTGCGATTGCGGGTCTCAACTGGCGGAAGCGATGCGGCTCATCGCGGCCCAGGGCAGCGGCATCGTGCTCTATCTGCGCCAGGAAGGGCGCGGCATCGGCCTGCTGGAAAAGCTGCGCGCCTACAACTTGCAAGACCTGGGCTACGACACGGTCGACGCCAACCTGATGCTCGGCCACCAACCGGACCTTCGCGACTACACCGTGGCCGCGCTCATCCTCAAAGACCTCGGCGTTGCCTCCGTCCGGTTGCTGACGAACAACCCGGACAAGATCGCCAGCCTGGAACAGTCCGGCGTCCCTGTCGCGGAGCGCGTCCCCCTCCAGATGCCGGTCCACGCCGAGAACGCCCATTACCTGGACACGAAGGTGCGGCGCATGCGCCACCTGCTGGAGTTAGGCCCGTACCAGGCTCCGGCCATGTCACCGGCAGCCGGGCCTTCGATGGAGGGTATCACCACGGATGACCCGGTCTCGGCTCTGGCGACCGCGCCGCTGCAGGGAAACGGCCGCCGCCCCTATGTCACCCTCAGCTATGCCCAGAGCCTCGACGGTTCTATTGCCGCGCGCCCCGGCGAGCAGACCTACATCAGCGGGCCTGAAGCGCTGCGGCTGACCCACCGGTTGCGCGCAATCCATGATGCCATCCTGATCGGCATCGGCACCGTCCTGGCCGACGATCCCCAGCTGACCGTTCGACTCGTGGAGGGCAGGCAACCGCAGCCGATCGTCGTCGACAGCCGGCTCCGCTTCCCGCTGACGGCGCGCCTTCTGCGCGGCCCGGTGCGGCCGTGGATCGTAACGACCGAGCGCGCCGACCCGTCGCGACAGAAGGCGCTGGAAGCGGCCGGGGCGCGCGTGTTGCGTCTCCCGGCCGACGACGAGGGCCGGGTCGACCTTGAGGCGCTGCTCGGGCAGTTGCCACGCCAGGCGATCCACAGCATCATGATCGAAGGCGGCGCGGGGATCATCGCCAGCGTCCTGGCCGAGCACCTGGCCGACCGGCTGGTGCTGACCATCGCGCCGATGCTGCTCGGCGGGTTGAACGCCGTTTCGCAACTGGGGCGGCGCAACGGCCGCCTGATGCCGCAACTCCGGCGGCCGCAGATGCACCGCCTCGGCCGCGATGTGGTGCTGGTGGGAGAGCTTGATTGGGAATAACCGGGCAAAAGCGTGACAAGCGTGCTATAATTCATTGATTAGGAATTGATGATGAACGAAGCGCCACCGCCGCT
>CAYRBP010000070.1:0-9270 GCA_964422535.1 uncultured Ardenticatenaceae bacterium | reverse complement strand
CCGGTGCCCTTGAACTCCTCGTAGATGACGTCGTCCATGCGGCTGCCGGTGTCGACCAGGCAGGTGGCGATGATCGTCAGGCTGCCGCCGAACTCCAGGTTGCGCGCCGTGCCGAAGAAGCGCTTCGGCGGGTAGAGCGCGCCGGGGTCCAGACCACCGGACAGCGTCCGGCCGCTGGGCGGCACGGTCAGGTTGTAGGCGCGGGCCAGCCGGGTGATCGAGTCCAGCAGGATGACCACATCCTGGCCCGATTCGACCAGGCGCTTCGCCCGTTCCAGGGCCATCTCGGCCACGCGAACATGATGCTTGACCGGCTCATCGAAGGTCGAGCTGACCACCTCGGCCTGCGTCGAGCGCTCCATGTCGGTCACTTCTTCCGGCCGCTCGCCGATCAGCACCACCATCAGGTGGATGTCCTGATAGTTCTCGGAGATGCCGTTGGCGATCTCCTTCAGGACGGTTGTCTTGCCGGCCTTCGGCGGGGAGACGATCAGACCGCGCTGCCCGCGGCCGATGGGCGCAACAAGGTCCATCAGGCGCGTCGACAGAATCTGCGGCTGCGTCTCCAGCTTGATCTTCTGGTCGGGGAAGATGGGCGTCAGGCTCTCATAGCGCACCCGGTTCTTGGTGTGCTCGGGGCTCATGCCATTGACCGCCTCGACCCGCAGCAGGCTGTAGTACTTCTCATTGTCCTTGGGGACGCGCACCTGGCCGTAGACCATGTCACCGGTCTTCAGGCCGATGCGGCGTATCTGCGAGTTGGAGACGTAAATGTCATCCTTGCCCGGCAGGTACGAACCCGCGCGGAGGAAGCCCATCGTCTGCTTGTCATCCTCGACGATCTCCAGCACGCCGCCGCGGAAGTTGTAGCCGCCGACTTCGGCGTCCGCCTGCATGATGCGGAAGACGAGGTCCTGCTTCTTCATCGTGGTATAGCCGGCGATCTTCATGTCGCGGCCGATGTCGCGCAGCTCGCTCAGCTTCTTGCTCTCCAATTCTCCAATATCCATACCTAACTCTCCAGCATGCATTCATGGGAGGGATGAATGCAGCGAAACGTATTCTCTTTTGGGACGACAGTTCTTTTGAGTTTTAGCCTATCGGCTGCGGGGGCCGCTTAACCGTCAATGCAGAAGATTAGGGCCAGCACACCACCCTCGCCCGGACGGCACCATGCCGCACTTGGGGCGAGACCAACGATTAGGAGAACCAATTCAGGCAGGTCGATAGGCGCAAATTAGCTATTTTGTTTCGCACATCAGAGGGAGCTTGAGTTTTATCATCTGTGTGGGACGCCGTAAGTATAGCACTTCTGTTTTAGCGGGTCAATAAGCCGGCACCCGGACGTTATAGGCCTTTCGTCCTACGCCCTGGCCTGGTCCTCCTGGCGGACAAAGTCTTCGAGCCGCTCGATCAGCGACCGGTTGCCCAGGAAGAGCGGCACGCGCTGGTGCAGGGTCGCCGGCTGGATGTCGCGGATCGGCCGCCGTCCGTCCGATGCGTAGCCACCCGCCTGCTCCACCAGGTAAGCCAGCGGCCCGGCTTCGTACAGCAGCCGCAACTTGCCCGACGGCTTCTTCACCTCACCGGGATAGGCGAAGACGCCGCCCCGCAGCAAGTTGCGGTGGAAGTCGGCCACGAGCGAGCCGATGTATCGGAACGACAGGGCCGGGCTGTCCGGTTCCCGGCCCTGAAGCCAGTCCATATAGCGCTGCACGCCGGGCGACCAGCGGGCGTAGTAGGCCGCATTGACGCTGTAATAGGCCGGCGGCTCCGGCAGCCGCAGGTTCGGGTGGGACAGGAGAAACTCGCCATACTCCGGGTTGAGTGTGAAGCCATGGACGCCCTGGCCTGCACTGTAAACGAGCATCGTGCTCGCCCCGTAGAGGACATATCCGGCCGCCACCAGGTTTCGCCCCGGCTGCAGCGCGTCCTCCAGCAGCCCGCGGTTCGAACCGTCCAGGCAGCGGAAGATGCCAAAGATGGTGCCGATGCTGACGTTGACGTCGATGTTGGACGAGCCGTCGAGTGGGTCGAATACCAGGATGTAGTGGCCCTTCTTGTATTTCTCCGGGATGGTGATCGGGTCTTCTTGTTCTTCGGACACCATCAGGCACAGCCGGCCAGTGTGGTCGCACAACTGGCGGATGATCGTGTTGGCATAGACATCCAGCTTCTGCTGTGATTCGCCGTGGGTGTTGGTATCGCCGGCCTCGCCGATGATGTCGACCAGCCCGGCCCGGTTCGTCTTGTGGGCGACGATCTTGGCCGCCAGGGCGATGTCGTACATCAGGTTTGTCAGTTCACCGCTGGCGTACTCCGGCTGCTGCTCCAGGATAAAACGCTCGATGGTGATGACAGTCATGGGCTTCGCTTCCTCGCGCAGTCCCCGGGCAGCCGAAGGGCCCGGAAACCGTTCTCCTTACTGCCAGAACGACAGGAACTCCAACATGTAATAGGCGATCGCCATCGACCACAGGACCGAATCCATCCGGTCGAGCACGCCGCCGTGGCCCGGAAAGAGCTTGCCGGTGTCCTTGACGCCCGCCTCGCGCTTCAGGAGCGAGATGGACAGGTCGCCGACAACGCCGATGATGGCGATAACGGTGCCGATCACGACCGCCTTGGGGACGGGCAGATCAAGGATGAGCGCCACGGCCCACGTGCAGAAGACGCTGGCGACGATGCCGCCCAGGTAGCCTTCGACGGTCTTGTTCGGGCTGAGGCGCGGGGCGAGCCTGTGGCGCGGCAGGATACGCCCGGCCAGGAATTTGCCGGTGGCAAACGCGCCCATGTCGGCCGTCCAGATGGCGATGAACGTCAGCGCCGTCCACTCGAAGCCCTGCACCGCCCGGTTGCGGAGCAGGAAGAAATGGGCGCCGAGCCAGCCGACCAGCATGATGCCGGTGACCATGGCGAACCAGTCGAAGGCGGCGTCGCTCGTCGCGTTCCATTCATAGAGCTTCAGGGCATAGAACAGCACGACCAGCATGCCGAGCAGGATCGTCGGGCCCAGCAAGTTGTACTGAGCATACTGGCCCGCAACCAGCACCGCGAAGACAACCGGCGCCATGAGCCAGACCGGCACTTGCCGGTCAAGCGACTGCATGATATTGGCGTATTCGACGGCAGCGATGGTCAGGAGGACCAACAGCGGGATGAAGTAGAACCAGCCGCCAAAGTAGGCTGCCAGAAGCAGCGCCGGACCCAGGGTGAGCGCGACTAACGCTCGCTGTGCAAGGCTCGACGAGGGTTTGGCGGCCGCTTCCATGGTCTGTCGCCCTTACGCTTTATCGGTGACCAATCCAAATCGGCGGTCGCGCTGGTTGAAGGCGACGATCGCCTCATACAGCTCATCGCGGCCGAAGTCCGGCCACAGGGCCGGCGTCGGATAGTACTCGGCGTAAGCCGCCTGCCAGATCAGGAAGTTGCTGACGCGCAGTTCCCCGCTGGTGCGGATGACCAGGTCGGGGTCAGGCAGTCCGTGAGTGAAAAGGTATGAGCTGAAGAGCTGTTCGTTGAGTTGATCGGGCTTCACGCCGTCGGCCAGCATGTGGCGCACGGCGTGGAGGATCTCGGCCCGGCCGCCGTAGTTGAAAGCGACGTTGAGGATGAGGCGGTCATTGTCGCGGGTCAGGTCCAGCGCGCGCCGGACTTTCTCCTGCAGCTTGGGGTCGACGCCGGTCAGGTCGCCGAGGTGGTGGACGCAGACGCCCTGGGCGTTCAGCTCGTCCGTCTCCTGGTCCAGCACGCGGGCGAAGATCTTCATCAGCGCCCGCACTTCGCTCTCCGGGCGGCCCCAGTTCTCCGTTGAAAAGGCGTAGACGGTCAGGATCTTGACGTTGAACTCAACACAGGCGCGGATGATGCGGCGGAGGTTTTCGGCCCCGGCGCGGTGGCCGGCCTGGCGAGGAAGGCCGCGGCGGCGCGCCCAGCGGCCGTTGCCGTCCATGATGATCGCCACATGGGTGGGAACCTCGTAAGAAGTCAGATCCAGAGGCTTCTCCTGCCGCTGCGTCATTCCCTATACTTCCATGATCTCGGCTTCTTTGCGTTTGCCAATGGCGTCGATCTGGTCGACGTACTTGTCGGTCACTTTCTGCAGCTCTTCCTGACCGCGGTGCAGTTCATCCTCCGAGACCAGCTTCTCCTTCTTCAACTCCTGCAGGTCGTCGTTCAGGTCGCGGCGAACGTTGCGGACGGCCACCTTTGCTTCCTCGACCCGCCGGGCAACGAGCTTGTTGAGGTCGCGGCGGCGCTCCTCGGTCAGGTGAGGCAGGTTGAGGCGGATCACCTTACCGTCATTGTTGGGCATGATGCCCAGGTCAGATTTCAGGATGGCTCGCTCGATGGCACCGATCGACTTGATGTCATACGGCCGGATGGCGATCTGTTGCGGTTCCGGGACAGAGATGACCGCCAACTGTTGCAGGGGGACCTCCATCCCGTACTGCTCGACCTTGATCTTATCGACTAAATGAGGCGAAGCGCGTCCCGTGCGGAAGGCGGCCAGATCACTCTCCAGCGACTGGATGGCCCCGCGCATCCGGGCTTCAGCTTCCTGCAAGACATCACGCACCATGGAACCCTCCGTCAGTTGTGAAACGGACAAGCAGCGCGGCGCGCAACCGCGCCCGCCAGTCTCCAGGGTATCAGGCCGAGATCGTCGTGCCGACGGTCTCCCCCAGCACCAGGCGCTTGACGCTATCCTTTTGCCAGAAGTCCAGGACGACGATCGGCATGTTATTCTCCATACAGAGCGAAACCGCCGTCGTATCCAGGACGCGCAGACGCATACTCAGGAAATCCAGGTAGGACAGACGGGCGAACGGCTTCGCGCTCGGGTTCTTCTTCGGGTCAGAGTCGTAAATGGCGTCGACCTTGGTGGCCTTGATCAGGACGTCGGCATTCAGTTCCATCGCCCGCAACGCCCCGGCCGTGTCAGTCGTGAAGTACGGGTTGCCCGTACCACCGGCGGAGATGACGATCCGCCCCTTCTCCATGTGCCGGATGGCGCGAAGGCGGATGTAGGGTTCGGCGAGCGCGCGCATCTCAAACGCCGTCTGGACCCGGGTGGGGACGCCGCAGCGCTCGAGTGCATCACGGAAGGCGAGGGCGTTCATGACCGTGCCGATCATGCCGATGTGGTCGGCCGTTGCCCGCTCCATCCCCTCCTTCGTGCCATCTGACCCGCGCCACAGGTTCCCCGCGCCGATGACCAGCGCGATCTGGACGCCAAGATCATGAACATCTTTGACAACCTGGGCGACGTCGGCGGCTCGTTTGGGATCGATCCCAAAACCACCTTCGCCCGACAGGGCTTCGCCCCCGAACTTCAGCAGGATGCGCTTATAGCGAACGTCGGCCATCGGCGTGTGTCCCCTTCGTCTCTCTGTTGCTCCCCGGGGCCGAAGCTTGCCGGTCAGTCCGCCGCCCAGGTTGTCTGTAGTCTAGCCTACTCCAGCGCTTCGCCCAATTCGTAGCGGGCAAAGCGGCGGATGGTCACA
This sequence comes from uncultured Ardenticatenaceae bacterium, assembly GCA_964422535.1. Lineage (GTDB taxonomy): Bacteria > Chloroflexota > Anaerolineae > Promineifilales > Promineifilaceae > Promineifilum. The sequence continues at coordinate 3,763 of CAYRBP010000070.1, read as the reverse complement.
TTCTCGCCTGTCGTGCGCTGAGCATCGGCGATCATGTCCTTGATCTTGACGCTCTCGTCCTTGATGTAAGGTTGTTCCATCAGCACGAGCTCTTCGTAGAACTTGCTGATGCGACCGGCGATGATCTTCTCAACGATCTCCGGCTTCTTGCCCTCGGCCAACGCCTGCGCCTTCAGGACCGAGGTCTCGCGCTCCAGGTCTTCGGCCGGTACGTCAGCGATGCTGATGTACTTCGGACTGGCGGCCGCGATTTGCAGAGCGATCTCATGGGCCAGCTTGACGAATGCCTCGTTGCGGGCCACAAAGTCGGTCTCGGTGTTCAACTCAAGGATGACGCCGACGCGGTTGCCCGGATGGGCATACAGCTCGATGAGGCCTTCCTTGGCCGCGCGGTCGGCGCGCTTGGCCGCGCGGGCCGCGCCCTTCTCGCGCAACAGGTCGACCGCCTTCTCATAGTCGCCGCCGGTTGACTCCAGCGCCTTCTTCGCTTCCAGCACGCCAGCTCCGGTCGTTTCACGCAACTCGCGCACCATTTCGGTGGTGATAGCAGTCATGGTTTTTTCTTAGCTCTCCTGCTCAACTTCTTCGGTTGTCTGAACATCCTCAGACGTCTCGGATTCGAAAGCAGCCGCAACGTCCTCGACCGGCTCATCATCCTCCGCGGCGGCCGCCTCTTCGAAGGCGGGAATGCTGATCTCGTCCTCGAGGATATCTTCCTCTACTTCAACCGGCCCGCCGGTGTCACGCAGCTTCGCAAGCGTCGACGCGCCCAGCAGTACTTCGTCTTCCACGTCTTCCATGCCATCAAACGAAGCCGCGCCGCTGTAGCCATAGCGGTCGAAGTCGGCCACTTCCTCGGGCATGGTTTCCTTGCGCATGTTCATGCCTTCCAGCGCGGCATCGGCCATCTTACCCACGATCAGCTTGATCGCCCGGATCGCGTCGTCGTTGGACGGGATGACGTAGTCGATGGGATCAGGGTCGCTGTTGGTATCGACGATGCCAACGATCGGGATGTGAAGGGTGTTGGCTTCGCGGATCGCGGTCAGTTCGTGGCTGACGTCTATGACGAACAACATGGCCGGCAAGTTGTTCATTTCGCGAATGCCGCCCAGCCGCTGGTTCAGCTTCTCGATCTCGCGTTCGATACGCAGGCGCTCCGTCTTCTTCAGCAGGTCAAACTCGCCGCCATCGCGCCGGCCTTCCAGCTCGCGCAGGTAGTTGATGCGCTGGCGGATGGTCCGCCAGTTCGTCAGCGTGCCGCCGAGCCAGCGGTCGTTGACGTAGGGCTGGTTCGCGCGGGCTGCTTCTCGGCCGATCGTGTCCTGGGCCTGGCGCTTCGTGCCGACGAACAGAACATCGCCGCCATTGGCGACGGCGTCGCGAATGGCGTTATAGGCATCCTCGATCAGGACGATCGTCTGCTGCAGATCCAGGATGTGGATACCGTTGCGCTCGGTGAAGATATAGGGCTTCATCTTCGGGTTCCAGCGGCGCGTCCGGTGCCCGAAGTGCACGCCTGTTTCCAGGAGTGCTTTCATTGAAACAATGGCCATGTGGCTATTCTCCTTTTGTTTTAGACTTCCACGCCGTTCATCCGTCAGTGGAGCTTGCATGGCCCTCGGCTCCAGCCGTCGCGTCGAGGTGGCTTCCACAGGGGAAACCTGACGCCGACGCCTGGCGCCTCGCAAGCACAGCCACGTTCGTCCGGGCGTGTGTAGGATGTCAATCTGCCTGGGCTATCCGGGAAAGGGATGCGGTGGCAAAATCGTACTGATTATAGTGAGCGCCGCAGCAATTGCAAGGGCAGGTTGCGGCCCGGGCTCACTTCCACCGGGTCAGGATGGTTTCTCGCCGGAAGAGCCGGACGGCCACCGACAGCAAGACGATGTCCAGCAGCCCGATGACGACGATCATCAGCACGATCACCCGCTGATCGATCAGGATCAGTCCCACCGACTGGCCCAGCACCAGCAGGATGACCGGCAGCATGACCACGGCCGAGATCTGCTCGGCCACGCGCGGGTCCGACGTCCGCGAGGAGATCATCACCGCCGCCGCCACCGACAGCAGCGACAGGAGGGGCGCGAGGACAAAGATAGCCAACAGCCAGTACGGTTGGGTGAACCGCTCGAAGACCATCGCCGACCCCAGGATACGCACCCCGGCGACGAAGACGAGATAGGCGACCCAGGTCGCGGCCACGGCGGGAACAACGGCCGCGAATGACTTGGCGATGAGCAACTCGGCCGTGGTGATCGGCGTCGCCAGCAGCGGCTCGAGCGTCCGCGACGTCTTCTCCCCCACGATGCTGTAGGCGGCGATGGTCACCGGAATGGCGACCGGGAGGATCATCAGCATCAGCACGAACAACTGCAGCGTGTAGAGTATGGTGCAGTCAGCGGTCGTCAGTCCGACGCACATGCTGCCGGCGAACTGCTGGATTTCCTGGTCATTGAAGCTCTCCGGCATCGTCAATGCCGCGCGCTCCATGAAGGCCAGCGTGCCCAGTGGCAATACGAGCAACAACAGGGGCAGCAGCACAACCGTGAACAGGACGAGCTTATTCTTGAAAACCTCTGTCCATTCCTTGCGGACAATGGTCGTGATCTTGTCCATCGCCCTATCCCGCCTTGTTGTTGTCGCCGATCAGGCGCAGGTAGACATCTTCCAGCGAGTGGCGCAGTTCGCTGACATACTGGATGTCGGCGCCGGCGCCGACCAGGCTGCGGACAACCACGGGGTTGTGCGTTTCCGGCTCGTCTAGCGCGAGCGTCAGCGTGCTGCCGGCCGCGGTCGCTTCGTGGACAAACGCCAGCGCCCGGACGACGGGCAAGAAGGCGCCGGCGTCGCCCGCCAACTGGAAGACGACCTGGCGGCCGTAGACCTGCCGGCGCAGCCCCGCCGGCGTGTCCAGCACCAGCACGCGATGGTTGAACACCGCCACCCGGTCGCACAACCGGTCGGCTTCTTCCAGGTTGTGGGTGCAGAGAAAGATCGTCCGCCCTTCGGCCTTCAGCTCCTCGATGAAGTCGCGCACCAGCCGGGCCGCCTCAGGGTCAAGCCCCGACGTCGGCTCGTCGAGGAAGATGACATCCGGCTCGTGCAGGAGCGCCCGGCCGATAGCCAGCTTCTGGCGCATGCCCTTGCTGAATTCGCCGGCCGCGTCGTCGCGCCGCTCCCACAGCCCAAGCATCCGCAAGTACTTCTCGACCTGCGCCCCCACCTGCTCGACCTCGTACAGGCGGGCAAAGATCTCCAGGTTGCGCCGGGCGCTCAGCCGGTCGTACATGCCCGGCGTCTCGGTCAGGATGCCGACATGGCGGCGGATCTGCTGGTCATCGCGGCCGACCTCATAGCCGAAGACGCTGGCCCGGCCGGAAGTCGGCGCGATCAGGCTGGCCAGCATCCGCACCGTCGTCGTCTTGCCCGCGCCGTTCGGGCCCAGGAAGCCAAAGACTTCGCCCGGCGCGATGTCGAGCGTGAGCGAGTCGACGGCCGTCTTGCCGTTGAACGTTCTGGTGAGTTGCTCAGTCTTGATCATGGTCTCGCCCCGCAAGCTCGCTCCGCGCCACCCCACACTCTAGACCCGCGGCCAGCGCCTGTCAAGCGCGATCGCCCGCGGCCCAGGGTTATTCAGTAGTCGGACTGGCCGCGGCGAATATGCCTCCCCTGGAATCGTAGTAGGGGCAATGCAACGGCCGAGACCACGGATGCTTCAGCGACAGGCTTTTCCTGCCGTTGCATTGCCCTCTTTGCCCTG
>CAYRBP010000069.1:0-10968 GCA_964422535.1 uncultured Ardenticatenaceae bacterium | reverse complement strand
CCTCTTAAGAAAGAGAAAGAATACACATAGTTATTCTCTCTTCATATCTCTTATTCGTAGCCGTAGTAGGGGCCGGGGAAACGTGGATAACTTTTGGCCATGCCCACATGTGGCCTCCCGGTCGTCTTCTCTCCCCCATATTCGCTTCCTTCCCGTTCGTTCCTCGCTCCGCCCTGTGGATGAGGCCGGCCCGCCCCCGGACAACTTCTTCCCGGCCCGTCGGTTTCCTTCCGAGGCCCGTTTGGCCTCCCCCCATATATGGGGCGTACCCGTGTTATGAGCGGTAGATGAGGGCCACCCCTGGCGAGGCCTCCGGCGGGAGCGACCGCCGGTTGTCCCCAATCCACCCCTGTTATCCACAGCAAATGCCCACTTATCCACACGCATCGGCCGCCTGGCATCAGCCGGCCAGGCGGCGCTGCAACTGGCTGAGGGCCAATTTACGGGCCATCTGCTCGCGGCGGGCCTCCAGGATGTGGGGCGGCGCCGCCCGCAGCCCGCACTGGTCGGGGGTCAGCGGGCAGCGCTCGCAGGTCTCGTTAATGATGACGTGGGGGATAGCCGGGTCGTCGAGGAAGCGGATGGTCTGGCGCAAGTCGGCGTCGACCCGGAAGCCGACGATGACGCTGCTGGCCACGCCGGGCGACAGGACCATGCGCCGCCCGAAGCCCATGCACAGGAAGCGCTCCTGCGTCTCCAGGAATTCCGACAACTGGACGCCAACCGGCAGCGGGTCGGCCGGGCGGCCGTCTGTGCCGGTCGCCTCGCGGAGCAAGTCGATCGACAGCCAGCGCCGGCAGTGGTGTTCTTCCAGCCCGATGCCGCTGGGGACGAGCAACTGGTTCATGTTGAGCTGGCGGATGAGTGGGTAGTCGTCGCTGCCGGCGGCATGGTGAAAACGCAGGAAGTGGAGCTTGATGCCGAAGAACTCCGGCACCAGCTCGCTGAACCGGTAGAGCAGCATCTCCGGCGTGACGTCGTAGGAGACCAGCATGGCCGAGAGCGGCTCCGGATCCCAGGCCGGCAGGCTGAAGAAGTCCTCGATGTCGGCCAGGAGCTGCGCCCGCGGCATGAGCAGCGCGCCGGCAAAGTAGGCGGCCTTCATATCGTTCAGCAGTTGCTGGAAAGATTCGACCCGGTCCGGCGTCGAAGTCAGCGAGCGCTCCTTCAGGCCGAGGACGTGGTAGCCGATCTCGCGGGCCAGGATGAAGCGGATCTGGCGGGTGTAGAGCCGGCCGTTGATCAGCAGCACCGGCCGCACCCCGGGCAGCAGGACCGAGCGGAAGCTGGCCAATTCGGCCGTGGCGGCGATGACCTGGTCTTCGATCTCGTAGCTATAGACCTCGCGCAGCAGCCGCTCCAGCGCGGCCAGCGAGGGGCGGCCGTCGCTGAAGTCATAGCGCGGCCCATATTCGGCCGTGAACGCCTGGGCGGCCTCCTCCAGTTCGGGGAAGTAGTTCTCGTGGATCTCCTGGTAGGAGCGCAGCGCGGCGCGGATGAAATCCTCTTCCTTCAGGTCGTAGCGGCGGGCGATCTCCAGCACGGCGTGGAGCAAGGCGCTGGCCCGGTCCGGCTCGCGGGTCATGAGCTGGAGCACGTCGGCCGGCTCCAGCCCGAACTCCTCGAACGGGAAGCGGCGGATCGTGGTGGAGGAGAGGGCCGTTTCCAGGTAGCGGAGCGACGGGGCGAGCTTGATCGACACCAGGTCGTCATAGCCTTTCCCCAGCGCCTCGGCCATCTTGACGATCTTGTCGGCGCGCGGGTACTTGCGTCCCTTTTCGATCTCGGTCAGATAGGATGGCGACATTTCCGTCACCCGGGCGAGGTCGGTCAGGGTCATGCCGGCCTCCAGACGGGCCTGGCGGACTTTCATGCCGAAGATGATGGCGACCAGGTCTAGGCTCATAGGAATCGTGTGCGGGAGAATCACTTCAACACGGATGACTCGGATGACCGCCGCATCAGGACAAGGGGCGGCGGCCGGTCGCAGGTCTGCCACCGCTGTCAGGCTCGAACCGGGCGGGTCCAGCCCCGTCCGGTTCCGGGCCCCTCACGGCCGGACGAGACCCCGCTGAAACAGGGCGCTCCGGCATCGATTACGCCTTTCAACGCGGCTTCGACCGTCAGCCGGGCGCGGCCGCTGGGAACAGCGTCTGGACAACCCATGCCGCAATGCGTTATAATGACGCAACGCGTTACACCAGCGTCTTCCTGCACCGCCAAGAGCTTAGCGAATATTCGCTAATTATGCAAAATTCGCCCTTTATCCTCTTGACACGGTGGAGGCGGCCGTTATACTACTTTTCACTGCTAGCGAATATTCGCTGGAGAACGCGATTACCAATCGGGCAAGCAAACCGAAGGAGAGCCGACGATGTTGCCGGAAGGTATTGAACTGCGCGGTGGGACCGCGCCGGAGTTCGCCGAGGTCCTGACGCCGGAAGCGCTGTCGTTCGTGGCCGCGTTGCAACGGGCCTTCAACCCGCGCCGAAAGGAGCTCCTCAGACGCCGCGCCGAGCGCCAGGCCGAGATCAGCGCCGGCAAGATGCCCGACTTCCTGCCCGAAACGGCCGCCATCCGCGAATCGGAGTGGACGGTCGCCCCGATCCCCCCTGACCTGCGAGACCGGCGGGTCGAGATCACCGGCCCGGTCGACCGGAAGATGATCATCAACGCCCTGAACTCCGGCGCCAGTGTGTTCATGGCCGACTTCGAGGACGCCCATTCTCCCACCTGGACGGCGACGCTCGAAGGCCAGGTCAACGTCCGCGACGCCGTCCGCGGGACGATCAGTTTCACCAGCCCCGAGGGCAAATCCTACAGGCTGAACGACAAGGTCGCCGTGCTGCTCGTCCGGCCGCGCGGCTGGCACCTGGTTGAGAAGCACATGCTGGTCGACGGCGAGCCCATGTCGGCCTCGCTGTTCGATTTCGGCCTCTATTTCTTCCACAACGTCCACGCCCGCCTCGAGCGCGGCACGGCCCCCTACTTCTACCTGCCCAAGCTGGAGAGCCACCTGGAGGCCCGGCTGTGGAACGACGTCTTCGTCATGGCCCAGGACGCCCTGGGCGTGCCGCGCGGGACCATCCGCGCCACGGTGCTGATCGAGAACATCCTGGCCACGTTTGAGATGGACGAAATCCTCTGGGAGTTGCGGGAGCACTCGGCCGGGTTGAATTGCGGGCGGTGGGACTACATCTTCAGCGCCATCCGCAAGTTCCAGAAGCACCCCGAATTCTACCTGCCCGACCGGGCCCAGGTGACGATGACCACCCCCTTCATGCGCGCCTACTCGCTGCTGGTCATCAAGACCTGCCACCGGCGCGGCATCCACGCGATGGGCGGCATGGCGGCCCAGATCCCGATCAAGAACGATCCGGCGGCCAACGAAGCGGCCCTGGCCAAGGTGCGCGCCGACAAGGAGCGCGAGGCCAGGGACGGCCACGACGGCACCTGGGTCGCCCACCCCGGCCTGGTCGGCATCGCCAAAGAGGTCTTCGACGCCTTCATGCCGGCGCCCAACCAGATCGATCGCAAGCGCGAGGACGTCCACGTCACCGCCGCCGACCTGCTGGCCATCCCGCAGGGGACGATCACCGAGGCCGGTCTGCGGACCAACGTCGACGTCGGCATCCAGTACATGGCCGCCTGGCTGAGCGGCAACGGCTGCGTGCCGATCTATAACCTGATGGAGGACGCGGCTACGGCCGAGATCTCCCGCTCGCAGATCTGGCAGTGGCTCCACAACCGGCACGCCCGCCTTGACGACGGGCGGCCGATCACCGTCGACCTCTTCCGCAGCCTGACCGAAGAGGTGCTCGACAGACTCCGGGCGGACGTGGGCGAGAAAGCCTTCGCCGCGAATCACTATGAACTGGCGGCCCGCCTGTTCGACGAGATCAGCGTGGCCGATGAATTCACCGATTTCCTGACACTCAAGGCCTACGACTATCTGAATTAGCGACGCACGCCCTGCGCGCGCCAACGCCCGCCCTGCGTGCGCCAACGCCCGCAAGGCAAAGGATGACCCGGAGGAGTTTCATGTTCAAACCGTACAATGTGGCGAAGTTGAAGGATGATTGGGAGTTGAATAAGCGCTGGCAGGGGATCACCCGGCCCTATAGCGCCGAGGACGTTGTCCGGCTGCGCGGCACGGTCCAGATCGAGTACACCCTGGCGCGGATGGGGGCCGAGCGGCTGTGGCGGTTGATGCAGCAGGAAGACTACGTCAATGCGCTCGGGGCCATCACCGGCAACCAGGCCGTCCAGCAGGTCCAGGCCGGGCTGAAGGCCATCTATGTCAGCGGCTGGCAGGTGGCCGGCGACAACAACACCTCGGGCCAGACCTACCCCGACCAGAGCCTCTACCCATCGGACAGCGTGCCGAACCTGGTGCGGCGGATCAACAGTGCCCTGACCCGCGCCGACCAGATCTACCACATGAACGATGAGAACGGCGTCTACTGGTATGCGCCGATCGTCGCCGACGCCGAGTCCGGCTTCGGCGGCTCGCTCAACGCCTTCGAGCTGATGAAGCAGATGATCGAGGCGGGCGCGGCCGGCGTCCACTTCGAGGACCAGCTCTCGTCGGCGAAGAAGTGCGGCCACATGGGCGGCAAGGTCCTCGTGCCGACGGCCGAGTTCATCCAGAAGCTCGTCGCCGCCCGCCTGGCAGCCGACATCCTGGGCGTGCCCACCGTCCTCATCGCCCGGACCGACGCCAACGGGGCCCAACTCCTGACGGCCGACATCGACCCCAACGACGTGCCCTTCTGCACCGGCGAGCGAACGGTCGAAGGCTTCTACCGGATCAACGGCGGCCTCGACTGCGCCATCAGCCGCGGCCTGGCCTACGCGCCCTATGCCGACGTCATCTGGTGCGAGACCTCGCACCCCGACATGGGCGAGGCCCGCGACTTCGCCGACGCCATCCACGAGAAGTTCCCCGGCAAGCTGCTGGCCTATAACTGCTCGCCGTCGTTCAACTGGCGGCGCAACCTGGACGAGGCCTCCATCGGCCGCTTCCAGCGCGAGCTGGGCAAGATGGGCTACGCCTTCCAGTTCGTCACCCTGGCCGGCTTCCACACCTTGAACGCCAGCATGTTCGAACTGGCGCTTGGCTACAAGGAGTCAGGCATGGCTGCCTATAGCCAGTTTCAGCAGCGCGAGTTCGAGCTGGAGGAGAAGGGCTTCCGGGCGATCAAGCACCAGAGCTTCGTCGGCGCGGGCTACTTCGACGAGCTGCAGATGGTCATCTCCCACGGCCAATCGTCGACTGTGGCGCTGAAGGGCTCGACCGAGGAAGAGCAGTTCGAAGAGCACGCCGGCGTGCATTGAGAACAAGAATAGCACGCAGATAGACGCGGATTTCAACGCGGATGAACGCGGGTCAGATTACGATCTGATCAGCGTTCATCCGCGTCTTTCGATCTGCGTCATCTGCGTGCTATTCTTCAGCCACGGCCAACTGATGACGAACCGACGCCTCCGCTCGCTTGCCCTGCTCCTGTTGCTGCTCCTCGCCGGTTGCCGCCCGGACAGCGACGGACTGCCAGCGGCGGATACGTCGCTATCGACGCCGGTCGTCGAGACGCTCGCCGCCGCAACCCCGGTCGCGGTCGCCTCGCCCCTACCGGCCGTCACGTCGCAGGTCTTCGTGCCGATGGCCGGCGCAGGAGCGGCCGCGTCGCCGACGGCCGAACCGGAGGCGCTGGTCGTCCCGACCGCTGCGGCAACGGTGACACCCGCACCACCCACACCGACGCCCGAACCCGAATACCCGATCTACTCCGGCCCGCCGCTCGACCGCGACAAGATCGGCGTCCAGTTCTACCTTCACCGCCAGGACGTGCGCGACCTGCTGCGCCACTTCGACGCGCTCGACGCCGGCTGGGCCAAGGTCCAGGTCTCGTGGAAGCTCCACGAGCCGCGGCCGGGCGAGTACAACGCCGAGTTGTTCGACGAGCTCGACCGGATCGTCGACGGGACCCAGGGTGACGGCGTCAAACTGCTGCTCAGCGTCAGCAAGGCCCCGGAGTGGAGCCGGCCGGTGACCGAGGAAGACGGCCCGCCGGCCGACCACGCCGCGTTCGAGCGCTTCATGGGATACCTGGCCGCGCGCTATGCCGGCAAGGTCGACGCCTACGAGTTGTGGAACGAGCCCAACCTGCGCCGCGAGTGGAACGGCGCGCCGCTCGATCCGGCGGCGCTGGTCGAACTGACCCGGCGCGGGGCTGCCGGCGTCCGCGCGGCCGACCCGGCCGCCCTGATCATCAGCGCGGCCCCGGCCGTGACCGGCATCAACGACGGCGTCAACGCCATCGACGACCGGCAATATCTGGCCGGGATGCTGGCCGCCGGGATCGCCGGCGTGGTCGACGGCATCGGCGTCCACCCCTACGGCTGGGCCAACCCGCCTGATGCGCGCGCGGCCGACCCGGCCCAGGAGTCGACCAGCCACAACAACCATCCCAGCTTCTTCTTCGCCGACACGATGAACGACTACCGCGACCTGCTCGTCAGCGCCGGCGCGGGCGACAAGCCCCTCTGGGCGACCGAGTTCGGCTGGGCGACGTTCGAAGATCTCTTCACGCCCGAAGGCGCTCCGGCCAGCCCGCCGGTCGGGGTCGAGTACATGGCTGAGGTCAGCGAATGGGAGCAGGCGGTCTACACCTTGCGGGCCTACGAGATGGCCCAGGCCTGGCCGTGGGCCGGGCCGATGTTCCTGTGGAACCTGAACTTCACCTCGGCCCTCGGGCCGGAGTTCCCGGAGGTCGGCTACAGCCTGCTGCGCTTCGACGGCAGCCGGCGGCCGGCGTACCGGGCGCTGGAGAATCGGGACGGGGAATAGCGAAGCGCATATGGCGCACCACCTCTTGTAGTGTACACGAGGATAGTGTACACTGGCCTCATGTTGAAGAACATCACCCTTTCCGCAGAGGAATCGCTGATCGCCGAAGCGCGCCGGCGCGCAGCGCTCCGCAACACGACGCTCAACCAGTTGTTTCGCGAGTGGCTGGCGGAGATCGCCGGGGAACCCGGCGAAGACGAGCAGCAGCGCATCCGACGGGAGTACGACGACCTGATGGAGCGCCTTTCCTACGTCAGGGCCGGGCGCAAGTTCACGCGGGACGAGATGAATGAGCGCCGCTGAGGGTTTGGAACCCTACTTCCTTGACACCAACATCCTGGTCTATGCCTTCGACCATACGGCTCCGGCGAAGCGCGAGACGGCCAACACGCTCATCCGGGACGCGCTCAGCACCCGGCAGGGCATGATCAGTTCCCAGGTGGTGCAAGAGTTCCTCAGCGTTGCCTTGCGCCGGTTTGCGACCCCAATGACCGTTGACGCCTGCCGGGAACATCTGGCGGCTGTTCTCCTGCCCCTGTGCGACCACTACCCTTCCCCGACAACGTATGAGCACGCCATCGAAATCGTCGCTGAGACCGGCTACAACCTCTACGACGCCCTCATCCTCGCGGCGGCCGTTGAAAGCGGCTGCCGGACCTTGCTGACCGAAGATCTGCAACACGGCCGCGTGGTTCAGGGGGTGACGATCGTGAACCCGTTTGCCGGGTGATGCACCGCCCGGCGCCGGTGGAACAGGACCTGGGTGTGAGGACGAACGGCCGCGTTCATCTGCGTCCCATTTAGATGATTCCTGCGTGTTTGGCTATACTAGGCACAGTCAGACGCCATGACGCCCAGCAACGCCGACCTGCGCCAGTTCATCGTCCAGTTCTTCAACGACGAAGATCTGGTTACGCTCTGCTTCGACTATTTCCCCGACGTCAACCAGAATTTCAGCGACGGGATGACCAAGAACCGCAAGGCGATCGGCCTGATCGCCTACTGCGAGACCCGCGGCCGACTCGATGACCTCTACGCGGCGCTGGAGCGCGAGCGGCCGAAGGCGTGGAAGGAGAGATTCGGCGGGGCGCCTGTAGAGACGGGCCGGCGGCCCGTCTCTACGCCGGAACGCGCTGCCCGCAACCCGCGCCAGGTCTTCCTCAGCCATGCCACGGCCAATGCCGGTTTTATCCATCAGCTAGCGGCCGATCTACGCGAGGAAGGTTGGACAGTCTGGATCGCTCCGGACAGCATAACCCCGGGCGAGAAATGGCTGGAAGCCATCGACCGTGGGCTGGAAGGGAGCGGCGTGTTTGTGGTTGCCCTGACGCCGGAAGCCGTAGCATCGACGATGGTCAGGGATGAGACGTATGCCGCGCTGGAGATGGCGAACGCCGGTGTGATGCGTCTGGTAATGCTGCGAGTTGCCCCCTGCGAGTTGCCGGCGATGTGGCGGAACCGGCAGTACATCCCCTTCGACAGGAGCTACGAGGCCGGACTGGATGCGTTGATGGGCTGGTTGGATGGCGCGGCGCAGGCAGAGTCGGGTCGCCGACCCGTCTCGACGGGCCCCGTCTCTACCCCGCGCATCGAGGCCAGAGAACGCGAGCCGGAGCCGCCGAAGCCGCCACCCGACCCGAACCGCCGCATCCACGCCAAGACCGGCATCGAGCTCATCCGCATCCCGGCCGGGCCGTTTCTGTATGGGGACGAGAAGAAGACGCTTGAGTTGTCCGAATACTGGATCGGCCGCGCGCCGGTGACCAATGCTCAGTACAAGCGTTTTCTGGACGCCAATCCGAAGCATCGCGTTCCCTTCCGCAACGAGGATTGGGCCCAGCCTTATAACTGGGACCAGACACGGCGCACGTATCCGGGCGATAAGGCCGACCATCCGGTGGTGCTGGTCAGTTGGGACGACGCCAAAGCTTTCTGCGACTGGGCCGGGCTGGTGCTGCCGTCCGAGCAGGAGTGGGAGAAGGCGGCGCGGGGGACGGACGGCCGAATCTACCCGTGGGGCAGCGAATGGGTCGACGGCCGCTGCAACACAAGCGAGGCCGGAATCGGCGGGACAACACCGGTGGGTCGCTATTCACCCCAGGGTGACAGCCCCTACGGCTGCGCCGACCTGTCCGGCAACGTCTGGGAGTGGACAGGCTCGTGGTACAACAAGGAGCAGGTGGCCCGCGTGCTGCGCGGCGGTTCGTGGAGCCTCAATCAGAGGGGCGCCCGTGTGGCGCTCCGCAACTACCTCTGGCCCGATTACGCTTACGGCAATGTCGGGTTTCGTGTGGCCGCCCCCGTTGTTTCTGGGTCCTGAATTCTGGTATACTGGGTTCTGATCCGGGGGGTCTGGGGGGCTTGCCCCCCAGCCACGTTGGCTTTTCGCCGGGCAGCCCCTGTCTGCTGTGGGGGCGAGCCAACCGGCGGTCATGTGAACGCGACGACGTGGGCCTCCGCGCCGGTTGACCCGCCCGTACGGCCGCCAAGTGTGCGGCAATGAGTGGTAGGGGCGGGTCAGCGCGGCGGCTGAGAGACGCCTCGGCCGCACAACGCGCGCCCCTGCCGGGCGACGCCCGCCGCGCTGGCTCGCCCTCTGCTCTCCCGGTTTCAATGCCCTCTGATCTCACCGAAGCCGCGCCAGGATATCGCCCGGCGTGGCGATCACCAGCGTCTCCAAGAGACGTAAGACATCCACGCCAATCAGGTGCTGCCGGTCGAACGTCGCCAGGAAGTCGGCCCGGCAGCCGACCGCGCCGGCCAGGATGGGCGCGTCCTTCAGAACCACGACCGTTGCGGCCGATATCAACTCGACCTCGCTGGGCGGAGGAAGTACCTCGACCGGCAAGGCAGCGATCAATGCCCGGAAAATGGCGACGCCTTCCGGCGCTTTGCGTTCCAGATTGCGCTCGGCTTCCTCAACGGCGGTTTGATTGGTGAAGAGGCGTACCCGACCTTCGATCCCCAGCCGCAACAACTCGCGCGATGCCCCAGTGGCGGAATAGGCGGCGGCAAACAACGCCGAGGCGTCAAGGAAGATCCGGGTTGTCACGCTCTGGCTCTGCGGCGGTCTGATCGCGCAGTATCTCTCCGCGGATGTCGCGGCCGCTGGCGATCAATTCCTCGAGCGTGATACCGCGTGCAGTCAGGATAGCGCCGAGCTCGTCCAGCAGTTTCATCGGATCGGGCTCGTTTTTGCGGATCACCCAGCCGTCGGCCGTGCGCTCGAAGACCACCGTATCGCCCTTACGCAGGTCGAACTCGCGCCGCAATTCCTTCGGCAACGTCACCTGCCCGTTTTCCTGAACGACGTAGGTTCCTTGCCCCATGATCACCATCCTTCACGTTCTGTATTATGAAATACGAAACATGAGTTATGAAATATGAGACAATGATACGCGGCGCTTGCCGTTGCGTCAATAGACGTCCAGGCGACACCCGCCGCGCTGGCTCGCCTTCTGCTCTGCTGTGGGGGCGAGCCAACCGGCGCGCAAGGTGAACGCGAGGACGCGGTTCTCTGCGCCGGTTGACCCGCCCGTACGGCCGCGAAGTGTATGGTAATGCATGGTAGGGGCGGGTCAGCGCGGCGGCCGAGAGACGCCTCGGCCGCACAACGCGCGCCCCTGCCGGGCGACACCCGCCGCGCTGGCTCGCCCTCTGCTGTGTTATGGAGGCGAGCCAACCGGCGCGCAAGGTGAATGCGAGGGCGCGGGTTTCCGCGCCGGTTGACCCGCCCGTACGGCCGCCAGGTGCGCGCCCCTGCCGGGCGGCCGAGAGACGCCTCGGCCGCACAACGCGCGCCCCTGCCGGGCGGCACCCGCCGCGCTGGCTCGCCCTCTGCTGTGCCATTGGGGGCGAGCCAACCGGCGCGCAAGGTGAATGCGAGGGCGCGGGTTTCCGCGCCGGTTGACCCGCCCGTACGGCCGCGACGTGTATGGTAATGCATGGTAGGGGCGGGTCAGCGCGGCGGCCGAGAGACGCCTCGGCCGGGCAACGCGCGCCCCTGCCGGGCGACACCCGCCGCGCTGGCTCGCCTTCTGCTCTGCTGTAGGGGCGAGCCAACCGGCCATCTGTTCCAACTAATGTAGAGGAGGACATCGGCTCAGCTTGCCGGGAAG
>CAYRBP010000068.1:9368-11818 GCA_964422535.1 uncultured Ardenticatenaceae bacterium | reverse complement strand
GGGTCCTCGAACAGGTCCTTGCGATAGGCCCAGCCGTTCGCGTCACCTTCCGTCGGGTATCCCCAGTAGGTGCCGGAGCCGGGCGGATACTCGCCGTAGTACTGCAACGTGGCCGGCGTGACCGATTCAGCGATGCCTTCGCTCGTCAGGAACTCCGTCAGGTCCACGTAATGGCCTTCGCTGCTGCCCTGGCCAAGCCACTGGCTGTCGCCGATGACCATATCCCAGGCGTCGCCGCCGGCGGCCATTTCGGTGAAGAAGCGGTCGCCGAAGCTGCCCCACGGCTCCTGGATGACATTGACCTTGATGCCGGTCTCCGCCTCATACTTGGTGACGACCTGCGCCAGATAGTCGGCCGGGTCCCACTGCGCCCACAGGATGTTCAGCTCCGTGACGCCGCCTTCGGCCGGCGCAGCGACTTCTTCAGCCGCTTCCTCAACGGCCGCACCCGCGTCCTCAGCCGCTTCTTCGACGGCCGCGCCGGTGTCTTCGGCCGTTTCTTCAACCGTGGCGCCTCCACAGGCAACCAGCGCCAGGCCCAGTACCAGGATCAGGATAAGCAAAGCTCTCTTCAACATAGGGATGTCCTCCTCAAACGCTCTCAAATGCAAGTCAATGTCAGTCTTCGTTCGCGGTTGGTCGAGTATCTGCTTCGCGTCACCTCCTTTAGGCCAGCGCCACCTGGCGGGCCATTTCTGATGGTTGGGTCAGGATCGCGTAATAGACCGTGGCAATGCCTCCCATCACGCAGGCATCGAAACCGTGACGGGCCAACACGATCTCGGCCGCGCTCTCGTTCCAGCGGAGCGCGCGCCGCTGTAGTTCCGCTTGAACCGCGGGCAACAGGTAGTCCCATCCGAGGCTCAAGATGCCACCAAAGACGATACGTTCCGGGTTGAGGGCGTTCACGAGGTTGGCAATGCCGATACCCAAGTGGTGCCCGACGACGTCGAACGCCTCCCGCGCGAGGGCATCCCCCTGCCGCGCGGCCCTGACAACGATCTCCACGCTCAGCCCTTCGAGGTCGCCGCCGACCAGTTGCGGCAAAATGGTCGCGCGACCACGCTCGACGGCCCGGCGGATATGGCGGAACAGGGCAGCCTGGCTGACTTGCGTCTCCCAGCAGCCGGTGTTGCCGCAGTTGCACGGCAACCCGTTGGGGTCGGTCGTCATGTGGCCAAACTCGCCGGCAAAGCCGGTCGCGCCCTTGAACAGGTAGCCGTTGCGAACGATGCCGCCGCCAAGGCCAACACCGGCGCTGATATAGAGGACCTCAGCACAGCCTTCGGCCGCGCCAAAGTAGTATTCACCCAGGGCTGCCAGGTTGGCTTCGTTGTCGACGAAGATGGGCACGCTGTAGTGTTGCTGCAGAATGGAGAAGAGCGGCAGATTCTCCCAGCGCAGATTCGGCGCGAAGAGGAGCGTGCCCGTTTCCTGGTCGATCAACCCCGGCACGCCGACAGCCAGCCCCAGCATGCGCTGGCGTTCGGTGTGTTTTATGTCGAAAGCCTGCTGCAACCCAGCCAACAGGCATTCGAGGATCTCGTCCTGTCCCATGTCTGGGCGTGTCGGCTGCTGAAAACGCCAAACGATCTCCCCCGCAAAATTGGCGCGGACAACCAGGACGAAATCGACGCCAATCTCGGCGCAGACGATATAGCCGGCATTGGGGTTGAGTTCCAGCAGGACGGCCGGGCGGCCGATGCCGTTTGAGGCTGTTTGCAGTTCGTGAACAAACTGGTGCTCGATCAACTCCCGGACAAGACTGGAGACCGTCGTCTTGTTCAGGCCCGTCGCCTCCGCCAGTGCCGTGCGTGAAATGGGCGCCCGCTCGCGCAATTGATGCAGGATCGCCGAGAGATTGATCTCTCGCAGAAGTGTCTGGTCACCCGCGCGGTAGGTCCGGGTCGGCAGCATAACAGGCACCTCGACAGACCAGTTAGAAGCGGCAACAGCGGAAAAGGAGTTTGTTGGTTGTACCAACAAACTAAGTATAGACGCGATTGTCTATCTTTGTCAATTGGCAATCAGATGTTTTGTGCAAACTGTCCAGGTTGAGGAGAAAAGGCGGCGCGGCCGGGCAAGCAGAAAGGGCCCCCCGGACAGCCGGAGAGCCCTGCTCATTTCTGCATCAAACGTGTCAGGCGATGCCGGCGCACCGGCTACCGCCCGCCGCATGCCGCCCTCAGCGGGTTACATCGCGGTCGACAGGCGGTTGTAGGTTTCAATCTCGAACCGGCGGTTGGCACGAACCTGGACGACGATACCGGCGATCGCCAGGAACAGGAAGACGATAGCCATGAACGGCGATGTCTCCCAGAGCAACCGCAGCGGATGCTCCGCCACCTGCATGATCGAGACCTGGCCGACACCCAGCAATATCGTACCGACGGCCAGCGCTGCGCCGCCGATCGACGTGGCAGCGATGATGACATACTTCTGCAGGTTGA
>CAYRBP010000068.1:0-9268 GCA_964422535.1 uncultured Ardenticatenaceae bacterium | reverse complement strand
TTGGGAATGAACAGGAAACCACGGTTATGACTTCCTGTTCATTCCGCGCGATGAACGCTAAATCCAGGTTAACTGCCCGCCGGCCCCGGACGGGCCGGCCTGGTCAGCATACCGGGCAGCCTCTTCTTCAGGCAGCGGAGACTGCCTTCAGCTGAGCTTCTTGCTCGGCGGTCAGGTTCGAAGTCTCCCTGTCCGGTCGCCGGCCGCGGGCTCTGTCCGGCCGACCGGCGTGATGACGAACTACTTGCCGGAATAGCCAGGTATGCGATTGCGGTTGCCGTAGCCACCGCCGGCGTAGGAGCCGATGTCAAGCGCCACCGCAAGGCCGACCCACAGCCAGTCCCAGCCCGTGACCCCGCCGGGGGCCACCGCCACATACATGAGCGTCGTGAACGGCAGGAACGCCAGGCCCAGCGCCGGCCAGAGCCACGTATCAAATGCACCCGCCACACCAACCCAGCGAGCGGGCTGGACGATCCACCAGAAGATGCCGGCGATGCGCGGCCCGAGTACGACGAACAGGGTCAGAAAACAACACATAAAATCCTCCTCAACGAGTGATCTACAAACACGATGCACAAGTGGACGGGCTGTCCAGACCTACCGGACGCGATCGACCCGCGCCAGCTCCCGTCGAGGGGGCGGCGGTAGGACTTCGACGACGCGCCAGGCTATTTCAGCGCCTTCTCCAGGTTCGCTTCGGCTTCCTCGGAGAGGGTCGTCTGCAGGATGGTCCCGTGGTGGCCCTCAAGCGCCGCCCGGACCACAGCCGGATCCGCATCACGGACCATGACGAACAGCGCTGACGAGCCGGGCTTCAGCGACTCGGAGACCTGGTCGACGAACTTGCCGTCGATGCCGAGGTCCATCATCCGGCCAATGAGCGCGCCACCCGCGCCGCCCAACAGCAGGCCGGCAATGGGGAACGCGAGGAAACCGAGCAGCAGGCCCAGGAAGGCGCCGATACCGGTGGCCGTCATGGTACCGTGGCTGACGTTGTTCTTGACCGTGACCTTGCCATGCTCATCCTTGCTGACAACGGCCGTGTCATCGAACGAGATGTTGCCGTACTTCGTCTGGCCTTTGAGAATGTCCAGGACATTCTGGGCTTCGTCGGTTCCTCCAAATGTGATTACCGTCAGGCTTGACATTTTTCCTCCGTCTTCGTCTTGTATAGGACAACCTGAAGTGTGCCGGCGCACGCGATGAAACCGGGTCATCCGTGCCGATCTGGCACAACTTTCCAGCGACTATACCACAACCTTTACCGCGCCCTGGACGACTTCAGCCGTCAGCGGCGTCCGGCCAAAGAACTCGCCGTCCGTCCAAACGGGCTGGTCAGGTTCGGCATCGATGTGGATGACCTGTCCCCGCCAGAAGAATTCCTCGGCGATGGCCGTATCGAAATCGAAGAATCGCTGGGCGGCAGCCCGTAGCGTCTCGATGTTGCTCGTGTTCAGGGCGAAGATCTCGAGCTGCCCGTCATCCGGCGCGGACTTCGAGCCGGTGATCGAGCGCCCGCTCTTCGTCTGGCCGGAGTTGACGATGTAGATCCGCATCGCCATGATCTCGCGCTCGACGCCATCAATGGTCAGGCGATAGCGCGTCTCCGGGTTGTTCCGCTGCTCAAACATATTGCCGACATAGGCCAGAGGGCCAAAGCGGTTCTTCATCTCGCGGCTCGTTTGCTGCTCGGGCTCGGTCCCGGTATAGAGCTGCTGGATGAAGTAGTGCTCATCGATCCGCACCATGTCGATAGCCCGCGTCTTGCTGCTTGTGCAGATCAGGCGGGCAGCGTCGGCAAGGGTCTGCGGCACGCCCAGTTCGTGGCCGAACCCGTTCCCGGTGCCGCCCGGAAGCACGCCGAGGGCAACGTTGCTGCCGACCAGGGCGTTGGCTATCTCATGTTGCGTCCCGTCGCCGCCATAACCGGCCACGAGGTCCACGCCGCGCGCAACGGCCGCCCTGGCCTGCTCGGTCGCATCGCCAAACTTCTTGGTCACGCTGACATCCCAGTCGACGCCATACTCGTGAAAGACGTCGTTCAGCACATTGAGAATCGGTTCGTCCTTCCCGGCAGCCGGGTTGATGACGACATGAATGCGAGGATAGGGAGGTGAGGATGTCATTTCTTTCGACACGTCGCGCTAGCAGGTTTCAGCGCTCTCTCCCTCGGCGATTCGCTCGACCGACAGGATGGCGTTACCCAGTTCGTAAAGCCAGTTGAAAATGGCAACCAGGGCCGCCTGGTCCATCACGGTGCCGACCAGTTCTGTCTGGGTCGACCCATCCGGACTCCTGGTCATGCTGGACTTCATCGCGCAGTAGTCGCTGGCCCAACGCTGGCTCACGCTACCATAGACCCGAATCCGGTAAATGGCGGCGTTGTCCATGTAATAGCTTCGCGACAGAGCCATCCGGCGACCTCTTTCACAAGGCAAACACACATTTCGCCTCGTACCGATGACGGCAAAGGTATGGTACGAAAGATCGCCCGGCGGCAAATCCTCCAAAATGGTGTAGAAGGGGTGTGAACATTCCTCACCCAGAAGGTGCTTACGCCGATGGCACTCTGTGGCGTATACTGCTGTTTATCTTTTTCTTTTGAGATCTTGCTCCCGGGAAGCCGCTGATGAACAAATCTGACTTGCCTCTGCGCGCAACGCCACTCATCCTCAGGTTGCTCGCGCTTGCCGTCTTGCTTTGTCTCTCCACAGTGCCTGCCAGCGCCCAGACCGCCACAGGCCCTGTCCAGGTAGTCAACGATCGTATAGAGGCGGGCGAGACCCATGCCTACATCATCCGCGACCTTCAAGCGGGAGATCGCATCACCATCTCGATGGAGGCCACGTCTGGCGACCTCGATCCCGCGACAGCCATCATGGATACCTCCAGGTCGATCCAGGAAGTACAGGCCCAGTTCGCGGCTGACTTCCGCGACCAGGTGCTGGGCAGCGAGGACGTCTCGCTCGCGCTGACCGAATTGAGGGATAGCACCTTCCTGGCCTGGGATGATGACAGCGGTGGCGGCTATGCGGCCGCGCTCGAATACATCATCCCGACGGCCGGCGACTATCGGGTCATCGCCGGCTCGTCACTCTCGGCGCTTGGCCGGGGAACTTTTGGCGACTACGAGCTGCGCGTTGGCCTGAACGCCGACACCCTGGACCAGCCGGTCGGGCAGCCGTTTCTGGAACGCGAAGCGACGGAGGACAGCGTGTCGTCAGCGGTCGACGAGACGACCGGAAGCCTGACGGCCGAGCAGCCGGCAACCACGCTGCGCCTGGCCGATATGGAGGCGGGTGACACGCTCCAGGTGTATGTCGAACCGGTCTCCGGGACGCTGATCCCGGCAGTCATCTTGCGCGACTTCGGCGGCAAAGGGCTCCAGGCGAGCAATCTCGACGGGCAAAGCGGGCAGGCGGTGCTGGAGTACACATTCGCCGAGAGGGCATCAGGCTACACGCTGGCGATCCAGGCAGTGAATGGAGCCGATGGCAACCTGACCAGTGGCGACTTCCGGGCGCTGGTGGGCATGAACGCGCCGGAGGTCATGACAGGCACGGCCGTCGAGACCGGCGGCGTGTTGCAGAAGCCAATCGATGTCCAGGTCGGCATTCGCATCGAACGCATCAGCGAAGTCGATTCTCAGGGAGAGGATTTCACCGTCCTGGGCAACATCCGCATGGACTGGCAGGACCCGGCCCTGGCCTTCAGCCCCGACACCTGTGACTGCGCCATCAAGCTCTATACAGAGAAGGAATTCGACCGCTTCCTGGCCGACGTCCAGAGCCGCTGGCCCGACTTCGTGTTCTTCAACCAGCAGGGCAATCGCTGGGTACAGAGCCGGGCCGCGGCCATCTGGCCCGACGGCCGCGCCCGCTATGGCGAGACGTTCACCACGGTCTTCCAGAGTGACTTCGACTTTCGCAAGTTCCCTTTCGATACCCAGCCCTTCCCGATCTATACTGACCTGATCTTGCCCGCAGACGTTTACACGCTATCCGAGTTGCCGGACTACAACTTCATCAACCCTGAGCACGGCGAAGACGAGTTCATCATCACCGACTGGACGACGGAGACCAGCACGATAGAGGGCCGCATCACGGATAACCCCGTGTCGCGCTTCACCTTCCGCTTCGACGCGCCACGCCATCAGAACTACTACATTCTCCAGGTCTTTGTGCCGATCCTGCTCATCATCCTGATCTCGTGGTTCACCTTCTTCCTGCACGATTACAGCCGGCGCATTGAAGCCTCGGCCGCGAACGTCCTGCTGTTCATCGCCTTCAACTTCAGCCTGTCGGACAACTACCCGCGCCTCGGCTACATCACCTTCCTGGACGCTGTCATGGCGGTGACCTTCATCTTCAACACCCTGGTCCTCCTGTACAACGTCTACATGAAGCGACTGGAGACTGAGGGCGGCATCGACCGCGTGGAGCATATCGACCGGGTCCTGGACTGGGCCTATCCGTTTATGTATCTCGGTCTGATCGGGCTCGTGGCGCTGTGGTTCTTCGTCATCAGCTAGGCGTTCCATCGGGCAATGCCGCCGGCCGCCGGACTGCCTGGCCGCGATGGTCGCAACCGGGAAGGCTGGCGGCCGCCCTCGAACGATCCCCCGGCGGTGCCCAACCGCCCTGCGTCGGGGCCGGCCCTGACGCCGGGTTTCAGGATAGCGATCGTGCTTCCGTCCGGTCTACTGACCGGGATCAGGGATGGATCGGCTCGAGGTATGCCGTGAGGCCGATGACACCATCCATGTCGCAGCGGGTCATCCTGCCATCATGATCGCGTGACAACCGTATCCCTGCCTTCTTGCCGTCAAAGTCAGCCCTGACCGACAGGCCGTCCTTGCCAACCTGGTAGGTTGCGTTTTCGTCGACATGTGTGTTGAAATGGAGGACGCAGGGGCCTGAGGTCGCGGCCTCGTCGGCGTCCAGCAGGCGCAGCTGGATATGGAGGTCGCCGGAGTAGACCATCATCGAAAGGTGGCCGGCGATATCGACCTCATAGTCGGACAGCGAAAGGACTTCGCCCTGTCCAACGGTCTTCCAGAAGATCTCATGCAACTTGAGCGCCACAACCTGCCCGGCCTGGGCGCTCTCAGCGATATACGGGTATACGGTAGCCATCGTGCTGGCTCTCTCCTGCCGGGCACTGCGGCCCGCGTGATGTGATGTGTGGTGCCTGGCCCTCTGTCCTGTTGTCTCCACCGGGACTCAGCAGCGGGCCGAACATTCCCAATCCTTAACGCGGAGGATAGGGCGCAAGCACGCGACCGGAAAGTACCAAAACGGTACAAAGAGGGTGTAATCCCAGGGTACCCCTGAATGGACCGGGCCAGGCAGGGGATGCGCGGCCGCGGCCCGGCCGGCTCTCGCTTCTTCGCGCTTTTCTGCCGTGCCGTCCCTTCTGGTCCTGCCGTCGCGCCAGACCAAAAAAGAGAGCCGGGCAGCGCGTCGTGCGCGCCACCCGGCTCTTCGGCGTTTCGAGCCGTCAATCCTTACGCGGCCATCTGGCCGGCGACCGGCTTAGCCGCCGGCTCCGGCGCATGCGGCCGGCGACGACGGAGGAAGAACTTGATCACCTCGTCCACCAGCAGCAGGCCGATGGCGGCGGCGATGCAGACCAGCCACTGATTCGTCGTCAGGGATGTCGTGCCCAGGAACTTCTGAAGGAAGTCGAGGACGGTCGGAAGCAACACGAACAACAGGGCCAGACCATATAGCATCAACTGGTGACGGTCTTGCAGGATGTCACGGTTGAAGGCGCTCTCCGTTTCGCTGCGGCAGCTGAGGGCGATGGCGATGTTGCACAGCGAAAACGTGACGAAGGCCATCGTCGCCGCCACAGCGGTGCTTACGGACGTGTAGGTGTACTCCAGATACAGCGTCACGGCAGCCATGATGAGGCCCAGGAAGGCGACACGCACCCATTGAGACCGCGTCAGAACGGGCTGGCTGAGCGGCCGCGGTTTGCGGTCCATCAAGCCCTCCGCCGGTTTGTCGAAGCCCAGGGCAATGGCGACGGGAACCTGCACCAGGAAGTTGATCCACAGCACCACGAACGGCGTGAATGGCACACCGCCGGCGATGTAGAAGAGCGCTGCGCCGAGGTACGAGGCGATGAACGCAACGAGCGCCGTCATCTGGAAACGGATGAAGTTGGACAGGTTGTCATAGATCGCCCGCCCGTACTCAACCGCTTTGACGATGGTGGCGAAGTTGTCGTCGGTCAGGATCATCACGGCGGCCCCCTTCGAGACCTCGGTACCGGTGATGCCCATGGCCACGCCGATGTCGGCCTTCTTGAGAGCCGGCGCGTCATTGACGCCGTCGCCGGTCATGGCGACGATGTTCTCCTGGCGCTGGAGCAGATCCACCAGGCGGATCTTGTCCTCCGGGGCCACGCGGGCCACAACGCCGATGTTGGGCAGGTCCCGCATCAATTCGTCGTCGCTCATCGCGGCAAACTGTGCCCCGGTGAGCGCCTTGCCCTCGATACCCAGCTCGTGGCCAATGGCCGCGGCCGTCACGGCATGGTCGCCGGTGATCATCCGCACCTGGATACCGGCGCCGTGGCACTTGGCGATGGCGTCCTTGGCCTCGGCCCGCGGCGGGTCGACGATGCCGACCATAGCCAGCAGGGTCAGGTCCTTCACCTGTTCGATCAGATTGGCCTTCGGGTTGAAGGTCGCCGGTTCAAAGTCCCGCCGGGCAACAACCATGACGCGCTCGCCCGCCGCTGCCATTCGCTCGTTCTCGGTCAGCGCCAGCTGGCGGTTCGCGTCGGTGATGGGTGTCGGGTCAGCGCCAGGCATCCAGTAGGAGCCGCCACGGCTGATAAGCACATCTGGCGCGCCTTTCACGAACGCGCGCACGACCGGCTTGCCCTTCGCATCCTTCATATTATGGAAGGTGGCCATGAACTTGTAGTCAGAGTCGAAGGGCACCTCAGCGACCCGCGGGTACATCTCGCGGGCCTGGTCGACGCTGATGCCCCCTTTTTCGGCCAGGACGATCAGCGCTCCCTCGGTCGGGTCGCCGATCAACGCCTCGCCGTCCAGCCGGGCATCGGCGCACAGCGCCATAGGCAGCAGGACCTCATCAAGATCGATCTTGGCCCCACCCGCACTCAGCAGTTTGCCATCGGTTGTGTAGGCGGTGGTTCCCTTCTGCCAGGGCTGGCCGGCGGGGATCGACGCCCGCTGCAATTCGCCGCTCGTGCCGTATCCTTCGCCGGTCACTTTGAAGCGGTTCTGCCCCGGCACGGTGAACTCGACGGCCGTCATCTTGTTCAGCGTCAGCGTCCCGGTCTTGTCGGAGCAGATCGCCGAGACCGAGCCCAGCGTCTCGACCGACGGCAGTCGCTTGACGATCGCGCCGATCTGGGCCAGCGCGCGCGTGCCCATTGAGTACATCGTGGTCACGACGGCCGGCAGTCCGGTCGGGATGGCCGAGATGGCCAGGGCGATGCCCGCGATGAAGATCGTCTCGAAGGTGTCACCCCGGCGCAGGCCCAGGATCACCATCAGGACGAATGCCAGGCCGGCCAGGCCGGCGATGATGATGGTCAGCTTGTCGAGCTGTTTTTGCAACGGCGTCTTGTCAGACTCGGTCTTGTTGAGCAAGTCGGCGATGTGGCCCATCTCGGTGCCCATGCCGGTCGTCGTGACGATCATCTCGGCCCGGCCGCGCGTGACGGCCGTGTTCATGAAGGCCATGTTGTGCCGGTCGCCCAACGGGACTTCGGCTTTGGTGATGACCTCGCTGTCCTTGGGCGAAGCCACGCTTTCACCCGTCAGCGCCGCCTCCTCGATCTCCAGGTTCGCGGCCACGAACAGGCGGCCGTCGGCCGGGACGCGGTTGCCCGCCTCCATCAGCACGATGTCGCCCGGAACCAGCTGTTCCGCCTCGATCTCGATGGCCTGGCCGTCGCGGCGCACGCGGGCGATGTTCTTCATCATCTTCGTCAGCGCGGCCAGGCTGGCTTCCGCTTTGGCTTCGCCGCGCATGCCCAGCACGGCATTGAAGATCGTCAGGCCGATCAGCACGATGGTTGTCCCCAACTCGCGCGTGACGACCAGGCTCAGGATGGCCGCGCCCAGCAGGATGATCTGCATGAAGTCCCGGTACTGCCGCAGGAAAGCCTGCAGGCCCGATTCTTTCTTCGCGGCGGTCAATTCGTTAGGGCCGTATTTCTGCAACCGTTGTTGCGCGTCGGCCGCGCTCAGACCTCTGGCCGGGTCAACGCCCAGTTTCTGGGCGACCTCGGCTTCGGTCAGGGCATACCAATTCTCTTGAGTCACTGTTAATTCCGGCATGGCTTGATACCTCTGTTTAATAGCGTTCGGGGACACGCCGGTACGGGTAATCCGGCTCCTGGTAGTTGCCCTTGGGCTGGCGCTTGGCCAGCTTGACCGGCGCACGCGGCACTTCCTCATAGGGGATCAGGCTGAGGAGATGGGCGATGCAGTTCAGCCGCGCCCGGCGCTGGTCATTGGCGTCGACGACGTACCACGGACTCTCGTCGGTATCCGTCGCCGCGAACATGTCGTCCCGCGCCTGGGAGTAGTCATACCAGCGGCGCTGCGCCTCCAGGTCCATCGGGCTGAGTTTCCAGATCTTGGTCGGGTCCTCGTTGCGCTCCGCAAACCGCTTGGCCTGGTTCTCAGCGCTCACGTCCAGCCAGTACTTGATCAGGATGATGCCGGAGTCAATGATGGCCTTTTCGACGAACGGCGTCATGGCCAGAAACCGCTCGACCTGCTCCATGGTGGCGAAGCCCATCACCCGCTCGACCCCGGCGCGGTTGTACCAGCTCCGGTCAAAGAGCACGACCTCGCCGGCGGCCGGGAGATGGGGCATGTACCGCTGGAAATACATCTGCGTCTTCTCGCGCTCTGTCGGCGCGCTCAGGGCCACCACGCGAAAGACGCGCGGGCTGGTGCGCTCGGTGATGCGCTTGATCACCCCACCCTTGCCGGCGGTGTCGCGGCCCTCGAAGATGACGCAGATCTTGGCTCCGCTGGCTTTGACCCACTCCTGCATCTTGACCAGCTCCACCTGGAGCGGTTCCAGGGCCGCTTCGAATTCCTTGGCCTTCATCTTCGCCGGTGGGCCTTCGGCAACATTCTCAATACCTGCGGCCGCGGTCACTTCTTCCCGGTCCGTGTCGTCGTCCCGGCGCTTGTCCTTCTTTCCCTTGTTCTTCGACATTTCAATCACCTTCTCCTGAAAGCGTCTCTGCAAGATTCTCTTTG
>CAYRBP010000067.1:0-15007 GCA_964422535.1 uncultured Ardenticatenaceae bacterium | reverse complement strand
GCCCACATCCCTCGATGCGGGCCCAACACGCTAGTTCTTACCTACGTTCATCCGCGTCCGGAATCCGCGCTATCCGCGTACCATTCTCCCGCTACGTCAAATAATCCCGCAGCGACTTGCTCCGGCTCGGGTGGCGCAGCTTCCGCAGCGCCTTCGCCTCGATCTGCCGGATGCGCTCGCGGGTCACACCGAAGTTCTTGCCCACTTCCTCCAGCGTGTGGTCTTTGCCGTCGTTCAGCCCGAAGCGCATCTCCAGCACCTCGCGCTCCCGCTCGCTCAGGAAGCCCAGCACGCTGCGGATCTGCTCCCGCAATAGCTCGCGCGAGGCGGCGTCGCCCGGCTCGACGACGGTCTCATCGGCCAGGAAGTCGCCCAGCTCGGTCGCGTCGTCGTTGTTGCCGACCGGCGTCTCCAGCGACATCGGGTCCATGGCAATGCGCAGGATGTCGCGGATCTTGGCCACCGACTGCCGCCATTTGCGCTCCAGCACCGGGTCGATCGGCTCGCCGCTCTTCATCGCGGCCTTGATCTCCTCCGCCTCCTCCGGCAGCAGGTAATCGAGTTCCAGGGCCAACTCTTCGACGCTCGGCTCGTGGCCGAGCCGCTGGACCAGTTCGCGCTGCATCTTGACGATCTTGTTGATCGTCTCGTACATGTGGACGGGGATGCGGATCGTCCGGGCCTGGTCGGCAATGGCCCGGCTGACGGCCTGGCGGATCCACCAGGTGGCGTAGGTGCTGAACTTGAAGCCCTTGGTGTGGTCGAACTTCTCGACGGCCCGCAGCAGGCCGACGTTGCCCTCCTGGACCAGGTCGAGCAGGTGGATGCCGCGGCCCATGTAGCGCTTGGCGACGCTGACGACCAGGCGCAGGTTGGCCCGGGTCAGGTTGTTCTTGGCGTCTTCGGCCAGGTCGCGGACCTCGAACTCGTTGTAGGTCAGGGCGGTGACACTATCATTCAGCCACCGGTCGACGCGCTCCTGCGGCGGCAGGCTCCGGGTGACGGAAAAGTGGTCGGCCGCCAGGGTCGATAGCTCGTTGGGCAGCAGGTAGGCGGCCGTGAAACCGCTGAACAGGCAGTCGGCCAGGTCGAGCCAGGCCTCGTCGTCCTGGCCCCAGCCGCCGTCGTTGAGGTAGTGGCGGACATAGGAACGCTCGTCGCGCTGCCAGTCCTGGCGCAGGGCGCGCGCTTCGTCGAGCACGGCGGCCATATCGGGCGGGTCGACGCCGATGGCCCCGGCCGCTTCCTGGGCGCAGGCCCACGCGTCGAGCAGCGTGCCGTAGTTGAGGCTCATGACCCGGGCGCGCAGTTCGTCCTGGGTCGGCACGCGCTCGCCCGGCGCGGGGGCGGGGGCGGGGTCGACCTGCTTGGCCCCGCGGCGGCGCTTGCCCGTGCCGTTGCTGCCGCGACTGACGCCCACTTCGTGGTTCAGCCGGTCGAGCACGCGGACGGCCTGCATCTGCGTCGCCAGCCAGATCTCCTGCTCGGCCGAGAGCAGCGACACCTGGCCGATCTCCTTCAGGTAGGTGTGGACCGGGTCGTCCTCGGCGTCGCCGAGGTAGTAGTCATCGTCAACCGCTTCCAGGTCGTCGAGGTCGCGCAGCAGCCCGATCTCGGTCGGGTCGTCGACCAGGTCGCCGTCGGCCGAGACGATGCGGATGTTGAGCTTCTGCAGCCGCTCGTAGAGCTGGTCGGCCACGTCCTCGCTGGCGGTGGCCAGGATCGACTGGACGTCGGCCTCGCTGATCTGGCGCGAGCGGCGGGCCTTGCGGACCAGTTCCTCGACGTCGACCGACTCGTTCGGCCGCCCGGCAGCCGCCGGGTCGTCGGCCGAGGCGTAGTCGGCCGACAGATCGTCGGCCGACAGATCGTCGGCCTCGTCATCGGCGGCGCTGTCGTCCGGGGCGTCAAACGACGGGCCCTCGTCAGGCAGCCGGTCACGGCCCGGCAACTCATCGCCCAGGTCGTCTTCCGGCTCCAGTTCCAGCGGGTCAGGATTCAGGACCATCTCCCTCTCAGACCGACCAATGCAGACCTGGTCAGCGCTAACGGCCGCGCTTGGCCGCCTCTTCTGCGCGCCGGCGACCGAGTGCCGACAGCGCGTTCTTCGCCTGGTGGATGCGCAGCATCTCGGCCGCCATGGCGTCGAGATGGCGATACAACTCCGTCCGTTCGTCGTCCGGCAGTTCGGCGGCGCTAGACTCTATCTGCCCTTTCACTTGTGCGGTAACTTCTTTCAACTTCTCTAATCGCCAATCCAGAACCGAGAGCGTCAGCGTTTCGGGTAGCTTATCGAGTTTCGTTTCCGGCGTCGGGGATAGTGCAAGCAACGTACGGACCCGCTCCGCAAGCACCGCGTCGAGACTATCGCACAGTTCGGAAATCGAGGCAACCGTTGGCCCGGCCAGCGAGCGCGCCTCCGCCGCGGCAAAGACGACCCGGTCTTCGGCCCGGGTGAAATCGTTCGGGGCGACCTCCCGCTGGTGCGCCTTGCGCAGGTAAGCATTGACCCGGGTCAGCGCGCCCGGCTGTTCCAGGACGTTGCGCAGGAAGTGGGCCTCCAGCGCGATGGCATGGCGGCCGGGCCGCGACGCGCCGCGCAAAGGGGTGAAGCCCCCGGTCGTCGGGCCATACGCGGCCGCTTCGAAGTCAGGCGGGCCGAAGTCCGGTTCCGGCGGCCGATCGCGGCCGGCGACAGCCGGCGGGCCGCCGCCCGGCCCTGCTGCCGCCTGAGGCCGTCCGTCCGCCACGCTTTTTCCGGGGCCTGCCGCCGGTCGCGGGCGCGCCCTGACCTGCGCCCGCAACTGCGCCTGTTCCCGTCGCAGCGTCTCCACCGGGATGCCCAGGGTGCGGCCGAGCAGGACCAGGTAATGCTCCCGCTCGACCTCATCGCCGATGTCGTTGATCAGCGGCAACACCTGGCGGGCGAGCGCCGCTTTGGCCTTGGCGTCGGTCGGGTCCATCTCGGCCTCGAGGACGCCGATGACGTATTCGACCACCGACTTGGCCTCGGCCAGCAGCTTCGGCCACCGGGTCGGGTCGGCCCGGATGATCTTGTCCGGGTCGTTGCCCGGCGGCAGAGTGACGACCCGGATATCGACCTTCAGCCGCGTCTCCAGCTGCTGCAGGCCGCGGGCGTTGAAGCCGACGTCGAGCTCGCGCTCGAGCGTCTCGCGCGCGAGCTGCAGGCCGCGCAGGGTCGCTTTGGCCCCGGCCGCGTCGGCGTCCAGGGCCAGGATGAAGCGCTTGCTGTAGCGCTGCAGCGCGCGCAGTTGTGGCTCGGTCAGCGCCGTGCCCATCTGGGCGACGACGTTGCGGAATCCCGCCTGCCAGGCCTGGATGGCGTCCATGTAGCCCTCAACGATGACGACCTCGCGCGCTTCGCGGATGTGGCGCTTGGCCATGTCGAGACCATAGATGAGGTGGCTCTTGTCGAACAGCTCCGTCTGGGGCGAGTTGAGGTACTTCGGGATGCCGTCGGGGTCGAGCGTCCGCGCGCCGAAGCCGACCACCCGGCCGTCGAGGTCGCGGATCGGGAACATCAGCCGGCCGCGGAAACGGTCGTAGGTCGTCTTGCGCTCCTCGTGCTCGGTCAGCAGCCCGGCCCGGACGAGTTCGTCCTCGCGGTAGCCCTGGCCGGTGAAGTGGGTCCGGGCGGCGTCCCACGAATCGAGCGAGAAGCCGAGCCGGAAGGCGGCAACCGTCTCCCCGGTCAGGGCGCGGCCGTCGACATAGCGGCGGGCGGCTTCGGCCTGGGGAGCATGGAGCAGGAGCTGGTGATAATAGTCGGCCGCGGTGTTCAGCAGGCCGAAGAGCCGGTCCTCGGCCGCCTGCCTGCCTGGGTCCACCGGCCGCCGCTCCTCCAGTTCCACCCCGGCCTTGCGGGCCAGGTCGGCCAGGGCTTCCTTGAAGTCCCAGCCATTCTTCTTCATCACAAACGAGAAGACGTCGCCCCCCTCGGCGCAGGCGCCGAAGCAGCGCCAGGTCTGGCTCTCGGGGAAGACGTAGAAGGCAGGGGTCTTGGTGTTGGGGTGGAAGGGGCAGAAGCCGGCATAGCTGCGGCCGGACTTGCGCAGTTGCACGCCGTAGTCGCTGACCACGTCGACGATATCCAGCCGGTTCTTAATCTCCTGGGTCACGCTCATCCCAGTCTGCCGCCCCGCGCGCTGTTTCGGCGCGCACCGGGCGCGGCGCGCGAAGGGCGCCCCAACCCGGACTCGACCAACTCCAACCGAAGCGTGATTATAGCGCGGCTGGGGCAGATGTTCTAATCGGGAGAGCGCAGTTTCTGCCGGAGTTTGTCATCGTGAGCGCCCTGCAGGCGCTGCGCCTCACTGCTCCACTGCGCCGAGCATCCTGAGCGTCAACTTCTGGGCCTCGGTCAGGCCCTTGATGCCGGTGATATCGAGCCGCTCATAGGGCCGGTCGCGGCGCAGCGTCTCGACGGGCTCCCCGCTGACGGCCTCCCACAGTCTGATGACGCCATCATTGCCGCAACTGGCGAGCAGGCGGCCGTCTGGGCTGGCGCGCAGGGAGTTCACCAGCCCTTCGTGCCCCGGTTGCGACCTCAGGCACTGCCCGGATTGGGGATCCCACCAGCGCAGCACGCCGTCGTTGCCCGCGCTGACCAGCCTGTTCCCGTCCGCGCTCCAGGCGACGCTGAAGACCAACTCGTTGGGGTCATCGAGCGCGCGCAGCCGCTCCCAGCTCCCGGTATCCCAGATCAACAAGTGGTGGTCCCGGTCGCTCCAGCTGGCGGAGGCGAGTCGCGTCCCGTCGGCGCTCCAGGCCATCGCCACCACCGCACCGCGATGCCCTTCAAGCCTGGCGCGCATGGAATAGTCGCCGGCGTCCCAGACCAGGATTTCGCCCTCATCATTCGAAGCGACGAGGCGGCCGCCGTCGGGGCTCCATTCCACGCAGCGAGTTCGTGGAGGCAGATCGGACCGCCCGACGCGCCGGAAGGTCTGCGCGCTCATCTCGTAGACGAGCACGCCCTGCCGGTGACTCGCCACAGCCAGGCGTTCGCTGTCCGGGCTCCACGCCACCGTGAAGAGCTGCGCGTCAGTCAGCGCGGCGCCCGTCAATACGCGCTCGATGACGCCGGCGGCCGCATCCCAGATCCGGATGGTGCCGTCGTCGCTGCAGCTCGCCAGCCACCGCCCATCCGGACTCCAGGAGACACTCCAGATCAGCTTCTTGTGGCCGCCCAACTCCTGAAGCGGAGCCTGCCGCTCGCTCTCCCAGACCGTAACCAGCCCATCGCTGCCCCCGCTCACGATCCGCGCGCTGTCCGGGCTCCAGGCGATCGCATGCACGGCAAGCGCGAACCCCCGCCAGTTGCGAATACACTGACCGCTGCCCATATCCCAAACCTGCACGCTGCCATCCTCGACCGCTGTGATGAGGTTGATGTCAGGCGACGTGAAGGCTACGGCTCGCACGGGACCCATGTGGCTGTAGAACATTGTTCGCTGCCTGCCCTGCACGAGGTCCCAAACCCAGCATGCCCGGTTCGGCTCGCTCGAGGCGAGATAGCGGCCGTCCTGGCTCCAGACGAGCCGCCAGAGGCGCGCCGGTACGGGGATGGTTGACCGTGCCGTCTCGCTCCCAGGCTCCCAGAACCTGACGGTCCTGTCCCAACTCACGCTGGCGAGCGTTCGCCCGTCCGGCGAAAACGCGAGTCCTGTCACCGGTTCGCTATGCGCGCTGAGCCTCCTGGCGGGTTCGGGCTTGAAGGGGCCGGAAGCGTCCTCCGCAGGCTCATAGATCCGGATCTGCGTATCGTGTCCTGCGCCGGCCAGGGCCGTCCCGTCCGGATGCCACGCAACACAGAAGATCGGGCTCGCCGCATCGCCCAGGGTCTGGAGCAATGTGCCGTCGGCCGCATCCAGAATGCGAATCTGCCCGCCCGTGTCGCCGACCGCGAGGACGCGGCCATCGGGCGAGAACGCCAATGCTATGACCGCATTCACAGCGAAGCTTGTCCAGAGGAGCGCCCCGTCGGCCGAATCCCAGACCTTGACCAGGCCTCCCCAGCTACCGGTCGCAATGCGCTGCTCGTCGCTACTCATTCCAAGTGCCGACACATTGTAATGATGCGCCTGCCAGACGAGATGCAGGCGCTCTTCGCGACTTGACCAGACCCAGACCTTGCCCTGCCTGTCGCCCGCCACCCAGTAGGTGCCGTTCTTGCTGACGACAATAGACCAAACGTCGGCGAACGCTTCTGTAAACCACGTGTTTCGCAGCGTTGACCCGGCGAGGGTCGTGTCGCGCATGGTCACGCCCTGCAGATTCGCCCAGCGAATCAGGAGCCCGTGCAGGTCAAGCCCGGATAGATCGCCGCGCAGGAACCGCAACAGCGTCAGAAGGTTGGCGGGCGCGTAACCCTGGTGTTCTTCGCTCTGGCCCCGCAGCGGTTCGAGCAGCCCGACCAGGTGCGTCTCCAGTGCCGCCGGATCGGGATAAGCGGCGCGCAGCCGCGCCAGAATGGCCGCCACGATCAGGCGTGCCTGGGCCTGCCAGAGATACTCCTTGGCGCCGGCCAGCAACAGCCGGTGTTCGACCAGGACACGAAGCTGCCCGCTCTCAATTTCACTCACGGCGGCTTCGATGAGATGCGTCGTCGTGTATTCCAGCACGACCGACTGGAGCGTGAAACTTGCCTTTGACTTGCCATGCTCGATCAGCGACCGGCCGCGCAATGTATCAAGCGCTTCCAGGACCTGCGCCCGCGGCAGGGGGTTGACCAGCGCCGCAGCCAGGTCTTGAACGGTAGCCGGCTCGCGCATGATCGCCAGCCACAGCAAGATGCTCTCCTCGACGGCGGAGAGGCGTTCGAATTGTTCTCGCAACAGGATGCGCACGCTGCCGAAGATCAGCTCCCCTTGCTCCAGGAACGCGGCGATCTCACCGTCGAACAAGTTCGCGATGGTCGGGGCGACGATCTTCAGGGCGAGCGGATTACCGCTGTAGTACTCGACCAGGCGACGCAGCTGGGCGGCGCTGCCGGTCACTTCTCTTTCCCGCAGGATCGCTTCGCACGCGTCCGGATCGAGTTGGCCCAGATGAATCGAGCGAACCGGCGACCGGCTGCCTTCGAGCGGCGCGAGCTCCACCGGCTTTTCGCGGCTGGTCAGCAGCAGGGCGCTCTTGTGCCTTGTCTCGGCCGCGCGGCGCATCAGCCGCCCATAGCCCTCATAGGCGGGCAGCATGCGGCCGCTGCCCTCAGCGCCCTCCATCACGCTCTCAAGATTGTCGAGCACCAGCAATACACGCCGCGTCCGCAGAAACTCGAACAGGAGGTTCAGGCGTCGTTCGAGCGTGTCATGGACGGTGATCAACGATTCGCCCGCCAGGACGCCCAGGATCCCGTCCAGCAGCGATTCGCAGGGGGGCGCGTCCTGCAAAGAGCGCCAGATAACCGCATCGAATTCCCCGGCGACACGGTGCATGAGCGTCACCGCGAGGGCCGATTTGCCGATACCGCCGATCCCCAGGACGCTCAACACGCGGCAGCGCTGGTCCGTCAACCAGTCGGCCAGCAGCGCCAGTTCGTCGTCGCGGCCGTAAAAGCTCGCGACCTCCGGCGCATCGTCCCAATCGACCAGGCGGCCGGGTGGGGAGGCGACCGCGTTGGCTTCCGCTGAGTCGGAAACCGGAACTGCGGCCGTATCCTCACGCTTCGCCAGCAGGCCTGCCAGCCAAATCTCGTCCAGGGGCACGCGCGCGCCCGAGTCCGCCCACAGCGCGTGGATTTCTTCTTCTTCCCGACCGCGGTGGAACGCCTCGTGATCCAGGCAAACTTCGACCAGGTGCTTGAGGTGTTGGGGGGAGGGGTAGCTGGCCCCGGATTCCCAGCCGACGACGGCCTGGCGCGAAACACCGAGGAGTTCGGCGAACCTGGCCTGGGTCAAATTGCTGGTGGTGCGGAGGGCGAGGATCTGCTGGCCGAAACGATAGTCCCGGTCGCGGTATGAGGAGGGCGGCATTCCGGCTGCTCACGCTCGCTCAGTCGCGCGATCGGCGCGAATGACAAGTGCTGACAAGCCGGCTGACAAGTGGTGCAGAGTGACTTTCACCCTTGCGCTCTCTATAGTGGTCCTAAGAGTAATCGCCCGAGCAGACTGATGACTGATGCAACGCACAATAGCACAAAGCGCCTGCCTGGACAAGATTGGCTCGAAATATCACGCAGTAAGCTGCACATCATTCGTCCCACGCGGGATGAAAAGGAGAAATGCAATGTCAACGTTAATTGTGGTCGGTTTCAAGAAGGACATGTTCCGTGCGTCGAAGGTGCTGAACGAGCTCGTGGACATGGACTATGACTGGACCATCGATCTGGATGATGCCGTGGCCGCCTATCGCGACTACAACGGCAAGCTGCGGATCGATGCCAGCTATCAGTTGACGACGGATGAAGGGGCCGCGGTCGGCGGCGTGCTGGGTTCGTTGATCGGACTGACGTTGGGCGCGATCGCCGCGCCGGCGACCGCGGGTGCGAGCGCCGCAGTGACCGCAAGTACCGTCGCGGCCGGCGCGCTGGGCGGTGGCGTGATCGGGGCTGCGAGCGGCGCCATCGACGCGACGTGGTGGAAAGACGACTTCGGCATCCCGGATGATTTCGTGAAGGAAGTCGGCGCGCTCATCCAGCCGGGCGACTCAGCGATCTTCGCGCTGCTGCGCTCGACGGATCAGGCCGTTGTGGCGGCCCACTTCGGCGGCTATGGCGGCGTCGTGCTGTCGACCACACTCACGGCCGAGCAGACGAAGACACTCGAACAGATGTTGAACAATTGACACTGCCGGACAGGAAGGCAGTTTCACCCGAAACCCCTTCCGGCCGACAACCATTCAGACAAACCAGTTAGATTTAAGGAGATTACGATGCAAACCTGGACAGAGATGGAAGCTAAGTTGGAGCCCCAGCTGCGTGCGTGGGCGAAGGAACTCGACGAGATTGAGGCGGAAGCCGCCGCGGCCGAAGCTGAGCTGGACGCCAGAATCAAGGCAGCCGAAGGCGAGGCGAAAGCCAAGTTGCAGGCGCAGCAGGCCAAGGTGTATGCCGACTTTGAAGCCCGGCGCACCCAGCTCGTGAACGACATGAACGCGCTGAACAACAAGATCAGCGCGGAGGCGGAGCGCCTCGATGCGAAGGCCGCCGCCGCTGTGGGCACGGCCAAGGTCCAGCTGGAAGCGGAGCGGGAACAGATGCGCGCCGACCGCGAGAAGGTGAACGCGCAGCTGAAGGCGACCTACGAATCGCAGGTCAAGCACATCAAGGAGCAGATCGCCCGCATTCAGACCTCGGCGCAAGCCATGGAAGCCAAGGTTCGTACGAAGGTCGACACCGAAGTCGAGGCGATGCGCAAGCAGGCGACGGAGCTGGAACAGCGCATCCAGGCGCTCCACGCTGAGGATGTCGCCACCTGGAACGAGAACAAGGCCAAAGTCGAGCGCGCGATCGCCAACCTGAAGTCGGGCCATGAAAAGGCCCTTGCCGACCTCAAGGAAGGGCGGGAAAAGGCGGCGGCTGAGTTCAAGGCGTAGCCTGAGCGAGTCCGTTGACGACCCCGACCGAAGCCGATTGCATCCCGCCGAGAACCCGGGGGATGCAATCGGCTTCCGGCCAGAATCGGCTCAGTGTTCACCTGTCAGGATGGGATTGGCTCCCGGCAGACGCCGGATGGCTCTCTCTTGAAAGAGAATGGTCTCGACAGGAAGGTGTTGACATGATAACCCCGGCTGATCAATTGAGTAGAACCAAGCGCCTGAGCCAGATCGTGCAGGTCTTTACCAAGTACGGACTGGCCGAATCGGTCAAAGACAGCGCGCCGGCCAGCATCAAAAAGTGGTTCGTCGATCCCGACGGCCTGCTCCTGTCGCAGTATTCACAGGCGGAACGGCTGCGCATGGCCTTGTCCCAACTGGGGACAACGTTCATCAAGTTCGGCCAGTTCATGAGCACCCGCGACGATCTGCTGGACCCGCCGTATATCGAGGAGTTGAAAAAGCTTCAGGCCAACACCCCGCCCGACCCGCCCGATACAGTCCGGGCCTTCCTGGAGGAAGAATTCGGACAACCGGTCGAGCAGCTCTACAAGACCTTCGACTTTGAGGCCCTGGGGTCCGCCTCTGTCGGGCAGGTTCATGCCGCGACGCTGTTTGATGACACGGCGGTCGTGGTCAAGGTGATCCATGCCGGAATCGAGGAGACGGTTCACCTCGATCTGGAATTGATGGCCCAGGGAGCCGGGTTGCTGGATAAGCGAACCGATCTGGGGTTCCAGCCAAGCGATCTCGTTGCTGACTTTCGCCGGCAGCTTCTGCATGAGCTTGACCTGCAGCAGGAACAACGCAACCTGAACCGGTTCATCACCAACTTCGCGGACGATCCAACGGTCGTCTTTCCCAAACCCTATCCCGACCTGTCCACGAGCCGTGTATTGACCATGGATCGGCTGGAGGGGATCAGCCTGAGCGATCATGAGGCGCTGGTCGCAGCGGGTGTGGACCTCTACGAGTTCGTCCGACATGGAGCCAACGTGTGGATCGCGATGATCTTCCGCGACAGGTTCTACCATGCCGATCCGCACCCGGGAAATCTCCTGCTGTTGCCCGGAGGAACCACCGGCATCCTCGATAGCGGCATGGTCGGCCGCATCGACAAGCGCATGCTGGTTGACCTGGAAGATCTGGTCATCGCCTACGTCAGCAAAGAGGTCAGCCAGATAGCCGATGTGATCATGCGTATCTGCGATCATCCCCGGGGCCTCGACCGGAAGGGCTTTGAGGCTGACATCGCCTACATCATGGATGACGTGCTGGACCGGCCCATCGAGCAAATCGACGTAGACGAGTTCTCCGATGCCGTCATGGCGGTCATTCACGACTATCACCTGAACGTCCCGTCCAGCTACATCATGCTGATGAAGACGATCGGCCAGCTACAGGGCACCGGCCGCGCCCTGGACACGCGCTTCAATCTGGCCGAATTGCTGGCTCCCTATGGGCAGCAGATCATCAGCCGGCGCTACTCGCCCAGGAACCTGGGGCGATCCATGCGGCGAACCTATCAGGATTGGGATCGGCTGATCCGGGCCTTGCCGGTCCAGATCGCCGACATCCTCGACCAGGCCCAGACGGGTGAGTTCTCGGTCAAGATAGAGATGAACCGGCTGGATGGGATCACCAACCGGCTGATCTTCGGCCTGATCGCGACCGGCCTCATCATCGCCTCGGCGATGATGTGGAGCGCCGGCGCCGGCCCCTTTTTCGAAGGGTTCTCTTTGGTCGGGGCCGCGGGTATCGTCCTTGCCCTGACCATCGTCTTCAGGCTGTGGCGGGCCATCGATCGATCGGGCGGGCTCTGAAATCGTCCGTCGTGCGCCGGCGCTTGAGTGCGGAGTATCGCGCAAGTGGGGCAGATGTTCTAAGTGAACAAGAGAGCAGGTCGCGAGAAGACGGTCGCAATAGAAGCGACCATTCACGAGCCGTCGAGCACCTGTTGTGTCAGGCGCTCGGCCGGTATTGCGCGAAAGTGCGGGTCGCGGTGAACCAGCACGGCGTCGTGCACAGCGGCCGTGGCGGCGATGAGCGAGTCAATCGCCGGGAGGCGGGTACTGGCGACCTCGCGCAGATCGGTCGCCCGCAGCGCGACTGCCTCGTTGGCCGGTACGATCGCATCGAACAACTGCCGGTACAGCTCCAGTGTGTCCTTGAATTCGACCCCCCGATCGGTCGCACGCAGTCGACCCTGCAACTCCACGATGCTCAGGACTGAGATGCCTACCGCAGTATGGGCATCCTCAAAAAGCGCTGTGACCTCATGAGCGCCCGGTTCACCAAGGAGATGGGCCAGCCACGCCGAAGTATCCAGAAGGTGGGTCAGCATGCTAATCCATGTCTTCTTCAACGCGCTCGCGGATCAGATCGCCGATAGGATCGTCTTCCGGGCCGAACAGGTGTCGCCACTTCCCTTGAAGTTGTCGGGCTAGTTCCGCCCGAGACAGTAGCGGCCGTAACACCAATGTTCGCTCTTTGGTCAGCTCCCACTCCACTTGAGTTCCCGGCCCAATATCCAACTCGCGGGCCAGCGCAGCGGGAATGGTGAGTTGGTTCTTGCCAGTGACGGTCGTTCTGATTGACATTTCAGGCACTCCTTGAATTCAGTATACCCCTACGTCCCCACGTGTGTCAAGGAAGCGATCAATATCAAGGAAAAGGCGTCAGTCAAGGGTAGACTGACCTCAAGGACATGCGCATGCCGGCGTCCGCACGCAGACTGGGATCAGCATCTTACATAGAGCGGCCGAGGCTGCAATGATCGGGTCAATCAAATGAATTGCAGCTACTCTGCAATTATCTGGTGATCACTTACGACAGCTTTTGCAGGAGCCTGACCGTCGGGACCGGCTTTCAGAACACCCTCGCCGGCATCATCCCATCTGGCGACCTCCTACCCACAATCCTCAGCGAATCGTCCGGCGGCTCCGTCATTCAGGCGCTGGCTGGGGTTGCCCAGAGCCTGCCCGTTCTGGTCGCCGGACTGGTCATCATCGTTGTCCTTAGCTTGCATTGGGGCGCCGATCGCAACCACTTCGAACGTCTCTGGCTCTCGGCGTTGCCCGCATCTCAACGAATCGAAGCGCGCAGAATCTGGCAAACCACGACGCTTTGTCCCTGACCCTAGCTGAACGCTACCCGGACGGCCGCCCGGATCGAGTATAATCTGGCGCATGACGACAGAGCGCGAGATGCATTTTCAGATCACCGGCATGGACTGCGCCGGCTGCGCCCGGACAATCGAGACCGGTGTGGCGAAATTGCCCGGCGTCGGCGAGTCCCGGCTCAACTTCACCACCGGCACGCTGGCGGTCCGGGGCAGCGTCCCGGCCGAGCAGGTCGTGGCCCGGGTGCGCGAGCTGGGGTATGACGTCGCCCAGCCGGCCTCAGACCCAGATCGCAGACCGCAGGCAGCGGGCGACGACGCGGAAGCGGAAGGGAGTCCGTCGTCCTCAGCCGGCAGTCTCCTCTCCTACCTCTGGAACCGGAGCGACACCCGGCTGGCGCTGCTCGCCGGGCTGCTCGTCCTGCCGGGCCTGATCTTTGACGAACTGCTGCCCTGGCTGGGCATTGAATCGCCAATTTTCGCGGTGATGTCGGTCCTGGCCATGGTCCTGGCCGGCGCGCCCATCGCCCGCAGCGCCTGGCGCGCCCTGCGCGTCAACCACGAGATCACCATCAACCTGCTGATGACCGTCGCCGCCGTCGGTGCGGTCATCATCGGCGCATACACCGAGGCCGGGCTGGTCATGGTCCTGTTCGCCCTCGGCGAGGCGCTGGAAGGCTACACGGCCGCCCGCGCCCGCGACTCGATCAGCAGCCTACAAGCGCTGGCCCCCGGCGAGGCGACCGTCCTCCTGCCGCCGCTGGTGGGTGATCGGCCGGTCGAGCAACGCGTGCCGGTCGAGCAGTTGCGCCCCGGCGACCGCGTGCTCGTCTTGCCCGGCGAGCGGCTGCCGGTCGATGGCTTCGTCCTGGCCGGCGAGTCGGCCGTTAATCAGGCCCCGATCACCGGCGAAAGCCGGCCGGTGGAGGTCGCCGCCGGGTCGGACGTGCTGGCCGGGACGGTCAACGGTCACGGCACGCTGGAGGTCGAGGTGACGCGCTCGGCTGAGGACACGACCATCAGCCGCATGATCCGGCTGGTGGCCGAAGCGCAGGAACGGCGCGCGCCGGCCCAGCGTTTCGTCGACCGGTTCGCGCGCACTTACACGCCGGCGGTCATCGCCGTCGCCATCCTGGTGGCGACCGTGCCGCCGCTCGTCTTCGGCCAGCCGTTCTGGAACCCGTCGCCCGACGTCCAGGGCTGGCTCTACCGGGCGCTGGCCCTGCTGGTCGTCGCCTGCCCGTGCGCCCTGGTCATCTCGACCCCGGTGACGCTGGTCAGCGCCATCAGCAACGGCGCCCACCACGGCGTGCTGTTCAAGGGCGGCGCGTCGGTCGAGGAACTCAGCCGCGTCCGGGCGGTCGCGTTCGACAAGACCGGGACGATCACCCGCGGCGAGCCGGCCGTCGTCTCGGTCGTCGCCGCCGACTGCGAGGCGGGCGATTCCCAATGCGCCCCCTGCAACGACGTGCTGGCCCTGGCCGCGGCCGTCGAGCGGCGGAGCGAGCACCCGCTGGCGCGGGCCGTCGTCGCGGAGGCGACCAGCCGGGGTGTCGAAGGGCGCTATCCGGCCGGGGCCGATGTCAGCGCCCTGGCCGGGCGCGGCGTCAGCGGGCTGGTCGGCGGCCGGGCAGTCATGATCGGCAGCCATGCCTACTTCGAGGAAGACGCCGGCCACGCGGCGTACCACGACGCCATCGCCGCGGCCGACGCCCAGGGTTACTCCACCATGCTGGTCAGCGAAGACGGCCGTTACCGCGGCTATATCGCCGTGGACGATGCCCTCCGGCCCGGCAGCCGCGAGGCCGTGGCGGCGCTGGGCGCGCTCGGCCTGAAGCCACTGGTCATGCTGACCGGCGACCACGCCGCCACCGCCCGGCGCATCGCCGCCGAGGTCGGGTTGAGCGATGTCCGGGCCGGGCTATTGCCGGCCGACAAGCTGGCCGCGATCGAGGCGTTGCGGCGCGAGTACGAGCACGTGGCGATGGTCGGCGACGGCATCAACGACACGCCCGCCTTCGCCGCGGCGTCGGCCGGCATCGCTCTCGGCCGCACGGCCCAGGCGCTGGAGACAGCCGACGTCGTCCTGCTGGGCGACGACCTGCGCCTGCTGCCTTTCGCCTTCCGCCTGAGCCGCGCGGCGATGAACACGGTCTGGTTCAACGTCGCCTTCAGCATCGCCGTCAAGCTCGTCTTCTTCCTGGTCGTCCTGTTCGGCGCGGGCAGCATGTGGATGGCCGTCTTGGCCGACGTGGGCACGTCGCTGCTGGTGACGCTGAACGGGATGCGGCTGCTGCGCCGGCCGCGCCCCTGAGCGGAAACCGCGCCCAC
>CAYRBP010000066.1:0-15039 GCA_964422535.1 uncultured Ardenticatenaceae bacterium | reverse complement strand
TCTGAGCTTGCGCGCCTGGCTCTCGGCCGTGGCCGCGAACTGCTCGTCCAGGCGCGGGTAGATCAGCCAGACAAGGCTGAGGCCGAAGAGCGTGCCGGTCAGTGTCCGCAGGAGGGGCGTTGACTCGCGCAGGGCCAGGGCCGAAGCCAGCCCCTGCAGCGCCGGCGCGCCGGCGATCATCTGGCTGAAGAGCTGGCTGAAGCCGTCCAGGGCGATGGGCAGCAGGCCGACCAGCAGGAAGAGCCAGAACGGCATCGGCCGGATGTTCACCCGCCGCCGCAGCAACCCATACAGCAGGCCGCCGGCCAGCACCGCCAGGTAGATGCTGATGTCGCGCTGACAGAGGGCCATCTTGTAGCCCATGGTCGCGTTGCCGACGAACTGGCGCGCGGGCAGGATGAACGTCGCCCACATCGAGGGATCGGTTGAAGCGCCGGCGAACTCCGGCACGCCGGGCATGTAGCTCTCGATCGGGGTCAGTTGCGTCCCGGCGATCGCGCGCGGGTAGGCGTATTGCTCGCCAAAGAGAAAGAAGGAACGCGAGGCCATCTGATGGCACATCGGGCTGTAGACGCGGTAGATGGCCGTCGCCGGTCCCGTCAAACCGGCCTGCATCAGCACCGGCGCGAGCATCGGCAAGCCGACATAGAGGGCAACCAGGAGGTTGAAGACCAGCAACCAGTGACGCGCCAGGCCATAGATAGCGCGTTCGATGGCCAGCGAGAAGCCGCCGAGTTCATCCGGCGGGGTCTGGGTGGATTCGCCTTCGACGCTCATGATAGCTGCTCTACGCGCCGAAGGGCGAGATCGTTGCGCGCAGGTACTCATCGGCCAGGTCGCGCGTCAGGATGCCGCGATGCACGGCCGTCACCTGCCCTTCCGAATTGACAAAGATCGACATCGGCAGCAGGAACGCCCCATACGCGTCGCTCATGGCCCCGTCGCTGTCCATCATGATGGGGAAGCTCAGGCCCAGCTCGTCGGCAAACGGCTGGACCTGCTGAGCCGACTCCTCCTGATTGACGCCCAGGACGACCAGGCCGGTATCGGCATAGTCCCGGCTGATCGCCTCCAG
The DNA here is from genome assembly GCA_964422535.1 of uncultured Ardenticatenaceae bacterium. GTDB lineage: Bacteria > Chloroflexota > Anaerolineae > Promineifilales > Promineifilaceae > Promineifilum. The sequence continues at coordinate 13,964 of CAYRBP010000066.1, read as the reverse complement.
CTCAGGCATCTCCAGCCGGCAGGGGGCGCACCAGGTGGCCCAGAAGTTGATCAGCAATGGCTTGCCGGCAAGGTCTGCCCGGGCGAGCGAGCCGCCGTCAAGGGTCTCAAGGTTGAAGTCGGGCGCGTCGACGCCCGGTTCGAGGACGACCACACCGCCGCTGCCGGCCTCGGCCACGCCCGACTCGGCCGCGCTGAAGGGCGGGATAGACTCGATGGCGCTCTCGGGTCCGGGCATCTTGCCGAACAGATCGCCGCTGAAGATCAGCAGTGACGCCGCCAGCCCCAGCAGGACAAGGCCGCCGACCAGCATCCAGGCGCGCCGTGGCCGGGCCGCCGGCGGGTTTTCATTTGTCTGGTTCATCATCCTACTGGCTGAAGCGGCCGAGCAACAGCTCCTGCAGGCGGATCGTCTGCTCGTCGACGACCGCCGACCAGCGAACGAGCGCGCCGTTGATCAGCCCCATCTGCCCTTCCAGCATGAGCAGGCCCAGCAGGATGAACAGCGCCCCGCTGAGCAATTGCGTGGTATGCAGGTGGATCGTCGTGCGCCGCTCCTCGCTGCTGGTCAGGACGAACAGGGCCGCGCCGATGAGCAGGGCAACGAGGATGCCCCACTCCAGTGCCGGGCTGAACTCAAGGCCGCCAAAGAGGCCGAAGTTTTCGAAGCTGTACTCGAGGAAGGCGACGACAATGCGCCAGATGGCCAGGGCCCAGATCGCGGCCACGACGAAGACGCTCGTGTCCCAGTCCCACCCCTTGCCCCGCAGCGCGCGCCAGAAGAAGCTGTCGCGGCTCATGCGGCCGAAGAAAGTCGAGACAATGAGCAACGGCAGACCCAGCCCCAGGGTATAGATGAACAGCAACATCATGCCGTTCCAGACCGACGTCGTCTGGGCGGCCAGGGTCAGCATCGTGCCCAGGATGGGCCCGACGCAACTGGACCAGCCGACGGCGAAGGTCATACCGAACAGGTACGAGCCTTTGACACCGGGATCCGGGACGTTCGACGCGGCCAGCGAGGTCGCGCCGGTGAAACCCCGGCCGAGCAGGCTCATGACGCCGAAAAGGATGATGGCCGCGCCGCCGACAAGCATGATGACTTGCTGATTCTGTAGCAGCACCCGGCCGAGGGCGAACCCGGCGGCGCCGAAAAGGCTGAAGGTCGTCGCCAGCCCCAGCATGAAGGCCAGGGTGTTGGTGGCGATGCGCTGGCGGTCACTCGCGAAGGCGAAGGCGAAATAAGCCGTCAGCACCGGCAGCGTGCACGGCGAAGCGAAACTGAGCAGGCCGCCAAGAAAGGCCAGGAGTGCCAGCGTCGTGAACGGCTGGCGGGCCGCGCCGAACGCAAATTCGTTCGTGGTGTTACTCTGGTTGAGGGAGCCCAGGATGAGGAACGCCACCAGCAACACGCCCAGGATTACCAGGAGGATGTTCCCGCTGCTCAGTTTGCGGCCGCCCGATGGCGACGGCGCTTTCAGTTCAGACATAGTCACTACTCCGCATGCGAGCCGGCCACAAGCGCCGTACGTTTCATCCCTAAGACGAACCCACGGCGGCCATTCTTACGCCGGCGTAGCGCCGAGCGGGCGGCCGGATCGTTCCATGGCGCTTACGAGCGGCGAGTCGAGCGTTCCGCGTCCATGACCTGCTGCAGCAGCGAGATGTCTTTCTCCACATTGCGCTGGCGGAAGGCCAGGGTCAGGACGTAGAACAGGGCAATCGACGACATCACAACGTAGCCCAGCACCAGGTAATTGTTGAAATGGTCCGGGTTGCCCATGCCGGCCGGCATCTGCATCTGGGCGACGATCAACCCCAGACCGCTGACCAGCGCCGGACGCCCGCCCAGCTGGGAAGCGGCCCGGGCCTTCAGGCTGTTGCTGTAGTCCATCAGGTATTGCAGCCGGATGCGCACCAGCAGCCAGGCCGCGCCCAGGACCGTGAAGGCGATGACGGCCACATTCAGGCTCAGAACCATGCGCAGCGATTCCACGCCGGCGAACTCCTGCAGCCCTTCCTGCGCGCCCGCGGCCGCTTCGGTCGTACCGCCGAACACCACCGGGTGGATGTCGCGGAAGATGCGGATGCTGATGTAGGTCAGGATGATGATGACGAACGAGATGATCGCATAGACGGCGGCATACCGGCCGCGCTTCTCCTCGTCCTCAATCGCCCCGCGCAGCATGAAGTAGGCGGCGTAGGTCAACCAGGCGACAGTGACCAGCGTCAGGCGCGGGCTCCAGATCCACCAGGTGTTCCAGGCCGGCTTGCCCCAGACCGAGCCGCCGACGATGGCCATAGACAGGAAAACCAGGCCGATCTCTATCGCGGCCACCGCCATGGCGTCGTACTTGCGCGACGGCCGGCGCAGGTAGAGGACGCCTCCGATGAGCGCGACCAGGAAGGCAACCGCGCCGACCCACGCCGAACCGACGTGGAAGTAGAACAGGCGCTGGACATTACCCATCGTCCGTTCGACGGGCGCATAGAAGAAGATGACGAAGATGGTGGCGAAGACAGCGACGACAGCGGCCACATTCAGGATGCGGATCCACTTGTCCAAGCGGGGAGACGAGACAGCAGCTTGGTTCATGTTAGGTGATGCTCCGGTGCGCCTGGTCGCGGGAACCGACCAGGTATCGCATAGACGACCCTCTATGATTCGACAACGTAATGATAAGTCAACAGGCCGACAGCGACCATAAGCAGATCATAAGCCAGGACAAGGAAGATGGCGCTCCGTACGGAAGCCAGGATCGGGTCGTCAGGGCCGGTCGCGGTGACGTAGGCGGCGACCGCCTGCGCGGCGGGCAGCACCAGCGGCAACGACGCCGGCAACAAGAGTACGGGCAGCAGGACCTCGCGAGAGCGGGCCTGTATCGTCATCGAGGTGATCAGCACGCCGACGGCGATATACCCGATCGTGCCGAGGAAGAGCACCAGCAACACCGGCAACTGGTAGAACGGCTCGTTGAAGAAGACCGTGAACAGCACCACCAGGATCGCTTCCAGCAGCAGGGTGAACAGCGTGACGCTGACGACCTTGCCCAGGTAGAGGGCGGTGCGCGGCATGGGGGCGATGAGCAAGGCGTCGAAGACCTGGTTCTCGCGGTCGAGCGCCAGCGAGCGGTTCAGGCCGAGGATGGCGGCCAGCAGGATGGTCGTCCACAGCAGGCCGGTCGCCACACCCCGGGCCGCATCCAGGTCAGTACCCAGGGCGAAGTTGAACATGATGATCGTGACGAGCGAGAACATCACCATGACGCTGATGCTCTGGCGCGTCCGCCCTTCGATCTTCAGGTCTTTCCAGACAACGGCCCACACGGCCGCCAGGTAGGCTTGCATCGTTGACGTATGGCCGGCGGCGCCGGCCAGTTGCTCCTTGCGTGCGCCGCTAGCGCGTCGTCACCTCGGCGTAGAGGTCATAGACGGCCGCCGGTGTGATCTCGGCTCGCTTCACTTCGCGCGCGATCCGGCCGCGCCACAGGATGACCAGCCGGTCGGCCAGCGACAGCCCGTGGCCCAGGTCATGGGTGATCATCAAGATGGTGCGGCCCAACTGGGCCTCGTCCAGCAGCAGGTTATCCAGCAGCCGCGTCGCTTCCTGGTCAAGGCCGGTGTAGGGCTCATCGAGCAGCAGAACGTCCGGTTCGTGGAGCGTGGCCCGGGCGATGGTCAGGCGCTGAACCATGCCCCGCGAGAAGGTCCCGACCGGATCGCGTTGCCGGGCGAAGAGGCCGACCTTCTGCAGCGCGGCCGCGACCCGCTCCTGGGCATTCTCCAGCCGATAGGCGCGGGCGAAGAAGGCCAGGTTTTCGGCCGCGGTCAGGTCGCGGTACAGCAGGGGCTGGTGCGAGACGAGGCCGATGTGGGCGCGGACGTTCTCAGCCTGCTGGGGCAACTTCCAGCCGCCGACCGCGACCGTCCCGGCCGTGGGCCGCAGCAGCGTGGCGACGATGCGCAGCAGCGTGCTCTTGCCGGCCCCGTTCGGGCCGACGAGCGTCACGAATTCGCCTTGCTTCACCTGGAGGTCGACCCCGCGCAGGACCGGGTTGAGGCCGTATTGCTTGGTTATCCCGTCGAGGCGGATCATGTACGTAGGATTGTAGGCGAATGCGCTGTCCCGGCAAGCGCAGGCCGGCGCAGCCGGGACAATTGCCTGCGCGCCAGCCCAGGCGGGCGCGCCGCACCCGCGAGAGCCGGGAAGCCGGCAGGCGCTCACTTTTCCGCGACGTAAACATCCCACTCGGCCGCGTCATAGAGCGGCAAGCCGTCCCAGGCCCCGAAGACCTCCATGCCGCGGAAGCCGGCCGCTCTCATCATCCCGGCCATCTCCTCCTCGGCATACGTCTGGTCGCACAGCACACATTCCGTCGTGGAGCCGGTCTCCAGGTCGAGGATGAAGTATCGCTCGGCCGAGGCCCGCTCCGCTTCGAACCAGAAGCGCTCGCCGAGGTGGAGGAATGGCCGATCGCCCCACAGCCCCTTGTCGTCGGTGAACCACCACGTGCTGTGGGCCTTGTCCACGCGGTCGGCGTCGAGCAGTTCGACACACAGGCGGCCGCCGGGGCGCAGCGCCGCCGCCGCCTTCCCCAGCAACGACGCCGCATCCGATCTGGGAAAGACGGCCAGCTGCCCGTACAGGAACAGCGCCGCGTCGTATGCCGAGTGCTCCGGCTCGAAGGCGCGCACGTCGGCTTCGACGAAGGTGGCATGGCCGGCCACGCCGGCCGCGACCGCCAGTTCGCGGGCATAGGCGATCGACGCCGGGCCGAAGTCTACCCCGGTCACGGTACAACCGCGGAGGGCCAGTTCAACCGCATACAGGCCCGGCCCGCAGGTCAGGTCGAGGACGCGGCTGCCGGGGCGCAGCGCCAGGCGTTGCCACAGCCAGTCGATCTGCAGGTCGCGCTCGGCCGCGACGCGCGAGGCCGCCCCGTGGGACGGGTCAAGGTGCTCGCGCAGCATGCGCTCGGAGAAGGCCGGGTCGTTCCACGGCAGGTTGCCGCCGTTGACCCAGAGTTCGGGCGGTTCAGGACGACGATAGAGCCGCCACAGGGCGGCCGAGAAGTCAGGGGCGTTCATGGCAAGACCTGAATATGAGCGCGTCCTCAATTCCAGTGACGGTCGCGCCCGTTCAACGGAAGATACAACTCGTTGCCCGGATTATAGAGTCGTGTGGCCATGGGCTATAATGATTCCCATGCGGCCGCCCGCAGACACACACCATGTCGTCCCACCCCGCCGCCACGAGCAACGCTGACTGGACGGAAACCCTCGCCGCCCTGGCCGCTGACCGTCGCTGGCACGCCCAGAGCGCCCCGGCCCCGATCGTCATCGCTTTCATCCGCCGGTCTCGGCCCGCCGGGGACGAGTTCCTGCTCATCCGCCGCAACAAACCGCCTTACGCCGGACAGTGGGCGTTGGTGGGGGGCAAGTGGGACTTCGGGGAAACGCTGGCCGAGGCCATCACCCGCGAAGTGCGCGAGGAGACGGGGCTGACGACGGCCCTGGTCGCCGTGCGCGCGGTGGTCAGCGAGCGCGTCGTGCCGCGGAGCGAGGACGAATTGGCGGCCCACTTCCTGCTGTTGGTCTGCGACCTGCGGGTCGTGGACGGTGAGGCGGCCGAGTATGCCGAAGGGGAAGTCGCCTGGTTCGCGCCGGCGGCGGTCGCGGGACTCGCCGAGACAGGGGCCATCATCCCCAGCGACCATGCCATGTTCCATGCCTACGCCGCCAGCGCGGCCGCCGTGCCGCTGGCCGAGGTCGTCATGCAGGCGCCTGCCACGTTGTTGAGCTTCATCCCGGTCGAGATGTCCTGATCCTGCCATGCCCCTCCTTCCCGGCGAGCACCTCCACAAGCGTTACCGCATCATCGGCCTGCTGTCGCGCGGCCGCTATGGCGTCGTCTATCGCGCCTGGGACATGAACGACCGGGTCCAGGTGGCGGTCAAGGAGTACCTCGACCCGTCGGTCGAGGTGCAGAAACGCTTCCGGGCCGAAGCGCGCCGCCTGTCCGAGTTGAGCCACCCCCAGTTGCCCGAAGTGCTCGACCATTTCGCCCTGGAGGACACCGGCCAGTACCTGGTCAGCCGCTACATCGATGGCTTTGACCTGGCCACCCTGGCGGCGCAGTACGGCCCGCTGCCGTCGGACCTGATCGTCCCCTGGCTGCAAAGCGCCTGCGTCCCGCTGGCCTACCTGCACAGCAAGGGCCAGCCTCACCTCGACGTCAAGCCCGCCAACATCCGGGTGACGCCCGAAGGCGAGGTCTATCTGGTCGATAGCGGCCTGCCGGGACTCGGCATCCGGCCGCATACGCCTGGCTACGGCGCGCCGGAGCAGCAGGCCCAGAACGACGCCGGGCCGGCGGCCGACATCTACAGCCTCGGCGCGACGCTCTACACCCTGCTGACCGGTCAGGTCCCGCCAAACGCGCTGGCGCGCGAAAGCGGCCTCTCGGACATGAAGCCGGCCCGCGAGGCCAACCCCGATGTTGAGCCGTACCTGTCGGCCGTCGCAGGACGGGCCATGACCCTGCGGGCCGACGCCCGCTATGAGTCGGTCGAGGCGTTCAGCCGGGCGATGGAACGGCCCGCCGGACGTCCGGCGCCACAGATCACGCCGGGCCGCCGGGTCGAGCTTGAGCCACCGCCATCGGCAGCCGCGCCGAAACCCCGCCTGACCAGCCGGACCCGACGCCAGATGGAGCGCCGGACGATCATCGCGCTGTCCTCCATCCTGGCCGTCCTGCTCGGACTGCTCGCGTTCCTGACCTTCTTCAACCTTGACCAGGTGGGCCAGCCGGAAGGGCCGGAGGCGACGGCGACGCTCCAGTCGGCCATCATCGCCGCCCTGACCGAACTCGCTCCGACGCCGTCCGCCACGCCGCTGCCCACAGCCCCACCGACGCCCTCGCCAGCCCCTTTCCTCACCGGGACCGGCTCGCGCATGATCTATGTCCCCGGCGGCGTCTTCACCATCGGCTACGAGGAGAGCGACAACAGCGACGAGAAGCCGGCCCAGATCGTCCGACTCGACCCGTTCTACATCGATGAGACCGAGGTCACCAACGGAGCCTACGCCATGTGCGTCGAGGCGGGCGAGTGCCGGCCGCCGACCCGCAGCAACGCCAGCTACTACGAGAGCTATTACGGCAATCCCGATTTTGCCGACTACCCGGTCATCTTCGTCAGCTGGTTCGATGCGGAGGCGTTCTGCTCCTGGCGCGGCGCGCGCCTGCCGTCCGAAGCCGAGTGGGAGTTCGCCGCGTCCTTTGACACCGTCCAGGGCGTCAAGTACCGCTATCCGTGGGGCGACGCCTTCGACGGCGAGCGGCTCAACTTCTGCGACGCCAACTGCCCGCGCGACGACGCCAGCACCGACGTGGACGACGGCTTCCGTGATACAGCGCCAACCGGCAGCTATCCCGACGGCCGCTCACCCTCCGGCGTCTATGACATGCTCGGCAACGTCATGGAGTGGGTGGCCGACTGGTACGACTTCCGCGCCTACCAGAACATCACCGAGACCAACCCGCTTGGCCCGCTTGAGGGCGAGTTCAAGGTCATCCGCGGCGGGTCATGGCTTGCCCCGGCCGACGAGCTGTCGGCCACGGCGCGGACGTCGTTCGAGCCGAGCGTGACCCAGACGAACCTGGGCTTTCGCTGTGCCATGGCCCCGCCGTAGGAGAGGGCCGCCGGCCGCCGCTAGCAGACCGCCCGCAAGGGAGAGAGCCATGCCCGCCACGACGCTCGCCACCCTGGAGACCGCTGAGAGACGCTTCGAGCAGATCGAGCCGGCCCTGCACGCCTTCGTGCCGGAGGACGGCCGTTTCCGGCGGCTGCGGCGCGAGGCGGCCGATCTGGAGGCGCGCTACCCGGACCCGACGACGCGGCCGCCGCTCTTCGGGACGCTCGCCGGCGTCAAGGACATCTACCACGTCAGGGGCTTCATAACCCGCGCCGGCTCCACCCTGCCGGTCGACGAGTTGCAGGGCGAGGAAGGCCCGGTCGTCCGGGCGTTGAAGGAGGCCGGGGCGCTCGTGGTGGGCAAGACGGTGACGACCGAGTTCGCCTACTTCGCTCCCGGCCCGACACGCCATCCCCTCAGCGCCACCCTGGGCGAGGTCCGCACGCCGGGTGGCTCCAGCAGCGGCTCGGCCGCGGCCGTCGCCGCCGGTCTGTGCCCGGTCGCGCTCGGCACGCAGACGATCGGCTCCATCATCCGCCCGGCGGCCTTCTGCGGCGTCGTCGGCTTCAAGCCAAGCTTCGGCCGCGTCTCCATCGAGGGCGTCATCCCGCTGTCGCCTTCGGCCGATACCGCCGGCTGGTTCGCCCGTTCCGTGGCCGGCGCGGCCGCGGTCGCCGCCGTGCTGTTCGAGCGTGCCGCGGGGCAGGGCTGGGAACCGCCGCCGGGACCGGGGGACAGACCGACGCGCGCCGGCAACCCCGTCCTGGGCATCCCCTCGGGCCCGTACCTGGCGCGCGCTTCAGCCGCTGCGCTGGACCACTTCCGGGCAACGATTGACCGTCTACGCGAAGGCGGCTTCCGGATCGTCGATGTCCCGGCCATGCCCGACTTCGCCGGCATCGACGCCCGCCACCGGCTGCTGGTCGCGGCCGAGGCGGCCCAGACCCACGCCGTCTGGTTCGCCGCTTATGGCGAGCGCTACCACCCCAAGACGGCCGAACTCATCCTGCGCGGCCGGACAGTCAGCCCTGCCGAGCGCGACGCGGCCGTCGCCAGCGGCCTGGCGTTGCGGGCGGAGCTGCACGCCCTCATGGACGCGCACGACCTCGACGCCTGGCTCAGCCCCGCGGCCACCGGCCCCGCGCCGCGGACGCTGGAAAGCACCGGCGACCCGGTCATGGCCCTGCCCTGGCACCACGCCGGACTGCCCGCCATCAGCCTGCCCGCCGGGACGGACGAGGCCGGCTGGCCCCTCGGCTTGCAGGTGGCCGGCCGCTTCGGGGCGGACGAGGCGCTCCTGGTGGCCGCGGGGCGGCTGGAAAACGCGCTCAGGCACGGTTGACGGCCAGCCCCCCGCAGCAGCAGGCTCGCGCCTGTCCTTGATCTCCGACCTGGCTTATAATCACGCCATCACATATGGCTACCCTGTCGTCTGACACTTCGCCTGACATTGAGGCCCTTCAGGTGGAACTCATGCGCCGCGCTCCGGACTGGCGCAAGCTGCAGATCGTAGCGGAGCTTAACCGGACGATGCAGACACTGGCGCTTGTGGGCCTTCGCGAGCGGTACCCGGACGCCAGCCCATCCGAACTGCGTCGCCGCCTGGCCGATCTCGTCCTCGGGCCTGAACTTGCGGCCAGGGCATACGGCCCGCTCGAAACAGGGCCGGACCATGCTGCCTGAACCGATCGCTGTCACCCTTCAAGTCATTGAAGCGCTTGAGGCGTGCGGCGTACGCTATGGCATTGGCGGCTCGATGGCCAGCGCTGTCAACGGCTTCGCTCGGGCCACCATGGACAGCGACCTTGTTGCAGACATCAGGCCTGACCAGGTGAACGATTTTGTCCGTTCGCTGGGCCAGGATTTCTATGCTGACCTTGACTCAATCCTGTCGGCCGTGCAGCGACGGCTGCCGGCCGCGCCTCGCCCGCCGGCAGCCGTCGCTGCACACCGTGACGCGCTCCCACTCGCGGGCCCACTTCTTGCGCCAGGTGAACGGCCGCCCGCAGACCGCACAAGTCTTCGTCGGCAGGTTTTGCTTCTTTACGCCGCGCATCCCATCTCCCTCTTGCCGGGGGCGATCAGAAAGCCGCCACGGCCACGACCAACCCTTTCAACATCTCAACCGCCCGGATGATCCCCTCCCGATCACCACGGTAGTCGGCTGGTTCTTTGCCCGTGCCCATCCGCCGAACGACGCGCAGGCTGGAACACAGTTCCACCTGTGCCGCCTCGATGCCCAGTTCCTCGACCGCGAAACGGGTCACCGTGTGATTATAGAGGCCGCCGGTAAAGCGGCTGTGGTCCAGCACATACCGGTCCCAGCGCAGCGCCGGGTAATCGCGGACCTCATCCGCCAGCGCCCGGGTGAAGCCGCCGGCCTCCAGCGCCCCGGTGACCAGCCGGTTGCAGCGGGGGCAACTGGCCCCGCGCATCGTCCCGACCGCCACGCCGAAGCGGTGGCGGTTTGACATGCCGTGGAGGTCGAGCACGAAGCCGATGTTGTGCCGGGCCACGATCGCGGCCAGCGCGTCCTTGTAGGGAGACGCGCGGTCATAGTTCGGGTCGTGGTCGAGCAGGGCGAAGGTGTAGAGGGCGTGGGCCCCTGTCTCGGCCGCGACCAGCCGGGCGAACGCGGCCGTGTACTCGTCCTCGGCCTTGAAGCGGCCGTCGCGCCGGTGGATCGCCCCGTGGGGGGCCGACAGCAGGACGGGTAGCGCGCCCGGTTGATGGGCGAACGGAGCGCGGCCGTCGTCGGGCGGCCGGTCGTAGGTCACCTGCCGCTCCAGCGCTTCCAGTCGCTCCAGAAGATCGTCCACAGGTCGATTATAGGAAGAATCGACGGCTCGTGGTCGCCAGTCTCAGCTGCCGCGCCGGCCATCTGCGTTTCGATCCGCGCCGGCAGCATGCTATCCTTGTCCCCATGACCGACGACAAGCAACTCACCACCTCTGACGACCTGTACCGCTTCGAACTCGTCTCCGACCCGCAGCTCTCCCCCGACGGCCGCGCCGTCGTCTTCTGCGTCCAGCGGGTCGACCGGGCCACGGAAAAGAAGGTCACCAACCTCTGGCTGGCGGCAACCGATGGTTCCCGCCTGCGCCAGTTCACCCACGGCAAGCAGGCCGACACCCACCCGCGCTGGTCGCCCGACGGCCAGACGATCGCTTTCCTGTCCAACCGCGGCAACGAGGAGCAGGCCCAGATCTACCTCATCCCGCTGGACGGCGGGGAAGCGCGGCCGCTGACCGATCTGAAGGGCAGCTTTGCCTCGTTCGAATGGTCGCCCGACGGGGCGATGCTCGCCTGCCAGTTCCGCAAGAAGGACCCGGATGCGCTGGAGCGCGAGAAGGACGAGCAAAAGAAGAAGCTTGGCATCTCCTACCGGACGATCAACCGTTACTTCTACAAGAATGACGGCGCGAGCTACGCGCCGGGCGAGAAGTGGCATGTCTGGACGGTTGACGCCGGGACCGGCGAGGCGACCCAGGTGACCGACGGCGACTACGACGAGACCGACCCGCGCTGGTCGCCGGCCGGCGGCCCGCTGGCCGGCCACATCCTGTTCGTCTCCAACCGCAGCGCTGACCCCGACGCCAACCTGGACGAGACCGAATTCTACGTCGTCCCGGCCGGCGGCGGCGACCTGCGCCGGGTCGACGCCCGGCCCGGACGCAAGATGGCCCCCTCGTTCTCGCCAGACGGCCGCCAAATCGCCTACTACGGCCGGCCGGAGAAGGGCCGCTGGTACCAGAACGCCCGGCTGTACGTCGCCGCGGCCGACGGTTCCGGCACCCGCGACGTCAGCGGCCCGTCTGATCTCCACCTCGTCGGGGCAACGACCGGCGATATCAGCAGCGACTTCCCGCCGGTCGCTCCGGTCTGGTCGGCCGACGGCTCGCGCGTCTATGTCATCGCCACCCGCCACGGCGACCAGCCGCTGATGGCCTACGACCTGGACAGCGGCGCGGCCGAGCGCCTGACGCCCGAACGCGGGGTCGCCGGCTCGTTCAGTTTCGACGCGGCCCGCAACCGCGTGGCCTACTTCTGGTCCGACCTGGCCGACCCCGGCCAGATCATGGTCCGCGAAGTCGGCGCCGCGCCGAGGCAACTGACCCGCTTCAATTGCGACTGGCTGGGCGCGCTGGAACTGGGCGAGGTCGAGGAACGGTGGTTCAAGGCCCGAGACGGCTACGACTTGCAGGGCTGGATCCTGAAGCCGCCCGGCTTCGACCCGGGCAGGCAGTACCCGTCGATCCTGGAGATCCACGGCGGGCCGCAGATGCAGTACGGCAATCTGTTCACCCACGAGTTCTACCTGCTGGCCGCCCAGGGGTACGTGGTCCACTGGACGAACCCACGCGGCAGCCAGGGCTACGGCGAGGCCCATGCCGGGGCGATCTACGGCCGCTGGGGGACGGTCGATTACGATGACGTGATGGACTGGGCCGACTATGTCGAGCAGCTGCCCTACATCGACCCGACGCGGATGGGCGTGACCGGCGGCAGCTACGGCGGCTACATGACGACCCTGATCATCGGCCGGACGCAGCGCTTCAAGGCGGCCGTGGCCCAGCGCGTGGTCAGCAACCTGCTCAGCTTCTACGGTTCCAGCGATCTCAACTACGGCACCGAGTACCTGGTCGGGATCGACGCCCCGCCGTGGGAAGCGTTCGACGACTACTGGCAGCAATCGCCCATCAGCTACATCGGCGCGGCGCGCACGCCCACCCTGGTCATCCACAGCGAGAACGACTATCGCTGCGACCAGGAGCAGGGAGAGCAGGTGTTCATCGCGCTCAAGCGGTTGGGCGTTGACACTGAACTGCTGCTGCTACCGGGCGAATCACACGGCGTCAGCCGCGGCGGCCGCACCGACCGGCGCGTGGCTCGCCTGGACGGCATCACCGGCTGGTTCAAGCGATACCTGCCGGCGTAGTGCCCGGCGGCGGCCGGCATTTCACCATCCGAAGACGGAATGCACCCCGTAGCGCTTGACATCGCCATTTCGTTTTCGTAAGGTCCTACCGGAATTTCACGGCATTTCCTCTAATCACCCAGCAAGGAGAACAATCGTGGCGAACAAGAACAATCAACTGGTCGTGTCCTATTACGAGAACCGGGGCATGGCCGAAGAAGCGGCCGAGAGCCTGAAGAAGTGGGATAAGGCGAATTCGGACATCAAACTGGGCGCGGTCGCCGTGCTCGGCCTGGACGAGTACGGCACGTTGAAGGCCGACGAGATCGGCCAGCGCGACACCGGCAAGGGCGCGCTGTGGGGCGCGGCCATCGGCACGGCCGTTGGCGTCCTGACGGCGGGTGTTGGCGTCATTCCGGGCCTGCTCATCGGCACGGCCGTCGGCGGCGGGGCGGGCGCGCTGAACCACAAGAGCCTGGGCATGACCGACGAAGACCGGGCGAAGATGGTCGACCAGCTCCGTCACGGCGGGGCCGCGCTGGCCGTCATGGCCGACGACTTTGAGGTCGCGGCCGTCGAGGCGGAAATGGCCCGCCTGGGCGGCAGGTCGGAACACTATCGCATCCCCGATGTGACGGCGGAAGAACTGCGCCTGGCAGCCGCCGCGCAGGCCGAGGCGGCCTCGGTCGTCGATCAGGCTGTGGACGCCGCTTCGCGCAGCGCCGGGGCTGTCGCCGCCGGTGTGGGCGCGATTGGCGCCGGCGCGCTGGCTGTCTTCAACAATCTGAGCGACGCTGATGCGGCCAAGCTGCACGCTGCGGGCGTGGACACGGCTTCGTCGCTGCTCCAGGCCGGCGCCACGCCGGCCGGGCGCGCCAGGTTGGCTGCCGAGACCGGGCTGGACGGCGCGGCCATCCTGAGCGCCGTCAAGAAGCTGGACCTGATGCGGATCGGAGGCATCGAACCGAAGTCGGCCGAACTGCTGCTGGCGTCGGGCGTCGATAGCGTCGTCGAACTGGCCACCCGTAACCCGGAAAACCTCGTCGCCAAGCTGGGCGAAGTCAATGCTATCTCGAGCCTGCTGTCCGACTTGCCCGCGCTCAGCGACGTGGCCGGCTGGATTGACATGGCCAAGACGCTCCCTCGCGTCATCCAGTTCTAGTCCACGGCGAACGCCGAACCCTGAAGAAGCCAACGGCCCGGTGCGAAACAAACGCACCGGGCCGCGTTCTTTGCAGCGCGGGAAGCTTGCCCACGCCAAAGTCGCTCGCCGGTTCGCATGACGGAGCCGGCGATTGCCCTCAGGGTTTTTCAGTAGTCGGACTGGCTGCGTCGAATTTGCCTTCCTGGAA
>CAYRBP010000065.1:6085-17704 GCA_964422535.1 uncultured Ardenticatenaceae bacterium | reverse complement strand
GAGGTTGGCGATCGCCTTCGGGTAGTCCGATGGCAGGGTCAGGCCGCACGTGCCGTCTTCGTCCAGGTTGAAGCCGGTCGACGTGAGGTAACCACCGGCGGCCGCGCAGGCAGCGCCCTGGCCCGCGGCGCGGCCGATGAGGCTGGCGGCCATATGGGCAGTCGACGCGCCGCCCGTGCCCTCTACGTGGAGATTCCCGCCGCCGCTCGCCGCCGCGTTGGCGGCCAGGGTCGCGTAGAGCAGGATCGTCCCGGCCGAGCCGCCGGCGGCCGTGTTGGCCAGGCCGCCGCCCGGCCCGTCGGTGGCCAGGTTGCCCGAGACGGTCGAATTGACCAGGGTCAGCGCCGCGTCGCCTCCGGAGCCGGCGACGTTGGCGAGTCCGCCCGCGCTGCCGGCCGTGTTGCCCCTGACTGTCGACTGGATGACGGTCAGGACCGCCTTCCGGCCGCCTTCCGAGACGTTGGCCGCGCCGCCGCCGGAAGCCGCCGCGTTGCCCGACAGCGTCACCCGCTCAAGGCGCAGGTTGCCTTCGTTATAGATGCCGCCGCCCCAGTCGGCCGACGGGCCTTCGCTGCCGCGCCCGCCGGTGACGGTCAGCCGGACGAACGTCGCGGTCGTGCCCGACTGGACGACCAGGACGGTGTGGGCGTCGTCGCCGGTGAGGGTGTGGCCCTCGCCCTGGATGACGATCGTCGCCGCGTCGGCGTTGTCGAGGGCAGGCAGCGCGCCGGTCAGGGCGATATCGGCCGTCAGGGTGATGCGATGGGTGCCGGGCCCGGCGTCGTTGGCCGCACTGATCGCCGCCGCCAATTCGCCCTCATCGGCGGCCGAGAAGTCGGCCGCGCGGGCCGGGAAGGTCCCGGTGACCAGCAGACCGAGAACGAGCAGTAGCACGAGACCGGCCGTAGACGAATCGGGCAATCGCTTCATATGCCACCTGCCTTCGCGGGATGGTCCCAGTATAGACCCGCCGTCCAGGAGACTGGCCCACAAAACGCATTTTGCTCACCGCGGTTTCAGCTGCGCTTGACTTGCGGTGCGGGAAGCCTATAATGAGTATCAAGCATACCCCCCTCCCCAGGGGGGCGGGAAGGAAGTGAAAGGGGTGTTTGCGCGCACAGGGGATGAATAGCCATGATAGAAGAACAGATCCGCATTGACGCGACCCAGCGCCTGTCGAGCGCTGCCGGCCACCTGAAGGGCATCGAGCGCATGGTGCAGGAAGACGCCTACTGCATTGACATCATCAAGCAGATCCAGGCCGTGCAGGCCGCGCTCAGTCGCGTCAGCACGCTGCTGCTGGACAATCACCTGCGCACCTGCGTGACGACCGCGATTCAGGGCGACGACGCGATGGAGCGCGAAAGGATGCTGCAGGAGATCACGAGCGTGTTTGCCGTGACCGGAAGAAAATAGCCGGCTCGCCGCGCAAAGCCTGCCGGCCGCCGCGGACCCGCGCGGGATGGCGACTGCCGGTAAGTTGACGATCGTACCCTACGCAGGATTTCAGGAGTTCATTGATGGAAACCAGGACCTTTATCGTTCCGAACATCAGCTGCCAGCATTGCACGCATACGATCAAGATGGAAGTGGGCGACATCCCGGGTGTGGAGACCGTCGCGGCCGACCTGAACAGCAAGCAGGTGACTGTCACCTGGCACGAGCCGGCCTCGTGGGATGCCATCCGCCAGACGCTGGTCGAGATCAACTACCCGCCCGAGGGCCTGATCACGATCAACTGAGAGGGCATGAGGCCGGGACGCGGAGGCGGTTTCATCGCCCCGGGTCGGCAGCCCATCTCCGAATCGCCCGCAGCCGAGGGGCTCCGGTCGCTGCTGCTTTCATACGCCTCTGCATTGGCTACTGATTGATGTCTGAGACGAAACAGATCACCCTGCCGGTCATCGGCATGACCTGCGCCAACTGCGTCGCCGCGGTGGAGCGCAACTCGAAGAAGGCCGAGGGCGTCACCGATGCGTCGGTCAACTTCGCCAGCGAGAAAGTGACCGTCAGCTATGATCCGGCGCTGACCAGCGCCGGGCGGGTGACGGCCGACGTCATCGGCCGCATCCAGCGGGCCGGCTACAGCGTCCCGACGGCCGAAGTCGAACTGCCGCTGGTGGGCATGACCTGCGCCAACTGCGCGACGACCATCGAGCGGCGGCTTAAGAAGGTTGAAGGCGTCCTCGAGGCGTCGGTCAACCTGGCGAACGAACGTGCTTACGTGACGTACGCCGCCGGGGCGGTCGGCCGGGCCGAACTGGTCGCGGCCGTGCGCCAGGCGGGTTACGACGTCGTTGAGGTCGCGGCCGGTGACGAGCCGATCGACGCCGAAGCGGCCGCGCGTGACGCCGAGATCACCCACCAGACGCGGCGCTTCCTGGTCGGCCTCGCCTTCTCGTTGCCCCTGTTCCTGCTGAGCATGGGCCGCGACCTGGGGCTGCTGGGCGACTGGGCCAACACGCTGGCCGTCGACTGGCTGTTCTTCTTCCTGGCTACGCCGGTCCAGTTCTATGTCGGCTGGGACTACTACGTTGGCGCCGTCAAGAGCCTGCGCAACGGCAGCGCCAACATGGACGTGCTGGTGGCGCTCGGCTCGTCGGTGGCCTACTTCTACAGCGTGGCCGTGCTCATCGCCAAGACGATGGGCAGCCACACGCTGGGCCATCACCTCTATTTCGAGACGTCGGCCGTCATCATCACCCTGATCGTCCTCGGCAAGTTGCTGGAGGCGCGGGCCAAAGGGCGGACGAGCGAGGCGATCAAGAAGCTGATCGGCCTCCAGCCCAGGACGGCGCGTGTGGTCCGAGACGGCGTCGAGGTCGATATCCCCGTGGCCGAAGTCATCCCTGGCGACCGGCTGCTGGTCCGGCCCGGAGAGAGAGTGCCGGTGGACGGCCTGGTGGTCGACGGCCGCTCGGCTGTGGATGAGAGCATGATCACCGGCGAGAGCCTGCCCGTTGAGAAGAAGACCGGCGACGGCGTCATCGGCGCGACGCTCAACAAGCAGGGCCTGCTGACTGTGGAGGCCACCCGCGTCGGCAAGGACACCGTCCTGGCGCAGATCATTCGCATGGTCGAGCAGGCCCAGGGCAGCAAGGCGCCCATCCAGCGCGTGGTCGATCGCGTCGCCGCCTGGTTCGTGCCGGCGGTGATCCTCATCGCGCTGATCACGTTCGGCATCTGGATGGTGAGCGGCGCCGCGTTTGTGCCGTCGCTGTTGCGCTTCATCGCCGTGCTGGTCATCGCCTGCCCCTGCGCCATGGGCCTGGCCACGCCGACATCGATCATGGTTGGCGTAGGCAAGGGGGCCGAGAACGGCATCCTGTTCAAGAACAGCGCCGCCCTCGAAGAAGTCCAGCGGCTCGACGCCATCGTGCTCGACAAGACGGGCACGATCACCCGCGGCGAGCCGGCGGTGACCGACGTGATCGTGGCGCGGCGGGTGGCGGAGCCGGCGGGCGAGCGACGACCGGCCTCGGGCAACGGGGCGGCGCCGGTCGGTGTGGCGGCGTTCGTCACCGAAGATGAGCTTCTTCGCCTCGCGGCTTCGGCCGAGCGCGGCTCGGAACACCCGTTGGGCGCAGCCATCGTCCGGGAGGCCAGCATGCGCGACCTGGCGCTGAGCCAGCCGGAGCGCTTTGAGGCGATCCCCGGACATGGCATCATCGCCACCGTCGAAGGCCGGCGCGTCCTGGTCGGCAACCGGCGCCTGATGGAACGAGAGGAAGTGCGGCAGGCTGATCTGGGCGCGGCGGCGGCTGCCCTGGCCGCGAAAGCCCGCACGGCGATGTGGGTCGCCGTGGACGGCGAGGCGGCCGGACTGATTGGCGTTGCGGACACGGTCAAAGACGGTTCGGCCGCCGCCATCCGGGCCATGCACGATCTCGGACTGGCGGTCATCATGATGACCGGCGACAACCAGAGCACAGCCGAAGCCATCGCCGCTGAAGCGGGCATCGACCGCGTGCTGGCCGGGGTCTTGCCGGGCGAGAAGGCGGCCTATGTCAGGCAGCTGCAGGAAGACGGCTTGCGCGTTGGCATGGTCGGCGACGGGATCAACGATGCCCCGGCGTTGGCCCAGGCCGATGTCGGCTTCGCCATCGGCACCGGTACCGACATCGCCATGGAAACGGCTGACGTGACCCTGATGCGCGGCGACCTTCGCAGCGTGCCGCAGACCATCAAGCTGTCGGATGCAACCATGCGTAACATCCACCAGAACCTCTTCTGGGCGTTTGGCTACAACGTCATCCTGATCCCGATCGCCGCCGGCGTCCTTGCCCCGTTTGACTGGGCCCCCGACTGGCTGCGCGAACTCAGCCCGATCCTGGCCGCCGGGGCGATGGCCTTCTCCAGCATCAGCGTCGTCAGCAACGCGCTGCGACTGCGGACCATTGAGCTATAGCTGCGCCGGCGCAGTGGGGCGCCAACGCCGGCTGTCAGTCGGCCGCCAGACCGACGGTCGGCCGGGTCAGCGTTGGGATGGCGCGAAAGGCGCTTGAGGTACGCACCCGGCTGGACTGGTTGCGCAGCCACCAGGCCAGGCTCAGGAACGCCAGCGTCTCATTCCCGTCATACAGCCGCGCCTTGCCGTCCCGAACGGCCGCGAAGTGCGCGCGAACCATGTCGACATCAAAGAAGTGGGGGCTGTTGACGAACAGGCGCTCGTAGCGGTCGAGGTTGTCACCGAGGGCAAGCCAGGGCTCGAAGTTGACCCAGGTCGTCAGCCGCCGGCGGCCGAGAATGCGGGCGACGCGGCCGAGTTCGATGACCGGCTGAGCATGGTGAGCGCCCATACCCAGGCTGGAAACCGGGATGCGGGCCAGCCGGGGATAGAGCCGGCGAATGAACGGGTAGTAGAGGTAATGGTCGCGCCGGATCGTGGGCGCGAGATTGCTGAGGTAGGTTGCCAGGTCCGGATCAAGCGAGGGCGCAACGAGCGAGCCGTAGTGCAGCAGCATCCGTTCCTGGAGGGCGATGACCTGGCGGCCGCGGTTCTCGAAGAAGAAGCGCTCCTTGAGCTGCTGCCAGGTGACGGCCGATTCGGCGGCGTACGCTTCCATGCGATCGTGGACTGCCCTGCGGGTCGGTTCGAGACTGTCCTGCACGAGCGAGCGGAAGGGCTCGGCCAGCAGCCGGACGTTACCGCGGACGCGCCGTTCAGCCTGGGCGATCTGCAGCTGGGCGGCGCGGGCGATACCGTGTTCGTCGGCCGGGGCGGCATGGCCCGGTCCGATGAGCGACAGCCGGAGGTTGTCGGCCAGCCGCTCCTTCCGATCGTTGCTGTGGTAGCCGCCGAGGAGCAGGTCGAGGCCCACGCCGGTGCTGAACTGGCGCAGGCCCAGCCCGGACAACAGCCGGGCCGACGAGTCCCAGATGGGATTGTGGAAGCCTTCGATGAAGTGGTGCAGGTGCGGCAGGGCCAGACTGCCGAAGTCGAACGAGCTGTCCATTGGGTTGGCGACAAAGCGCGCGCCGATCGCGCCGGCTACCTGGCGGGCCAATTCGGCCTCCTCCCCCTCGGTGTTGCCGTGCGTCAGGCAGACGAGGTCGAGGCCGCGGGAGGCTAACCCGCCTGCAACCAGCCGCGAATCGAGACCACCGCTGAGCATAACGCCGACCGGCTCTTTCAGTCGGGCAGTGGCGCGGTCGAGGGCCTGCTCCCACAGGTCGCGCAGGTGCTCCACGGCCGCTTCGGGCGGCGGTTGGTCAATCGCCGTCCACATACGCGAGCGACGCCAGACCGAAAGCCGGTTCCAGGCGTTCAGGTCGAAGTGGTATTCACGGCCGGGGAGCGCGCCCCACACGTCGCGAAAGAGCGTCCGGCCGCCCAGGATACCGCCACAGAACATGAATGACTGGGCCAGCGCCAGTTCATCGACGGCCGCGTTGGTGTATTCGGCGATGAGGTGGAGGGTGTTGGAGAGGACTAGCTCCTCCCGGTCGCTCCAGTAGTAGCAGGGCAGGGTGGCGAAGATGTCGTTCCGGATGATCGCTGACTGGGCCGCGCCGTCGATGACGACTTCATTGTAGATGCCCGGCCGCAGGGGTTGCGCCGTGCCGCCAGGCAGAAGCTGGCCCTCGACCAGACGGATTCGGCTGTCGCCCAGGTCCAGGCGCAACCCCGGCTCAGGCCAGCCGTCCGGCGTGTAGATCGTGACGTAATATGGCCCGACGATCAGCCGCCGCGGGCGGCCCCAGGCCGGGCGGAGACGGGTCTGCGTGTAGCTGCCGTGGACCGGCGCGATCGTGACCAGGTAGTGTCGGCGCATGGACGGACTCCTTGCTTGTCTGCTGAAGCGCTCGCCACGTGTGGCTGGTCGCCACCGTGTACTTTTGCACAGTGTAACATGGCTTTTTGCGGCACAACATGAGGCAAGCCGCATACTCCCGGCTCCCTCACGCCGTTTTGACGGCTTCTTCACGTTCAGAATGCCAGTGGCTATCCGAGGACTGGCCCGGTCACATTGTCCCCGGCGGATGCTGCGTGCTTGACGCGACGGGTGAGCAGGCGATCGACCTGTCCGGCGCCATCGGTCGCTTGCCAGGATGGTGACCGTTCCGTACAATACCGCGACATTTTCAGGACATTGACGCCCTTGCCCCACCTGACCGGCCTGACACCCAACCGCCTCTGTCTCATCCTGGCCCTGTTCGCGTTGGCCGCACTAGCCGCCTGTGGCGGGCAGGCGGCCGACGTTCCGCCGCCTACGCCGACCCTCAGCCCGCAACTGCTGGCGGGGCAGCGTGCCTTTGTCGAGAACTGCGGCGCTTGCCACAGCACTGCGGCGGATACCGTCATTGTCGGGCCATCGCTGGCGGGCATCACCGAACGCGGCGCGACGCGGGTCGACGGGCTCGACGCCCGCACCTATATCTACAGCTCGATCATGCAGCCGGAAGACTACATTGTCGAAGGCTTTGACAACCTGATGCCGAAGGACCTGGCCAAGAAGATGACCGGAGAGGAGATCGACAGCATCGTGGCCTACCTGTTTGCGCTGGATGAAGCGCCCCGCTGAGCCGCGGCCGCGGTCATGCCGGGTGCGTACCGGGGCCCGGTGGGCGTCACTGCGCTCAACATCAAAGAGGAGAAGAGGAACACATGAAGAAACTCATCAAAGCAGTCGCCTGGCTGGTCTTCGGATTGCTGGCGCTATTGGGGGGAGCGCTGCTGGCGGCCGCGCTGACCCCGGTGCCGAGCGACCCGCCGGTCGATATGGCCAACCACGGGGCGGGCTCCAGCAGCGTCGTCCCGGCCTACTCCGGCCTGCTGCGCGAATTCCCGCCGCTGAACGAACCGGCCGACAACGCGACGACGCCTGAGAAGGCGGAGCTCGGCCGGATGCTCTTCTTTGACCCGGCCTTGTCGCAGAATGATGACATGTCCTGTGCCACGTGCCACCATCCGGACCTCGGTTTCAGCGACGGGTGGCCGACGGCCGCCGGAGCCGGAGGCGTTGCCCTGGCCCGAAACGCACCCGGCCTGTGGAACGTTGGATACGCTGGCAACCTGTTCTGGGACGGCCGCGAGACCAGCCTGGAAGCGCAGGCGATGTTCCCGCTGACCCACGCCGACGAGATGGGCGTCGAGAACACCGATGATCTGGTCGCCGAGTTGCAGGCCAACCCCGAGTATGTCCGGCTGTTCGAGCAGGCGTTCGGCGCGGGCGAGCCCATCAACCAGGAGAACATCGGCCGGGCGCTGGCCGCGTTCGAGCGGACACTCATCAGCGACGACAGCCCGTTCGACCGCTACGCGGCTGGCGACTATGACGCGCTGACAGCCCAGCAGCGGCGCGGCCTGGCGGTCTTTCGCTCCGGGGCGACGCGCTGCTTCGAATGCCACACGGCGCCGACCTTCGCCAGCGACACCTTCCGCGTCGTCGGGGTGCCCAGCGATGATCCCGGCCGCGCCGGGGTCGTCGCCGACGGGCTGCAGGGCGCGTTCAAGGTGCCTTCCCTGCGTAACGTGGCCCTGACCGCACCCTACATGCATGACGGATCGATGGAGACGCTGGAAGAGGTCGTCGACTTCTATAGCAAAGGCGGCGGCCGCGCGCACGGAGCCGAACAGGTAGACGTCTTCGTGAACGCGTTTGACCTGACCGACCAGGAGCGGGCCGACCTCATCGCCTTCCTACACGCCCTAACCGACGAGAGCCGGTTGCCGGCGATTCCCGCGGCAGTCCCGTCGGGCCTGCCTGTCGTCGGCGCGGTAGAGAACCCGGCGCGCGCCGTCTCTGCCGCGTTCAACGCCGGCGTCGCTGCCGCGGCCGCAGCAGCCGCAGGCGAGCCGCAGACGATCACCGTCCAGCCGGGCGAGACCATTCAGGCGGCCGTCGATCGGGCGCGGCCGGGCGACACGGTCGAGATCCCCTACGGTACGTACCACGAGCGGGTGGTGGTCGACATCAGCGACCTGACGCTGCGGGGCGTTCCGAACGAGGCCGGTGAGTTCCCGGTCCTGGACGGCCGGGGCGAGCTGGCCGACGGCGTGATCGCCTCCGGCAACAACTTCACCGTCGGCAACCTGCGCGCCATCAACTACACGGACAATGGCTTCCTGGTGGAAGGCGCGACGGGCGTTCACTTCCATGACCTGATCGCCGAGAATACGGGCACCTATGGCATCTATCCGGTCCGCAGCACCGACGTGCTGATCGAGCGGGTGACTGCCAGCGGCGTGAATGACGCCGGGATCTATGCCGGCCAAAGCGAAAACGTCCTCGTGCGCGACAGCGTCGCCTTCGGCAATGTAATCGGCGTCGAGCTGGAGAACGTCCTCAACGGCGAGATCAGCGGCGGCCACTATTACGGCAACAGCAACGGCATCCTGATCGTCCTGCTGCCGCAACTCAACTCGAAAGTCTCGACCAACACCCTGATCACCGGTAGCTTGGTCGAAGGCAACAACCACCCGAACTTCGCACCGGAGGGCGCTACTGCCCGCATCGTCCCGCCGGGGACGGGCATCCTGCTCATCGGCACGGACAATGCCGAGGTGACCGGCAACACGATCAAGGACAACAAGACGGCCGGTGTGGCGGTCTTTAGCCTGACGGGAACCGGGGCATTCAACGAGAACGAGCTGGACGTCGGCCCGCTGGCCGAAGGCAACTACGTCCACGACAACACGTACGAGAACAATGGCTATGATCCCGACCCGGTCGTATCCGACCTCGGCATCCCGGCCGGCGACATCCTCTGGGACACGACCGGCGATAACAATCGCTTCGACGAGGCGAGCGCGACATCCTTCCCGCCGCTGCTGCCAAGCGACAATTGGCCGGGTTTCGTGCGGACCATTTACAACAATGTCCTCGGGACGCTGGTCGGACTCGTATCATGACCGCAGATGAGATGTCGATGTGATCGCAGCGCGGGGCTTGTCGTGCGGGCTGATTCTTGCCAAACTTCTCCATCGTTGGGGCTGGGCCGAGCCGGCCAGGCTGACTTCGGCCGGCACAGCATGCGTGGAGTGAGAATCTGAAATGACAACGAGCAAAAAGAAGAAGAGGCCCGGAGCGAAAGCGTCGGAGGGGCGCGGCGACCAGTCGCGCAACCTGATCCTTGCTGCGGCCGTCGGCCTGGGGGTGGTTGGTCTCGGCGTGCTGTTGTGGCTGGGCCTGCGGCCGGAGCCGCCGATCGAAGGCGTGGCGGTGGTCGCGCGCCCGGCGCGGGGACATGATGCCGACATCGTCATCCCTCTCGGCGACATACCGCCTCCCGGCGGCGTGCACCGGCCGGAGTGGCAAAATTGCGGCGTCTATGAGGAGCCTATCGCCGTCGAATATGCCCTTCACTCGCTTGAGCACGGGGCGGTCTGGATCGCCTATAACCCGGACGCCCTCTCGGATGAGCAGGTCGCGGACCTGCGAGACAAGTTCCTGGGCCAGAGCTACTACCTGTTGAGCCCCTATCCGGGACTGCGTAGCCCGCTTGTCGCCACGGCCTGGGGCTTCCAGCTGGAAGTGAACGATGCGTCAGACGAGCGAATCGATGAGTTTGTTGAGCGCTATCGGCTCGGCCCCACGACGCCGGAACGCGGCGGAGCCTGCACCGGTGGCGTCGGCGAGCCGCTGACCTGATCGCCGACGTTTTTCGCATAGGAATCCAGCAGCGGCCGGACAGACGATGAGCCTGTCCGGCCGTTTGTCTTGCCGGCGCCCGCGGGCGAACGTGACATTCGTCACTTACGCCGCCCGACCGGCACGCCTACAATGGTAGTAGGCGGCGGGCACCCTGCTTTCCGCTCTCCGCCGAGGGAGCCTGCAATCGCAGATGCCAGCGCTTCACCTTCTACAACCGGCCCGCACTGCCCATCAACCTGCAAGCAGGCCCGAGTCTTTTCGTCGAACGGAGCAAGCGCCGGATGATCGCCGAGGACATCGCGGCCGCCGTTTCGCTCCTGTGAGGGTGTCGTTCGTGAATCGTAGGAGGTAGCTGTGAATCACAAGTTACTGGTCTGGACCCCGAGAGTCCTCGCGATCCTCTATGCCGCGTTCATCAGCCTGTTCGCTCTGGACGTCTGGGAGATGCCCGGGAGCTTCCTGCAGCGCCTGGGCGGTTTTCTCATTCACCTGGTGCCGACGTACTTCATCATCGCGGCCACCATCCTGGCATGGAAGCGTCCCTTCGCCGGGGGTGTGGTGTTCCTGAGCATGGGGGCGGCCTTCACCCTCTTCTTCGGATGGGCTGAAATGGAGACGTTCCTGCTCATGGCCGGCCCGCTTTTCCTGATCGGCCTGCTGTTTATTCTGGAAGGCTGGCTGGATCAGCCCACGCTGCGGCCGCGCTTCTGAGGCCGGCGATTACGGCGGGCTGAGTTCGCCCGTGGCCGCGTCGAGCGCCCACGCTTGGCCGCTCTCGTCAGTCAGGGTGATGGTAGCAGGCGAAGTCCACGAGATACCGGCGAAGCCGGGTGAGTGGTCGGCCAGCAGGATCCGCTGCTGGCCCGTATTCAGGCTGACCAGGACGACAGAGGTGACGCCGAGCGGGCACCCGCCTCGCGGCTGCAGGTAGGCCAGGTTGCGACTGTCCGGCGCCCAGGCGATTGGCCCAAGATCGGCGTCCGGCACGGCCGCCTCGATGGTCAACAATGGCTGGTCCTTGCTGAGGTTGTGGACCTGAACCGCGCGATCCTGCCACGTCGCCAGCTGGCTGGCATTGGGAGCGAGCGGCCCGCCACCCAGCGGGGTATTGACCCTGTTGATCAGATCGTGGCGGATGACGGGTCGCTCCCAGTGGCCGCAGCCGTCGGGCGCGCCGTCACGGGCGTCCGTGAAATAGAAGTACCGGCCGTCGGACGACCAGTACAGACCCTGTAGTCCAGCCGCGCCAGGTTCTCCGCAGTTGAACAGCTGGCTGGCGACGACCTCTTCCCGGGCCGTGATCGCGTCGCGCATGACCAGGACTTCATAGGCGAAGGTCCGGCCGTCGCCGAAGTCAGCGCAGTCAAAGGCCCGGACCTCCGCCTCCAGATAGCGGTCGGGCGAGGGAAAAGTGCCGACGACCCGTGGGGTAAATCCGGCGTCCAGCATGGCGACGATTTCCACGTCGGCCGGCGGGTCGAGCGAGACGGTGGACTGCAGGTCGTCAGCGGGCGCCGTCTCG
>CAYRBP010000065.1:1386-5985 GCA_964422535.1 uncultured Ardenticatenaceae bacterium | reverse complement strand
CGGGTGACCTGGTCGGTGCCGATTCGAAGCGCCCAGATCTCACCGGTGCACATGTCGGCGAAGATGTAGCGGCCGTCATTCGGATTGCCAATCGGCCGGTAGACCTTGCCGCCGATGATCGCACAGCGGCCGCTGCCGTCCTTATGGCGATACTGGAAGACGGCTTTCTGGAAGCGACTGGCATTCTGGCACTGAGGCAGATCGTTCGCCTCCGGGATGGGATCCGGCCCTTCCCTGCACGGCCAGCCGTAATTGAAATAACGGGCTGAAAGCGGGACGATATTGAGCTCCTCCCATCGCTGGTCGCCCACTTCACCGACGAAGATCTGGTTGGTTGCCTCGTTTACGTCGATCCGCCAGGGATTACGAAGGCCAATCGCCCAGACTTCATCTTCAGCGTAGGCCCGCGCGTCCCCAGTGACGTCCGGCGGGACCTTGTCGACGTCGAGCCGGAAGACCTTACCCTTCGCCTTTGTAAAGTCCTGGGCAATGAGCAGCAGGCGGTCGTCACCGTGTCCCACATAGAGCTGGTGGTCACGCCGATCGAAGTCCATCCCTCCGCCTTTGTGCACATCGAACGACTGCTTCAGGCTGAAGAGCACCGCCTTACTGGCCTTGTCGGCCACATCAGGGTTGGACGAGACCCTGAAGCGGGCGACCTCGAAGTACACGTTGATCACGACGCCGTCGTCCGTCCCGGTCGTGTAGGAGACGTAGAAGAGGCCCTGTCCGGGCGCGCCGGGCGTGCGGAAGTCGGGATGAAAGGCGATATCGAACATGCCATATTCGCCGCGGCTGTCGATGACCTGCTCGCTGATGTCGAGGAACGTTGAAACGCGGCCGTCTGGCTGGAGGACCTTGACGCGGCCGGCGCGCTCGACGATGAAAAGACGCGGGTCGCCGGCGTTGGCGACCGACGTTGGCTGGTCGAAGGCCGGCCCGACAGCCTCGGCCCAGAGGCCAGTGTAGGCCGCCAGCGGCAAGTAGGCCGTGTGAGCGGGTGTTCCGGCGGCCGTTGCCGCTGTTGAGAAAGCTCTGGCCAGCAGGAGGAGCATGATCAGCAGCGCGCCCGCCGGAATTGCCATGCGGCTCGCGCGGCCCTGAGAACGTTCGGATGTCTGTGTCTTGTTGTTCATGGTGCTCCCTGCGACAGCAATGCAAGTGCGGCCTGTGGCGGTTCGCCGGCCGCCGGCACCGGCGAGCGTGCGATCGTTACGGCAGTGTCAGCCGGAAGACCGGTCGAGCCGGCCCGCCGACACCCGCATAGGGGTTGCCGCCGGCGTCTTCGCCGAGGCTGATGATCGGTTCGACCCCTTCCAGTACGCCGGCGACACGGGCCTGACCTGTGTCGGGGCCGATGATTGCGACGGTGAGGATCTCATTGCTGCACACGTCCGCGAAGACGTAACGGCCGCCAGGGGCGACCGGGTCGCGGACAATGTGACCGCCGATGATGGCGCAGCGGTATTCGCCGTGGGCGTAGGCGTAGAGCGGCTCCTCAAACGTCCGGCCGTCGGTGCAGGCCGCGATCCCGTAGCCGTCTCCCGACGCGTCCGGCCCCTCGCGGCACGGCCAGCCGAAGTTCGCGCCCTGCGCCTGCAGCGGCACGCTATTGACCTCTTCCCAGGCCCCGGAACCGACGTCACCGAGGTAGACGCGGCCGCTCGTCTCGTCCACATCGACGCGCCAGGGGTTACGAAAGCCCAGCGCCCAAATGTCGATCGCCGCGCGGCCCTCGGCGTTGCCGGTCAGCTCGGGGGGGACGTCATCCACGGTCACCCGCAGCAGTTTGCCTTTCTGGGAGCGCATGTCCTGGGCCAGGGCGATCTCGGTGTCCTCACCGACGCCCATGAAGAGCCGGTTGTCCAGCCGGTTGAAGTCCAGCCCGCCTCCCTTGTGCAGCGGCGACTGCTGGCGGATGCGCAGAAGCCGCGCCTCGCTCGCCGGGTTGGCAGCATCCGGGTTGGCGGAGACGCGGAAACGTGACAGGTAGAGCGCCAGTTTGCCGTCAGCGTCGCCAGTATAGGTGACGAAGAACTGGCCGAAGCCAGGCGATTCCGGGTCGGCGTAGCCGGGGTGGAAGGCAAGGTCGAAGAACCCGTATTCGGCGCCGTCCGGGTTTACCCGATCGCGGATGTCGAGAAAGACCGAGGTGGTGCCGTCCACCCGCCGGACGTAGACCAGACCGTCGCGCTGGGCGATGAACAGTCGGCCATCGCCGGCGTTCGTGACGCTCGTGACCTGGTCAAAGCCACCTCCAACGGGCGTGATGACCAGGCCGGGCCGGGCCGCCAGCGGGATGAGCACGCGCTCGGCCTCGGCCGCCCGTGAGGGCGCCGCGAGGCCGCGGGCAAGCGCCGCGCCGGCCACCCCAGCGACGAGCAGAAGCAGGACGAGTCGCGCAGACTGCGAACGACGCGATGTCTCCACCTGGGCCCCCATGCCTAAGGAAAGTCGATGCGCCAGATCGGCCCGGACCCGGAGAGCGTGCCAGTGTAGGAAATGCCGCTATCGTCGGCGCTGATCGAGGCAAAGAGCTCGTCTGTTTCCAGCACGCCCCAGGGGATGACGCTCCATGCGCTGCCGGAGCGCAGCATCATCCATACGTCGCGGGAACACATGTCGCCGAAGAGGTAATGGCCGTCCGGATAGGCGGCCGGCCGGGCGAAGTCGCCACCGATGATCGCGCAGCGGCCGCCGCTATGGGCGTAGGCGTAGACGGGAGGCGTGAAGACGGACAGGTCGGCGCAAGCGGGCTTCGTCTCGGAGCCCGGCAGGATATCCGCTGCTTCCAGGCACGGCCAACCGAAGTTCTGGCCGGGACCGGCCAGGGAAACGACGTTGACTTCTTCCCAGTGGTTCTCGCCGACGTCGCCGACGAAGATCGCGCCGCTCTGGGGATCGACATCGATTCGCCACGGGTTGCGAAAACCCAGCGCCCAGACGACCGGCGTCACCAGGTTGGTCGCGTCGCCCGTCGCTTCCGGCGGGACGCCGCTGATATCGAGCATCACGATCTTGCCCTTTAGCGAGTCCGGCGACTGCGCCAGGTCGCGCCGCCAGTCGTCGCCAAAGCCGACATACAGCAGACGGTTGGTCTCGTCGAAGTCAAGGCCGCCCCCCTTGTGCACGGGCCGTTCCTGCTCCAGCTTCACGAGCCAGGCTTCACTGGACGAGTCGGCCAGATCGGGGTCGGCGCTGACCCGGAAACGGGCCACGTAGTTGACGATCGCGCCGCTGGTGTAACCGGAATAGGTGACGTAGAACTGGCCGTAGCCCGGCGCAGTGGCGTCCAGGTAGCCGGGATCGAAGACAAGGTCAAAGAACCCGAGCTCAGCGCCATCGACGGTGACTCGGTCGCTGATGTCGAGGAAGGTGGTGATGTCGCCATCCGGGTGCAAGATTTTGACCACGCCGTCGCGCTGGGCGATGAACAGGCGGTCGTCACCGGCATCAGCCACAGCAACGACCTGGTTGAAGCTGCCGCCGAGTGCGGTCGCGACCAGCGGCTCGGGCGAAGTGATGAACGGCAACCTGACCGTGGTAGAGGGCGCGGCCGCGGGCCGGCCGGCGTGGGCAGTCCAGACGATCGTCGCCAGGATGGGAAGCAGAATGAGCAAGACGCGGAGACGGGCAGGGCGCGCCGCCTCTGCGCGGCGATGTGCGGGCATTGGTACTCCTATGGGGCTCCGGTGCGCAGGGAGGTGATTGCGAGCCTGCGTTCTTTCCCACGCTGGATTCTAGTCACACTTCGGCCGGTCGTCTAGCTTAATCGCCGCTTACAGCCGCGGGGCGGGCTATGCGTTTCCCGGGCAGCTGCATATAATCCTCGGGTGTGAACCCTCACGCGAGCCGAAGCACGATGATGCCCTCGAGACGCTTCCCACGTATTCTGTCAATTCTCAGCCTGTTGCTGGCGGCGCTGGCGGTTTTCGTCCAGCAGGCGCTGGCCCACGCCCGCACCGAGATCGGGCCCTATGTGGTCGTCATCGGCTGGGTGGACGAGCCTCCCGTCGTCGGCCAGCGCAACGCGCTCTTTCTTGAAGTGAGCCGTGACGGCGAGCCGGTCACCGGTGTCGAGGCGACGCTGGATGCCGAGATCGGCTACGGCGGCCGCACGATGCGCGCCAACCTGAACCCGGCCGAGGTCCCCGGCACCTACACGGCGACCTTTGTGCCGACGGTGCGCGGGCAGTATGACGTCCGCCTCTTCGGGGCGATCGAGGATACGGCCGTCGACCAGGTCGTTCAACCGGAAGAGGTAGGCGACGGTGCGATGCTGTATTTTCCGGAGCCGTTGCCCGACGCGCGCGCCTTGCAGCAACAGGTGGAACAACTTGAGAGCGACCTGTCTACGGCACGGATCTTGACCCTGGTGGCCCTGGCCGCGGCCGCGGCCGCGGTCGCCCTCGGCGCGCTGTCGCTGGCACGCAAGCGGTGAAGCCGGCGCAAACAACCATCTCACTCATTTTCATTCCTGATGATTTTGGAGACGAACATGCGACGTTTGACGATGATTCTGCTTCTGATGGTGCTTTCGCTCGCGCTGGCCCTGACCGCCTGTGGCGGGGCGGCGAACGGTGGAGCCGGAAACGGCGG
>CAYRBP010000065.1:0-1286 GCA_964422535.1 uncultured Ardenticatenaceae bacterium | reverse complement strand
ATCGAGGTCATGCTTTCCAACGGCGATCACCAGAACCTCGAAGAGGGTGACTCCGTCACGATCACTGTCGAAGAATAACTTGCTGAGACCCATTCGATCGATGCCCTACTTGCGCCTAGCCGCCGGCCTGGCGGTTTTGCTGTTGCTGGCGGCCGTCGCGCCGGTTTTCGCCCACGCGGTCCCGGTCCGGTCAGACCCGCCAGCGAACGCCCGGCTGGAGGCCTCCCCGGCGGAGGTCAGCATCACCTTCAGCGAGCCGGTGGTGCCGGAGCTGAGCCGGATCACGCTGCTGACCCAGTCCGGGGAGACGGTCAGCACGGGGCCGTTGGTGACGGCTGACAGCGACGGCCGCACCCTGGCCGTTGCGGTCGATGACCTGCCATCCGGCGCCTATCTGGTCAGTTGGCAGGTGTTGTCGGCCGTCGACGGGCATACGACCAGCGGCACCTTCTCATTCGGCGTTGGCGTTGACGCGGCGGCGGGTGGCGCGACCGCGGTGACGGCGCGGTTCTCGCCGCTGAGCGCGGCCGCGCGCTGGCTGACGCTGACGGGCACCGCCCTGCTCATCGGCCTGTATGCCTTCCGGCTGTTCGTCTGGCGGCCCATCTACCGCGACGAGACGCTGACGGATGAGGAGTCGGACCTAGACCGGCGGCTGTGGCGTCGCAGCCTGACGTTCGGGCTGGTGGGGGCGGGCCTCGCTATCCTCGGCCTGCTGCTACTGCTGGTCGACCGTCTCGTGTCCGGCGCGGCCGGGGCGACTGACGTGGCGGTCTGGTTGGGCACGTCGTTTGGCCGCCTGTGGCTGGCCCGGCTGGCCGTGGCCTCGGCCTCGGCCGGGCTGCTGTTCTGGCTGCGGCGGCGCGAGCCGGCCGGCACACTCTGGCCGGTCCTGGCGGTTCTTGCCCTGGCGCTTGGGCTGGCGGCGTTCACTTCCCTCAGCAGCCACAGCGCTGCCCTGCACGAAGGCCGGACACTGGCGACGGCCGTCGACTTCGCCCACATTCTGGCAGCCGGCGTCTGGGTCGGGGGCCTTGTCTATCTCGCTCTGGCGCTGCTCATGGCCCGAGCGCTGGCGTCCGATAGCCGGGTCTGGCTGAACCTCAGCCTGATCCTGAATTTCTCGGTCCTGGCCGCGACGGCCGTGGGCCTCCTGATCCTGAGTGGCGGCTATCTGGCCTGGCAGCACATCGGCAGCTGGTCGGCGCTGGTCGGAACTGCCTATGGCCGCGTGCTCCTGGCCAAGCTCGGCTTGGCTCTGCTGGCGTTCCTGTTAGCGGGCGTGA
>CAYRBP010000064.1:0-18112 GCA_964422535.1 uncultured Ardenticatenaceae bacterium | reverse complement strand
CCCTTCACCGATGCTTTCGCCGATGGGCATGCGCGGGTCGAGCGACGAGTACGGGTCCTGGAAGATGATCTGCATGTCGCTGCGGATCTTCTTCAGGTCGCTGGAGTTCAGGTCAAAGATGTTCTGACCGTTGAAGATGACCTGACCCGATGTCGCCGGCGTCAGGCGCAGGATCGTGCGGCCGACGGTGGTCTTGCCGCAACCCGACTCGCCCACCAGTCCAAAACTCTCACCCTCATAGATGAAGAAGCTGACGTCGTCCACAGCCTGGACCCAGGCCTTGACCCGCTGCAGCAACCCCGCCCGCACCGGAAAGTGCTTGACGAGGTGATTGACTTCGATCATCTTGCGGCGCTCTTGCGGTTTGCTCCCGTTCGCGCTGCCGTTCAGGCTCTTTTCCTCTGCCATGGTCTCTCCCACGCGTATACTGCTCCTCTTTCGAAAGGACGCCGCTTCACTCGTATAGCCAGCATCGGACCGTGCGGTCCGGGGATATCTTCTTCAGTTCCGGCTCGTCCACCGTGCAGCGCTCCAGCTTGTGCTGGATGCGGGCGACGCAGCGGGGCGAGAACTTGCATCCGTCCGGCAGGTCGACCAGGTTCGGCACAGAACCCGGGATCGTCGTCAGCTCCTTTTCCGCCTGGCCGAGGACGGGGGTCGAACCGATCAGGGCGATGGTGTAAGGATGCTTCGGGTCCTTGAACAGGTCCACGACCGGCGCTTGTTCGACGATCCGACCGGCATACATGACGTTGACCCGGTCGCACATCTCCGCCACCACGCCCAGGTCGTGGGTGATGAGGATGATCGATGTTTCCATCTTGTTGCGCAGGTTGCGCATCAGGTCGAGGATCTGGGCCTGGATCGTCACGTCGAGAGCCGTCGTCGGCTCGTCGGCGATCAGCAGTTCCGGCACGCAGGCCAGAGCCATGGCGATCATGACGCGTTGGGCCATGCCGCCGGACAACTCGTGCGGGTACGCCTTCGCCCGCGACGCCGGCTCCGGGATGCCGACCATCCCCAGCAGCTCAATGGCGCGCTTCTCGCCTGCGTCCTTGCCGAGGTCCTGGTGAATCTGCAGGACCTCCGAAAGCTGTTCGCCGATGCGGAAGACGGGGTTCAGGCTGCTCTGTGGCTGCTGGAAGATCATCGAGATGCGGTTGCCGCGGATCTCGACCATCTTGTTTTCCGGCGTCGTCACCAGATCCTGGTCGTCGAAGATGATCTTACCTTCGGTGATCTTGCCGGGCTGGGAGATGAGCCGCATGATCGACAGCGAGGTGACGCTCTTGCCGCAGCCCGACTCGCCTACCAGTCCAACCACCTCGCCCCGCTTGACATCGAAGTCGACGCCGTCCACGGCGCGAACCACGCCGCCTTCTGTGAAGAACTGCGTCCGCAGTCCCTTAACATCCAGGATCAGGTTGTTTTCCACGTTGTTTCCTTCTCTTCAAGATATCACCGGCCGCTGCGCCGCTTACAGCTTCAGGCGCGGGTCAATGGCATCGCGCAGGCCGTCACCCAGGAAATTGAAGGCCAGCGAGGTGATGAAGATCATCATACCGGGATAGAGCGCCTTCCACGGCGCGGTGAACATGTCGGTCTGGACGCCCTGGAGCATGTTGCCCCAGGTGGCGACCGGCGGCTGGATGCCGAAGCCGAGGAAGCTCAGGGCCGACTCCAGCACGATGACGCCGCCGAGCGCCAGCGAGGCATTGACGATGATCGGCGGCAGCGCGTTGGGCATCATGTGGCGGGTGACGATGTTGAAGTCCGACACACCCAGGGCGCGCGAGGCCTCGGTGAACTCCTGATTGCGCAGGCTGAGGACCATGCCGCGGGCCAGGCGGCAGGCTCCCGTCCAGCCAAAGATCGTCAGGATGGCGATGATGACCACCGCCTGGCTCCATTCAGGAGGCAGGAACGGGATCTGAAGCTCGCGAAAGATCGACGACAACGTCAGCAACAGCGGCAGCGTCGGCAAAATGATGACGAACTCGGTCAGGCGCTGGATGAAGCTGTCCACCTTGCCGCCAAAGTAGCCCGACACCGCCCCCAGGAACATGCCGAAGGTCTCGGACATGAAAACGACGCTGAAGGCGATGAACAGCGACAGCCGCCCGGCCATCAGCAGCCGGTAGAGCACGTCCCGCCCCAGTTCGTCCGTGCCCATCGGATGGTCCGCGCTCGGCGCGGCGTTCCGGTTGGCCAGGTCCTGTCCGTCGCGCGTGTAGTAGACGACGGCATCCTGGCTCACGTTGTAATAGGTCATACGCGACATGATGATCGGGCCGAAGATGACGGCCAGGATGATCGCCCCCAGCGTGATCAGGCTGGCTGTCGCCAGATGGTGGCGGCGCAACCGCTTCCAGTAGGTCAGGACCAGCGGTTCGGGCTTCGTAGTCAGGAGTGCGTCTGCCTGCAGGCTTGAGACGTCCAGTTCAGCTACCGACATAGTGTCTTCCTCATCAAGTGTGACAAAGGCCGTGGCTCCGGTGCGGCCCGATCACCTTGGCTTAATCAAATCGGATGCGCGGATCGACGATGGTGTACAGGATGTCGCCCACCAGCGTGGCGACGACCACCAGGATGGCCGTGATGAACAGGATGGCCATGACGATCGGCCAGTCATCCCGGCTGAGCGCGTCGACGAAGAGGCGCCCCATGCCGGGATAGTTGAAAATCGTCTCCGTCAGGATGGCCCCGCTGAAGATGCCGGGGATCTGGAAGACGACGATGGTGATCAGGGGGATGAGCGCGTTGCGGGCTGCATGCTTGGCGATGACCGACCGCTCCTGCAGGCCCTTGGCCCGCGCCGTGCGCACGTAGTCCTGGCGCAGCACTTCCAGCATCGACGAGCGCATGAAACGGCTCCAGCCGGCCAGGTACAGCAGGGTCAGCACGGCCACAGGCAGGAACAGATGGACCACCCGGTCGGCGAACGTCATCGGCACGATGCCGAGGATGTCCTGGATGCTGCCGGGCGTGACGCGGGTCGTGAAGACGTCGCCCGTCGGGAAGTAGGGCAGGCCCCACTGCTGGAACTTGAGACTGAATAAGATGATCATCAGCAGGCCAAACCAGAAGACGGGCATGGCCGTGCCGAAGAAACTGAAAGTGGTGACGGTGTAGTCAAGGACCGAGTACTGCTTGACAGCCGAGATGATCCCGATCGGGATGGCGATCGCCAGCGAGATGACCGTGACCGTCATCATCAGGATGATCGTGTTGGTCACCCGGCTGCCGATGACGCTGGTCACCAGCTGGCCGCGCGCCAGCGACCACGATTGGCCCCAGTCCCAGCGCAGGACGCCGCGACTGCAGGGAAACTGCTTGGATGGGTCTGCCCCTTCGTTCGTCCCCCCGGCCTCCTGGCATTTCGGCGACTGGAAATCCTGCCAGGTACCCGTTTCGAACATCTTTTCCGCCGGGCCGGGGTTGCCGATGGCGGCTCCGACCTCGTCGACCCAGTCCTCACCCGCCAGCCATGTCACATAGGCCAGGTAAAACGGCTTGTTGAGACCCAGCATCTGCTCGAGGCGGGCGATCTCCTCCGGGCTGAATCGCTCTTTGGCGCTGGATGCCATGTTGATACCCGACAGCGGGCCTCCGGGCACGGCGTTCAGGAGCGCGAAGATGGCGATCGTCGCCAGGAAGACGACAACGACCATCTGTATGAAGCGGCGGATCAGATAACTTGTCACAGGTCACCTCCAGGCTGTGGCCTAAGTACCACTGTCGATCATCAGGGGCGCGGACCGCGCCGCCGTCGCCAGGGCGCAGCAGGAAAAACGATTTGGTCGACTGATTTTAGCAAAGCGGCGGACACGCGCCACTCAGGCAGACTGGCCGCTGGCGATCATCACGAAACCTGTCAGCCTGCTCCCATCTACAAAGGGGTGAAGAGGGCGGCGTGGCCACCAGGGACAGACCCGGAAAGCCACGCCGCCACCGTTACACGTCAGCTACGGTTCGATATGGGCTTAACGCTCCAGGTCGTACTCGTAGATGTTGTAGAGGTTCGAGTTCTGGGTCGAATCGACCGAGAAGTTCTTGACCTCGGGACGGGTCGTAGCCACCTTCAGGCGCAGGAACAGCGGGATGACCGGAACCTGCTCCGAGAAGATGATCTGGGCCTCTTTGTGGAACTGCTCGTACTCGGGCGTGCCGGGCAGCGAACTGATCGCGCCCTGGCAGGCAGCGTCATACTCGGGGTTGCTGAAGCCGGTCTGGTTCTGGCCGCCCCAACCGGAGTACGGCAGGCCGGTGGCCGGGTTGGTCTCCTCGGCCGGGCCGGGGATGTTGCTGCTCATGTACAGGTCGCAAGCGGGCTCGACGCCGGTCGACCAGGCGAACTCGCCGAGGTCAAAGCGGCGGCCGAAGAGCTCGCCGTCCGGGCCATCTGCGAACCACTCGCTCGAGGGCACGTAGTACAGCTCGACTTCGATACCGCAGGCGGCCATGTTCTCAGCGAAGACCTGGGTCAGCTGCTGGCGCATGGCGTTGCCGGACGTCGTGCCGAGGCGAACGGAGAAGCGCGTGCCGTCGGGCAGCAGTCGAATACCGTCTTCGCCCTTCTGGTCGAAGCCGACCTCATCCAGGAGCGCGTTGCCCGCCTCCGGGTCGAACGGCCACTCGGTCAGGCCCTCGGACGGGTAGAGCGGGTGAACGGTCGGGATGTAGGTGTGGATGACTTCCGAGCGGCCGTACATGATGCTGTCGACCATCGACTGGCGGTCGGTGCACATCGTCATCGCCTGGCGAACGCGGACGTCCTCATAGAGGTCGTAACGGGCATCGGCGG
The DNA here is from genome assembly GCA_964422535.1 of uncultured Ardenticatenaceae bacterium. Classification (GTDB taxonomy): domain Bacteria; phylum Chloroflexota; class Anaerolineae; order Promineifilales; family Promineifilaceae; genus Promineifilum. The sequence continues at coordinate 13,308 of CAYRBP010000064.1, read as the reverse complement.
CCTCACCATAGGGGTTGATGTTGAAGTCGATGTGCTCGTAGACCGTGCCGGTCTGGAAGTACGGGACCAGCAGGCCACTGGCCTCGGCTTCGATCAGGAACGGCGCCTGGTCAATGGTCAGGCCCGGCTCGGGGACGACGTCGCACTGGCCGGCCAGAACCTGGGCCAGGAGCTGGTTGGTGTCCGGCACGAACTTGAAGGTGACGCTGTCCAGATAGGGCAGGCCTTCATCGGCACGATAGTAGAACTCATTCTTGGACAGGCGAATGCTGTCACCCGGGACCCATTCCTCGATCTTGAACGGACCGTCGCCGACCGGCATGCGGCTCGACTCTTCGGCCTCGACCAGTTCGGCGGCCGAGAAACCACTCCACAGGTGTTCCGGCAACGGCCGCCAGAAGTTCAGGAAGTAGGTGGAATCCTTGAAGCCGGGGACGCTCGTCCAGCGGGTGGTCAGATCGCCCGTCGCCTCATAGCTGGCGGTGCGCTCGGCAGCGTACTTGACCGCCGGGGTGTCCGGGTCAGCATTCACGTTGAAGCTGTAGACCGAGTCAGAGGCCTTGACCGGCGTGCCGTCGGACCAGACTGTCGGCTTCATCGTGAAGTCGACGACCATCTGCTCCATCTCGACGGGCGTACCATCGAAGGTCACTTCCTCGCCGGCGGCATTGACGATGACGTCGCCCTCGGCCAGTTCCTTGACTTCGTCGGCAGCCGTGCGGACCTTATCGCCCGCGGCGACTTCGACCACGTTGATGACCGCGTCGCCATCGGCCAGGCTGGGCAGTTTCTCCAGCGCTTCAGCCTGATAGGCGAACGACAGTGACGTGGTGTAGTTGGCGTAAACGGCGTGCAAGACATTGCTGGAGGCCAACATCGAGGTACCGTACAAGTAGAGGCTATCCGGCTCCTGCTGCTGGCAGATGACCAGGTCCTTGGGCAGATCCGGCGCTTCGGTCGGCGCGGCCGTGACTTCCACGACCTGCTCGACGATACGGGTGACTTCGACCGGCTGGCCTTCTTCGACCACCGTTTCGGTCACAACACGGGTGACTTCAACTTGTTCAACCTGCGGCTGGCAGCCAGCCATGACCACAGCACCTACGAGTACAAGCAGGGCGACGAGCGCCCACGTTTTCTTGGACATACTAGACATTTCCTCCTCAAAAGGTTTGTCTATGTGGTGAGGCCCCAATCGCATTGTGCGCGACCGGGAGGGCCTCGTTCGGCGTATTAAGGGTTCTATCAGCAGCACCGCGGCCGTCGGGTTCGCCGCGATCCTCACGTACCAATCACACCAACAGCACCACCTCCTTCTTCACCTGGCTCCCTCGTTAGGCCTGACAGGCCCTGCTTAAACAAAAAACACGACTCCGCACCCGGCGCGACTGGCGCGGGTTGGGTCGTGTCTCAGCGAGCAGAGTCCTTGATGTCACGCATGCGGGCAGCAGCGGAAGACGATACCGATCAGCAATGATGCAGGACAGAACGCCGCGGATTATAGGCGAATGCGTTTTCGCTGTCAACAAAGGGACAATTGGGAGTCAGAAGGGGGAAGAATGGGTGGGACCGCCGGGCAGCGGCCGCCGGAAACGCGCAGGGCCGGAAGTCGCACCGTTGCTGACTTCCGGCCCTGTCCTGGTGGAGATGGCGGGAATCGAACCCGCGTCCGAAAAATTCGACCTCCAGACGTCTACAAGCGTAGTTGACCTATTTGCGTTTTGCCCCCGGGCGCCCCGGTCAACAGGGTCAGCCGGGTGGCTATCCGATCACCCCCGAAAGGGCATCTTAGCCGCGCGTATCGGCGTCCGCGCGGAGCACGTCGGCCTGCATGTCGCCCGCCAGGACCCGACCGACGAAGAGGTCGAGGCGAACGGGTGCCCTCGCGGGCACATCTACTCTCCAGCTACCTTAGGCAGCCAAGGGGAGAGCGTTGTAAGCAGGAGTGCGGTTGGCACTTGTGCTTTTGCTTCCAGTTTTACGAGATGTAAAGCGTGCTCGGCTTGCAGTCCAGGGCCAGCCTTCCCCGTCGAAGCCAGTCATCCCCAGATGGCCACAGTATAACACACCGGCGGCCGGGTCGTCTATCGGAAATGCGTTAGCACGCTAGGCCGCTTCGCCACCCTCGGCCGCCGGGGCAGCCATCTGCCGCCGTACGAAGTCCTCCACCAGGAGCAGGCTGCTGCCCGCGTGCTGGACCGTTTGCAGGAGCTGGGTCATCGAACTGACTTCCTCCACCTGCTCCGTCACAAACCACTGCAGGAAGTTCTGGCTGGTGTAGTCGCCTTCGGCCGTGGCGATGGCGACAAGGTGGTTGATCTGGTGGGTGACCTTCTTCTCCTGGTCCAGGGCGAACTGGACCGCGTCGGCCGCGCTGGCGAATTCGTTCCGCATGTTCGGCAGCGGCGGGATGATCGGCTTGGCCCCCGCGTCAAGCAGGAAGTGGACGAACTTCATGGCGTGCATCCGCTCCTCCTCTGACTGCCGGTAGAAGAAACCGGCCAGCTCCGGCAGGCCCTCCTCATCGAAGTAAACGGCGATGGCGATGTACTGGGCCGACGCGGCGAATTCACTCTGGATCTGGCTATTGATCGCCTCGACGGTCTTTTCCTTGATGATCATGCTGTGTCTCCCTGCTTGCTTGAACCCACTGGTTGGTTGAACCTCACTTCCTGAATGCCCGGCCGCGGAACCGGGCGGCCAGACGCCGGCCGGTCGAACGGATCGACCCGCCGAACGGCCCCGTCGCCGCGGCCGCCATCAACTTGTACTGGCGGCCGGGGATGACGATCACCTTGCCCTTCGGCAGCGACTCCAGCGACTCGCGAACGACCGATTCGGCCGTCATCCACAGCCGGTCGGGGATCGCGCTGCGGTCAAAGCCCTCGTAGGCCGGGGTGTCGTGGAAGCCGCTGGTGGTGAAGCCGGGACACAGGGCCTGGACGCGGACGCCCGTCCCGGCGAGTTCCACCTGCAACGCCTCAGAAAAGACGTTGAGATAGGCCTTCGTCGCCCCGTACGTCGCCCCGCCCGCCGCGGTGAAGAAGGCGGCGATCGACGAGACATTGACGATGTCGCCTCGCCCCCGTTCGACCATGGCCGGCAGCGCAGCGTGGGCCAGCCGGACGCTGGCGATGATGTGGACGGCGATCATGTCCTGCGACCGGTCGATGGGCACCGCCATGAAGTGGCCGTTGGTGCCGAAACCGGCGTTGTTGACCAGCACGCCCAGGTCGGGCCGGGCGCGAATGGCCTCCTCGACGGGCCGGATGTCCTCGGGTGAGGACAGATCGGCCGCGAGGACCTCCGCCCGGACGGCGTAACGGCCGGTCAGTTCGGCGGCCAGCGCCGCCAGCATCTCCCGGCGACGGGCAACGAGCACCAGGTCATGCCCGGCGGCGGCCAGTTGCCGGGCGAATTCCGCGCCGATGCCGCTCGATGCCCCGGTGATGAGGGCCGGGCCGGGTGCCGTCAGTTGTGGAGGTGCGCCGTTCATGGTCACGAAATGCGCGGCCTATGCGCCGGTCGCGGGCACGATCAGATCGTGGATGTAACCGACCGACCGGGTCACATCCTCGCTCGCCACCACCAGGCTGATGCTGCACTCCGACGAGCCCTGGGCGATGGCGACGACGTTGATGTCGTGGTCTCCGAGGGCCGTAAAGATGCGCCCGGCGATGCCCGGCGTGCGCTTGATGCCCGTGCCGACGATGGTCACGATGGCGATGGGCTGGCCGGCCCAGATCCGTTCAATGTCGCGCCGCATCAGCTCGGCCGCGAATTCGGTCTCCAACCCAGCGATGACGGCGCGCGTGGCCGTTTCCGGCACAACGAAGCAGATCGACTGCTCTGACGACGCCTGGGTGATGAGCAACACGCTGACATCCAGTTGGGCCACCGCCCCGAACGTCCGCGCGGCGATGCCGGGCACGCCGATCATCCCCTTGCCCTCGACGGTGACCATGCTGACGCCCTTGATGGCGGTGACCGCCTTCAGCGCTCCGCCACGCTCCGCCCCGTTGCCGTCTTCGACGATCACCGTGCCCGGATGGGTCGGGTTGAACGTGTTCTTGATCCGCAGCGGGATGCCGTTTTCGATGCACGGCCGCATCGTCTTGGGGTGCAGCACCTTGGCCCCGTAGTAGGCCAGTTCCGACACCTCGCGCGAGGTCAGGGTCGGGATAGACCGCGCCCCGGGTACGATGCGCGGGTCGGTCGTCATGACGCCGTCCACATCGGTCCAGATCCACACTTCCTGCGCGTCCAGCGCCTGGCCGAGGATGGCGGCGCTGAAGTCAGAGCCGCCGCGGCCGAGGGTCGTCGTGACGCCGTCGGCCGTCGCGCCGATGAAGCCGGTGACGATCGGGATAATGCCCTGCGACAGGAGCAGGCCGAGCCGGGCCGACGTGCGCTCGCGCGTCTCGGCCATCAATGGCGTCGCGCCCTGGAAGTTGCGGTCCGTCACGATCAGTTCGGTCGCGTCAATGGCCTCGGCCGGGTGACCTTCCTGGCGCATGTATGCGGCCAGCAGGCGGACCGCCATCTGCTCGCCCATGCCGCTGATGGCGTCCAGCGCGCGGGGCGTCAGTTCGCCCAGCACGCGCACCGCCTCGCACAGCGTCGCGAACCGCTCGACGAAGCGCTCGATCTCGGCCAGCACGGCCTGACGCTCCCCTTCCGGAGCCAGCAGACTGTCGATGGCCTGGTAGTGGATCTGGCTGATCTCGCGGGCCACCAGCTGGTAGGTGTCTTTATCGCCCGTGTAGGCGGTATGAGCGCCCTGCAGCAGCAGGTCGGTCACCTTCGTCGGTTTGGAGCCCATCGCGGAAGCGACGACGACGACGTCGCTCCACTGCTCGCGGGCCTGCAGGATCAGCCCGGCCGTTTCGCGCATGGCATCCGCGCTGCCGACCGACGTCCCGCCGAATTTCATCACCAATGTCATAGCGCAATCCTCTTTGCCGGCGTGGCGCTTGCGCGCCGAACGGCAAGTATAGCGGGGGTGATGCCAGTGACAAACGGGCCGGAAAGCAAGCCCGGGCGCAATCGCGAGCGATCGGCGAGACGGGCTGCGGGTGGGCGCCGGGTCGGGAAAAGAAACAGCCGCCCTGGCGGGGGCGGCTGTTTCCTGCGTTTCCGGCGCAGGGGAGATTGGAAACGGAAGAGCCTGCGCCGGAGGAATGCCGTGATATCGGGGGCGTTAAGCACCCTTGATGACGATCTCGTCCTCGTCAAAGCCGTTGGCCTTGGCCTGGGCCGCCACCGCCGGCTCATCCGGCATGATGATGGCCAGGATGAGGTAGATCAGGATGCCATGGCCGCCAAAGAGCGTCAACAGCACGAAGATCAGGCGGATGATGACCGGGTCGATGCCGAAGTAACGGGCCAGCCCGGCCGAGACGCCAAAGACCATGCGGTCGCTGCGGGATTTCACAAATCGCTTTTCGTTCATGAGTGACCTCCAAAAGGACTCCGTGTTTCTGTCAAGCTATACGGAGGTCGGGCGTTGCGGTTGCACGCAGTCTCCTGCCTCGCGCGGGGTCGTGGACGCCGGCGCATGGTGACGAAAGAATCGGAGTTACTCGACGCCTCCGCGCGCGGCCGGCTATGCAGCCATGCATCAGCGCCGGTTGGCGTTGAGGTCACTCACGGCCTCGATATAGGCGCGCCCGGCCTCGGTCAGCACACCCGCCGGCGCGTCATACAGGTTGCCGGTCGGGTACGCGCCGTCATCGTAGAGGCTGTACCAGAACCACCACTGCACCAGGCGGTTGTCATCGGCCGGGTAACCGTCCGGGCCGGCGGCCGTCTCGAAGAAGTCAAACGCCCCGCGCAAGTAATCGGCCACGAATGCCGGCGGAAAGCCATAGTCGTGGGGCATGATGACGCCGAACTCGGTCACGGCCAGGGGGACATCGCGGTAGCCGCGGGCGGCCATCCACGCCCGAAAGTCGCGGACGTGGCTTTCCATCAGCGCCAGGTCTCCGTGGTCTTCTATCTCATACAGCAATCCGGCCGTCTCGTCCCGCCCGGGCGGGATGCCGATGCCCCAACTGTCCAGCTCCTCGCGAAGGACAAAGGCGTGGAGACTCCACAGGTCGACCGGCATCGGCTCGCCGTACGTCTCCCGGTAGACGCGCAGGACGTCGTCGAGATAGGCCAGGCGGAGTGGCGTCGCCAGGGCGATGCCGCCGGCGCCGACCCGCGCCTCCGGATCGCGCTCCTTGATGAAGGTGTAGACCTCGTGGTACAGCTCGGCGTAGCGCGCGGCGCTGACGTTGTCCTGCCAGCGCACGTCCGGCTCGTTGCTGACCAGCCAGAAGGAACCGGGATGGGCCTCGATGACGGCTTCAATGTCGCTCCACGGGGCGACCACCCCCGCCTCGCCAAGCCGGACCATCTGCCAGAACGTCACGCCCGGCGCGTCAGGCGGGTCGAGCATCAACCGCCAGTTGATGAAGTGGCTGACCGGCAGCCCGGCGGCCAGGCCCGCCTGCAGATAGTCGACCGCGCCCGTCAGACCGACCCGCTGCGAGGCGGCCGCGTCCGCCGGCGGTGTGGTCGGCGTGGCGGTCGGCGTGGCGCCCGGGGTGGCGGCCGGCACGGTAGGTTTGATCCCGGTCGGGGCCGCCGCCGCACCCTCCGCGTCACGCGTCGGCACCAGCGGCTCAGGCGTGATCGTCGGCATCGCAACGGTCGCGGGGGCGGTCACCGACGGTCGCGCCGGCGCAGGTGGTTCGCCGGTTTGGTCCGGGATCGCCCCGGTGGCGTCCGTCGCCGCCGGCAGGCGAGCGAGCAGAACACTGCCGGCGACCAGCAACAGGACAAGCGACAGGATCAGGCCCAGCAGGAGAGCGACTCGACCGGCACGCATAGGGGGATGATATCCGGAAACAAAACGGGGGCGAAGGCCCAAAGCCCTTCGCCCCCGGGAACACTCAGCGTCCGGCCGTGGTTAGTCGGCCAGGTCCTTGACGTCCTCTTCGGCAACATCCTCCACAGCCGAATGCGGCCGCGGCTGGTGGATGGCCACCCGGGTCGTGACGCGGTTCACCACATCGCGGGTGTTCTTCACATTGAGCTGGTCGAACAGGAACTCGAACTGGTCCTGCAATGCCGCGCCGATCTTGCCCAGCGCGGCCTCGTCCAGGTCCCACCACTGCTGCTTGAAGGCGCCGATGGCGCGCTTGCGGGCCGAGTAGAGCGACTGCTCATCCGTCTTGCCCGGCTTCCACTCGTCCTGGTGGTTGGCGCGCAGGTAGGCGTAAGCCTCATTGACGACATCGGCCGGCAGGTTGTCGAAGATGATGTTCTGGAACCCGGTTGCCAGATGAATCTCCACGGTTCCGACTTCGGGGAACTTGTGGAAGGCGGTCGGCGGCAGGGTCGACGCGCCATGCTGCACCGCCCCGCCCAGTCCATAGTCCTCGCGGGCCGTCTTGCCGAGTTCGTGGAGCGTGTCGAAGTCAACCTTGACCTGGGCCAGGGTGCCGTCCGGCAGGACGACGCCGCCGTGGCTGGTGCCGGTCTGGACGGAGATCTTGGAGATGCCCGTCGCGTCGCCGCGGTGGCGGTTGTAGCCCTGCATGAAGGCGTGGAGCTCTTCGACGGTCGAGTTCTTGTGGCCGACCTCGCCGATCTCGCCGCCGAGGGAGATGGTGATACCTTCGGGCTCGATGCTGCGGACGTACTGGGTCAGCTCGGCGCACAGACTGTAGTTCGAGCGCTGCTGCTCGTCCAGGGTCGGGAAGTTCAGGTCGACCAGGGTTGAGGTGTCAATGTCAATATTGTAGAAGCCGGCGGCAACGGCCTCGTCCATCAGGTCCTTGACCGCCTGCACCTCGGCCGCCGGGTCCTTGGCGTAGCGGCTGGCCGAGATCTGGAAGTGGTCGCCCTGGATGTAGACCGGGCCGCGGAAGCCTTCCTTGATGGCCGCGGCCAGGACGGCCGTCGTGTATTCGGCCGGGCGCTGGGCGGTGTAGCCCATCTCAGAGCGGGCGATCTCAAAGAGCATCGCGCCCACATTGTGCTTGTTGGCGGCGCGGAAGACGGCGCGCGATGAATTGTAGTTGATCGCCCGGATGTTCATGGCCGGTACGGTGAAAGTCGTCGGCACGTCGCCGCGGCCGATCGCCATGTACAACTCGTGGATCGACGACGGGTAGACGCCGATCGCCTGGCCGATCTCCCAGATCAACCAGCGGGCCGTGTCGCGCGGCAGGCCCTCGCCAAAAACGGCCGTGTAGATCAGACCGTCGATCTTGTCCGGCAGCGATGCCTCGTTGAGGACGGTTACCGCGTCACCATCCACGGCGACGACGCCGTCAAGATGGTTCATCAATCCCTTGACTGAAAGTGCCTTCATGTCTGTTCTCCCTTGTATATCCGGTGGGTTGTAATGATCAGTGGGCAGCGAGTCCGCTGATTGGGTCGTGACAGAATCGCCTAATAGCATATCATACCAAATCGTTTCGCGGCATAACAAACGGCACCTTTCCGGCTGACGATAGTCACCTTTGCCGTTTGGACGCGCGATCTGTCAAACGAAACCGTCTCAGGCATCTGTCTCAGGCATTTATGGACGCGACCAATCGCCGACTCGTCGTCAAGATAGGGACCAGTGTCCTGACCGGGGGGACGCCCCACCTCGACCAGGCCCAGATGGTCGACCTGGCCCGCCAGTGCGCCGCGCTGCAGGCGGCCGGGCACGAGATCATCGTCTGCACCTCCGGGGCCATCGCCCTCGGCCGCGAGCGCCTGTCGTTCCCCGACCTGGCCCCGACGCTGGCCAACAAGCAGATGCTGGCCGCAGTCGGCCAGACCCGGCTGATGCAAATGTGGGAGCGATTCTTCGCCATCTACGGCCTGCACGTCGGCCAGATTTTGCTCACCCGGGCAGACGTCGAGAACCGCGGCCGCTTCCTCAACGCCCGCGACACGCTGAACACCTTGCTGGCCAACCGCATCGTGCCGATCATCAATGAGAACGACGCCGTCACCATCGAGGAGATCCGCCTCGGCGACAACGATACCCTGTCGGCCCTCGTGACGATCATGGCCGGGGCTGACCTGCTGCTGATGCTGACCGACCAGCCGGGGCTGTTCACGGCCGACCCGCGCACCGATCCGGACGCGACGCTCATCCCCGAGGTGCGCCGGATCGACGAGACGCTGCATAAGCTGGCCGGCGGCAGCGTCACCGGGCTGGGCGTGGGCGGCATGGCGACCAAGCTGTGGGCGGCCGACCTCGCCCGACGGGCGGGGGCCGACGTCGTCATCGCCAGCGGCCGGGCCCCAAACGTCGTCGCCCGCGCCGTGGCGAACGAACCGATCGGGACCCGCTTCCCGGCCCTGGAACAGCCGATCGAGAACCGCAAGCGCTGGATCCTGGCCGGACCGCGGCCCGCCGGCAACCTGGTCATCGACGCCGGCGCGGCCGGCGCGCTGACGCAGAACGGCCGCTCGCTGCTGCCGGCCGGCGTGGTCGTCGTTGAAGGCGACTTCGCTCGCGGCGATACTGTCCGCATCCTCGACACCGCCCGGTTGGAACTGGCCCGCGGCATCAGCCGCTACGACAGCGCCGACCTGGCCCGGATCGCCGGCTGCCAATCGCACGAAATCGCCGAACGGCTGGGCTATGCCTATGGCCCGGTCGTCGTCCACCGCAACGACCTGATTCTGTTATGAGAACGGAGGCCAGACCATGACCGACCTGAACGCCATGGGCGCAGCGGCGAAAGCGGCCGCCCGCCGCCTGGGCACGCTGACCACGGCCGAGAAGAACGCCGCGTTGCTGGCGATCGCCGGCGAACTGGAGGCCCGCGCGGCCGAGGCGCTGGCCGCCAACGCGCTGGACATCGCCGACGCTCGGGCCGCGGGCCAGAGCGAGGCCATCCTCGACCGGCTGTTGCTGAACGAGAAGCGTGTCGCTGCCCTGGCGGAAGATACGCGCCGGGTAGCCGACCTGCCCGACCCGGTAGGCGAGGAGATCGAGAGCCGGTTGCTGCCCAACGGCATGCGGCTGGTGCGGCGGCGGACGCCCATCGGTGTCATCGGCTGCATCTATGAGGCGCGGCCGAACGTGACGATCGACATCGCCGCCCTGTGCCTGAAGACGGGCAACGCCGCCATCCTGCGCGGCGGGCGCGAGACGTTGCGGACGAACCTGGCCCTGGTCGGCGTCATCCGGGCCGCGCTGGAACGTTGCGGCCTGCCCGAAGCGGCCGTCCAGGTCATCGACGACCCCGACCGGGCACTGGTCACCGGCCTGCTGCAACTCGACCGCTACGTGGACATGATCATCCCTCGCGGCGGCGCGGCGCTGCACCGGCTGTGCCGGGAGCAGAGCCGCATCCCGGTCATCACCGGCGGGCTCGGCATCTGCCACATCTATGTCGATGAGAGCGCCGACCTGGAGCGAGCGGTCGACATCATCGAGAACGCCAAGGTCCAACGGCCGAGCGTCTGCAACGCGCTTGATACGCTGCTCGTCCACCCGGCCGTGGCCGAGCGGCTGCTGCCGGCCGTCTCGCGCCGGCTGGCCCGCAGTGGAGTAGAGTTGCGCGCGGCCCCGAACGCGATGCCGCTTCTCGTCAATGTGCCGGGCGGCGCGGCCGTCGCTCCCGCCGGGCCGGACGACTTTGACACGGAGTGGATGGCGCTCGTCCTGGGCGTCAGGCTGGTTGGCGGGCTGGAGGAGGCCATCGACCACATCCAGGCCCACAGCACCGAGCACACTGACAGCATCCTGACCAACGACCTGGCCGCGGCGACACGCTTCGTGAACGAAGTCACCTCGGCCGCCGTGTTCGTCAACGCCAGCACCCGCTTCAACGACGGCGGGCAGTTCGGCCTGGGGGCGGAGGTGGCCGTCAGCACCCAAAAGCTCCACGCCCGCGGGCCGATGGGGCTGGAGGCGCTGACGACGTATAAGTGGATCGGGTATGGGAGCGGTCAGATTCGGGAGTAGGCGGCGCGGAGTTGACCTCAGAGGCCTTCTGGAGACCTCAGCGGTCGGTCCATCGAGTAGACCAGGAACGAACCCAGTTCATCGGCGCTCACTTTCTCATACGCCATCCCCAGGCTTTCGGCAACCCTGATCGAGGCGAGGTTCTCCGGATCGATGCAACAGACCAGGCGCGTCAGGCCCAGATTCTCGAAGGCGTAGTCTCGGATTCCCCGCGCCGCTTCGACTCCGAGGCCCTGCCGCCAGTAGGCCTTGTCGATCATATAGGCCACTTCGACTTCATCCCGGCCGTCGATCGTCCACGGCAGCAGGCCGCAACGGCCGATGAACGCCCCTGTCTCTTTCAAGATGGTCGCCCATAGCCCCAGTTCCGGACGCTTCGGATGGCCGTCCAGGAACCACTCCAGTTCCTCTCTGGTCTCCTCGTAGCTCAGCGTTCCGTCGGCCGCGGCGCCCTCCTGTGGGAAGTAGCGCCGCATCTCCGGGTCGCGGTAAAGGGCGTAGAGAGCGTCCAGGTCATCCGGAACCAGCCGGCGAAGGAGCAAACGTTCGGTTTCGAGGATGTTCATCGTCGGGCCATCAGCCTTGTCGCAAAAGGATGTTGCAGCGGGTGTCCAATCCTGCGCTTGAGCATACCCGCAATGTTCAAGGTTTGGTAGTGGCAGGACGAGCGCTCCAAAGCACCGTAGCCCAATCTCCCTGGGAGCGATGACACCCGCGCCCATGATTCGCCGCGACGGCCGTGGCCTCTCTCGCGCCGGCGGGCCTGCGCCCGTCTTGTGCAAAGTGTGTCGTTGATCAATAATGGGATCAACTTGCTGGCCGCCAGGCCAGGGGAGCACATCATGAACAGGCAAGAAGTGGCCAAGGACTATCACGACAGGGGCTTCGGCTGCGCGCAGTCAGTGCTGGCGGCCTACGCCCCGGAGTACGGGCTCGACGAGGAGACCGCCCTGCGCATCTCGACCGGCTTCGGGTCGGGGATGGGCCGCCTTTGCGAAGTGTGCGGCGCGCTGACGGGCGCGTTCATGGTCATCGGGCTAAAGCACGGCAAGGTCATCAGCGACGGCACGAAGTATGGGACCGAGACCGAGACGGCCTACCGAAAGGTGGCCGAACTGAGCGCCAGGTTCGAAGAGCGCAACGGCTCGATCCACTGCCGCGAGCTGATCGGCCATGACCTGAGCGACCCGGACGAACGCGCCGAGGTTGTCCGCCTGGGCTGGTTCAAAACCCGTTGCGGCCGCTACATCAACGATGCGGTGGAGTTGCTGGAGGAGACGCTGTAGCACGCAGTCCACCACCGACCGGATCATCGGAGCTCATCTTCTGCCAGGCGAGCAACTGCTCTGGAGCGGGCGGCCGAAGCAAGGGTTCGCGCTGCTGATCACGCGCCGCTGTGAAAGGTCGCTCCAGTGAGAAACGACGGGACGTATGGTAAAATGCAGACAATGGTTGCGCAACCGCTGACATCAGGCACGCCTCTGGAAAAATGGCTATCGATCCTACGTGCGGAGAAGGAACGGTTGTCCCGCAGGTATGATGTTCGCTCGCTCGGCGTGTTCGGATCATACGTGCGGGGCGAAGCACACCCCGACAGCGACCTCGACATCCTGGTGGATTTTGGCTCCCCGCCCACATTGTTTGAGTATGTTCGTCTGCAGAATGACATCTCGGATCTGCTTGGCGTCCCGGTCGATCTCGTCATGCGTTCAGCTCTCAAGCCAGCCATCGGCGAACAGGTACTCAGTGAAGTCGTCGAGATATGACCCGCAGCTATGTCGACTTCCTGCGTGACATGATGATCGCGGCACAGGATGCCCGATCGTTTGTGGACGGGCTGACTCTTGCGGACCTCCAGGCCAGCAAGGAAAAGCAGTACGCAGTCATCAGAGCGCTGGAGATCCTTGGTGAGGCGGCCGCCCACATTCCTCTCGACATTCGAGAGCGCTACGACGACATCCCGTGGCGCGAGATCGTGGGCATGCGGAACGTCGTCATTCACGCCTATTTCGGAGTGGACGAATCGGTCGTGTGGCGAACAGTCACAGAGGAACTCCCGTCACTACAAGATCGGCTTTGGCAGATACTCCGCGAACTCGGCGCCGCTTGACAACGCCTGCCTGGCCCATTACGATATCCTCATGTCTCGCGTCACGCACCGCCACCTGACGGCCGCCGCCGCCCGGACCTTCAGTCTGGGTGACGTTGCCTGACGCGCTGACAACGATAATCGCGAAACAGGGACCGCCAGACTGAGCGAAACAGTCTGGCGGTTTTTTGTTTGCGGCGGCTGACGACCGGCGATGGCAAAGGGGCCGCGGCTTTGGCCCGCCGTCCCG
>CAYRBP010000063.1:5287-18388 GCA_964422535.1 uncultured Ardenticatenaceae bacterium | reverse complement strand
GGGGCAATGCAACGGCCGCGTTCACCGATGCTTCAGCGACAGGCTTTTCCTGCCGCTGCATTGCCCTCTTTGCCCTGTTTCAAAGAATGAAGAGCGGGCAATGCAACCGGGAGATAAGGGTCCCGTTGCCCGAAACAGCACTTGCCCGGTTGCATTGCCCCTGTTCTACTGTCAGCCGGGCCGTCAGAGAGGCGTGAGTCGACCAATCTTTCCGACTAATGAAAAGCCCTGGTTTTCAGGTAGGCAGCGGGCTGGCTCTCGGCTATCCTCGTGGTGATGACGCTCATCACCAGTCCCTCCAACCCGCGCGTCAAGGCGGCCCGCGCCCTCGTCCAGCGCAAACAACGAGATGCGACCGGCCTGTGCCTCGCCGAAGGCATCTTTCACGTTGGAGAAGCGCTGGACAGCGGGACGGTTGAGTACCTGCTGCACGCGCCCGCGCTGCTGGCGAGTCCCTTCGGCCAGTCGGTCGTTGCCGCGGCCGAAGCCCGCGGAATCCCCGTCCTGACCCTCTCGCCGGAGGTGATGGCCACGGTGGCAGAGAAGGACAACCCGCAGGGCCTGGTGGCGGTTGTCCGGCCGCGGCGCGCCCGGCTGGAGAGCCTGACGCCCGACGAATCGCCCTTTCTTGTCGCGCTCGTGAACCCGCAGGACCCGGGCAACGTGGGTGCGATCCTGCGCACGCTGGATGCGGTCGGCGGGTCCGGGCTGGTCTTGCTCGACGGGGGCGTGGATGCGTACCATCCGAGCGCGGTGCGGGCGAGCATGGGGGCGGTTTTCCGCATGCCGGTCGCTTCGGCGTCCTTCGCCGCTTTTGCCGCCTGGGCGGCCGGTCACGGCTACCACGTCATCGGCACGAGCGCCCGCGGCCGATCTGACTACCGCGCGGCCGGCGCTTATGCCCTGCCGCTCGTCCTGCTCCTCGGCAGCGAGCGGGAGGGGCTATCGACGGCCCAGGTGGAAGTCTGCGAGACGACCCTGAGCTTGCCCATGCGCGGCCGGGTCAGTTCGCTCAATCTTGCGGTGGCCGCCGGCGTCTTCCTTTATGCTATCCACGACGCGTTGCAGGCGCGCGGCGCGCTTCCGGCCCCGCCTCGCGCCCCATAAAAAAGAAAAGGCCATGCGATCGAAAACGAGCGCACGGCCGGAAGAAACGCGTCGGGTTGTGCCTAGTTGGCGGCCAGGTATTCGGTCAACCAGGCCTTGACGTTTTTCTGGCTCCGCACGTTGCTGGGAAGCGCTGTCCTGATGGCCGCTTCGACCCGCTGCACATCTTCTTCGCTGTTGTACCCGAAGTGGTCGCACATCTTCTGGATCATCCTCACCACCTCATAGCCTTCGCGGCGGCTGAACATGATCGCGTCGTGCTTGACCAGGCGGGCGTTGTCGCCCTCGGCCGCCTCCCAGCGATAACCGCTGTGCTTCAACATACTCTTTGTCACTTTGATCGCCATGTCTTGTCTCCTGGTTGTTGGGCGGGCCGGTAGAGGCAGCGGTCCCGCGAGGTCGGTCAGAATCCTTTCAGTATAATCAGGTCTGCGCGGTTATTCAATCCGGGGTCGCCCTTGATTTGCCGGCGTGCCCCCTGTTCGAATCAACTTCCCGGACGGCATGTAGCTGCATCAGCTTGCCGGCGTGGGGCGGCATCGCGAACGGAGACGCCCAACAGACGCGTTACCCATGTGGGGCGCAGCAACTCGGCTCTCGGAGTCTCCTGGCGTTCGCGGTGTCACATGGCCGGGCGACATGGCAGGCCGCCGGGCACACGCGTCGCAAATGGGACTATAATCAGGGTCATGGATCTCTTCTCCCACGCCGCCCAGGAGCGCATGCGTCAGGAGGCCCCGCTGGCGGCGCGCATGCGGCCGCGCACGCTGGACGAGTTCGTTGGGCAGGAACATATCGTCGGGCCCGGCCGCCTGTTGCGCCGGGCCATCCAGGCCGACCAGCTCTCGTCGCTGATCTTCTACGGCCCGCCCGGCACCGGCAAGACCACCCTGGCGATGGTGATCGCCAACTCGACCCGCAGCCACTTCATCACCATCAACGCCGTCCTGGCCGGCGTGAAGGAGATCCGCGAGGCGATCGAAACGGCCCGCGAGCGCCGCGAACTTTACGGCCAGCGGACGACGCTCTTTGTCGACGAGGTTCACCGCTGGAACAAGGCCCAGCAAGACGCGCTGCTGCCGCACGTTGAGAATGGGACGATCATCCTGATCGGGGCGACCACGGAGAACCCGTACTTTGAAGTCAACAAAGCGCTTGTCAGCCGCAGCCGCATCTTCCAGTTGCGGCCGCTCAGCGAGGACGACCTGCGCCGGGTGGCGTTGCAGGCGCTGGCCGACCCCGAACGGGGATATGGCGCGCTGAACGTCGAGTTGACCCCGGACGCGCTCGACCACCTGGTCGATGTCGCCAACGGCGATGCCCGCGGCGTGCTCAACGCGCTGGAACTGGCGGTCGAGACGACGCCGCCGGATGAGGACGGCCGCATCCACATCGACCTGACCGTTGCGGAGGAGTCGATCCAGCGCCGGGCCGTCCTCTATGACAAGGACGGCGACGTCCACTATGACACTATCTCCGCCTTCATCAAGAGCCTGCGCGGCTCCGACCCGGACGCAGCGCTCTACTGGATGGCCAGGATGGTCTATGCCGGGGAAGACCCGCGCTTCATCTTCCGGCGCATGGCCATCTTTGCCGGGGAAGATGTCGGCATGGCTGACCCGGGCGCGATGTCGGTCGTCGTCAGCGCCTGGGAGACGTTCGAGCGGATCGGCTTGCCGGAAGGACGGTTTCCGCTGGCCGTCGCCGCCATCTACCTGGCCACCGCGCCCAAGTCTAACTCCGCCTTCGCCTTCTTTGACGCGCTCGAGACCGTCGAGAAGGAACAGGAGGCCGATGTGCCCAACCACCTGAAAGACGGCAACCGGGACAAGGAGGGCTTCGGCCACGGCCAGGGGTATCTCTATCCCCACGCCTACCGCGACCACTGGGTGGCCCAGCAATACCTGCCCGACACGCTGCAGGGCAAGCTGTTCTACCAGCCGGGACAGATCGGTTACGAGGAGCGGATCGCCGCCGACGTGGCCCGCCGGCGTGAGGCCCAGCTGGCGGCGATGATCGATCCACAGGGCGAGCCTTACCTGGAAGTATTGACGACCAGCCCGACCAGCCGCTCGCGTGATGCCTGGCTGCAGCGGGCCATCGCCGGCAGCGGCCGGCAACTGGCCGCGCTGCGCGACACGATCTTCGAGCGCGCCGCCATCCAGCGCCACCATCTCATCCTCGACCTGAACGCGGGCAGCGGCCTGCTGACCTGGGAAGCGCTGCGGCGCGCGCCGGAAGGCGGCGTGTGGGCGGTGACGGCCGACGCCACCGCGGGCGAGGCCCTGCGCCAGCAGGCGGCCCGCCTGCCCGAACTGGAGCGCCCGGCCGTCCTCATCGGCGACCTGGCCGAGCTCGACTACCTCCTCGCCCTGCGTGGTGAAGAAGAACTTCGCTTCGATCGCATCCTCGGCCGCAACCCGTTCACCCGGTCTGGCCCGGCGGCGGCCGTCCTGGCCGCCCTGGCGGCCCGGCTGCTGCCCGGAGGCCGGTTGGTCGTCGCCCAGACCATCCCTCGCCGCACCCAGCGGCTCTACGAACTGGTCGAATGGGGAAATGAGACCGCCCTGCGGGAGAAGGTCGCCGCCGCCGAGGAGGCCATCTACGCCGATGCGGACGACCCGCTGGTCAACTGGGACGAACGCGACCTGGCAGCGGCGCTGGAAGCCGCCGGGCTGTCGGTCGAGGTCCGGCTGGAGCAGCAGACCGAGGAGCGGCTGATCACCGCCGCCCACCTGGCCCGCTGGTACGGCGAAGGGGAGGGCGAGCGGCCGTCATACGCGGCGAGACTGGCGTCCGGCGGGCTGAGCGCGGCCGAGGTGAAGGCAGTCCGGGCACGGTATGAACGGCAGCTGGCCGAACAGACGGTCCAATGGAACGCGTCCCTGGCCTTTTTGCTGTGCACGAAAGCAGAATAGTGCGCGCATACGCGCACCAGGTCGAATTGACGCGGAGGCCTCAGATAGTGAACCCACCCCACACCCGCTCGCGCGACCGTTCCCTTGCCGGCTTGCGGCCCATCTCCTTCGAGACTGGCTTCACCCGCTGGGCGGAAGGGTCGGTCCTGGCCCGCTTCGGCGAAACGCACGTTCTGTGCAACGTCACCATTGACAACCGGCTGCCGCCATGGCTGAAGAACGCCGCGGAACCCCACGGCTGGCTGACGGCCGAGTACGCCCTGCTCCCGCGCAGCACCCAGACGCGGACCGAGCGCGAGCAGCGCTGGCCGAAGGGGCGGACGCAGGAGATCAGCCGCCTCATCGGTCGCAGCCTGCGCATGGCGCTTGACCTTTCGCTGCTCGGTGAGCGGACGCTGACCGTTGATTGCGATGTCCTGCAGGCCGACGGCGGCACGCGCACGGCGGCCGTCTCCGGTGGCTGGCTGGCCGTGGCGCTGGCCCTGCGGCCGCTGATCGAATCGGGTGCTTTGCCGGCTTCCGTCCACCGGGCGCAGATCGCCGCGATCAGCGCCGGCCTGGTCGGCGGCAGCCCCATGCTCGACCTTGACTACGGCGAAGACGTTGCCGCCGACGTCGACCTGAACGTGGTGATGACCGGAGACGGTGAGTTGGTCGAGGTGCAGGGCACGGCCGAAGGCGCGCCGTTCAACCGGGCGCAATTCGATGCGCTGCTGGACCTGGCGGCCGCAGGGATCGCGGAGATCGTCGTCCTGCAGAGGGAAGCGCTGGCCGGGCGTTCGTAGCCGGCGGGCTGCTACTGGTCCGCGTCCACGATCGCGAATTCGTGCCGCGCGGTGGCCTTTTCGCCCGTCTTGCCGTAGACGGTCACAACCAGGGTGAACATGTCCCCGGCGCGACCGGCGTTGGTGGGTTCGATGAAGATCTGGTGACTGGGCGGCAGCGGGTCCACCTCAAACGTCTCGTTGTTGGCGAAACCGCCGATGCTCCACTCGGCGCGCTCGGCGTCCTCGCTGACGATGGTGAAATAGGTGACGTCGCCTACCACAGCTTCCGTCGGGCCGACGATCTCAACCGAAGGTGCGGCGGTTAGCGGCGCGGCCGTCGGCGGCGCGGCCGTTGGCGCGACTGCGGTGGCAACGGCGGTAACGATGATGGTGGGGGACGATGGCGCGGGTCTGTTGAGCGTACTCTGGAGCAGCGCAAAAACGCCGGAAACGACGGCGACCATGACGGTGGCGGCCGCACCGATCAGCGCGACCTTGATGGCGGTATTCGCCTGATGATCCGGCTGAGACGCTGCGGCCGGTTCCGATTCGGGGCCGGGTTCCGATTCCGATTCCTGGTCTGGAGCCGCTGGCATGTTCATCGTGTGCCTCCTGGTCCGGCATCAATGTGGGCGCATTATACCCGCGCGCGCCCTATGACAACACCCCGGGCCGGCAACACGGCCGGATGACCGGCCGCAAACTCGACCCCTCTGCCGTTGCGTGACTCTCCCAGTCACGGATAATCTCATCATGATTCCAACGGACCTCCGCGTCGTCGTGCTGGCCGGTGGCGTCGGCGGGGCGAAACTTGCCGAGGGGCTGGCCGCCTTTCTGCCGCCGGAACAGCTGTCCGTCATCGTCAACACCGGCGATGACTTTCGCCATCTGGGCCTGACCATCTGCCCCGATCTTGACACGGTCATGTATACCCTGGCGGGAGTCGATAACCAGGAGACCGGCTGGGGCCGGGCCGGCGAGAGCCGCCGGACGATCAGCGAGATTGACCGCCTGGGCGGCCCGGGCTGGTTCATGCTGGGCGACCTGGACCTGGCAACCCACCTGAGCCGGGCGCACTGGCTGGACCAGGGGGAAACGCTGACGGCCGTCACCCGACGGCTGTGCGACGGGTTTGGCGTCCCACAGGTGGTCCTGCCGATGAGCGACACACCCGCGCCGACGCTCATCGAGACGCAGACGGGCGACGTGCTGCCCTTCCAGGTCTGGTTCGTCCGCGAGCGCTGGCAGCCGGCCGTGCGCCGGGTGGCCCTGCCGGAGGATGTTCGGGCGACAACGGCCGTCATTCGCACCCTCGAAGCGGCCGACCTGGTGCTCATCGCCCCGTCGAACCCCTTTGTCAGCATCGATCCGATCCTCAATGTCTACCCCATTCGGGCGCTCATCGAAGACGTCCCGGGCGCGGTGGTGGCGGTCTCGCCGATCATCGGCGGAAAGGCCGTCAAGGGCCCGGCGGCGAAGATGATGGCCGAGCTGGGGCTGGCGCCCTCGGCCGCGGCCGTCGCCCAGTACTACGGCCACCTGCTCGACGGCTTCGTCTATGACCAGGCCGACGCCGGGATGGCCGCGGAGGACGGCCTGGCCCTGCTCTGTACCGATACGCTCATGCCCCACCCCCCCGACCGCGAGCGCCTTGCCCGCGAGGTCCTGTCCTTTGCGCTGGAGTTGCTGGGATAGCGTTCCCGCCCTGCGCCGATCAGCCGCCGGGATCGCAGGAGGGTGCAGCTGCGCCTGCACCGATATCCTGCGGATAGGTAGGGTGTGGCCGTTGCCCTGCCCTCCGGCCGGCGCACGGTTTGAAGGATAGCGCGGCGGGTTCCGCCCGTCCCCGGGCGTTGCCGTGGGCGCGATTGGCCTGCCGGCCGGCTTCTTCTGACATGCGTGAAGCCGGTCTGGCGGTATAATTCCCACTTACTGCCATGACCACCTGGGCTATCATTCCCGTCAAGCGACTCCCGGAGAGCAAGCGCAGGCTCGCGCGGTTGCTGACGGCCGGCGAGCGCGCGGACCTGATCCGCGGCTTTCTCGATCACCTGCTTGGCCTTCTGGCCGGGTCCGAAGACATCGATGGCGTGCTGGTCGTGACGGCCGACCCGGACGCCGCGGCCCTGGCCGAGCGCCACGGCGCTCGCGTCCTGTGGGAAGCGGAGCCGGTGGGGTTGAACCAGGCCGTGACGCTGGGTGCGGCCCGCGCCGCGGCCGAAGGTGCGACGGCTATCCTCGTCCTCCCGGCCGACCTGCCCTTTGTCCGGCCGCACGATATCCAGCTGATGGTCGCGCCGCTGGCGGACCCGGTGCGGCCGGCAAGGCTGGCGGCGATCTGCCCCGACGAGGTCCAGGACGGCACCAACGCGCTGTTGCTCGCCCCGCCCGGCGACTTCACATTCCAGTACGGACCGGGCAGTTTCGGCCGCCACCTTGCGGAAGCGGCGGCGCGCGGCGTCGTCCAGGTGATCGCCGCCCCCGGACTGCGGTTCGACCTCGACACGGAGAGCGACTGGCTTGTTTACAACGGTTACCTGGTGCAGGTAGCCGATGAATAGGGTTGCCCGTCTGGTGCACAGTCCTCCAGAAGTGCCGTGCACCTTCGTCCCACAATAGAGGAGGTTTCCCATGCCCGACCGCGTTGCCCTTTACCTACAGGATGCCCACTCCCTCCAGGAAGGGATGGAACTGGTTCAGTACGCCGAGGCCAACGGCTTTGAGGCCGTCTGGCAGGCCGAGAGCCGCCTCGTCCGCGACGCCATCGTGCCCATGGCGGCCTTCGCCGCCGTGACGAAGAAGATCAAGGTCGCCAGCGGCGTCATCAACAACTGGACCCGCAACATCGGCCTGCTGGCGGCTACCTACCTGACGCTGGACGACCTGGCCCCCGACCGCATCATCTGCGGCATCGGGGCCTGGTGGGACCCGCTGGCGCAGAAGGTGGGCATCGACCGGCGCAAGCCGCTGCTGGCGATGCGCGAGACGGTTGAGGTCTTCAAGCGGTTGCTGGCGATGGAAAACGTCACCTTCAACGGCGAGTTCCACCACGTCGACGGCATCCAGCTCGACGTCGTCCACGGCCGCAAGACGCCGCGCAACGTGCCGGTCTACATCGGTGCGACGGGCATGAAGATGATGGAAATGGCCGGCGAAATCGCCGATGGCGTCTGCCTGAACTATCTGGTCAACCCCAAGTACAACGCCGAGGCGATGGACGCCCTGGAAACGGGGGCGAAGAAAGTCGGCCGAAAGATCGACGATATCGACCGGCCGCAATTGGTCATCTGCTCGGTTGACAATGATCGCAAGCACGCCCTCGACATGGCCCGGAAGATGATGACCCAGTACCTGGGCCAGCAGCCGCATCTGATGAAGGCCAGCGGCGTCAGCCAGGAACTGCTGGACGAGATACACCAGGTGTTGACCTGGCCGGCGACCGAAGAGCAAATTGAAGGCGCGATGCACCTCGTACCCGATGACGTTGTCCAGATGTGCACGGCCAGCGGCTCGCCGGAAGAGGTCAAGGCCAAGGTCCGCGAGTACATCAGCAGCGGCGCGACCTGCCCAATCCTCTACCCGCTAGGCGATCCAAAGTTGATGATCGACATCTTCGCCAACGGCTATAACTAGCGCGCAGCCCTGAAAAATGAAAGGGCAGGGTATCCGGCTTCGCGGATGCCCTGCCCTGGTCTCTTGTTGCCGGTCCGGCTAGGGGGCGGGGGTACCCGGTGGGATCGGTTGTGTCGCCTGGCTCAGCAAACGATCGACCATCTCACCCGCGTCTATGTCTTGTCCATCCGGTAGCGCCTGGATCGCCTCGATGGCCGCAGCCCGGACGGCCGCCATGTCGCCGCCGGCGTCCTCGATCACCTGAGCCAGCGTCTTGCCTTCTGACACCTGAGCCTGCACGTCAGTCGCGCTCAGGCCGGTCGCTTCGCTGACCGCGGCAAGGATGGCTTCGAACGCAGCGAAACCCGGACGGTCCGGCGCTTCACCCGTCTTGGTCTGGAGCAGACGCACGACAATTCCGGTCAGCATCCGCTCCTGCATCTCGGCCGGATCGATGTTGGCGAATTCGGCCTGGCGCGTCGCCAGGTCGTCCTCGCTGAGATCGGCGCCCGCGCCGCCCGCCGGGCCGCCGCCGGGCCCGCCGAGGACGACGAAGTCGCCGGGAGGAGGGGCGCCACCCCCGAACTGCGGGCGCGTGCCGCCGCCGGCCGCATCAGCCGGGAGTTCCTGGTTGAAGCCGATGACCAGCGCGCCGCTCTCCTGCAACGCGGCCAGGCTGTCGGCCGTCAACTCCATCGCATCGATCGCCTGAAGCTGTTCCGGCGTGATCGCCTTTTGAATCTGGCGGACGACCGCCTCAAGTTCGGCATCGGCCGTCGTATCGCTGTTGCTCAGGGTCAGAAGCGCCTGCCACAACGGCAGCATCTCGGTTGCCTGGGCTTCGGTCACGGCCATGTCGGTCTCTTCCAGCTGGACGATACCGAGGGCCAGTTTCCCCTGCAGGGACAGGTCGCCGCCACCGGCGACCAGATCGATCTGCTCCAGCCCTTCGGGCGGGGCGACGGCCGCGCCGTCACCGGCCGGCGTGCAGGCTGCCAGCGCCAGCAGGGCGACCAGGAACAGAAGAATGACGATGTCTTTCATCGATTTACCTCGCGGATTTTGCTGTTGTCGAACTACTCATGTCGCAGCGCCTCGATCGGGTCGAGTTGCGCCGCCTTGTTGGCCGGGAAGAAGCCGAAGAAGATGCCGACGGCCGCCGCCGAACCAAAGGCCAGCAGGATCGACGACGGCACGATGACCGTCCTCATATCGCTCGTTGCGCCGAAGATGTAGCTGCCCACTACGCCGACCACGACGCCGATCAGGCCGCCGACCAGGCTCAGCATCAATGCCTCGGTCAGGAATTGCAGCCGGATATCACTGGGTGTCGCCCCGACCGACTGGCGGATGCCGATCTCCTGGGTGCGCTCGGTCACACTGACGAGCATGATGTTCATGATGCCGATGCCGCCGACGATCAGCGACACGCCCGCCACCCAGGCGAGGAGGTTGCGGAAAGCCTCCGTGGTTGCTCCCCGGGTCTCAATGATGTCGTCCTGGGTCTGTATGGTGATGGGCAGTTCATCCACCGCCACGCCCTTACTGCTGGCGAGCTTGTACTTGATCTGCTGGACGACCGCCTCGATGTCGGCATCTTCTTCGATCTGGGCATAGATCATCCGCACGTTGTTGCCGATGAAGCGCGCGAACTGGCTGGGGACGAATTTATCGAAAACCAGACTGATCGGGACGTAGACCTGGGCGTCGAAGTCGGTATTGCCGACAACGCCTTTCTCGGCCGCCACGCCGATGACCGTCAGCTTCGTCGTGCCGATCGTGATCGACTGGCCGATCGGATCGGCCGAGCCGAACAGGTCCTCAGCCACGCCCGCGCCGAGCACGACGACCTTGGCAGTGCGCTCCAGGTCCTTCTCGCTGAAGAACCGTCCGTCGGCGATCGCTACCTCGCGCACGGACGGGAAGTCGGGCGTGGTGCCGACGACCATCACGCCGCTCAGCGTCGTCCCGTTAGCCTTGATGTTCAGGTTGATTGCCTGGTCGACGACCGTGCCCACGACGCCGGGCACGCTTTCCACGATGGCCGTATCGTCATAGACCAGGTTGGCCGAACTGCCGCCGCCGGGACCGAGGCGGCCGAAAGCGGCCTGGATGAAGACCAGGTTCGCCCCCAGGCCTTCAATCTGTTCAGCGATGGTCGCTTCGGTGCCGGCGCTGATGGCGATCATGATGATCACCGCCGCGACGCCGATGATGACGCCCAGCATCGTCAGCAGCGAGCGGATCTTGTTGCGGACGATCCCTTCCCACGAGATGCTGATCACCTCGCGCGGGCTGATCGTTCCGCCGCTGTCAGCTGCGGCCGGAGCGACTGGCGCGATTGGGCCCGTAACCGGGTCATGGACGATCTCCTGTGCGGCCGTCATGCTGTCACCCCCTCGGCGCCGGCGGGCACGCCGCCGGCCACCTTGCCGTCAACCAGCGTGATGGCCCGCTGGGTTTGCGCGGCGATGTCGTGCTCGTGGGTCACCATGAGAATGGTGCGCCCACGGCTGTGCAGTTCGTGCAAAAGGTTCATGATCTCCTGGCCCGTCCGCGTGTCCAGGTTGCCGGTGGGTTCGTCAGCCATGATCAGCAGCGGATCGTTGATCAGGGCGCGGGCGATGGCGACCCGCTGTCGCTGGCCGCCGGACATTTCGTTGGGCTGGTGGTGGGCGCGGTCGGCCAGACCGACAGACTCAAGCGCGGCCATCCCCCGTTCCACACGCTCCCCGGCCGCCAGCGTGTCGCCCCGTTTATAGATGAGCGGAAGCATGACGTTGCGCAGGGCGCTCGTCCGGGGAAGCAGGTTGAAGGACTGGAAGATGAAGCCGATCCGCCGGTTACGGATCGCAGCCAGCTGTTGCTTGTTCAGGCTGCTGACGTCTTCGCCGCCGAGCCAGTAGTGTCCCCCGGTTGGCCGATCCAGACAGCCCAGGATGTTCATCAGGGTGCTCTTGCCTGAGCCGCTCGGCCCCATGACGGCGACGAACTCGCCGGCATCGATGCGGATATCGACCCCGTCCAGGGCTTTCACCAGGTTATCGCCCATCCCGTAGACCTTTGTCAGGTCGCGTGTCTGTATGATCGCAGTTGTCATGCGGTTCATCTCCGTGGCGCGACGCGGCCGTCGTCGCGATAGCGCTAGTTGCCGCCGGGCGGCGCACCTTCCAGCGGGATCATGAAGTTCCCGTCGGTCGGCATGGTGTTGCCGCTCGATTCGTCAGTGGTGTCAGTCGCTCCGCCCGTCGAGGTCTCGATCACCCCGGTGGTCACGATGTCACCTTGCTCCAGCCCGGAGAGGATTTCGGCATAGGTGTAGTCCATCAGGCCGACCTCAACCAGCCTCAGTTCAGGGACACCGTCAACCATCACGAAGACGGCGTACTGCCCGTCGCTGATCTCGCGCAGCGCCTCGACCGGGACCAGGAGCGCGTTCTCCGCCCGGCCGCCGATGACCTCGACCGTGGCGTTCAGCCCGGCCGGCAGCGTTTGCGGCTTGGCGAACGAATCCGGGTCGAGCTGGACCAGGGCGCGCACGGCGCTGACGCCGTTCGAGTCGACAAGCTCGGGGTCAATCTGGACGACTGTGCCGGTAAACAGCTCGTCCGGCAGCGCGTCGAAGCTGACTTCGACCTCATAGCCGAGGCCGACCATGTTCAGGTCGCTCTCGTCAAGATAGACCTCCAGCAGCGGCCGGGCCAGGTCGGCCACAACGATCACGGTGCCGGAGACGGACTCGCCGACGCCGGCGTTGATGGTCGTGACAACGCCGTCGATGGGCGAGGTCAGCGTCGTGCCGTCGACCGCGGCCTGGGCCGACTGGACATTCAGCTCCGCCTGTTGCAGGTCGAGGGCGTTCGCTTCCTGGTTGAGCCGGGCCTGTTTCAGGGCCAGTTCCGCCTCGCGCACGGCCGACCGCGCCGCCGCAATTTCATCCTCCGTCGGGCCGGACTTCGCCTTCTCCAGCGCCTGTTGGGCGGACAGCAAGTTGGTTTCGGCCGATGCGGAACTGCTGCGGTTCGTGCCCGAGACGGTCGCGTTGTAGTTCAGCTGGGCGACCTGGAGCGCTTCCTGGGCTCTCAGCAGGGCATCTTCGGCCCGGTCGCGTTCGGCCTCCAGCGCGTCGGCTTTGAAAGGATCATTCAACTCCCAGTCGCGCCCGGGGTCAAAGGCGGTGTCGTAAGCGTCCTGTGCTTCAGCCAACGAGCGCTCCGCCTGGCCGACGCTGATCTGCTCGATCGTGATGCTGGTGCTGCTGGCCGCTTCCTGGCCGCGTGCGGCGTTGTAGCTGGCTTCGGCCGAGGCGAGTTGCGCCTCGAGCAGCGCGATCTCGTCCGGGTCGGGCGCGAAGTTCAGCATCTCGTCCAGGTCAGCCTGCGCTTCTTCCAGAGCCATCTGCGCCTGCTCGATGCTGATGTCGTCGAAACTGATCCCGGTCTTGGTCGTCGCGGCGTCGGTCTGCATGGCGGCCTGAGCCAGTTGTAGTTCGGCCGCCAGCAGCGCCTGCTGGGCGTCGGTGTCGTCGACCCGAGCAAGCGCGTCGCCAGCTTCGACCTGATCGCCGACGCTGACGAGTAGCTCTTTCAGAACGCCGGCGCTGGTGAAAGCGAGCTCGACTTCACGGGCAGGGATGACCGCACCTGCCCCGGTCGCGGACACCGTGATGCTGCCGGTGCGAACGGGCGCGGTCTGTA
>CAYRBP010000063.1:0-5187 GCA_964422535.1 uncultured Ardenticatenaceae bacterium | reverse complement strand
CCTGCCCCGGTCGCGGACACCGTGATGCTGCCGGTGCGAACGGGCGCGGTCTGTAGCTCGCCGGCCGCGTCGGCCTGTGCCGCGGCGGCTTGCCCGTTGCTGTAGAGGAGATACCCAGCCACGGCCGCCAGCAAGGCGATGCCGATGATGGCGATCCAAACCTTTCCCTTGTGAAGCATGATAGTCCTCCTGCACGCGCGTGCATGGAACCATCGTAGAAGCCAGTTGTAAAGGAGCTGTTCAGACAATGTAACCGATCCGTGAAACGCGGGATATCAAAATTAGATCATTTGTGCTATCATGCTGAGTCAGGCGGCTGTGCGGACGGCCGCGCACGCTTTACACAACGCTAATGGCAGGTGTCCCATGCTCGTGCTAGAATCAGCGATTGCCCCGTTTCCGAACGGCGACGGCAAGGAGTCGGACGACCATATGTCCCTCGATAAGATCATCGTGCGCGGCGCGCGCGAGCACAATCTGAAGAACATCGACGTCGAGATCCCCCGCGATAAGCTGGTGGTCATCACCGGCCTGTCCGGCTCGGGCAAGTCGTCGCTCGCATTCGACACGATCTTTGCCGAAGGGCAGCGCCGCTATGTCGAATCGCTGTCCGCCTACGCGCGCCAGTTTCTCGGCCAGATGGAGAAGCCGGACGTCGACCAGATCGAGGGTCTCAGCCCGGCCGTGTCGATCGACCAGCGCGGCGTAAGCCACAACCCACGCTCGACTGTGGGCACCGTGACGGAGGTCTACGATTACCTGCGCCTGCTCTTCGCCCGCGTCGGCACGCCCCACTGCCCGGAGTGCGGCCGCCCGGTCATGCCTCAGTCGGCCGAGCAGATCGTCAGCAACGTCATGTCCATGCCCCCCGGCACGCGGGTCCAGGTGCTCGCGCCGCTGATCAAGGACCGCAAGGGCCAGCACCAGAGCGTCTTCGACGACGTCCGCAAGGCAGGCTTCGTCCGCGTCCGCGTCAACGGCGAGATCCGTCAGGTCGATGAGAAGATCGAGCTCGACCGCTACAAGAACCACACGGTCGAGGCGATCGTTGACCGGCTGGTCATCCGCCATGCGCCGGACGACACGGGCGAAGAAGCTGCCTCTGACCGCAGCCGAATGACCGACTCGATCGAGACGGCGCTGCGTCTGGGCGGCGGCATCGTCATCATCAACGACGTCACCGACGCCCAAAACCCGGTCGACCACCTCTATTCCGAGCATCTCTACTGCCCGTATGACGGCACGAGCATCCCGCCGATCGAGCCGCGGACGTTCAGCTTCAACACGCCGTACGGCGCATGCCCGGATTGCCAGGGCCTGGGGACGATGAAGGAGATCGATCCTGACCTGGTCGTGCCCAACAAGGACCTGACCCTGGCAGAGGGCGCGATCACCGGCTGGCCGACCGAGGACAAGGCGGGCTACTACTGGCAACTCCTGAAGGCGACCGCCATGCACTTCGACATCCCGCTCGATGTGCCCGTGAGAGACCTGACGGCCCAGCAGATGCGGATCCTCCTGTATGGCAGCGGGTCCGAGTCTGTCATCGTCAAATACACCAACCGCGAGGGCCAGGCACGCAACTACGGGACGAAGTACGAGGGCGTCATCCCCAACCTGTGGCGGCGCTACAATGAGTCGACCTCGGACTACGTGCGCTTCAAGCTGGAGGAGTACATGGTTGACCGGCCGTGCCGGACCTGTGACGGGACGCGGCTGCAACCGGTGGCCCGCGCCGTCGACATCAACGGCGTGACCATCGTCGACACGATCCGTCAGCCGGTGGTCAAGACGCTTGACTGGGCCCAATGCCTGAACGACGACGACCGCACGACCCTGACCGCCCGCCAGCGGATGATCGCCAGGCCCATCCTGAAAGAGATCGCCGAACGGCTCAGTTTCATGATCGACGTCGGTCTGGACTACCTGACCCTCGACCGGACCGCCGGCACGCTCTCCGGCGGCGAAGCGCAGCGCATCCGCCTGGCGACGCAGATCGGCAGCCGGTTGATGGGCGTGCTCTATGTCCTGGACGAGCCGAGCATCGGCCTGCACCAGCGCGACAACGCCCGGTTGATCCATACCCTTCAGGGCATGCGCGACCTGGGCAATACCGTCCTGGTCGTCGAGCATGACGAGGACACGATGCGCGCCGCCGACTGGCTGATCGACCTCGGACCGGGCGCGGGCAAACACGGCGGCGAACTCGTGGCTGAGGGGACGCCGGAAGAGGTGGAACGCGACCCCCATTCACTGACCGGGGCATATCTCAGCGGCCGCAAGTACATCGCCGTGCCCCGCAAGCGCCGCGCCGGGAACGGCGAGTTCCTTGAAGTCATCGGCGCCAGCGAGAACAACCTCAAGAACATCGACATCCGCATCCCGCTGGGCAAGTTCGTCTGCATCACCGGCGTCAGCGGCAGCGGCAAGAGCTCGTTTCTGGTCGAGATCCTGAGCAAGCGGCTGAATCAGCATTTCTATGGCTCGAAGGTTCTGCCGGGCAAGCACGAGGCCATCCGCGGCCTGGAACATCTGGACAAGGTGATCGAGATCGACCAGAGCCCGATCGGCCGCACGCCGCGCAGCAACCCGGCGACCTATGCCAACCTGTTCAACCAGATCCGCGACCTGTTCGCCGGGTTGCCGGAGAGCAAGATCCGCGGCTATGGGCCGGGCCGGTTCAGCTTCAACGTCAAAGGCGGCCGCTGCGAGGCCTGTCAGGGGCAGGGGCAGAACCGGATCGAGATGCAGTTCCTGCCCGACATCTATGTCCCGTGCGATATCTGCAAGGGCGCGCGCTATAACCGCGAGACGCTGCAGGTGCGCTTCAAGGATCTCAACATCGCTGAGGTGCTTGACCAGACGGTCGATGAGGCGCTGGAGTTCTTCGCCAACATCCCGCCGGTACGGCGCAAGCTGCAGACGATGGCCGACGTTGGTCTGGGTTACATCCACCTCGGCCAGCCCGCCCCGACGTTGAGCGGCGGCGAGGCGCAGCGGGTCAAGCTCAGCCGGGAGCTGAGCAAGATCGCCACCGGCCGCACGCTTTATATCCTGGACGAGCCGTCGGTCGGCCTCCATGCCCACGACGTCGCCAAGCTGATCCACGCGCTCAACAAGCTGGTGGACAAGGGCAACACCGTCGTCATCATCGAGCACAACCTCGACATCATCAAGGTCGCCGACCACGTGATCGACATGGGGCCGGAAGGCGGGGACCGCGGCGGGGAGATCATCGCCGAAGGCACACCGGAACAGGTGGCGCAGGTTGGCGGGTCATACACCGGCCAGTTCCTGAAAGCCTACCTGAACGGCAAGCGGGCATAGCGCGGCGGTCGCCCTGTGAGGCGGCCGCCGATTTCAACGACGAAAGGCACCCCAACGGGTGACGAATGTCAATCGTCAAGACCCCGGATTGGCGATATACTACGGCGCAGGTAGCAGGTCGGCAGCCCTGGCCCCGATACGCATGTGACGGTCAATCCCCGAACTGGCGGGGCCAAAACCCCACAGCGGCCGACGCTACCCCGTCGCGCACCCTAGACCCTCCCCGAGGAGACCTGAACCATGATCGACCTGACCATCCACGAAGCCGCCCTGGAGAATGCCGTTCGCCGCGCTCGCGAGCGCCACATCATCATCCCGACGTTCGAGCAGCAGCGCCACCCCGAGAAAGTGCCCGCGGCCGTCAAGCAGCGCCTGGGCGATGTTGGCCTGTGGGACCTGAACCCGCTCAACCTGTTTCGCATCACCTGGCACAATGAGCCGGTGTTGAAGGGCGGCGGGTTCGGCGATGTCAACTACATCGAGTTCCCGCCCGAACTGACCGGGACCGACGCGCGCATCGTCATCATCGTCGGCAAGTGGTTCCCGACCGGCGCCCACAAGGTAGGCGCGGCTTTCGGCTGTCTGGTCCCGCGCCTGGTCACGGGTCAGTTTGATCCGACCACCCAGAAGGCGGTCTGGCCGTCGACCGGCAACTACTGCCGCGGCGGCGCCTATGATTCCAACCTGCTCGCCTGCGAATCGATCGCCATCTTGCCGGAAGGGATGAGCCAGGAGCGCTTCGCCTGGTTGGCCCAGGTCGCCGGCGAGGTCATCAAGACCCCCGGTTCGGAAAGCAATGTCAAGGAGATATTTGACAAGTGCTGGGAGCTGCGCGGTTCCGGGGAAGATCTCGTCATCTTCAACCAGTTCGATGAACTCGGCAACTACCTGTGGCACTACAGCGTCACCGGTCCGGCCCTGGACGAGGTCCTGCAGAAGGTGATGGGTCCGAACGACCGCTATCGCGGCATGGCGTCGGCCACCGGGTCAGCCGGGACGATCGCTTCCGGCGACTACATGAAGGAGCGGTACCCGACGAGCAAGATCTGCGCCAGTGAGGCGCTGCAATGCCCGACCCTGCTCAACAACGGTTTTGGCGCCCACCGCATCGAGGGCATCGGCGACAAGCACGTGCCCTGGATCCACAACGTCAAGAACACCGACATGGTTGTGGCCATCGACGACGCGGCCCCGATCGGCGTCATGCGCTTGTTCAACGAGCCGGCCGGCCAGGAATACCTGGCGTCGCAGGGGATCTCGAAAGACCTGATCGATCTGCTCCCTGACCTGGGTATCTCGTGCATCTCGAACATGCTGTCGGCGATCAAGATGGCCAAGTACTACGAACTCGGCCGCCAGGATATCGTCATGACCATCGCGACTGACTCGATGGAGATGTACCGCAGCCGCGTTGAGGAGTACCGCGAGCTGGAAGGCCCGTTCACGCCGCTGGACGCCGCGGGCGTTTATCACCGCTACCTGCTGGGCCAGAGTACGGACAACCTGCAGGAGCTGACCTACACCGACCGCAAGCGCATCCACAACCTGAAGTACTACACCTGGGTCGAGCAGCAGGGCAAGACCTTCGAGGAACTCAACGAGCAGTGGTATGACGATGCGTACTGGACGCGCCTGCACGGCATGGATGCCCAGATCGACAAATTGATCGAAGCGTTCAACGAGCGGGTGGGGTTGCTGGCTGAACTGAACTGAGCCGGAGCCGTTCGGCAATTCGGGCGCGTCGCACTTTCCGGAGTGCGGCGCGCTCGACAGGCGCGTTCCCAGGCGTCCTGCGTCCGACGGCCGTGGGAAGACCCGTGATCCAGCGCTCACCAACAACCCGGACACACCTGCTCGCCT
>CAYRBP010000062.1:0-19168 GCA_964422535.1 uncultured Ardenticatenaceae bacterium | reverse complement strand
CGATGCTGTCGGATACCGACTGGTACACGTCGATCTCGGCCTGGTTGTCCGGCCGCGTCCGCCACCGCAGGGTGATCTCCTCGCCCGCCGGCTCCTCGGCCGCCGGCTCCTCGGTCGGAGCCACTTCTTCGACAACCGCTTCTGTTGGCGCCGCTTCTTCAGCCGGCGCTTCGGTCGCCGCTACTTCCTCGGTCGGGGTCTCGGCCGCGCCGCCACAGGCAGCCAGCACAAGGGCCAGCACGACGATGAGGCCAAGTAGCATCCACAATCTCTTACGCTGCATGTTCTTCTCTCCTGATTCTCCGCAGAATGGATTAAGTCGTTTGGTCTGCCGCCCGATGACGGCCGGTTTGTGAGTTTCTTTGCGTTTCTTTCGAGCGCCTCACCTCCTCACTTTTGCGCAACTGCGTGAAGTGTGTCTGTATTCGTGCTGATCACAGGGTGTAGCGGGGCCGCCGTCGAGCGGCGGACGAGCATTTCGCCGGGCAGTAGCAGATGCTCGCGCGCGGCCGACGGTTGTTCGACAGCGCGGATGAGCAACTGCGCGGCCCGACGGCCGATCGCGGCGAAGTCCTGGCGGATCGTCGTCAGTGGCGGGGCGAAGAACGCCGCCAGCGGGATATCGTCTACGCCGATGACCGACAGATCGTCAGGCAAGGACAGGCCGGCGTCTCGCGCGGCGCGCAGGATACCGACGGCCATCTGGTCATTCTGGGCAAAGATGGCCGACGGAAGCCCGACATCCGCGAAACGGCTGAACGCCCGGTAGCCGGAAGCGGCCGACCAGTCGCCTTCGACGATGAGGCGTGGATCACCCACCAGCCCGGCGCGCTGAAGGGCCTGTTCGTAGCCCAGCGAGCGGTCCTGCGAGCAATCCTCCGCCGGCGGGCCGGTCACCATGCCGATCCGTTGGTGTCCCAGCTCCAGCAGATGCTGCGTCGCCTGGCGGGCGACCGTCACGTCGTCCAGCGCGACCGAGTTGGCCGATTCCTCGCGCGGCCGCGCCCCGGCAAAGACCGTCGGAAAACCGGCCGGCAGGAAGTGGTGGCGCTCATCGGCAAACGGATTGATGACCATCATGCCGTCGGCGCGACGGCCGGCAATGAGCTGGTCAACGACCAGCGCAAAGGTGTCGGCATCCGGCGCGGACGCCGACATCAGGAAATATCCGTGCCTGCGCGCCTCGCGCTCGGCCCCGTCGATGATGCTGGCGAAGGTGTAGTCGGTCAGATTGGGGGAAAAGCAGGCCAGGTTGCCGGTCCGGCCGCTGGCCATCGAACGGGCGATGGCGTCCGGCCGGAAGCCGAGTCGCTCTATCGCCGCCGCAACACGTGCCCGCGTTTCGGGACGCACGGCGTCGCTGTTGTTGATGACGCGCGAGACCGTCTGGTGGGAAACACCGGCCGCCGCGGCAACGTCACGAATGGTAATGCGGGTTCGAGACATCAGCTACGCCAGATACGCACTTCGCTACGCCTTGTACGAGATGCCACCGGGCCATGGGGCCGGCTCTCAAGTTGCAGCGACCGTTTCAGTGGGATAGTGTGGGCTAGCGGACACTGTTACCGGTCACATGTGAACGGTCACATGATAGCAGAATGAGCGCGCGATTGTCAAGCATCGGGCAGGGCAATTCGATGGTTGCCGGAAGATTGCCCCCGGTTGAACAGCCGCCGCCTGCGCGTCCTGGCCGCCGGTCGCCGAACCGGCCCGCTGTTCCCTGCCGGTCGCCGTTCCCTGGCCGCCCCGGCGCGGGCGCGACACGCAGCCGCCGCCGGCATTGTCGGACTTTCAAGCTGCGTCTAAAATCAGCCTTGAGTCCTTCCGATGGCCACGCCTCGCCTGTCAAACATCCGGCGAAACCTGCTGATCCTGGCTTCGCCGTTCCTGCTGATCATCGCCCTGCTGAGCATCTCCGTCGGCGTCGCCTCCATCGAGGGGATTGACGACGTGCTGGCCGGCGTCAGCCTGCTGGACGGGCAGCCCCCGGAGATCGTCGGCCTGGTCGGCATTCTTGTCCGCTGCGTGCTCCTGCCGTTCCAGATCGTCTTCTGCTTCCTCCTCTTTTCGGCCGCGCTCTTCATCTACCGTAATCGGGCGCGCATCGCGGCGTGGCTTCTGGGCTATCCGGTGATCGATCGCTTCTCCGACGCGGCGCCGGCAACCGGCACGCCGGCGGATGGGGAGCAGCCGGCTTATGTCCGGCCGAGCCGCCGCCGGACCATCCTCCAGCTCGTGGCCAGCGTGATCGCCCTCTCCGCGCTGGCGGCCGCATTCATCTTCAGCCTGGGCCAGTTTGTCCCGCTTTCGCAACTGGCAATCGTCGTCACGGCCCTGGCCAGCGGGCTTGCCTGGGGCGCGCGGCTCATCGTCGGCGATCTGCTGGGCGGCATCGGCAACATCTTCGAGAACAACTACGCCGTAGGGGATGACATCATGCTGCGGCTGATCGATAAGCATGAAGTCGAGGGGGACGTGGAGAGCGTCAACCTGCGCTATGCCTCGCTTCGTTCGCCGACCGGCGAACTCATCACGGTGCCGAACGGCGAAGTACGCATCTTCCGCAACTACAGCCGCGGGGCGCGGACCGGCGTCTACGTGCCACTCCCCGTAAGAGGCGCGGATGTTGCCGGCGCCCTGGCCGCGCTGGAGGCGATGGAGCCTGAATCGCCGGCACTGGTGCCCGGCCTGCTCGAGCCGTGGCACGTCATCTGCCCCGACGGCCTCCTGGGGGATTCCGTGGCATTGGCGGTCTACGGGCGCACCGTGCCCGGTCAGGAAGAAGAGCTGCAACTTGCGGTACACGACGTCATCAGCAAACGCTTTGCCGAACTGGGGATCGCGTTCGCGGGTCAGGACAGATCATAATGGGCCGCCGGATCCTGATCCTCATTCTCGTGCCGTTCCTGGTGATCACCGTGGCAGCGGCGCTGGCGGTCGGCGTCCTGCAAGCGGCCGACATCGACATCCCCCGGCTCTTCATGACGCTATTCGGTACCGGCGAAACGGCGAGGCGCATCGCCGCGCTGCTGGACACTTTCCGCTTTCCGCTGCGGGTGCTTGTCGCCGTTGCCCTCTTCTTCGTTGCCTGGCTCATCTCCAAGGCAAGCTGGCGACTGGCGGGCTGGCTCGCAGCGCTGCCCTTTCTGCGGGACTCGCGTGCACCTGCCGAGACAACGGAACCAGAAGCCGCGGCCGCCCTGCCCGCCCAGCGCCGCCGGAACACCCTTCGTTATCTTGTCGCCAGTCTCATCACCATCACTGCCTATCTGGTGGCAGCTATCCTGACCTTCGGGCAGTTCGTCAGTCTCGCCAACCTGGCCATCGTCGCCACCATCCTGGCCAACGCCTTTGGCTTTGCTGCCCGTGACTTCATCGGCGATCTGCTCAATGGCTTGAGCAACATCTTCGAAGACCGCTTCGATGTGGGGGAACGCGTTCAGGTCGTCCGTGTGGGCGACGCGGTCGAGGGCGTGGTCGAGAATCTGACCATTCGGACCGTTGCCATCAGAACCCGCACCGGCGAGCTGGTCGTGGTCCCGCAAGGCGAGATCCGCATCCTGCGAAACTTCAGCCGGGGCAGCTTCACCGGCACGTCAGTCTCAGTCATGATCAACGCGGCCGATCTGTCAGCGGCGATGGCCGCCCTCCAGGCGCTGGGCGAGGAAGCGCCATCGCTCCTGTCTGACCTGATCGAGCCCTGGCGCGTGATCAGTGAGGAAGGCGCGGTTCGCGGTTCTGCGAACCTGACCGTGTACGCGAAGGCGCGTTACGGCCGCGGCGCGGAGCTGCGGCTCAAGATGCTGGCGCTGATCCAGGAACGGCTGGCCGCGGCGGGCATCGTCCCAACGGGCTAGGCCCTGACCGGGAGCGACGTCAGGCCGCGCAGCGTGTAGTTGTCGCGGTACGTCACTTCGTCCGTCGCCAGGCTGAGGGTGGGCAAGCGCCGAGCCAGCGAGGTGAAGGCGATTTCACCCTCCATCCGGGCCAGCGGCGCGCCGAGGCAGTAGTGGATGCCGCCGCCAAAAGCCATGTGGCGGTTGTTTTCCCGGCCGATGTCCAGCCGGTCCGGGTCGGCGTAGGCCGCCGGGTCGCGGTTGGCTGCGCCCAGCGGGAAGCTGACCGCGGTCCCGGCCCTGAAGACGACATCCTTGTAGGCCACGTCGGGGCCTTGCGGCAACCAGTGGCAAAACCCGCCCTATGGGAGTACACTACGAGTAGTCGCTGCTCCCTTACCAAGTCACCCCAATCGGCCCTGGCAGCACTCTCCGCGCACCGGCTCAGGCCGCAGTTGCCCGGAAGACGTGGCCTTCTACTTTCCACAAGGATGGTGTCTCATGTCCGATACTCATTTGACGGCGACCGCCAAGGTGCCGCCCTATTTCCCGCATGGCACTGAACTGCTCCACAATCCGCTGTTTAACCGTGGCACCGGCTTCACCGAAGCCGAGCGCGAGGCATTGGGCCTGCGCGGCCTTCTCCCGCCGCGCACATTGACCCTTGAGGCCCAGGCAGCCCGCATCCTTGAGAACCTTTCCAGGAAACCGAATGATCTGGAGAAGTATGTCTACCTGATCGACCTGGAAGACCGCAACGAGACGCTGTTCTACCGCGTGTTGATCGACAACATGGAAGCCATGATGCCGCTGGTCTACACCCCGACCGTCGGCCAGGGCTGCCAGCAGTACGGCCATATCTTCCGCCGGCCGCGCGGCCTGTATATCTCATCCGAGGATCGCGGCCGAATCGCCGAAGTGCTCGCGAACTGGCCTATCCCCGACGTCCGGGTGATCGTCGTCACGGATGGCGAGCGCATCCTGGGCCTGGGCGACCTCGGCGCAAACGGAATGGGCATCCCGGTCGGGAAACTGTCGCTCTACACCGCCTGCGCCGGCATTCCCCCCATGGTGACGCTGCCGATCATGTTCGACGTTGGCACCGAGAATGAGACCTATCTCAACGACCCGCTTTACGTGGGGCTGCAGCAACACCGGCTGCGCGGGGATGCCTACGACACCCTCATCGACGAGTTCATGGAGGCCGTCCGCGAACGCTTCCCCCACGCTCTCGTCCAGTTCGAGGACTTCGCCAACCACAACGCCTTCCGGTTGCTGCAGAAGTACCGCAAGACCTACCGCGTTTTCAACGACGATATCCAGGGCACGGCCGCGGTCACCCTGGCCGGGTTGTTCGCCGCGCTGCGCCTGATCGCCGCCGAAGGCGGTCCGGAGCAAAAGCTCAGCGAGCAGACGCTGCTGTTCCTCGGCGCGGGCGAGGCCGGCATCGGCATCGCCGACCTGGTCGTTTCGGCCATGGTCGAAGAGGGATTAACGCCGGAAGAGGCCCGCGGCCGCTGCTGGTTCGTCGACTCCCACGGCCTGGTCGTCAGCAGCCGTACGGATCTGGCCGCCCACAAGCTGCCCTATGCCCACGACCACGAGGGCCTGACCGACCTGGCCGCGGCTGTCGATACCCTCCAGCCCACCGCGCTCATCGGCGTTTCCGGCCAGCCGCGCACGTTCACGGAGCCGATCGTCCGCCGGATGGGCGAGATCAACGAGCGGCCGATCATCTTCGCCCTGTCGAATCCAACGTCGAAGTCGGAATGCACCGCCGAAGAGGCCTACACGTGGACAGGCGGAAGGGCCATCTTCGCCAGCGGCAGCCCCTTCCCGCCGGTCAAGCTCGGAAAGCGCACCTACTACCCGGGCCAGGGCAACAATGCCTACATCTTCCCCGGCGTTGGCCTGGGAATCGTCGTCTCCGCCGCCGAACGGGTAACCGATGAGATGTTCCAGGCTGCGGCCCGGACACTGGCGGAACAGGTGACGCCGGCCGACCTCGCCGAGGGACGCATCTATCCGACGCTGGCGCGCATCCGCGACGTGTCGGCCACCATCGCCTCGGCCGTGGCCGAAGTTGCCTACCGTCAGGGCCTTGCCGCCGCGCCCGAACCCCAGGACCTGCCCACCTTCATCCAGGCCTTCATGTACGAGCCGGTCTACAGGCCCCTCGTCTAGGACCCTGCACCCGTTGACTCCAGGGCGCGCCCGCTTCCTTGCCGCGGCGCGCCCTGGTTTCGTACAATAGTTCTCGCGCGACAGGCATGCTGCCGCGCCTCACGGCCGTCCCGACCCGGAGACGCGGCCAGGCGGTGCCTATGTTCGACTCGCTCGCACACGAGGACTTCAATCGCGCTTACCGGCGATCGTTCTGGCGCAAGGTCCGCGCCCTCCTGACGGGAGAAGCCAACGAGCTGCTGCCGTATGATCAGGTCCGGGCCGAGCTACCATTCCGCAGCCAGCGCGACATCGGCCTGCAGACGGTTCCGGTTGAGAAGATCGTGGGCAGCGTCGGCCGCTACCGCGACTTTGACCGCGCCTTCCTGCCAACGCAAAAAGAAACCAGCGACCGCTGGATCAGCATTCGCAAGGCCCAGTATCAGGATATCAACCTGCCGCCGGTCGATCTCTACAAGATCGGCGATGTCTACTTCGTCAAGGACGGCAACCATCGGGTCAGCGTGGCCCGCGGCCGCGGCCAGGCGTTCATCGACGCCTACGTGACCGAGATCGACATCCCCTTCATGCTGACGGCCGATATGACCTTCGACGACGTCCAACTGGTGAAGGCCAGCGGGCGCTTCCGCCAGGAGAGCCACCTCGACGTGCTTCAGCCCGACGCCGACATCCTGCTGAGCAGTCCGGCGGAATACTCGCGCCTCCACGAGCACATCAACGCCCACCGCTACTACCTCGGCACCGAACGGCAGGCCGACGTGCCGTATGACGATGCGGTCAATTCCTGGTACACAACAGTCTACCTGCCGCTGGTCAGGGCGATCGAGGAAGAAGGGCTCCGCCGCCAGTTTCCCGAACTGACCCTGGCCGACCTGTACCTGCGCGTCAGCGAGTACCAGTGGCTGCTGCGTGAAGCGGCGCAGGAGGCGATGGTCGACCACGAGGCCCGCGAGGAGGCCACGGAAAAGATGGCCGAGATCTACCGGCAGCGGGAAGTGCGCCAGATCATCCGCACCCTGCGGCACGCGAACTGGCTGGACAAGATGATCCGCGACCGCGAGGAGACGGCCTTCCTCGAGAAGACCCGCATCTACGAGATCCGTCCGGAGGCCACCATCGTCGCCAGCCTGCCCGGCAAGTACGAGAAGATCCTGCAGCACATTGAAGACCACCGCTACTACCTGGGCCTCGAGCGCCAGTCGGACGTCCCCTATGCGGATGCAGTCGCTTCGTGGTACGACCACGTCTACTCGCCGGTGGTGGCGTTCATCCGCGAGCAAAACGTCCTCGAGCGGTTCCCCGGCCGCACCGAAACGGATGCCTACATCTGGCTGATTGAACACCGCGAAGAAATGGAGGCGCTGGGCGACCCATCCGAGCCGGCCCAGCCCGCGCCCTAGTTCCCGGCCGCCAGCAGTTCGGCCGCGGCACGGCCGGCCGGCCCGGCCGGGTGAAGTTCCACCACCCTCCGCCACGCGGCAGAGGCGCCGGCGTGGTCCCCCAGCGCGGCCAGGGCACGGCCCAGGTGAAGGTAGGTCTCCTCGACATTGCGGCCGCCCTGGGTGGCGAGCGTCGCCTCGGCCAGCGCGCGGACGTCATCGTGACGCCCGACGGCGAGATAGGCCTCATAGGGACCGAACTGGTACCACAACATCCGCGGCGGCAACCCCAGCAAGCGCGCCTGGTCGTAGGCAACCGCCGCCCCTTCCCAGAGATGCCTGTCGTCGCTCAATTTGGCCTGCTCGACGAGCGCGCTGCCCAGGTTGAACCAGGCGAAGGCATTGGCCGGCTGCCCGCTCGCGGCTGCCCGCGCGCGGGCGGCGACAGACGCCCACTGCAAGCCCGGCTCGACCGCTTCCGGACCCAGCAATTCAGCTACCTGTTGCCCGCGATCGGGCGGAAAGACGACGAGATAGGTGTAGTTGAACGGTTCCCACTGCTTCTCAAAGGCCGCGTAGTCCTGGCGGCCGTCGCCTTCCCAGGGTCCGAGGTAGGTATCACGCGACAGGAAGTTGCCGCTGAAGTCGTCATAGCCGTAGAGGGTCAGGTAATGACCCATCCAGCCCGTTTCGGGGTCAGGTTCCAGCGCTTTTTCCACGATGACGGGCAACCCGGCCGCGAGCAATCGCTTCAGCCCGTCCGGTGTCCCGCCGCGAAAGACCTCCGCCTCCAGCCCGGTCCTGGCGCGGACATAGTCGCGAAGTTCTTCGGGCGAGACGTTGCGGTCCTCGTAGTTCGGCCGCACCACGGCGGCGACGTCAAACTGGTCATCCGCCAGGCCGTAGCTATGCAGGACGATGGACAGGTTCGTCGGGCCGCAGTTGTTGAACTTCTGCGGGACGATCGGCAACCCGTCGATCCGCGCCTGCGGCGGCAGCAGGGCACGCGCAGCGGTCGCGGGGAGAGCCGTCGCCACGGGCGGTTCGGCCGCTGCTTCGGGCGCGCCGGCCGGCGGGGCATCAACCGCTGTCGCTACCGCCACCGGCGTCACCGCCGAAGTTGGCGGCAGGAGCACGGCGACAGCCTCCTGCAGGTCCCCGGCCCGGACCGTCGGAGCCGGTAACGCGGCAGGCAGCGGCGTCGTGATCAGCGCCACGGCCGCTTCCGGCAGATAGTGGCGGACGCGCCCCGGCAACCGGTCGACAAGCGCCGGCAGTAGCGCCCAGGTCACCAGCACGACGGCCGCGCCCAGGCCGGCAGCCAGCAACAGCCCTCTTCCCGTCACGCGGAACATGTCCCCAGTATAACCGCCTGAGCAGCCATCGTCCGAATGGCGATCCGCATGCTCTCATGCGGCCGCGGCCGTTGCGTGCGTTGACGAAGCGACCGCCTGAAGGAATAATCAGCCCAAGACATCGCGGGCGGGAGCAAACGACATGGACACCTCGATCGGCTTCATCGGACTCGGCATCATGGGCAGCGGCATGGCCCAGAACCTGCTCAAGGCGGGCTACAGCGTCACCGTCTGGAACCGGACAGCCGAACGGTCGCGGCCGCTGGCCGAGGCCGGCGCGGTCGTGGCCGCCTCCCCGAGCGACGTTGCGGCGCGCAGCACGGTCATCGTCACCTGTGTCAGCGACACACCCGACGTCGAAGCCGTCCTCCTCGGCCCGCAGGGTGTCATCCACGGCGCACGGCCGGGGACGCTGGTCATCGACTGCAGCACCATCAGCCCGCAGGCGACCCGCGCCATCGGTGAATCGCTACACGAAAAGGGCATTAGCCTCCTTGATGCGCCCGTCAGCGGCGGCAGCGAGGGGGCAGCGCGAGGCACGCTCAGCATCATGGCCGGCGGCCTGGCGGCCGACTTCGAGCGCGCTTTGCCTGTCCTCCAGGCGATGGGCAAGACGATCACCCACGTCGGCCCGCTCGGATCGGGCCAGATGGTCAAACTGGTCAACCAGATCCTCGTCGTCGTCACGATGCAGGGCGTCGCCGAGGCCCTGCTCTTTGCTGAGGCAGGCGGCCTGGACCTGGAAAAGACGCTGGCGGCCGTCGGCGGCGGCGCGGCGGGGAGCTGGATGCTCAACAATCGCGGGCCGCAGGTCATCCGGCGCGACTGGCGGCCGGGCTTCACCATCGACCTGCAGCAAAAGGATTTGCGGCTGGTCCTCGAAGCGGCCGACCAGCTCGGCGCACCGCTGCCGACCACCTCGCTGGTCTTCCAGCTCTACCGGACGCTACAGGCGCGCGGCCTGGGCCACGAAGGCAACCACGCCCTGGTCAGGGCCCTGGAGCAACTGGCCGGGTTTGAAATCAGCAGCGGCGGGCAAGAAGGCTAGGCCCGAACTACGGCGCCGGGGCCCGGCTTCAGGTCGTCCCGGCCCCACCGGCCCCTTCTTCGCCGGCTTCGGCCGCGCCAATCAGGCCAACCAGTTCATCGAGACGATGCCCAATCTGCGGCCCTGCCTACAGCAGGGCGCGGGTGACCGGCCCCACGTGTTCCATGAACTCGGCCCGCGTCTTCGGGTTATCGGCGAAGATACCGATGAGCGCGCTGGTCCGCATCCGGGCGTTCGCCTTCTTGGCCCCGCGCATGGCCATGCACATGTGCAGGCCATCGACGATGACGCCAACGCCGAGCGGCTCAACCAGCTCGTTGATCAGGTCAGCGATTTGGCGCGTCATGCGCTCCTGGACCTGCAGCCGGCGCGCATAGGCCTCGACCACACGCGGGATCTTCGACAGCCCGACCACTTTCCTGGACGGGATGTAGGCGACATGCGCCTTGCCGAAGAAGGGCAGCATGTGGTGCTCGCACAGGCTGTAGAAGTCGATGTCGGTGACAACGACCATCTCGCTGTAGCCGACCTCGAACATCGCGTTGTTGAGCAGCGCGACCGGATCAGCTTTGTAGCCGATGAGCAACTCGTCATAGGAACGGGCGACCCGGGCGGGCGTAGACAGGAGCCCGTCGCGCTCAGGGTCCTCGCCGACAGCCCGCAGAATGTGGGTGACCGCATCGGCGACGACCTGCTTGCAGCCGGCCGACAAGACCGGCCCATCCTCCAGGCTGTGCGAAGCTTCCTCCGCGTCGTTATCAAGCAAGGCTTCGTATGTCATGATATGCCGATTGTACCAGTCATGGCGCGAACGCGCCTTCACTGGAACTAAAAAGGGACGGCCCCGGGAATACCCGGAACCGTCCCCAGACTGTCAGAGTCGCTTGCCGACTTACCAGCGATTGCTGCTGCTGCCGCGGTTGCTGGAGTAGCGGTCGCGATTGCCGCCACCCTGGCCGCCCCGGCTGCTGCCGCCGCCATAGCCGCCGCTGCCGCCCGAGCCACCCGGACGCGCTTCCTTCGGCTTCGCCTCGTTGACCTTGAGCGGACGGCCGCCGAACGAGTAACCGTTCAGGGCATTGGTGGCCGCGTCGGCCGCTTCCGCCTCCATGGCGACGAATGCGAAACCGCGGAACCGGCCCGTGTCGCGGTCGTTGATCATGTCAACCGAAGCCACTTCGCCATACGGCGAAAACAGCTCGCGGATCTGATCTTCATCGGTGTCATACGGCAAGTTACCAACGTACAGCTTCTTGTTCATCCAAACTCCAGTTTAATGTGTGTGTCCGTGGGCATGAGCATGCCCGTGCGCCTGTTCCTCGGGCGTGGCGGCGCGCAGGCCAACTACCTCAACGTCAAAAAACAACGTCTCGCCCGCTAGCGGGTGATTCAAGTCCAGCAGAACGCCTTCTTCGCGCAGCTCGGAAACATAGGCCTGTATCTGCTGTCCGGTCGCATTGTCGACCAGCCGCATCTCAAGGCCCTCTTCGAGTTCCAAATCCTTCGGGAACACGTCGTAGGGCATGAGCTCGAATGCATCAGGGTCCATGTCGCCGTAGCCGTCTTCCGGGCTAACGGTGACGCGCTTGCTGTCGCCAACCCGCATCCCGTCTAACTCCCGCTCCAGCCCGGGGATGATGTTCCCGGCGCCGTGCAGGTAAACGAGGGGGTCAGTGGCGGCCGCAGCGTCGATTTCCTCTCCATCATCCAGGCGCAACTGGTACGCCAGGCTGACGACCAAGCCGTCGCCTACTGCAAGGTCCTTCCCTTCCTGTGACTCAATCCTCAATCGCAAACTCTCCTAACTCAGTGTGAACCAAGAGCAGCCAAGAAGGCCCGCTGGATACCCTACACACAAAAACGCCGCCTGAACTGCGTAAGCTCAGACGGTCCGATTACAAACTCATCCCAGCAGCAACTCACACTAGTCAAGAGAAATATAGCGAAAACTCACCTATATGTCAACCGGCGCGGGCCGGTTATCCCCGCGGCCGCGGCACGTCAGACACCTGCGCCAGGCTGATTTCGAACTGTCCTTCAATCCTTTGCGCCTGGCAGTCTGCAGGCGCAAGGCCCGGCGCAGATGTCCGCTTTCGGCGGGCAAATCGCTCAGTTGTAGCGGCCGATATGGTATACTAGCGACGTTCCAAACGGAGGAATGCCCGCAGCCGGCCCGGGACCTCCAAAGCCGGCGCTGATGAGAACGCACCATGGCCAAGAAACCCAAGAAGCAAAAGAAAGAAGCGCCTGAGCCGGTCGACGAGGCCGGCGCGCCGGAGCAGGCTGTTGGGAACGTCGACCTGTTTGCCGATGCGGGTCCTGAATCTCCACCCCCCTCCACCCACACACCGCCCGAGCACCTGACCAGCAAGGGCAAGTTGAAAGAAGACTACTATGAGGCGGAACTCCTTGTCCTGCAGGAAGAGCTTGTCAAGCTCCAGTACTGGGTCAAGGAAAAAGGGCTCAAGGTAGTCGTCATCTTCGAGGGCCGGGACGCCGCCGGCAAGGGCGGCGTCATCAAGCGCATCATCGAGCGCACCAACCCGCGGATCATCCGCGTCGTCGCGCTGGGCATCCCGACCGAAAAAGAGAAGAGCCAATGGTATTTCCAGCGGTGGGTGGCGCAGCTCCCCTCGGCGGGCGAAGTGACCCTCTTCGATCGAAGCTGGTACACGCGGGCCATCACCGAATATGTCCACGGCTTCTGCACCGAGGCGGAGTACCGCGAGTTCCTGGCGTCGTGTCCCCAGTTCGAACGGATGCTGGTCCGCTCCGGGATCATCCTGCTGAAATACTGGTTCTCGGTCAGCGATGAGGAGCAGGAACGGCGCTTCCAGCAGCGCGCGGCCGACCCACGCCGCCGCTGGAAGCTCAGCCCGATTGACATCGT
Organism: uncultured Ardenticatenaceae bacterium; assembly: GCA_964422535.1. Classification (GTDB taxonomy): domain Bacteria; phylum Chloroflexota; class Anaerolineae; order Promineifilales; family Promineifilaceae; genus Promineifilum. The sequence continues at coordinate 6,476 of CAYRBP010000062.1, read as the reverse complement.
CTCGCGCGACCTGTGGGTTCAATACTCGCAGGCTAAGGACCGGATGTTCGACCACACGGACATCAAGCAGGCGCCTTGGTACGTGGTCAACGCCGATGACAAGCGGCGCGCCCGGCTGAACTGCATCAAGCATATGCTCAGCATGATCCCCTATGAGGACATCCTGCCCCCGCCGTTGGTGCTGCCGCCCCGCAAACCGCCGGGTGGGTACGTCCGGCCGCCGATCGACGAACAGACCTTCATCCCCGAAGTCTACTGATCCACCCGATTTCACCGAACCTGAACGGCTCGAAAGAGACGCTCAGGTTCGCGCGGCCGCTCGCTAAAATCCGTCCCGTGAAGAAACTAACCCTGATCCTCCTCGCGGTTGTGGCGGTCTTGCTCGGCGGGGCGGCCATCCTGGCTTACCGGGCAGCGACCCAGATCGATTTTGCCGGCGTCCGTGGCGCGGGCGGGCTGGCCCCCGTTCGCACGCCTCCCGGTTTCCGCGCCGATGTTTTTGCCGAGGGACTGAATGGGCCGCGTTTCATCGCTTTTGGGCCCGACGGCGTCCTGATGGTCGCCGAGCGCGGCGCGGGCCGGCTTGTGGCCCTGCCCGACGAGGATGGCGACGGCCGCGCTGACGCCGCTGTCCCGTTCGCTGAGGGGCTGGACCAGCCCCACAGCCTGGCGTTCCACAAGGGCGCGTGGTATGTTGGGCTTCCGTCCGGCATCGTTCGCCTGGCGGACGCGGACGGGGACGGGGCCGCGGACGGCGCAGGCAGCCTGGTCGTCGGGCTACCCTCCGGCGGCTCGCACCGCACGCGAACGGTCGCGTTCCTACCCGACGGCCGCATGGTCGTCTCGGTTGGCTCATCCTGCAACGTCTGCGAAGAGGAAGACCCGCGCCGGGCCGCGGTGCTGGTCTACGAGGACGAGAGCGGGCGCGGCGAGCGCCTCTTCGCCACAGGACTGCGGAACGCCGTTGGCCTGGCGCCACACCCGGAGACCGGCGAGCTCTGGGCGACCAACAACGGCCGCGACCTGATGGGCGACGACGTGCCGCCGGACACGGTCGTCATCGTTCAGGACGGAGATAACCACGGCTGGCCTTCCTGTCATGCCGGGAACATCCCGGACCCCGACTTCGGCGGCCCCGACGCCTGCGACGGTGTCGCCCAGCCGGAAGCAACCCTCCAGGCCCACGCCGCTCCCCTGGGCATGGTGTTCTACGAAGGGGGCGCGTTCCCGGAGGAATACCGGGGCGACCTGTTCATCGCCCTGCACGGTTCATGGAACCGCGCTGAGCCCGTAGGGTACAGCGTCGTTCGTCTTCCCGTAGAAGACGGCCGGGCCGCCGGGCCGGTCGAGCCCTTTGCCGAGGGCTGGTACGAGCCGGCCACGCGTGAGGCCTTCGGCCGGCCCGTTGGCCTGGCGGTCGGGCCGGACGGCGCGCTCTATGTCAGCGATGACAAGGGCGGCTTCATCTACCGCATCCGTTACGACGACCGCGGCGGCTGATCGGGCGGCCACTGGTCATGGCGCCTGGCTTCGATCGGCGCGTAGCGCAGGAGCAGCACGCCGAGGCACAGCCCCGTCGCGACCGCTGCCAAAAGCACATAGCCCAGTCCGACCGACAGGCCGATGGCGGCCGTCGTCCACATGGCGGCCGACGTCGTCAGACCGGCGATGTGTCGCCGGCTGCGAATGATCACGCCGGCGCTCAGGAAGCCGATGCCGGTCACGATGCCGGCGGCGATCCGGCCGGGGTCGCCACCGCTCACTCGCCCCGAGACGATCGCGAACAGGCACGCGCCGAGGGCCACCATCGCGAAGGTCCGCAGGCCGGCGTCGGTGCCGCGTTTTTCGCGCTCAAAGCCGATCAGGCCGCCCAGGATCGCCGCGATGGCCAGCCGGCCGGAAAGCGCCAGTTCTAGCTGCCAGTCCATGGTAGATCCTCCATCTCTGATTACAGGCATCATAGTACGAAACCAGTCGGGCGCACAAGCCACCACGCGCGATCGCCTGGTGGCGGCCGGCCGCAACGCTAGCGGCGGCGCATCCGCGTGCTAGAATCTGGCCAGTAGCCATACTGCAGAGGAGCGATAGCGATGGTAAGCGCCGTTGTCCTGATCACAGTTGAACGCGGCCGGGTCAATGAAGTAGCCGGCCAGCTAGCCGAACTCGAAGGCATCACCGAGGTCTACTCCGTTGGCGGCCGTTATGACCTGGTGGCCATCCTGCGCGTCCGCGACAACGACGCGATGGCGGCGCTGGTCACCGAGCACATGCTCCGGGTGGACGGCATCACCGGCTCGGAAACGCTGATCGCTTTCCGCGCCTTCTCGCGCCACGACCTGGAAAGCATGTTCTCGGTCGGTATGGACGCGTAGCCGCCAGACCGCTTAAGCCTGACCTAAGGTCGTTCGTAGGCCGCCTTAAGGCCGGGGAGCCCGTCTCTGCGCTATGATGTCGGCATATCTGGCGCGGACAACAACGGGAATCATCTCCCCTTGCTGTTTGACCGACCTCCTTGTTCAACTCCTTGAACACCGTCGTTGTCTGCGACACATCGCTGCCCCCGACGCCTGCCCCCTGGGCGTCGGGGGAATTTTCCGTTCGACAGCCGCGCCACGTCGTTTGACCTGAGCATTGCCTTTCCCGACTTGCCCGACAACTGCATTGGCGGTAAATAACGGTCTGGAATCGGGTAAGGATCAGAGACCCGCCGGAGGAAGCCATGCTGTATCTGACCCACCAGCACCGCCTCGCTGTTATCATCCTGTCCGTCATGTCGGCCCTGGCGGCCTGTCGCACGGAGCAGTTGCCGCCCGTCGCGCCCGAAGCTGCCACCGCCGCTCCCGTCGATGCCGTTACCGTTCCGACGCTGACGCGGCAGACCGAGCCAACACCGGCCCCGGCCACAGCCGCCCCGCTGCCGACCGCCCTCGCGCCGGCCGAACCAACGCCCATCCCGACGGCCGAGCCGCCGGTCGAACCCGTCGCCACGCTCTACGACCTGGGTGATGCCACCATCACACAGGAAGATCTGCCGGAGGACAGTCCGTTCCGCGAGATGCCCGTGCGGCTGAACGGCGTTATCGCCGCGCCGAACGGCCCGGGTCCCTACCCGGTAGTCCTCATCATCCACGGCAACCATCCCGGCTGCCTGACGACTCGCCCCGGGGAAGACGGCCTCCCGGACTGGCCCTGCGTGGAAGGCGAAGAGCAGTTCAACTATCAGGGCTTCGACACGCTCGTCGAGACGCTCGCCGGACGTGGTTACGTCGCCCTGGCGATCAACGCCAACCCGCTCTACACCCTGAGCTTTGGAGAGAGCCCCGGGGCGCTCCGTCTGGACGCGCTTGCCGACCTGCACCTGTCGGCTCTCGGGCAGGCAAGCGCCCAAGGGTCGGATGCCTTCGGCCTCGACCTGGCCGGCAAGGTGGACTTGCAGCGCATGGCCGCCCTCGGACACTCGCAGGGCGGCGAATTCGCCAATATCTGGGTCCGCGACCAGGGCCTCGGGCAGGCCGGCGTGAGTGAGTCCAGGGGGTATGGCCCGGTCTATGGCCTGCTCCTCGTCGCGCCGTCTGCCGTCACCGTGGACGCGCCGGGGTCTACCGTCCCAACGGCGGTGATCCTGCCCGCCTGCGACGGCGACGTCGCTTCGCTTGACGGGCAGCGTTACTTTGAGGCCCAGCGCCTGAACCCGGACCGCGGGGGCGCCTGGTCAACCAGCTTTCTGCTTGATCGCGCCAACCACAACGCCTTCAACGCCATCCTCGAAGATGAGGTGGCGGAACGCCCGGACCGGCCTGATTGCAGCGTCCTCCTGGCCCCTGAGTCCCAGCGGGAGTTCCTCGGCGCTTACGCGGGCGACTTCTTTGATTCGCTCTTTGCCCTGCCAACCGAGCAGGCAGCGGCGCTTGGCCGGCTCGGTCTCGATCCCCGGACGCCCGCGCCGGCGGCGCTCTATGACTTCACCGGGCACGTGTCGACCATGCCGATGGCCGGCGATCAGCTGGCGCTGCTCGTCCCGCGCGGCCGCAGCGAGACGTCGCAGAACCTGCTGGGTGGCGGCGTCCAGGCAGACAGCGTTTCCGTTCGCTACTGCGAGGCGGGTTACTACACCCCGATCACCGATCCCGGCACCGAACCCTGCAGGCGGGTGTCATACAACCAGCCGGGAAACCCTTCCCAGTTCATCCTCAACTGGAACAAGCTGGACGCCGCGCTGCGCGTCTTCATACCCGATGGCGGTATCGACACCGGTCCCTATGACGCCGTGAGCCTCCGCGTCGCCGTCGACCCGCTCTCCCCGCTGAATGCGCCCGACGTGGCGCAGACCTTCAGCCTCCGGCTGAGCGACGGCGAGGGCAAGAGCGCATCCGTCGTCCTTGGGCCGTCGGAACCGGCGCTGGCCTTCCCTTCGGGCGCGCGGGGCCTCAGCAACCTGTTTTCCGGCGTCGAAACATACACCGGCCATGTCCACATGTCGGATATTCGCGTGCCGCTTTCGGCTTTCGAGGGCATCGACCTGGCAAACATCGCCGAGGTGGCGCTGGTGTTCGACCAGAGCGATTCCGGCGCGCTGCTGCTCGGCGACCTGTCGTTCGTCGCTGCGCCCCGTCTGGCCGGCGCATCCTCCACGCTTTTGAGCAACGCCGACGGCTCGCTCGACAGCCTGAAGGGCATCGGCCGCTTCAACGGCGAGGCCACCTGTACCGGGACGCTGATCGACACCGGCGGCCCCGATGACCCGGCCTACATCATCACCAACGGCCACTGCGCCCAGGAGTGGCTGGCCAACGACGTGCTCACCGATCTGCCGGCGACGGACATGACGATGCGCTTCAACTACTTCGCCGACACCCAGGACGCGCAGGTCACGGTTCCGGCCAGGACGATCGTCTACAGCACGATGAAGGGCCGCGATGTGGCCATCGTGGAGCTGGACACGACGCTTGGCGCGCTGGCCGAAGCGGGCGTAGAGCCCTTCCCGCTGGCCCAGGGTGTGCCGGAGACGGTCACCGACATCTCGGTCATCGGCGCTCCGGCTGTAGGTCTGCCCCAGGACGTTGCCTTCCTCCGCCAGGAGGACTGCTCGGTCAGTGGCCGGACCGACGCGTATGAGTTCATCTGGCACTTCAACGACCTGTATCGCAACGATTGCCAGGATATCTACGGCGGTAGCAGCGGTTCGCCGGTCTTTGCCGGGGAAGACGAGGCCATTCTCGCGCTGATCAACACAACGACGATCGGCGGGCTGACACCCTGCTACCTGGGAGCGCCCTGCGAGGCGGCAACCGGCGCTGCGGTGACAATGCGACCTGACACGAGCTATGCCACGCCTGTTGACGGTCTCGGCGGCTGCTTTGTCGGCGGCCGTTTCGAGTTGAGCGCCGCCACCTGCCCGCTGGACGATGGTCGCCAGCTACTCCTGAGCGGTTATCCGTCCGGCGCCGGGCAGGAAGGCGGGCCGTGGAACGCGACCCTCACCGGCGACCTGCCCTTCTACCGGTTCAAAGCCGGGCCCATTGGCTCAGTCGATTGCCGCGACGAGGCCGGGTACGGCGTCGTCACGGCGACGGCCGACCGCCCGGTGATTGACGACCTGATCCCGTCGGGTGAGGGCCATTACCTGCTCTGCGTCCTGGCCGGCGAGACCGAGGCCTTCGACGAGTCGTGGCAGCCGTCCTCCGACCCGACAGTCGCCCGAGCCGAGATCGACCGCACGCCGCCGACCATCAAACCGGAGCTCTTCGTTCGCGACTACGGCGAGGAGTACTACTTTGAACCGATCTTTGCCGTCGCCGAGCTGTCGGCGTTCGACGTCAAGTGGGGCCCAGCCGAGACGACCGACTGCGATGACCCGGAAGGGTACGTGCCGTATCGCCGATTCGGCTTCTCGACCCCGAAGGCCGATGATCCGCAGGTTGTCTGCGTGATCGGCATCGACGAAGCGGGCAATCGGAGCGTGCCGTGGGTCTATCCGCTGGGTGAACCGGCGGCGGTAAGTGAACCGCAGGAGTAGGTGAGACACAAAATGGGGCCGGTCACAACAACCGGCCCCATTTCGCAAGGAGGAGAGGAATCGGGGCGTTACTCGGTCGGCGGCAGCAGCACCGCGTCGATCACATGGATCACGCCGTTACTTGCCTGAATATCGGTCGTGACGACTTTCACGCCGCCATTCAGGAAGACGCCGTCATCACCGGCCGCGATGGTGATCGGCAACCCGTTGACCGTATCGGCTGACGTCAGCATGGCGACATCGGCGGCCATGACCTGACCAGGCACGACATGATAGAGCAGGATGTCGGTCAGCTGGCCCTGCGGGTCGGCCAGCAGCGCATCCAGCGTGCCCGCCGGCAGCGCCTCAAAGGCGGCGTTCGTCGGGGCGAAGACGGTGAACGGACCTTCGCCACTCAGCGTCTCGACCAGGCCGGCGGCCGACAGGGCGGCGACCAGCGTGCTGAAGTCTTCATTGCCGG
>CAYRBP010000061.1:12298-19483 GCA_964422535.1 uncultured Ardenticatenaceae bacterium | reverse complement strand
GGCCGGCGCGGGGCGGAGCAGGTGCATCAGCAGGTCGGGCCCCGACTGCGGATCCAGCCAGGCGCTGTAATCTTCCGGGTCGAGGATGACCGGCATCCGGTTGTGGATCGGCGCCATCAGCTCGTTCGGCTCGGTGGTCAGGATCGTGCAGGTCTCCAGCACGTCGCCGTCAGCCGACGACCAGATCTCCCACAGCCCGGCGAACGACATCAGACCGTCGACCGGCTGGATGTACATCGGCTGCTTGCGGCCGTCGCGCTTCTGCCACTCATAGAAGCCGGTCGCCGGGATGAGGCAGCGACGCCGCTTGAAGGCGGTCCGGAACGACTGCTTCTCGGCCGCCGTCTCGGATCGGGCGTTGATCATCTTTGACCCGATCGACAGGTCCCTGGCCCATGACGGAACAAGTCCCCAGCGAAAGTGGGTCCACTCGCGCCCGCCGGCCTGGTCGAGGCGCACAGCGGCCACCGGTTGGGTGGGGGCGATGTTGTACCGGGGGGCGAGCAGGGGGATCAGGGAAAGCTGGTAATGATCGGCCACGACGTCGGCCGGGGCCGTCAGGGTGAAGCGTCCGCACATCGTCACACCTCCACATCATCGATGGCCCTATGATAGCACAAATATTCTATAGGAGCGCGGCCAAAAAGGCCCACCGGGCGAGGAGCCGGGTGGGCCGAGATGGCTGTCCGGGCGGAGCGCTACGGTAGCTAATCGGCGGCAATCGCCAGGGTGGACTTGGCAAGCGCGCCCGCGCCCATCGGGTCGAACCCGGCAGGCCACTTGGTGGTCGCGTCGAAGCGGGCGCCGGTCAGGTTCGTGTCTTGCAGGTTGGTGTCGCGCAGGTCAGCGCCGATCAGGTTGGCCTCGCGCAGGTCCGTGCCGCGCAGGTTGGCGGCGCGCATGTCGGCTCCGAAGAGGTCGGCCAGCCAAAGCTTGGCCTGGCGCAGGTCGGCGCCGTTGAGGTTGGCCTCGCGCAGGTTCGCGCCGGCCAGGTCGGCCCGGCTCAGGTCGCGCTGCATCGCGCCCTGGTTGACGATCTCCCAGACGAGGCGCCATTTGGCGTCGATGCTGGTCATCTCTGACACGCGCGCGTTGCGAAGGTCAACCCAGCTCAACTTAGCGCGGCTGATGTCTGTCTTGGTCAGGTCCGCCCCGTTGAGGTTGGCGCCACTCAGGTTGGCTTCGCGCAGGTCGGCCCCGCTCAGGTCAGCGCGAGACAGGTTGGCGCCGCTGAGGTTCGCGCCGCTCAGGTCGGTTCCGGTCAGGTCGGTGCGCGCAAGGTTCGCCTTCGTCAGGCTCGCCCGGCTCAGGTCGGCCCGGCTCAGGTCCGCTTCCTCAAGGTTGGCTTCGCGCAGGTCGCGGCCGGCGGCTCCATTGTTGAGGATGTCCCACACCAGCCGCCACTTGGGGTCAAGTTGGGTGCGCTCGTCGATCCGGCTGCGCCAGAGCTTGGCCCGGCGCAGGTCGGCGTTGGTCAGTTTGGCGCCGCTCAGGTCGGCTTCCCACAGGCGGGCGACGCGCAGGTCGGCGCCCCACAGGTCGACGTCGCGCAGGTCGGCCCGGCTAAGGTCGCGGCCGGCCGCGCCTTCGTTGACAACTTCCCAGACGACCCGCCATTTCTGTTCCAGGATCGTCTCGTTGTCGAGGACCATCCCGGTCAGGTCCGCCTGGTTGAGGTCCGCTCCGGTCAGGTCGGCCCCGCTCAGGTCGGCGCGACTGAGGTCGGCCTGGCTGAGGTCGACGCCGATGAGTATGGCGCCGCTCAGGTCGGCTCGTTTGAGGTCGGCGCCGACGAGATCGGCACCCTGGAGGTTCGCGTTCTTCAGGCTGGTTTCCTGGAGGTTCGCCATCTTGAGGTTGGCGTCCCGCAGGTCGGCTCCGGACAGGTCCATCCCACGCAGGTAGGCCTGGCGCAGGTTGGCGCCGCGGCCATTCTTGTCCGCCATCAGCCGCTCGCGTACGGAGAGCATCTCCGGCGAAAGGGCCGGGTCGGTCAGCAGCAGCGACGGGGCGGGTGAGGTCTGCGCCGGGTCCACCGCCTGCTCCTGCAGCACCTGGGAGATGGCGGCTCGTTCCCGCTCCAGGTGGAGGTCAAGCGTCTGTTTCAGCAGGTCGGCCTGGCGCTTGCTTTCGCTCTGCTGGTCCGACGCATAGCGCTCCAATTGCTGCTGCGTCGAACGACGCACGCTGGAAGCCATGACAGCGGCCGCAACCCACGCCGCCAGCAGCGCGACGACTCCGACAACAAGGACATACAGGACGATTTGACCGATGCTCATGGCGCGATTCTCCGTTCAATGAAGGCAGAGGCCGGCTACCGGTGGCCATGCTTGTCAGGCCATGCTGGCCGACCTCCGGCGCACCGGCGTACGGCACACTGCCCGCATTGTAACATTGAAGCGCGCTGGGCTGGAAACCCCCCAGGGTGGAAATTACGGGCTTGTCACGCCCTCTTTGCCCTTTTTTCACGCGCCGGTCACTGACCCGAGGTAGCGCAGCTCGTAGCGGACGTGCATGACAGGACGCGGCCGGCGGCAGGCGACCTGGTTGTCCTTGTGCCGCCAGTAGTAGATCGTGCCCCCGTTCGCCATCAATTCGCGCGAACGCAGGGTGACCGCCCCCCCGCAAATGGGGCAGATCGCCTGCCTGGGCGCATTCAAAGATGCGGTGATGAGCTGGCCCTGATAGGTGCGTGCAGTCTTCATTTCGCCGTTCCTCCCGGACTGTGGGCGCGCGGCCAGAAAACCACTTCCAGGGCGAAGCAGACCGGATCACCAGGGACAGCACGACTAGAGGTACGGCGAAGTCAAAGCCAACCGAAACGGGTTTGGAGGTGAAAGCCAGCCTCGCTAGCGGAACTGGACCGCTGCGCAAGGTCACTTGTATTCAATTGAGCTTACTACACAGTGATTCTCTCATTATAGGAGGTAATGGGCGGATTGCAAGCACCAAAACGAAGGTATACACGAAAAATCGGGGGAGTAATTTTTCACTTTGCTTAGGTAATCCCTCATCCTAGTACGCGCCTAGCTCACGGAGGCGATCATCGCTGATCCCGAAGTGGTGGGCGATCTCGTGAATCACCGTATGGCGCACTTCCTCGCGCACGTTCTCGGTGAAGTCGCCTTCCCATTCGGCGGCCGCGTTCTCGATCGGACCCTGGTAGAGCGTGATCGTGTCCGGCACAACCATGGCGTAATTCGACGTGCGTTCGGTCAGGGGGATGCCCGTATAGAGCCCCAGCAGGGTTTCGCCGGGCGGCACGCCGACCTCGCGCAGGACGGCCCGTGATGGCCAGACCTCCAGCAAGACGGCGACGTTTTCCATCCGGTCGCGGAAGAACGGCGGGAGCGTGTTCAGCGCATCACTGACGAGGTCTTCGAACTGGTCGGCAGAGAGCATGAGCGGGATTCTATGCAACCGTGCGCGGACGGACAAGCCCGTGGCCGTCCCGCGGCCCGGGCATTCCGGCCGGTGTCCGGGTCGCGTGCTGCTGTCGTGGAGCGTCCGGTCGCCGGTTCGGGCGGGTAAACCGCCGGGGGGCGGCCGTGTCAGAAGCCGCCGGGTTTCCGGCCGCACGGCTCGGTCGGAAACCCGGTCGGTATGACGCCTGGCGGCCGGCCTATTGCCCGCCGGCCCAGGGCATCCACGACGAGAAGTCGTTGCTGAATGACGGACGGTAGCTGGCGACGACGTCTTCCATGAACGGCCGAATCGTCACCTTGTTCAGGCCGGCGCTCGAGCCGTCATCGTTGGTGCCCGTCCAGCGCCACAGGCGCCAGCCGTTCGCCGGCCGAGCCAGCAGTTCGACCAGCTCGCCCTCGGTGTAACGCCCGGCGGCGCAACCCGGGGAGTTCGCCGGCAGGGCCAGCGGGAAGTTGCCCTTGCCGGTGTACTGCAGCGGCAGCCGATAGCAGGTGACGGCAACCGGCTCGTAAACGACAGAGACCGTGTGAGCCTGGGCCGGCATGGTCAGGCTGTTGGTGACCGTCGTCGCCGTGTCGTTGTCCGTGCCGTACCACTCGGCCACCTCATGGCCTGCGGCCGGCGCGGCCGTCAGCGTGACGGCGGTTCCGGCCGTGTAGGACAGTGTCGGGCAGCCGGTCGACTTGACCGGCTTCGCATCCGGATCGGCGCCCTTTCCGGTGTGACTCAGCGTCAGCGGGTAGCAGACTCCCTGCGCCGGCCCGTAGATGACGGCCACGACGTGGTCGGCCGCGGGCATGGTCAGCGTGTTCGTCAGGGCGGTTGAGGCGTCGTTGTCTGTGCCGCTCCAACCGACAACGGTGTTGCCGCCGGCGGGCGCGGCGCTCAGCGCGAGCACCGCCCCGGCGATGAACCGCCCGGGCTCGCAGCCCGGCGATTGGGCGGGGACAACGGTCGGGTCCGCCCCGTTTCCGGTATGGGTCAGTTGCAGCCGGCGACAAGTGACGGCCAGCTCCCCGGCGCGCCGGACGTACATCTCGTAGTTACCGCCGGTATTGTCGGCCCAGGCGACGATCGGCGTGCCGCCCAGCAACGCCAGCGACGGTGAGGATGACGCGCCGGCGTTGTCGCTGACGCCGCCGCCGCGGGCCGCCCCAACCCGGACCTCCTGCCAGCGCGCGCCGTTCCAGCGCCGGACGTAGATCTCGGCGTTGCCGGATGAAGCGTCATACCAGGCAACCAACGGCTGGCTGTCGCTGTTCAGGGCGACCGACGGTCCTTGAGCGCTGCCGGCATCAAGGCTGATGCCCCGTCCGGAGGCGCTGCCGCGGCCGATCTCGGTCCAGCCCGCACCGTCCCACTGGCGCGCGTAGATGGCGAGCACACCGCCGGCATCGTCCGTCCAGGCAGCCACCACGCGGCCGTCCTCGCCGCCGGCCAGGGCAACGCCGCGCGAGAGGCCCGCGTCCTGGCTGATGCCGCCGCCCGACGCGCTGCCCGAACCGGCGACCACCCACCGCTTGCCGTTAAAGCGCTTGACGTAGATATCGGTGTCCCCGTCGCCGCCGTCGTCGGTCCAGGCGACGAACACCTCGCCATTCGCGGCGGCGGCCGCGCTCGGCCGGAAAGACTGGCTGTCGTTCTTGCTGATGCCGCCGCCCGTCGCCGAACCGCGGCCCATTTCCTGCCATGCCTTGCCGTCCCAGCGGCGAGCATAGACCTCGGCGTTGCCGCTGCTGTCGTCGGACCAGGCGACGACCGGCCCGTTCGGGCCGAGCGCCAGGCTGGGATAGAGCGACTCGCCGCTGTTGTTGCTGACGCCGCCGCCGGAGGCCGAACCGGCCAGCTCGGCCCAGGTCGAGCCGTCCCAGCGCCGGACGTAGACCTCGGCATCGCCGCTGCTGGTGTCTGACCAGGCGACGAGCACGCCGTCGGGCGTCGCCAGAATGTCCGGGGCGGCTGAATCGCCGTTGTTGTTGCTGATGCCGCCGGCCGATGCCGAGGCCGGACCGACCGGCGCCCAGTTCGACCCGTTCCAGCGCTTGACGAAGATCTCGCTGTCGCCCGCGCCATTCTCAGACCAGGCCAGGAACAGCGAGCCGTCCGGGGCGTCGGTCAGGGCAGCGGCCGCGCTCTCGCCCGGCGTGCCGCTGATGCCGCCGCCCGTGGCGGAGCCGAGCGGCAGCCAGCCCGCGTTGGCCGGCAGCGGAGCGATCTGGATCCGGGCCACGACGCCATCCACGCCGCCGCCCAGGGTGTTGTCCCTGACGCCGGCCGCAGTCGGAAAGTCGGCCGAATAGGTGTACCCGGCGACGATCCAGTCAGACCCGCTGACGGCGGCGATGTCGGTCAGGATGTCGAAATCGCTCCCGCCCAGGTAGGTCGAGTAGCGCAGCCGCCGGCCATCGGGCGAGACGCGCGTGAGGAACCCGTCGCCGCCGATGCACCCGCCACAGGACCGGTCCCACGCGCCGGGTGTGACCGGGAAGTTGCCCGCTTCGGTGTGGCCGACGACGATGGCCTCGCCCGCGGCGTTGACCACGATGTCTTCAGCCCAGTCAATCGCGTTCTCACCGCTGCCGCCCAGGAACGTGCCGTAGTTCAGGCGGCTCCCGGTGCCGTTCAGGCTGGCCACGAAGGCATCCGGGCAGGCGTAGTCATCGCAGGTATCTTGCCCCCCGCTACCGTGGCTGATGTCGAACGCGCCGGGTGTGATCGGGAAGTCGTCTGATGAGGTCTCGCCGGTGACGAAGGCCGTGCTCTGGGCATTGACGGCCACCGCATTGCCGCTGTCGAACTGGTCCTCGCCGCCCAGGAACGTGCCGTATTCGAGCGCCGAACCATTGTTGTTGAGCCGGACGACGAACCCATCGAAACAGCCGAGGTAGTCACTCAGCGCGCACGCCTCGCCGCTGGCGTGCCGGGGCTGGACAGCGCCCGGCGTCGTGGGAAAGTTGCCGCTCATGGTCGCGCCGGTGACGAAGGTGGCCCCGCCCAGGCCGAGCGCAAGGTCGCGCACATTGTCCTGGAAGATGCCGCCCAGGTACGTGCTGTATTCCAAAGCCCCGGTCGCCAGATTGAGCCGCGCGGCGAAACCATCGCCCGGGAACAGGTCATCCCTGTCATTGAGGGTCGTGTCGAAGGCTTCGGCCGTGACTGGCAAGTCGGCCGAGTCGGTGTCACCGGCGGCCGACACGCGCGTCACGCCGCCGGTCACCGCCACGGCCAGCGCAGTCACCATGTCAAAGCCCTGGCCGCCGAAGTAGCTGCCGTAGGTCAACTCGTCCCCTTCCGGGCGCAGCCGGATGATGAAGCCGTCGCCGCCGCCGTCGCGTCCCGGACACCCGTCGTTGTCGCACTGGCTGTCGAACGCGTCCCCGGTCAGCGGCAGGTCGCCCGAGTCGGTGTAGCCGCCGACATAGACGGCTTCGCCGGGGCCGACCGCCAGCGCGGCCGCAGTGTCGAAGTCCTCGCCACCGACGACGGCCGAGAAGACCAGCGCGTTGCCGTCCGGCGCAATTTTAGTGATATAGACATCCGTTTCTCCGCCTGCATCGACGAAAGCGCCCGGCGTGGTCGGGAAGTCGGGGGAGACGGTGTCGCCGGTGATGTAGGTGTTGCCGGCGGCGTCGGCCGCCACCCCCCTGACCGTGTCGCCGCTGCTGCCGCCGAGATAGCCGGCATGGATGAACTCCAGCCATTCGCCGGCGGCCGAAGCGCCGGCCGGGCCGTCGGCGCCGGCAAGGCCGTCGGCGCCGG
>CAYRBP010000061.1:0-12198 GCA_964422535.1 uncultured Ardenticatenaceae bacterium | reverse complement strand
GGCCGTCGGCGCCGGCAAGGCCGTCGGCGCCGGGCGCGCCCGCGTCGGACTCCAGCTGTGGGACCCCCACGGCGTCCGGCACGAGCGCGGCCGCGTCGAGCGGCCGCACCTGCCCGCGGGCGTCCACGGCAACCGGGAGCGACAGGCGCAGGGGCCCGGCCGCCGTCTCGATCTGCAGCGACCTCCCGTCGGTCGCCAGCCCCGACGCGCCTTCGACGCGCAGCCGCACGCCGTTCAGCGCCCCGCAGTCGCCGCTGCAGATGAGGCGGGAGCGCAACTGGCCGCCGACGGCGCTCAGTTCGAGATCGACCCCGGGATAGAGGCCGGGATAGCGGACGCTCTCCCATACCGGGACGGCCGCCCGCCAGCCCGCCGGATCGTTCCCGTGAAAGTAGCTGACTACCGCACCGGCCGCGTCGACGCCGACCGGCCGGGAGATCTGCCCGCCGTCAAACGAGAGGCGGATATGGGCGCCGCTGAGGCTGGGCGGAGCCGGCCGTGCCAGCGGGTCGCGCCGGCGCCTGTCGTGCCCGCTGTCGTAGACGGTGATCCAGATCGCGTCGTCGGCCAGCCAGACCTCGCCGCCCGCGCCGCGGGCGCGGAAGCGGGCTTCCGGGGCAAACTGCCCCGCGTTTTCAATGAAGGATGCCGCCCGGCCGGTCCGGTCGGGAACGGGGCCGGCCGGCTCAGCGGCGAACGCGGCCGCCACAAGCGTGAACAGGCCCATGCCGGCCAGGACGGCCAGTACGAGATGTGGGAACGATCGATTTTGGCGCATGCGGAAACCCCTTTGTTGTGGGCCGGTGAGTTCTGACGGACGACCCGGCACAGCGGCTCTGTCGCAGGTTCGGTAGCTGGCTGCCGCGTTGACTGGCATGGGCAGGGAGGCCCAAACCATTTCGATTATAGTATAGGCCGATTCCGGACGGCGACCGTGAAGGGGACGATCTTTTTACACACGCCGGGGCCGGCCGCGGCGGACGTCAATTCGCATCGAAGAAGGCGATCACTCGTTCGATGAGCAGGGCATCGCCGTCGCCGCGGAAGGTGTGGGGTTGGGCGGCGTAGAAGTGGCAATCCGGCGGCCGCGGCGTTTCGCCCGCGGCGAACAGGGCATCGAGCCGGGCGCAGAGCTGCTCACTCCAGGCGACCGGCACGGTGGCGTCGTCGTTGCCGTGGTGGATGGTCACCGCTGCCTCAACCCGGTCCAGATGCGCGCCCGGCGAAATGGCCTCCAGGGCTTCCGGGGACGCGCCAAGCTCGAACGCGCCCGTGCGGCCGCTGCTCCATTCGAGGATCCGGCCGTAGTTCTGCGCCTCGTCGCCGCTCATCGAGCCGTAAAGCGCGGCGGCGCGGATGTAGGGCGCGTTATTGACCGTGATGACCCGCAGGGCAACGCCGCCGCCCATGCTGTGACCCCAGAGGTGGATCTGCTCCGCGTCGGCCCGGCGCAACGTGCCCAGCGGGTCCTGGCTTTGCTCGCGGATGATGGCGATCAGGTTGAGGATGTCGGTGGCGGTGCCGATTCGGAACGGGTCTGGGCCTTCGTCGGAAGGCGGGTAACCCCGGTAGTTGGGGTGGATGACGAAGTAGCCGGCCCGGGCCAGCGCGTCGGCGTAGCGCCGGGTGTAGGCCAGCGTCTCGAATTCGGCCGGCGGGATGTAGCCGTGGAGCATGAGCGCGACCGGGAAGTTGTCGCCCTCGTTTGGCACGTTCATGAAGCCGTAGATGGTCAGGCCGTCGCTTGGATAGGTGATCAGGTAGCGCGTGAAGTCCTCATTCGTCTCCAGCGTCTCGACGATCTCCAGCAAGCCGCCGCCATAGGGCCGGGCGGCGAGGGCATCGATGGTGTAGGCGGCGTACGGATCGGGCGATGGCGATGGCGACGGCGATGGCGACGGCGATGGCGACGGCGATGGCGACGGCGATGGCGACGGCGCGACTGCCGGCGACGCGAGCGCGGGGACGGCCGTCGCAACCGCGGGCGAGGCGGCCGGGGCCGGGGGTGCGGCCGTGGGAGTGGATGAGCGCGGTGTGGCGGCGGGCGCCGACAGCGGGAGGTCCGCCGCCGATACGGTGGCGAGGGCGGCTGCCGGCGGGGATGCCGGACGCGCGCAGCCGGCCAGCGCCGCCGCGAAAGCCCCCAGCAGCGCCAGCCGGACGAGGAACGGCGCGGGCGCCCGGTTACCCGACAAGCGTGATGACCTCCGTCGCGATGCCGGCCGCCACGTTGGCCGCCACCGCGACGCCGCCAGACGGGCAGACCGTTGGCACCGCCTCTTCCATATCATCCGGGCAGCCGGCGGGCCGCCAGCATGGTGATGTCGTCATAAGGCTCGGCCCCGGCGGTATGCTGGCGAACGGCCGTGCCGACCGCCTCCAGCAACTCGGCCGCGCTCGTGGCCTGGCTGATCAACGCCTCCAGCCGCGCCGGGCCGAACTCGTCTCCGGCCGGGTTGCGCGCGTCCGTGATGCCGTCCGTGTAAGTGAACAGCAGGTCGCCGGGATGGAGGATCGCCTCGCCGAGCCAGTAGGTCGCGCCGGGGAGCAAGCCGATGGCCGGGCCGGTGGGCTGGAGGAGCTCCCGCGAATTACGGCCGTTGGGCTTGGCCCGGAGGATCGTCGGCGGGTTATGCCCGGCATTGACGTAGAGCAGGCTCCCGGTAGACGGGTTCAGCAGGCCGCAGAACAGCGTGGCGAAGACGTGGTTTTCATAGTGGGTGCCGGTCAGATAGGCGTTGGTCATGCGTACCGCGCCGACCAGGGCTTCCCGGTCGATGAAGGCGAACGGCGTGGGCAGGGCGGCAAAGGGGTTGCCGGCCCTGGTTGCGGTTGGCATCGGGAAATAGTGCTGCTCGAACAGGGCACGGAACAGGCTGCGGATGATGGCCATATACAGCGCCGCCGTGACGCCCTTGCCGACCACGTCGGCGATGACAAGTCCCAGATGATCGTGGGGCAAGACGACCACATCGTAAAAGTCGCCGGCCACCTCCGACGCGGGCTGGAAGTGGGCTTTCACTTCCCAACCGGCCGGCTGCGGCACCGAGGCGGGCAAGAAACCCAGCTGGATGTCGCGGGCGATCTCCATCTCTTGCTTGTAGCGCAACAGCGTCATCTCGCGCTGGCTGAGCAGGCGATTGTTGAGGACAACGGCCGCCTGGCTGGCCAGCGATTCCGCCACCTGCTGGTGATAGGCGTCGAAAGCCACGATCTCGCCCGAAATCGGGTCCTGGCTGTTGATCAGGAACAGGGCGCCGACGACCTGCCCATTCCGTAGCGGCACCATCAGCGCCGACTCGGCCCGGTAGTGGACGTCCTGCTCGAACGCCGACAGGCGCGAGAGGTCAAAGCGGCCGTCCTCCCGGTGAATGTTGGCAAGGCTGACGGACTCGCCCGTCAGGGCCACATACGCGGCCAGGTGCTGCGGATTCGCCGCCTGCGGGTCGGGTTCGGCCAGCGAGATGGGCGGGAATGGGGGCGGCGTACCGGTCGTGCCGCCGTAGGCGAGGTCGAGCGAGCCAACCTGGATGACGGCGTAGGTCAACTGGCCCTGATCGTTCGCCAGGAAAAGCGCCCCCGCGTCCGCGTTGGCGATGGCGCGCGCCTCTGTAACGATCCGTTCGAGCAACCGGTCGTAGTCGGCTTCGGCCGACAGCGCTGCGCCGATCGGCAGGATGACCAGCCGCAGGTCGTCGGCCACTTTCTCGATATCATTGAACGCTTCGAGGGCCATTGTCGCCTGCTCAGCCAGCAGTTTCTTCTGCATCGAGTTCTGTAGCCGGGCGCGGAGGAGTGTCGCGTTGGCGGGGTGGGTGATGTAGTCGCTGGCGCCCAGCTCGACGCAGCGGGCCAGACGGCGGAGGGCTGTGCCCGGCGTCGCGGTGACGACGACGGGCACGCTGCTCAGGGTCAGATTGGCCCCCCAGTCACGCAGGAAGACGTGGTCATCGCGCTCGGCCGCCGCGATGTCGAGGGTCACCAGATCAAAGTCGCCCTCCGCCAGGGTGCGCAGCGCGAGCGCCGGGTCGCCGTTGACCAGCGTCGCCGACCAGCCCCAGCCGGCGAAGGGCCGCGAGAGCCGCGCGCTGCGCCGCGGGTCATCATCGATGACAAGGACGTTGGCGTAGGCGATGGTCATGACCGATCCGCAGGGGCGCGCACGGTGCTGCAGGCTGTGGACATGTCCGCGAAGAGACGGGGCTCCTGAGAAGATGAGCGTTGCATGGTCGTTTTGATGGTGCTGCTCTGCCGCCGGCCGGGTTGCCCTATAACGTTACCACAAATGTACAGCGGTTGACCCCGCCGGCGCGCTCATAACGGAGATCATCCACGCCCCACAGGGCCAGGTAGATGCCCAGGCCGCCCTCCTTTCGCTCTTCCAGCGGCCGGTCAAGGTCGCCGGGGGCCGGCGCTTCTCGCGGGTCGAAGGGCGCGCCGCTGTCTTCCAGCACGACCACCAGCCCGTCTTCTGTCCGATCGGCGGCGATCGTCAGTTCGCCCGTGACGCGGCCGCGGTCATAGGCATAGTTGACCACGTTGGTCGCGATCTCGTCCACGGCCAGGCAGAGCCGGTAGGTGCGCTGTTCATCCAGCCCGGCGGCGGCGGCGGCGAAGGCCACGTAGTCCATCAGTTGTGTGACGGCGTCGGGCCGCCCGGGTACGGTCAATGGTTCGAGGATCATCGGCCCACCAGGATCACCACCGAACGGGGCCCGGCCTCGTAGGTGGTGGGTTTGTCCAGCCGGGTCTCATGTCCGGGCTCGACGATGTCATCGGGCGACTCGCGCGAGGTGTCGGCGAACAGCCGCCAATGCCGGCCGCGCGGCAGCCGCGGAAGTTCGAACACGTGCGTCATCCAGTGCATGTTCATGGCGACGTAGACGTAATCGTCGGGGCCGTGCCCCGGCTGGACTCGGGCATGCTCGCCGCAGAGCATGAACGCCAGCGTCCGGCTGGCGTCTGACCAGTCCGGTTCCCACGCCTTCAGCCCGTGCCAGGAGATGTCGGGGTAGCCGCTGTCGATCAGGTCCTTGCCCTGCAGGTGATAGCGGTGTCGTAGGACGGGATGGGCGTGGCGAAAAGCGATGGCGTGCCGGAAGAAGCGGAAGATGCCGGCGTTCTGTTCCAGCAGGGACCAGTCGATCCAGTTCAGATCGTTGTCCTGGCAGTAGGTATTGTTGTTGCCGCGTTTGCTGTGGGCCATCTCGTCGCCCATCAGCAGCATCGGGATGCCCTGGCTGACCATCAGGATGGCGACGGCGTTCTTCATCAGCCGCTGCCGGACGGCCAGCACGTCGGGGTCATCTGTTGGCCCCTCGACGCCCCAGTTCCAACTGTGGTTCTCGTTGTGGCCGTCGCGGTTGCCCTCGCCGTTGGCCTCGTTGTGCTTGTCGTTATAGCTGACCAGGTCGGCCAGCGTGAAGCCGTCATGACAGGTGACGAAGTTGACCGAAGCGGTCGGCCCTCGCTCGGAATAGAGATGGGGCGACCCCTGGATGCCGCGCGACATGGGGACGAGCTGGCCGAAGTCGCCCTTGATGAACTGCCGGAGGGTGTCGCGGTAGTGGCCGTTCCACTCCGACCAGCGGCCGTACGCCGGGAAGGAGCCGACCTGGTACAGGCCGCCGGCGTCCCAGGCCTCGGCGATAAGCTTCGTCTTGCCCAGCACCGGGTCATGGGCCAGCAGTTCCAGCAGCGGCGGGTTGGCCAGCGGGTGGCCTTGTGTGTCGCGGCCGAGGATGCTGGCCAGGTCGAAGCGGAAGCCATCGATGTGGTACTCGGCCACCCAGTAACGCAGCGCGTCCAGCACCATCGTCCGGACGACCGGGTTGTTGCAGTTGAGGGTGTTGCCGCAACCACTGAAGTTGTAGTAGCCGCCGTCCGGCCGCAGCATGTAATAGGTCTTGTTGTCCAGCCCGCGGAAAGAGAACGTAGGCCCGTCATCGCCCCCTTCGGCGGTGTGGTTGAAGACCACGTCCAGGATCACCTCAATGCCGGCCCGGTGGAGCAGCTTGACCAGCGCCTTCAACTCGTCCGCCTCCATGCCCAATGGGCCGGTGGCGGCATAGGCGGCTTTCGGCGCGAAGAAACCGATAGTCGAGTAACCCCAGTAGTTCAACAGACGCTCGCCGGTTGCCGGGTTGATGAACGTATTGTCACACTCGTCGAACTCCTGGATGGGCATCAGCTCGATGGCATTGACGCCCAGTTCCTTGAGATAAGGGATCTTCTCGCGGATGGCGGCGTAGGTGCCGGGGTGGCGCACGCCCGACGATGGGTGCTGGGTGAAGCCGCGGACGTGCATCTCGTAGATGACCAGGTCCTCGGCCGGAATCTCAAGCTGGCGGTCGTTGACCCAATCGAAGTCATCGAGCAAGATGCGCGACCGGAAGGGAAAAGCGTCGTTGGGGTCGGGGCGGCGCGCCCACTGCGCCCGGCCGCCGATGGCCCGCGCATACGGATCGAGCAGGATGTTGCGGGCGTCGAAGCGGTGGCCGGCGTGCGGACGGTTCGGGCCGGTCATCCGGTAGCCGTATTCGATCTGCTCGTGGTCCAGTCCGAAGACCGTCATCGCGAAAACGTTGCCGATGCGGTATGAATCGGGGAACGGGATCTCGACCAGCGGCTGCCCCGCGTCGCGCTCGAACAGGACGAGGCGGCAACTGGTGGCGTGGCGTGAGAAGACGGCGAAGTTGATGCCGCCGGGGACGATTGTTGCGCCGAGTGGATACGGCCTCCCGGCCCGCAATAAGTAGTCGCCGTGCCGGTGGGTCGGGTAGATATCGATGCGTTGCAGCATTGGAGCGCAGTATAGCGAAGAACAACGCCGGTGGCTATCTGCCCGCTTAAGGTTGATTTAAGGTCATAGCAACAACTCCTTAAAGGCTACGCCTTCGGGCCTCTTCTATAATATAGTGACCGCCGTTGGAAAGCCGGAAACGTCCGGCGGCAAGGGGTTTGCTGATGAGCACGATCAATCTGATTCAACGTATCGCCCTGCCTGTGCTGGCCGTGGTGCTGATTGCCCTGGCCGCCCTGGGCACGCATGCGCCTGCCACCCGGACCGTTTCCGATGGCGGGCTGCCCGCCGGCGCGCTGGCGCACCTGCTTGACGAGTCACAGGGCGTCCCCGTCTCTGAGCTTCACTTCACGTACGAGCAGACGGCCGTCAACGGCCGCTGACGCAACGCACTCGAGGTCACCACGACATGATGAATACGACAGGCTTCTCGACAGGCGACGGTTCCGTGACGGATATCCGCGCGCTCAACCAGCACGTGGCGCAGGAAGCGGCCTTCCTGCAGGGGTTGGTCGACGAGATCAACAAGATCATGGTCGGCCAGCGCGCGCTGGTCGAGCGCGTTCTGATCGCCCTGCTGGCCGACGGCCACATTTTGCTGGAAGGCGTGCCCGGTCTGGCCAAGACGCTGCTGGTCAAGACGACGGCCGAGGCCATCGACGCCCAATTCGCCCGGATTCAGTTCACGCCGGACCTGCTGCCGGCCGACCTGATCGGCACGCAGATCTACAACCCGCGGACGGCCGAGTTCAGCGTTCACCAGGGCCCCATTTTCGCCAACCTGGTCCTGGCCGACGAGATCAACCGCGCCCCGGCCAAGGTCCAGAGCGCCTTGCTTGAGGCCATGCAGGAACGGCAGGTGACCATCGGCGACAAGACCTACCCGATGGATGACCTGTTCCTGGTGATGGCGACCGAGAACCCGATCGAGCAGGAAGGCACCTACCCGCTGCCGGAGGCGCAGGTCGACCGCTTCATGATGAAGGTCCTGGTCGACTATCCGACGCGTGATGAAGAGCGCCTGATCATCGACCGGATGACGGGCGCTGAACTGCCCCAGGTACGGCCGGTCGTCTCGCCGGAGGCCATTCACCATGCCCGCGAGGTGGTCCGCCAGATCTATGTCGATGGCAAGATCAAGAACTACGTCCTCGACCTGGTCCGTACCACGCGCGAGCCGGGTAACAACGGACTGCGCGACCTCAAGTCATTGATCAGCTTCGGCGCGTCTCCGCGGGCCAGCATCAACCTGATCCTGGCCGCGCGCGCCCATGCTTTTCTGCGGGGCCGCGGCTTCGTCACGCCGGAGGACATCAAACAGATCGCCCCGGAAGTCCTGCGCCACCGGATCATCACCTCATATGAGGCTGAGGCGGAGAACATCACGCCGGACCACCTGATCCAGCGGATCCTTGACCATACCGACGTCCCGTAAGACCACAAGCCAGCGCGCTGGCAGGGGCGGGACCGGAGCGGCAACGGGCGAGATGCCAAAAGGCCAGATTGTCCGACTGCGATCCGCCGCATCCGTGCCAGACCGTCATCGATTGAGTCAACCAGAGGAGCTATGCTGACGCCGGAGTTGATGAAAAAGGTCCGCCAGATCGAGATCCGCACCAAGCGGCTGGTCAACGACAGCTTCGCGGGCGAGTACCATTCGATCTTCAAGGGGCGCGGCATGGCTTTTGACGAGGTGCGGCCGTACCAACCCGGCGATGACGTTCGCAGCATCGACTGGAACGTGACCGCCCGAACCGGCGAGCCTTATGTCAAGCGCTACGTCGAGGAGCGCGAGCTGACCGTCATGTTACTGGTCGACGCCAGCGCCTCAGAAAGCTTCGGTTCGGCCGGACGGTTCAAACGCGAGGTCGCGGCCGAGCTGGCGGCCGTCCTCTCCTTCGCCGCCACGACCAACAACGACCGCGTCGGCCTGCTCATCTTCACCGACCGGACCGAGCTTTACATCCCGCCGCGCAAGGGGCGCAAGCACGTCCTGCGCGTCGTGCGCGAGCTGCTGGCCTTCGAGCCGCAGCACACCGGCACCGACATCAAACGCGCGCTGGATGAGGTCAACCAGATCCTCAAGCGGCGCAGCATCATCTTCCTCGTCTCTGACTTCCTGGCCGACCCGGAGAACTACCGGCGGGCGCTGGCCATCACCAACCGCCGCCATGACGTGATCGCCGTCGATCTGCACGACCCGCTGGAAAGGGAATGGCAGGATGTCGGCCTGCTGGCGCTGGAAGACCCGGAGACGGGCGACATCGTCTGGGCCGACACCGGCAGCGGGGCGTGGCGCGACGCCTTCGCCTCGCGGGTCAGGGAACTTGAGGCCGCCAAGACGAAGGTCATGAACGAGGCCAAAGTCGACCGCGTTCGCGTTCGGACGGACGTCGACTACACCGGCCCCCTGACGGCCTTCTTTGCAGCCCGCGCCAAGCGCATCCGGCGGGGATAAGTCCATCATGACCCTTTCACCCACTGCCCGGCGGCTGCTGCCGATCCTTCTCCTCCTGCTCCTGGCGCTGCCGCTTGCCGCGCGCGCACAGGACGGGTTGAGCGCCACCCTGACGGCCGAACCGGCCGAAGCTACCGTTGGCGACCCGCTGACCCTGACCCTGACCGTCAACCACCCGGCCGGCTATCGCGTCATCCCGCCCGAGCTCGAAGGCCAATGGGGCGACTACACGGTGGTCGACGTCGGCGCGCCGCAAACGACGAGCGGTCCCGCCGGCGAGACGACCACGATCGCCATCAGCGCCCGACTCTTTGCGCCGGGCGCGTTTGCCACGCCGCCACTGACGGTCACCGTCACGGATGGCGCGGGCGGCCTGACTGATGTCACCGCCGCGGCCGTTTCGGTCAACATCGTGCCCGTGCTGGCCCCCGAGGACACCGAGCTGCGCGACATCAAGCCGCAGGCCGACATGCCTGCGACGAACTGGGCGCTCATCGCCGGGCTGGGGCTGATTGCCCTGGCCGTCGCCGGGGTCGTCCTGCTGCTGCGCCGCCGCGCGCCTGTGCCGCCGGTCGCGCCGCCGTCGCCCTACGAAGCGGCGCAGGCGGAGCTGGCGCGCATCGAGGGGCTGCGCCTGCCGGAGCAGGGCCGCTTCAAGGAACACTACTCGCAGGTGGGCGACGTCGTCCGCGCCTATGTCGGCAGCCGCTATGGCTTCCCGACCCTGGAGCGTACGACCGGCGAGATCCGCGCCGCGCTGCCGGCGGCCGGCGTCCCGGCTGATGTCGCCGGACCTTTCGTTGAACTGCTGCAGGAGGGCGATCTGGTCAAGTTCACGACGATCACGCCGGCCGTCAGCGACGCCACTGCCGCAGTGGTCAAGGCCCGGTCGATCATCGAAGCTGCCCGGCCTGTCGAACTGCCGGCGAACGGGACCGGGCCTCTGCCGGAGACAAGCCGATGAATCTCGAATTTGCGTCACCCTGGTTTCTCCTGCTGCTGCTGCTGGTGCCGCTGCTGGCGCTCTACTACTGGCGCGCCGGCCAGCGGGCTAAGCCGGCCACGTTGCGCTACGGCGCGACCGGGCTGACGAAGGGGCTGGGCCAGTCGTGGAAGGTCTCCGCCCGGCCGCTGCTCAACGTGCTGCGGCTGGCGACCATCGCCCTGATCGCCGTCGCCCTGGCCCGGCCGCAGATCGTCCGCGGCCAGGAGACGATCACCGGCGAGGGCATCGAGATCGCCCTGGCCCTTGACCTGAGCGGCAGCATGGCGGCGCTCGACTTCCAGCCCGACAACCGCCTCGCCGCGGCCAAGAGCGTCATCACCGACTTCATCGGCGAGCGGCCGTATGACAAGGTCGGCCTGGTCGTCTTCGCCAGCGATGCCTTCAACCTGAGCCCGCTGACGCTGGACCACACCATGGTCGAGCGCTCGCTGGAACAGGCCCAACTGGCGGAGGACCTCGGCCTGGAAGACGGGACGGCGATCGGCCTGGGCATCGCCAACGCGGCCAACATGCTGGCCCAGTCGAGCGGAAGCAAGAGCAAGATCGTCATCTTGCTGACTGACGGCGTTAACAATGCCGGCGAGATCGACCCGCTGACCGCGGCCGAGGCGGCCCGGGCCCTCGGCATCAAGGTCTACACGATCGCCGCCGCCAAACGGGGCCAGGTGCCGTTCCCAATGGAAGGGCTCTTCGGCGAGCAGATCGTCTACCAGGAGAGCGCAATCGACGAGGCGACCTTACAGCAGGTGGCCGACATCACCGGCGGCAAGTTTTACCGCGCCGAAGACACGGCGATGTTGCAGGCCATCTACGACGAGATCAACCAGTTGGAGAAGTCGCAGGTCGAAGTCCAGGTCTTCAATCAGTATCAAGAGTTGATGGCTTGGTTGCTGGTGCCGGCGCTGCTGGTGCTGCTGCTGGAACTGGTTCTCCGCCATACGGTCTTCCGGACCGTGCCATAGACGACCAGGAGCAAACCTATGCGCTTTGAGCATCCCGAATTCCTTGTCCTGGCGGCCATCCTGGTCCCGGCCGTTGGCGCGCTCTTCTGGTGGGCGGAGCGGCGGCAGCGACAGGCCCTGGGGCGCCTGGGCAACAGCGCCCTGATCGCCAGGTTGACCGACAGCGTCAACTGGAGCGGCCGCCACTGGCAGGCGTTCTTCCGCCTGGCCGGCCTGGCGCTGCTGTTGTTTGCCCTGGCCCGTCCCCAGTGGGGCACGGAGACGCAGGAGGTCGACCAGGAAGGGCTGCAGGTTGTCGTGGCCCTCGACGTATCGCAGAGCATGCTGGCCGAAGACATCGCGCCCAGCCGGCTGGAGCGGGCCAAGCTGGAGATAGCCGACCTGACCGGAAAGCTGAGCGGCGACGAAGTCGGCCTGGTGCTGTTCTCCGGTGCGAGCTTTCTGCAGGTGCCGCTGACGACCGACTACGCCACGGCCCTGACCTATCTTGAGTCGGCCGGGCCGTCGCTCATCTCGCGGCCGGGAACCGTCATCGGTGACGCGATCCGCACGGCGATGGGCGCGTTCGACGACAAGCTGCCCAGCCAGAAGGTGCTGGTATTGATGACCGATGGCGAGGACGTGGAGACCGATCCGCTCGCGGCGGCGCGCGAGGCGGCGGCCGAGGGCGTACTGGTCTACACCATCGGCTTCGGGACGCCCGAGGGCAGCCCCGTCCCGGAGACGGATCAGTTCGGCCGCGTCGTCGGCTACAAGCGGGACGAGAGCGGCAATCCCGTCCTGTCGCGCATGAACGAGGAGACGCTGCGGGGCGTGGCCGAGGAGACCGGCGGGCGATATTTTCGCGCCACGGCCGACGGCCGGGAACTCGACCTGTTGCTGGCCGAGATCGCCATGCTGCAGCGGGCGCAACTCGACAGCCGCGTGACCGTGCGCCATATCGAGCGTTACCAGATCTTTCTCGGGCTGG
>CAYRBP010000060.1:17008-20945 GCA_964422535.1 uncultured Ardenticatenaceae bacterium | reverse complement strand
TAACCACGCTAACCGACGCCCATCTCGGAAGGATGGCCGGTGGCGTGTCCTGTTGTCGTTGGCGACAGGACCGCGACCCCTGTCGACCGCGCGTTGCCAAAGTGCGGTATAATCCATTCCATGTCCGCCATTCCGAGTCTCCCCATCCCCAAGCAGCTTTATGATCGCGTGCGCCGCCTCGCCCAGCGCGAGCAGCGGCAAGTGCCGGATGTGGTGGTTGAAGCCCTGGAGCTCGGCCTGTCGCAGCTGGAAGTCCCGGCCATGCCGCCGGAGTGGGAACGCGAGTCGGCCGCCTTCCAGGGTATGCACGCGGACTTGCTAGAGCGCATCCCGGGGCAGTATGCGGCCGTCTTTCAGGGTGAATTGGTTGACCATGACCACTCGTTTGCGGCGCTATTCTCCCGGGTCAGCGGCCGCTTCCCAGACCAGTTCGTTCTCGTGCGTCCCGTCCGCGAGGAACCGGAGATCACATACCACACGCGCAGCGTGCGTTGGGAGTGACGGGGCAGTGAAATTAACTTTCAACTACGATACTCACTACTTCCCTGCGTTTCCGGTTGTAGAGTTGACGATCTCGAGCGCCGCTAGTGGGCAGCAGCGAACGCTAACGGGCCTGGTTGATTCGGGATCTGACGCGACTCAACTGCCATTGTCTCTGCTGCGGACCATTGGCGCAGAGCCAGCGGACCGACGCTGGGTACGCGACTTATCCGGCATTCGCGTCCCTGTGGCTACATTTGTGGTTCAGATGCAGATTGGCCCTCTCTCGCTGTCCGCTCTCGAGGTGGTTGGGCGAGAGGGATCGACGGAAGTAATCGTTGGGCGTGATGTACTGAACCAACTTATCGTGACGCTTAACGGCCTGGCTCACGTTTTGGAGATCAGCGACTAATCCGAAGACTTGGCGATCGTGCCGTTCTGGACGAGATCCAGCCTCTCTTCCTTCCCCTTCCAATTGACCATAACCATGCTATACTACGCCCATCGCTGAACAAATGGTCTATGATTCAGGATGGCGAGTAGCAAGAACAGCAACGGCAAGGCCCCATCGGGCAAGCGCGCGACCACCCGCCAGGTGAGCGCCAGCTCGTCGACCAAGAGCAAGGCCAAGCCGCGCAGCAAGAGCGCGACGACGCGCAAGAGCGCGCCGAAATCGTCCGGCTCGTCTTTCAGCCTCAACGGCTCGCAGAAGGCGCTGCTGGCCGGCATGGCCATCCTGTTCGCCTCGGCCGTGCTGTTCCTCAGCCTGCTCTCGCCCGACCAGGGCAGTTTCACCGTCTGGCTGTCGGACTGGATGGCGCGCCTCTTCGGCATTGGCCGCTACGCCATCCCGGTCATCACCGGCCTGGTCGGCCTGTACCTGGTCATGCGCGGCATGGAGCAGACGCCGCAGGTGCCGGTCTACCGCGTCCTCGGCTTCGCCATCCTCTTCCTGATCTTCCTGGCCTTCGCCTCGCTGATCGCCGTCCGGCGCAACCCGCTGCTGGGCGATGTCTGGGCCGCGGCCGACGCGGGCCAGGGCGCCGGCTACACCGGTGCGCTGATCGCCTCTGTCCTGACCCGCCTCCTGGGCGACCTGGGGGCGCTGCTCTTCCTGGTCATCATGGGCATCATCGGCGGGCTGCTGCTGACCGGCGTCAGCCGGGCCCAGATGGGCGAGGCGGTGGCCAGCGTCGGCAAGCCGAAGGCGGCCGGTGAGGCGGGAGCCGCGCCCGCGCCTACCGCCGAGCGGCCGCCGCTGCGGATCAACCCCGGCCGCGAGCCGAAACCGGCGACGGCGGCCAATCCGGGCCCGACGCAACTGCCGCTGCCTGACCCGGCGGCCGTGCCGAAGGGCCAGCCGAAGCGCGAGGCCAAACCGGCCGCCCCGGCGGTCGCGGCCGGCGCTGCGGCTGCCTCGGCCGCCAACGGTCGCTCGCGCGCGGCCGCGCCGAAGGCCAAACCGGGCGCAAGCCCCGCCCCCGCCACCGTCCCGGCCGCCCCGCAGGTGACGGCTGCGGCGGCCGATGGGCTGACCTGGAAGGTGCCGACGGTCGACGAGGTGCTCGACTCGGGCACCGACCTGGACACCAACAACGCCGCCATCCGCGAGCAGGTCGAGATCATCGAGCACACCCTGGAGAGCTTCGGCGCGCCGGCGACGGTGGTCGAGATCAACCAGGGGCCGACGATCACCCAGTTCGGCGTGGAGCCGAATTACGTGGTCATGCGCGGCGGCAAGCGGACGAAGGTCAAGGTCGGCAAGATCGCCTCGCTGGCCGATGACCTGGCCCTGGCCCTGGCCGCGCGCTCGATCCGCATCCAGGCCCCGGTTCCGGGCAAGGGCTATGTCGGGATCGAGGTGCCGAACAGCGCCAAGGCGCTGGTCAGCCTGCGCGACGTGATGGAGTCGGGCGAGTTCGCCAAGATGAAGTCGCCGCTGAAGATCGGCCTGGGCCAGAACGTGGCCGGCCAGCCGATCGTCGCTGACCTGGCGGCCATGCCCCACGTGCTGATCGCCGGGACGACCGGCTCCGGCAAGTCGGTCTGCGTCAACGCGCTGATCGCCTGCCTGCTGTTGCAGAACACGCCCGATGACCTGAAGCTGGTGATGGTCGACCCGAAGCGGGTCGAGCTGACCGGCTACAACGGCGTGCCCCACCTGGCCGCGCCGGTGGTGGTCGACATGGACCGGGTCATCGGCACGCTGCAGTGGGCGCTGCGCGAGATGGACAACCGCTACAAGCTGTTCGCCTCGGTCGGGGCGCGCAACATCCAGGACTACAACAAGAAGCTCGGCCGGCGCGGCGGCGAGCAGAAGCTGCCGAACGTGGTCATCATCGTCGACGAGCTGGCCGACCTGATGATGCTGGCCCCGGAAGACACGGAGCGGAGCATCACCCGCCTGGCCCAGATGGCCCGGGCGACGGGCATCCACATGGTCATCGCCACCCAGCGGCCGTCGGTCGATGTGGTCACCGGCCTGATCA
This sequence comes from uncultured Ardenticatenaceae bacterium, assembly GCA_964422535.1. GTDB lineage: Bacteria > Chloroflexota > Anaerolineae > Promineifilales > Promineifilaceae > Promineifilum. Next base: position 17,976 of record CAYRBP010000060.1, on the reverse strand, counting down.
AGGCCAACTTCCCGGCCCGGATCGCCTTCGCCGTGGCCAGCAGCACCGACAGCCGGGTCATCCTCGACACGACCGGCGCGGAGCGGCTGCTGGGCCAGGGCGACATGCTCTTCCAAAGCCCGGACGCGGCCGCGCCCGTCCGGCTGCAGGGCTGCTTCGTCAGCGACAGCGAATTGCAGAAGCTGATCCATTACTGGCAGACGGCCCGCCGCTTCCAGACGATCCCTGCACCCGACCCGAATGCCATCCCGGCCGCAACCGCCGGTGCGGCCGCAACCGCAGCGCCCGCCGGCACAGCGCCCGCTGGCACAGCGCCCGCTGCGGCAGCCGCGCCCATGGCCACCCTGCCGAGGCCGGTGGCCGAACCCGACGACGGCGACCAACCGGCCCGGCCGAAGTCGACCCAGGCCGGGCGGCCGGCCGTCCCGCCGCCGACCGTCCACCTGGGCGGGAGCGAGGCGGTCGGGGAAGAAGTGGCCGAGGAAGCGGCCGCCGTCGAGGAGACGGAGGACGAAGACCTGTTCGCGCCGGAGCCGACGCGGAACACGAGTACGGCCGTTTCTAACGCCGGGGTGACGCAGCAGCCGCTGTGGGAGGCGTTGCAGCAGATGGAGGCCGACGCGGCCAACGCGGCCGAGTACGACGACGAGCTGATGCCGGAGGCGATCGCCCTGGTCCGCAAGCTCAACAAGGCCTCGACGTCGCTCCTGCAGCGGCGTTTCCGGATCGGCTACACCCGCGCCGCCCGGATGATGGACGCGCTGGAGGAGCAGGGCATCATCGGCCCGCCGACCGGCACGAGCAAGGCCCGCGAGGTCTACGCCGAAGACGGGCGGGCCCTCCCTTCAGAAGAAGAACAAGAATAGGTCGCGGATGGCGCGGCAGACGGCCGGCGTGGGTGAACGCCGATTCTCGCCGCGCTGGTTCGCCTCTCTTCAGCTTTACGGGTGGGGCGAGCCAACCGGCGC
>CAYRBP010000060.1:3031-16908 GCA_964422535.1 uncultured Ardenticatenaceae bacterium | reverse complement strand
GCGGGTCAGCGCGGTGGCCAGGGGCATTTGGCCCGGGAAATACCCGCCGCGCTGGCTCGCCCCTCTTCGTCTTCGTTTTCGCATTGGCGCCCGCTTTGGCTACAATAGCTCACCTGCTCGCGCAGAGTTCCTTACAACCACAGAGAGACCCATGAGCCAACTACGCACATTTGAAGTACCGACAGTCATGAAGCACGGCCTGGGCGCGGTCGGCGGCCTGGCCGACGAAGTCAGGGCGCTGGGCGTGCGGCGGCCGCTGCTGGTCACCGACGGCGGCTGCGTCAACGCCGGGCTGCTGGAGCGGGCGCTGGAACCGCTGAAGGCGGCCGGGATGGACGCTGTCATCTTCGACCGGGTCGTGCCCAACCCCGGCATCGCCCTGGTCGACGAGGGTGCGCGGGTCTACGCGGCCGAGAAGTGCGACGGCATCATCGGCCTCGGCGGCGGCAGCCCGATGGACACGGCCAAGGCCATCGGCGTGGTGGCCTGCAACGGCGGCTCGATCCGCGACTACGAGTGGGCAGACCCGCAGCCGATCCGGCACCGCATCCCGCCGACCATCTGCGTCCCGACCACGGCCGGGACGGGCAGCGAGGTCACCCTGTGGGCGGTCATCACCGACCCGGAGCGGAAGATCAAGTTCAACGTCGGCGGCACGGCCGACATCGGGGCCTGGGTGGCGCTGATCGACCCGACGCTGACCGCCGGGCTGCCCGCGCCGGTCACGGCCGCGACGGGGATGGACGCCCTGGCCCACGCCATCGAGTGCTACACCTGCGCCTACGCCCAGCCGTTCGCCGACGCGGTCGCCCTGTTGTCGATGGAGTACGTCGGCCAGTACCTGCGCGTCGCCTATGCCCAGGGGGCCAACATGGAAGCGCGCTACAAGATGAGCATGGCGGCGATGCTGGGCGGGATGGCCTATGGCAAGGAGAGCGCCGGCGCGGCCCACGCCATGAGCCAGTCGGCCGGCGGCGTCCATGACGTGCCCCACGGCGCGCTGACCGCCCGCGTGCTCGGCCCGGTGATGGAGTTCAACTACATGGGCGAGCCGCAGAAGTTCGCCCGGATCGCCCAGGCGCTAGGCGAGGACATCCGCGGGCTGAGCATCTGGGAAGCGGCCGAGCTGGCCGTCGACGCTGTCATGCGGCTGACGGAGGACGTGGGCATCCCGACGCTGCAGGAGATGGGCTTCGACGAGAGCGAGATCCCGATGCTGGCCCGGATCGCCTATGAAGACCCGCAGACGATCGGCAACCCGCGGGACCTGACGCTGGAGAGCTATGTGAAGATCTATCAGCGGACGTTTGAGATGGGGAAGTATTAGTGGGTGGCAGTTAACCTACTACGAATCTAGAACAAACCAAAGCGTACCGTAGGGCATTTAGCCATCTGCCTGCCATAGGGGAATTTGGGGTTGCGGAACGGTCTGTGCTGGTGGTATGAGGAAGAATTGAGCATAGCATGGTAGTGAATCTAGACAAGCCGCAGCAGTGGAAGGCCGACATCTTGAGGTCGGTCGACATGTACAATGAATGGTTCATGACATTCGCGCCACAGGCCTTTCGTGAGACGCGAATTCAGACCACCGCGAACGTTGAGTCTACCCTCCAGTCAACCGCCAACATGACAGCTATCCGCAGTCATATTCTGCGACAATATCCCCAGACGCTGTCCACGCTTCGCATGGCAACATGTCCACCGCTGGCAGTCGATCGCCTGATCGGTTTGGCCAAGGTCCCCGGCAATCTTGTGCGGAGCATGGAACTAAGGGGCAGGCTTCCTCGACAGATGCCTTTCCAAGAAGCCGAGGATGCCCTGATCAAGATCATCGCCATCATCAACAAAATGCTGGACCCTGACATTATCGTGTGGTTGGAGCGCCCAGAACAACCAACTGACGTAGAGATCAATCGAGCTGCGACTATCATTGCAGACAGGCTGTGTGGGTCAGTCGCTAACCCTATTGTCCGGAATGCCCAAGAAAAGCGACAACTCGCTTCGATACGGGCGTGGCTTGAGGCACGAGGCTACGTGCAGATACAGCCCTCTAGCGGTCAGGGATTCAAAACGATGGAGAAAGGTACTTACGGATTCCACATGAATGTTCCTGTGATGCTGCTGGATCGAGTACGGACCGTGAACATCCCTATTGATGCAGTCATAATGCCAAAACACGCGGGATATGGCGACATGCCAATTCTCATTGAAGCAAAGTCAGCAGGCGATTTCACGAACACAAACAAACGTCGGAAGGAAGAGGCGACGAAGATGGCGCAGCTTCGAGCTACTTACGGGGACAATGTGCGCTTCAACCTTTTCCTCTGCGGCTATTTCGACAGTGGTTACCTCGGATATGAAGCAGCCGAGGGAATCGACTGGATATGGGAACATCGCATCGATGACTTGGCACTCCTTGGACTATGATTGCCGACAAAACGACCAACGTTCTAGAAGGGCAGCGGCTGGCTCTTCAGGCTGAGCTTGACAGCCAAAAGACGCAGGCTGAGCGCAACCAACTTGGGCAGTTTGCCACGCCCACCAATCTGGCAGTTGAGATCCTAACCTATGCCCGGACGCTTATGGATCGAGAACCCATTTCATTTCTCGATCCAGCTATCGGCACGGGTTCTTTCTACTCCGCTCTTCTGGAGGTCTTCCCTCATTGGCAAATCAAGGCAGCGCTTGGCTTTGAAATCGATCCGCATTACGCTGGTCCGGCTGCGCGGCTTCTAGACCAGACCGGGCTCAATCTCAAACTTGCGGACTTCACGCACCAGGAACCCATTCCGAGCGCCAACCTCGTTATCTGCAACCCTCCCTATGTTCGACACCATCATTTGCCGGCCAACGAGAAGACGCGCTTGCAGTTGGTAACATACCAAGTCAGCGGAATGAAACTAAGCGGGCTAGCAGGACTATACGGTTACTTCCTTGGACTGGCGCACGGCTGGATGGCAGCAAACGGCCTGGCAGGCTGGCTAATACCAAGCGAATTCATGGACGTCAATTACGGGCAGGCGATGAGGAACTATCTCTTGACGCAGGTTACGCTCCTGCGTATTCACAGATTTGATCCAAATGACGTTCAGTTTGCCGATGCTCTCGTCTCGTCTGCCGTTGTCTGGTTCAGGAAGTCGCGCCCTCCTGAGGATCATCACGTGACCTTCAGTTTTGGCGGAGGACTCCTCGCACCGGCAATGTCACGGGAGGTTCCCGCAAGCAACCTGTATCACGAGCACAAGTGGACCCGCTTTCCCGGCTCCAGCATGAGGGAGAAAAGAAAACAACCCGTGTTGGCCGATTTCTTTCGCATCAAGCGCGGCCTCGTTACTGGCGACAACGATTTCTTTATTCTTAACGAGGATGAAATCCAGTCGCGTAGCCTGCCGATGGAACTCTTCCGGCCAATCCTTCCCAGTCCTCGCTATTTGCCGGATGATGAAGTGACGGCGGATGCGGCAGGCGTTCCAATTCTAGAGCGTCGGCTCTTCCTTCTGGATACGCGGCTCCATGAAGATGAAATACGCGAACGGTATCCGGCGCTATCCAACTACCTTGAAGAAGGTAAGACCCGAGGCGTTAACGAGCGATACATTTCCCGGCATCGTTCCCCGTGGTATTCGCAGGAAGATCGTCCGGCGGCTCCTATCGTTTGCACCTATCTTGGCCGCACTGACTCAAAGAACAGGCGACCGTTTAGGTTCATTTTGAATGGCTCAGAGGCCACTGTGGCAAACGTCTATCTGGCTCTGTATCCGATTCCACGTTTAACTAAAGCCTTGGAACTGGAGCCGACACTGCTCCGGCGTATCTGGTTGACACTCAACCAGATTGCCCCGGAACAATTGGTGGGTGAGGGCCGCGTCTATGGAGGAGGACTTCACAAGCTGGAACCCAAAGAGTTGGCGAATGTTGACGCGTCAACAATAGCCCAATTGCTAGACGGATTTGGCGCGCAGCCGAAAAACAAACAGCTTAGCCTATTCGGAGAGCAGGCGTAGGAACGCATCGGCCTGAAGAAATGCCAATCGACCATCCTAATCCTACAAAGATGAACGATGATGGCGTCGTGTTGATCGCCAACACCCGCGTCACTCTCGATGCCATCGTTGAGGCACATCGTGAGGGCCTCACGGCGGAGGAGATCGCCGAGCAATATCCATCCGTTTCAGCGGTTGACATCGAACAGACCATCGACCATGCGCTGAAACACCCAGTTGAGGTCAATCGCTACCTAGTTCGGCGTATTGCGGAAAGCGAAAGGGTAAGACAGGAGAACGAAGCGCGTTTCAGTCCGATCGGCATCCGCGCACGATTACTGGCGCGTACACAGCAGCAAGACCATCCGTAGCCAGCTATTTCCGATGACCCCTTCCCCCACCATCTCCGTCCGCCACGTCTGGAAGATCTTCGGCCCGCGGGCGGCCGTCGTCCGCCAGGAGCTCGACCCGTCGATGTCGAAGGCCGACATCCAGGCCCGGACTGGCCACGTCGTCGCCGTCAAGGACGCCTCGTTTGACGTCCACCAGGGCGAGATCTTCGTCATCATGGGCCTGTCGGGCAGCGGCAAGTCGACGCTCGTCCGCTGCCTCTCGCGGCTGATCGAGCCAACCTCGGGCGAGGTCCTGGTCGATGGGACGGACGTCTGCCGGATGGATGACGAGCAGCTGCGCCAGCTGCGCCGGCGCAAGATGAGCATGGTCTTCCAGCATTTCGGCCTCTTCCCCCACCGGCGGGTGATCGACAACGTCGCCTACGGGCTGGAGATCCAGGGGGTCAAGAAGGCCGAGCGCTGGGCGAAGGCGGAAGAGTTGCTGGGCATGGTCGGCTTGCAGGGCTGTGAGACCTACTTCCCCGGCGAGCTGAGCGGCGGCATGCAGCAGCGGGTCGGGCTGGCCCGGGCGCTGGCCGTCGACCCGGACATGCTGCTCTGCGACGAGCCGTTCAGCGCCCTCGACCCGATCATCCGCCGCGAGATGCAGGACGAGTTGCTGAACCTGCAGAAGATGGTCAACAAGACGATCGTCTTCATCACCCACGACTTCCTCGAGGCGCTGAAGATCGGCACGCGCATCTGCATCATGAAGGACGGCGAGTTCGTCCAGGTCGGCACGCCGTCGCAGGTCGTGACCCAGCCGGCGACCGACTACGTGCGCGAGTTCACCAAGGACGTGCCGCGGACGCGGGTGATCACCGCCGCGGCGATCATGATCCCGACGGCCGCGCCGAGCCAGACCACGTATGACGACCCGGAGACGGCCGTCATGGCCGACACGCCGCTGGAGAAGCTTATCCCGCTGACGGCGGCGACTGAGGAGGCCATCCCCGTCCTGAACGCCGAGCGCCACATCATCGGCCTGATCGACCGGGCGGTGGTCATGGCCGCGCTGGCGTCGTAGGAGGATGGAACGGAGGATGGAACGCGGATTCGCTTCCTGAACGCTGAGACCCGCGTCCGCTGCGACATCGGCGGATCGGCTCTGCCGTAGCTTAATAGGAGAGTGGCCATGAGCGCGGGACAGGTGACAGTCCGGGCAGCGCAGCCGTCGAACCGGCGGCCGTGGATCATCGCCGGCGTGGCGGCCGCCATCCTCCTCGCCCTGCTTGCGTTCCTGGCCGTGCGGGGGACCGACCTGCGCGACTTCCCCGAAAGCTGGAACCTCGGCCTGCGCGACACCATCGACGGCTTCCAGGACTGGGTCATCGGTAACCGGGCCACCCACCCGATCTTCACCTACTTCTTTGACCCGCTCAGCGACGGCATCGACGCCGGGCTGCGCGGGCTGGAGAACGCCCTCCTCTGGCTGCCCTGGCCGGTGCTGGTGCTGGGCTTCTTCCTGCTGGGCGTCGGCGTGGGCGGGCTGCGGCTGGGGCTGCTGGCCGGCTTCTGCATGCTGGTCATGGGCTGGATGGGGCTGTGGCGCGAGAGCCTGCAGACGATGGCCCTGATGGCGGTCAGCGTCTTCATCGCCCTGCTGGCCGGCATCCCGCTCGGCATCCTCGCCGCGCGCAACGACCGTTTCGAGCAGGCCCTGCGGCCGATCCTCGACGCGATGCAGACCATGCCGGCCTTCGTCTACCTCATCCCGGTGCTGCTGTTCTTTGGCGTGGCCCGCGTGCCCAGCGTCATCGCCACGGTCATCTTCGCCCTGCCGCCGGCCATCCGCCTGACCAACCTCGGCATCCGCGGCGTGGACGAATCGGCGCTGGAGGCGGCGGCCAGCTTCGGCTCGACGCCGCGCCAGACGCTGTTCAAGGTCCAGTTGCCGCTGGCCATGCCGACGATCATGGCCGGGGTCAACCAGACGATCATGATGGCCCTCGGCATCGTCGTCATCGCCGCCCTGATCGGCGCGGGCGGCCTCGGCCGCGAGGTGCTCGTCTCGCTCCAGCGGCTCGAGGTCGGCAAGGCGCTGGAGGCGGGGCTGGCCATCGTCTTCCTGGCCGTGCTGCTCGACCGGCTGAGCGACGCGGCGACGCGCCTGGACACGACCCACGGCCACGCCACCGACTTCCGGCTGCTGCCCAATAGCTGGGCCAGGTACGGCCCGGCGCGGGCCTTCGAGGCCGGGCTGGCGCGGCTGGCCGCCGCCGGCAACCGCCTGTTCGCGCTCGTCGCCGGCGGCGTCGGCGTCCTCCTCGGCCTGCCGGCGCGGCTCGCCGGCCGGGCGGACTGGGCCGCGGGCGTCCGGCGCTGGGCCGTCCGGCACAGCTTTGCCATCGGCAGCCTGGTCCTGCTGGCGGCCGTGCTGGTCGCCTGTCGCCTGCTGCAGGTGGGCCTCTTCCCGGACGAGTGGTACGTGCCCATCCACGACCCGGTCGACGAGGCCGTCGGCTGGGCCCGCGACAACCTGTACCAGATCGGCGACACGCCGCTGGGCACGGGGCCGTTCAGCGATTTCATCACGATCTACGGCCTGAACTTCCTGCGCGATCTGCTCCAGACGTGGCTGCCGTGGGTGGCGGTCATCGGCCTGTTCGGCCTGGCGGCGCTGGCCCTGGGCCGCTGGAAGCTGGCGGCGCTGGCGGCCGGCGGGCTGTTCTTCATCGGCCTGCTCGGCATGTGGGACATGGCCATGGACACGCTGGGGCAGGTCATCGTCGCCGTCGGCATGGCCGTCGGCATCGGCGTGCCGCTGGGCATCCTCAGCGCGCGCAGCCCGAAGGTCGAGACGGCGCTGCGGCCGCTCCTCGACTTCCTGCAGACCATCCCGCCTTTCGTCTACCTGGTCCCGGTCATCATGCTGTTCAACATCGGCCGCGTGCCGGGCGTGATCGCCTCGGTCCTCTACGCCCTGCCGCCGGCCATCCGCCTGACGAGCCTGGGCATCAAGAGCGTCGACCCGGAGACGGTCGAGGCGGCCGAGAGCTACGGCTCGACCGAGTGGCAGACGCTGGTCAAGGTCCAGTTGCCGCTGGCCCTGCCGTCGATCCTGGCCGGGGTCAACCAGACGATCATGATGGTCCTGTCGATGGTCATCATCGCCGGGCTGGTCGGCGGCGGCGGCCTGGGCCTGGAGTCGGTCATCGGCCTGAGCCGCAACGAGACCGGCCGCGGCGTCGAGGCGGGGCTGGCCATCGTCGCCCTGGCGATCATCCTCGACCGGATGACGGGGGCCTGGGCGGCCAGGCGGCGCGAGGCGGCGCATGTGTGAGCCCGCCCGGCGCGATGCCCCCGGCCGTTTCCACCGTCGGGCCGAATTTGCTATCATTGGTTCAATACTGGGTCGCACGACCCATCATCGCCATACCGGAGAAAGTATCATGCGTCGTCTCACGATCATCCTGGCGACTCTCATCCTGATGCTGGCGGCCGTCATGCCCGTCCTGGCCGACGAGGGTGACCCGCTGGCCGAGTCCCTCCTGCTGCCCGGCACGCTCGGCGCGGCCATGGCCGCCCTCGCCGGCATCCTGGTCCTCGTCTTCTTCCTGATGGCCCGGCGGGCGCGGCGTTAGAATCCAGGCATGAAAGTCAACTTCTTTGCCACCCTGCGGCAGGTGACCGGGCAGAAGACAGTCGAGTTCGACCTCCACGAGGGCGTGACCGCCCAGGAAGTGCTGGACGCGGTCGTCGCCAGCTACCCGGCCATGGTCGGCATGCTGACCGATGACGACGGCAAGCTGCTCGGCCACTGCCACATGTTCATCAACGGCCGCGGCGTGAATTACCTGGTCGACGCCATGGACACGCGCATCAAGGACGGGGATGTGATCAACTTCTTTCCGGCCGTGGGCGGTGGCGCCGACGCCACCGCTTGGGGCAGTGGCGCACGGTAGAGACGGGTCGCCGACCCGTCTTTACCGTGGCGCCGACGGTTCAGCGCAGCCCGCGAACGGGCATCTAGCTGTGGTATACTATCCTCATGATCGCCGCGAACGGGCTCTCTCTCGACGTTGATCTGGATCGAGCCGCTGACATCTGTCGTCGGTGGGGGATCATCCGTCTTGAGTTGTTCGGATCCGCCCTCCGCCCTGACTTTCACAGTGCAAGCGACATTGATCTCCTTTACACGGCCGGGCCCGACGTTCAATGGGGTTTCGACTTCATCACGCTATGCGAGGAGTTCGAGGCCCTTTTCGGCCGCCCGGTCGACCTGGTCAGCAGGACGGCTGTGGAGCACAGCCCAAACCCCATTCGCCGGCAGGCGATACTCTCGACCGCCAGAACAATCTATGCCGTCGAAGGATGAAACAGCCCTCTTCTACGACATTTATGCCGCGATCGGGCGCATGTTGCGCTTCACCTCAGGGCTGGATAAGGCAGCTTTCCTGGCGAATGACGAGAAGTGCTATGCGGTACTGGCGCAGTTGATCATTATCGGCGAAGCCGCCAGTCGCTTGGCTGATGAAACGCGCGAGGCGTCGCCGCATGTCCCATGGCGCCAGATGATCGGCACGCGAAACCGGGTAGTTCATGGCTATGATGCCGTCGATTGGGACATCGTCTGGGACATCGTGACTATCCATGGGCCGGCCTTAAAGATCGACATCGGCAAGATTCTCGGCCTCGAGTAGAGACGGGTCGCCGACCCGTCTCTACACAAGACCAGTCCCGACGACTGAACACTCCGTGATCACCGAAACCTTCATCCACGCCATCCCCCTCTGGCTGCTGCGCGAATACCTCGAGGAACTCGGCGGCCGGGCCACCGGCGAAACAACCGTCGAGGGCGAGGGCTGGACGGCCGTGCTGGAGAAGCTGCCCGACCGGCGCATCGGCTCGCTGCGCATCGGGCTCGTCCAGATGACCGTCACCGCCGAGGACGAGGCGATGGCCAAGCTCCGGCCGGGCCTCGACCGGAAGACCATGCGCGCCGGTGCCTGACCCGCGAATCCCCCGTTCGGTGACAATCGCATGACGGCTTCGGGCATCTGTCACGGGTGATCCGTGATGAACGTCACTTCACCCCTGCGCCCTGTCCCCCTACAATCGATGGAAAACGGATCTTTGTCACGGCGCCGGAGCCCGAAACCCGACAGCGCGGGCGGCGGCGCCGGAGGAGCGCGCATGACGGGCAAAATCGCGACCGAATGGGCCGAAGTGGACGAGCGGGGCCGGCTGGTGATCGACGCGGCCGTGGCCGAGCGCTATGGCCTGAAGCCCGGAGCGCGGATGCGCCTCGACCTCGACCCCAACAGCATCCGGTTTCACCGGCCAGTCACCCACCTGGCCAAGCTCTACATCGAGCCGACCAACTGGTGCAACATCGACTGCCGGACGTGCATGCGCAACAACTGGCAGGTCGAGACGGGCTTCCTCTCGGCCGATACCTTCGAGCGGATCATGGACGGGCTGGAACAGGTCTGGCCGCGGCCGACGGTCGTCTTCAGCGGCATCGGCGAGCCCCTCTCCCACGGCCGGATCGCGACGATGGTCAAGCGCGTCCACGACCTCGGCTGCCGGACGGAACTGATCACCAACGGCACGCTGCTGACCGAGAAGCGCGCGCGCTCCCTGATCGACGCCGGGCTGGACCTGCTGTGGGTCTCGCTCGACGGGGCGCGGCCGGAGAGCTACGCCGACGTGCGCCTGGGGGCGGAGCTGCCCAACGTCCTGGAGAACCTGTGGCGCTTCATCCGCATGCGGACCATCGCCCACCACATGGTGCCGGAAGTCGGCATCGCCTTCGTGGCCATGAAGCGCAACATCGCCGACCTGCCGGAGCTGCTCCAACTCGGCCGGAGCATGGGCGTGATGCACTTCCACGTCAGCAACCTGCTGCCGCACACGGCCGAGATGGCCGGCGAAGTCCTCTACACCAAAGCGCTCAACAACATCACCTACGTCCCCTCCCCCTGGCTGCGGCGGCTGATGCTGCCGAAGATGGACCTGAACGAGCTCACCCGCGAGCCGTTCATGAAGGCGCTGGATAGCGGCTACAACGTCATCCTGGCCGGCAGCAACCTCGGCCAGAGCAACGACGTCTGCACCTTCATCGAGAACGGGGCGATGGTCGTCGGCTGGCAGGGCGACGTCAGTCCGTGCCCGCCGCTGCTCCACACCCACACCGGCTACCTGCGCGGCTATGAGCGCCTGTCGCACCGCCACATCATCGGCAACGTCTGCGACCGCGACCTGCTCGACCTGTGGCTGGACGAGGAATACGTCGAGTACCGCGAGCGCGTCCACCGCATGGCCTTCGCGCCCTGCACCGAGTGCGGCGGCTGCGAGATGAGCCGCGAGAACCTGACCGACTGCTTCGACAGCCCGGCTCCCGCCTGCGGCAGCTGCCTGTGGGCGCAGGGGGTCATCCAGTGCCCGTAGGGTAAGCGACGAGCGCTGCCCAGCGACTGAGAAATCGGGTTTCTGCCAGAGACTCGGTTTCTTTCTTGTGTCCGGTGATACGGCCCGTTGCCGCCGCCTGTCACAAAAACAACATGACATTCGTCACTGTCAGCCCGCCGCCCGGCGGACTATAATTCAACGTGTATTGAATTATCGACGCGGAAAGCGTGCCGCGAGCGATGGGAGCCGGCAGAATGCCCGAAACACTCGAATTCACCGTCGACAAGTTCACCTTCACCGTGCCCGCGGACCGGCTGTATCACGCCGATGGGGTATGGGTGCGGGAGGACGGCGGCCGCCTCGTCGTCGGCCTGACCGACTATTTTCAGCAGCATAGCGGCGATGTCGCCTTCGTGGAACTGGCCGCGCCCGGTACGCTTGTGACCGCGGGCGAGCGCCTCGGCAATGTGGAGACGATCAAGGTCGACGCGGAATTGTCGTCGCCGGTGTCGGGGACCGTGGTTGAGGTCAACGAGCGGCTGGAACTGGAGGCCGAGGTCATCAACCAGGACCCGTATGGCGAGGGCTGGCTGGCGGCCGTCGAGCCGGCGGCATGGGAGCGCGAGAAGGCCGTCCTGCTGTCGCCGCAAGCGTATTTCGAACTCAGCCACGCCCAGGCGCTGGAGGAGATGGGCAAGTCATGAGCGACGAAAAGAAGATCGTCATCGTCCCGTGCAGCGGCATCGGCAAGACTTACGGTACGGTCACCCGCGAGGCGGCCTACGATGTGGTCGAGGACCTGCGGCCGGACGAGACGCAACTGGTGGCCCTGTCGATGCTGGTGCTGGGCGACGAGGGGGCGCGGGCGGCCGTTGAATGCAGCCAGGCCATCACCATCGACGGCTGCAAGCTGGCCTGCGCCTCGAAAATGGTGCGCGAGAGCGGCGGCACGGTCGCCAAAGAGTACGCCGTGCTGGACGCTTACCGCCGCAACCGGGAGCTCAAGCCGGCCGGCATCGCCGAATTGAACGAAGGCGGCCGGCAACTGGCCCGCGCCCTGGCGGAAGAGATCGTCGAGCAGGTGGACAGCTTGTTGAGCGAGGAGGCCGACCATGCCTGAGTTACCGCAGAAGAAGGTCGGCATCGTCGCCTGTTCGGGCGAGGAGATGGCCGAAGGGACTGTCACCCGGCTGGCGGCGCTGAAGGTGCTGGAAGAACTCCGGCCCGATGACACCGTGACCATCTGCCTGCCCCTGTTCCTGGCCGGCGGCGAGGGCGACCGCGCTTTTGCCCGCTTCTACCCGACCATCGCCGTCGACGGCTGCGCGTTGCGCTGCGCGGCGCGGGCCACGGAGCAGTACTCCGGCAAGCCGGCGGCGAGCGTCGTCGTGACCGACATCGCCCGCGAGCGGGGCCTGGACCCGGCGGCCGGGCGGCGACGCCTGAACGAAGCCGGGCAGCAGGCGGTGGGCGCGACGGCCGAGCGCGTGGCCGAGCTTGTCGATGAACTGCTGGAGAAGAAGTGGAGCCGCCGCAAGGGCGAGTTCGTCGCCGATGAGTCGCTACAGGTTTCGGCCGCGCCGGCCCGGGCGGCCGCGGGTTGCGCCTGCGGCTCCGGCATCCCGGTGGGGGTGGTCGCGGTCGGCGGCCGGTCGGTGACGCTGTTCGCCCTGCCGCCGCTGATGGAGCAGTTGCGCGAGGCGGGCGTCGCGCCCTCACCTGAGGCAGCGCGGCAACTGCTGGAGCGGGTCGCGCTCTACAACCCGGTCCCGGCCGGGGAGGAAATGGCCTACCTGGACGCGCTGGGGCGCGAATACGCCTCGTTTTGCGGCGAGCCGGAGGGAGCGCGATGAGCCGGACAGCCGTCTATGACACGACCGTCACCTGGAAGGGCGAGCACTGGGGCCACGTCGTCATGGGCAACGGCCCGGAGATGGCCTTCTCCGCCCCGCCGGACGCCCAGGGCCACCCCGGCGTGCTGACGCCCGAGGACGCCTTCGTCGCCGCCGTCAACACGTGCATCATGATGATGTTCATCTGGGCTGCCGAGCGCTACAGGCTGGACCTCCTCAGCTACGACTGCCGGGCCGAGGGGACGAAACTGATCGAACTGGACCGGACCGAGATCTTCACCGAGGTCGTCTTGCGGCCCCACATCCGCATTGCGGCCGGGGCTGAGAAGCCGGAGGTGATACGGGCACGGGTGCGTAAGGCGCTGCAATCGGCCGAGAAGTACAGCCTGGTCGCCAACTCGGTCAAGTCGGCCATCCGCATCGAGCCGGAAGTGGAGATCGTCGAGGATCGGGTTCTGTTCCCGGGTTAATGTGCGCCTGAACCGTCAATTGCGACGGTCGACGCGCGGCAACCGATACCCATGTCTATTTCGGAGAAACATCATGTTGACAATCAAAGTGCTGGGACCGGGCTGCGACAACTGCCATAAGGTAGAGGAAAACGCTCGCGCGGCCGTGGCCGCCGTCGGCGCCGAGGCCACATTCGAGAAGGTGACCGACCGGGCCGACTTCGCCCGCTACGGCCTGCTGTACACGCCCGGGCTGGTCATCAACGAGAAGCTGGTTTCGGCCGGGCGCATCCCCAACGAAGACGAAGTCAAAGTCTGGGTGACGAACGCCCTGGCCGTGGTCTGAGCCGCCATGACTGATCCCGTCGCCCGGCATGCCCGCCTGGAGTCGCTCTCACGCGAGCGGCCGCGCGCTGGTGGGCGGCGGCCGGGGACGCTCCGTGCCGTCCACGCCCCGGATGCCGTCGATCAGTTCCTGCCGTCGTAGCGGGACGATGGGCGTCACACCGGATGGATGCGTCCTCGATCGAACCCGAAGCGGGCCACGCTCGCCCGAACAGGAAGTGCCATGAACCTGCTGATGACGCTTGGTCCTGATGTGGCCATTGAGACTGCGGCCGTCCTCAGGGCGCTGGGCGAACCGACCCGGCTGCGTATCTTCGCCGAGTTGATGGCCGGCGACACCTGCAACTGCGAGCTGGCCGAGCGCCTCGAGTTACCGGCGAATCTGCTGTCGCACCACCTCAAAGTGCTGAGCGAGGCCGGCCTGGTCAACACCCGGCGCGACCGGATCGACGGCCGCTGGGTCTACTACTCCGTCGACCGGGCGGCGGCGGCGCGCCTGCA
>CAYRBP010000060.1:0-2931 GCA_964422535.1 uncultured Ardenticatenaceae bacterium | reverse complement strand
CCTCCCTTTCTCCGCCTCCTGGCCCACGACGTGCGCTGGGAACTGCTGGCCGAGCTGTCGCGCAGCGACCGGCGCGTCGGCGAGCTGGTGGCCCTGACGGCCCGGCCGCAGAACCTGGTGTCCTACCACCTGGGCCGGCTGCGCGATGGGGGCATCGTCCACGAGCGCCGCAGCAGCGCCGACGGCCGCGACGTCTATTACCACCTCGACCTTGCCCGGCTGGAGGCGCTCTATCACGCGAGCGGCGGCGCGCTCCATCCGGCGCTGGCCTGCGGGCCATCGGGCGGGCCGGCCGCCCCCTCGGACGGGCCAGCCCGCGTCCTCTTCCTCTGCACCCACAACAGCGCCCGGTCGCAGATGGCCGAGGCGATGCTAAGCCAGGCGGCCGGGGACCGGGTCCGGGTGGCCGGCGCGGGGAGCGAGCCGTCGGCCGTCCACCCGCTGGCTGTCCGGGTCATGGCCGAGCGGGGGATCGACATCAGCGGGCAGCGGTCGAAGCACATGGACGAACTCGCGGCCCGGCCGTGGGACGTGGTCGTCACCGTCTGTGACCGGGTGCGCGAGGTGTGCCCCGCCTTCCCGGCCGAGACCCGCACCATTCACTGGAGCGTGCCCGACCCGGCGGCCGCGACCGGGTCGGAGGCCGACCGGCTGGCCGCCTTCCGCGCCACGGCCGACGAGATCGCCCGGCGGGTCAGGTTCCTGGCCGGCGAACTGGGCGCCGCGGCCCCTACCGTTGGATCATGACGCAAACAAGGAGCAACATGGCGGACAAGAAGACGAAGGTTCTCTTTCTCTGCACGGGCAATTCGGCCCGCAGCCAGATGGCCGAAGCGTATCTGCGCCACTTCGCGGGCGACCTCTACGAAGCCCACAGCGCCGGCCTGCAGCCGACCGTCATCAACCCGTACACGATCCGGGTGATGGACGAGGCGGGCGTCTCGCTGGAGGGGGCAGTGGTCGAAAGACGTCAGCGAATACCTCGGCCGGGTCAACTTCGGCTGGCTGATCACCGTATGCGGCCACGCCGATAAGAACTGCCCGCGGACGTTTCTCGGCGTCAGCCACCGCCAGCACTGGGACCTGGAAGACCCGGCGGCGTTCGTCGGCGACGATGCCGCGACGATGGACAAGTTCCGCGAGGTGCGCGACCAGATCGCGGCGCGGGTGCGGGTCTGGCTGGCCGACCCGGACGCCGCCGCCAATTGACTTATCGAACACAGGATGACCGGATACTGAACATGAACATGGACCACATCACGATCTTCGGCGACATTCACGCCAACCTGCCCGCGCTGCAAGCCGTCCTGGCCGATATGGACGCCCGCGGGCTGAGCAACCGCTATTGCCTGGGCGACCTGGTCGGCTATGGCGTCCAGCCCAACGAAGTCATCGCCGCCGTCCGCGCGCGCGACATCCCGACCATCATGGGCAACTATGACCAGGGAGTGGGACAGGACAGCGACGACTGCGGTTGCGCCTACAAGGATGTGACGGCCGAGGCGCTGGGCAAGCGCTCCATCGCCTGGAGCAACGTCCACACGACGGCCGAGAACAAGGCTTACCTGCGGACGCTGGCCGCGAGCATCCCGCTGCAACTCGGCGACCTGCGGGTGCTGCTGGTGCACGGCAGCCCACGCAAGGTGAACGAGTACCTCTATGAGGATCGCCCGGCGGCCAGCCTGGAACGGATCATGGACGGGGTCGGGGCCGACGTGCTGGTCTGCGGCCACACCCACCTGCCATACCACCGCGTGCTGCCGAGCGGCCGCCACGTGGTGAACGCCGGGAGCGTCGGCAAGCCGAAGGACGACGATCCGCGGGCGGGCTATATCGTGCTGCGGGCGAATGGGGGCGAGCTGCAGGTCGACTTCATCCGCGTCGCGTATGACGTGGAAGCGGCGGCGACGGCCATCGAGGCGACGGCCGGTGACGACCCGGCCATGCCGGGCGAGTTTGCGGCGATGCTGCGGGCGGGTCGAGGCTGAGAGACCGGACGATCCCGGCCGGCTAGGCGCTCGCGCCAGGCTCGTCGAACGCAAGGTCCACCCAGACCGGCAGGTGGTCGCTGCTGCGGACCTGGCTGACCGTGCCGCAGGCGGCGACGCGGAAACCGCGGGCGAAGAGGTGGTCGGCGGTGATATTCAGGCCGAACTTCGCGACCGTCGCGCCAGCGTCCTTTGAGATGCGGACCATGCCGGCCGCGCCGAAGCGCCTGTCCAGGTCGCTGATGTTGCGCCGGTGGACGGTGTTGAAATCGCCGCCGACGATGACGTGGGGCGCGCCGCGCCCGGCGTCGGCGATGGTCGTGGCCTGCTCCAGCCGGTGGCGGGGCGTGGTGGTGTAGATCTCGGTGTGGACGCTATAGGCCAGCACCTGGCGGCCGCCGATGTCGAGCTTCGCCCCGGCGGCGATGCGCATCTGCCGGCTGACGGGGTGCAGCCGGGGCAGGATGAGCTTGTGGTAGTCACTCACCGGCCAGCGCGACAGCACGGCGTTGCCGAAGGGCTTGTCGTGGTAGGTGTGGATCGACGCGGGCAGGTAGACGAAGTTGAACCCCAGCGCCTCGGCCATCTTGCCCACGCCATCCTCATCCATCTCCTGCAGGAAGATGACGTCGGCCTCCGGCAGCGGATCGTGGGTGCGGAACTCCCTGACGGCCGTCTCCACGTTCTGGCCGAACTGGAGGTTGAAGCTGACGACGAGGACGCCGCCGTCGAAGGGGGGCGGCTCGGGGGCGAAGCTACCGGCGAAGACAGGCCCCTGCGGGTCATCGAAGTTGGTGATGGTGCGGCGCTTGGTCATGGGCACTTGCACGGAAGGCGGCTTACCCTGATTGTACAGCGGATTGCCGGATAATCAGAACGGACGCTGGGGATCGGCCCGCGGGTGCCAGGCCTCAGCCGGGGACTACAGCCTCCCCTCCATCGA
>CAYRBP010000059.1:0-21201 GCA_964422535.1 uncultured Ardenticatenaceae bacterium | reverse complement strand
AATCGTCCCCACGTTGACGTGTGGCTTCTCTCGCACAAATGCTTGCTTGGCCATTGTCTCTTCCTCTTTTGTCGTTCAATGCCGGTGCGGATACGACCGGGTCAATGATTGATGCGTACTGCTTCTCTTCTCAAACGACTGCGGCCGCCGGTTTATTTGCGGCCCTTCATGATCTCACTCGCCACAGTCGCGGAGACCGGTGCATAGTGATCAAATTCCATCGTGAAGGTGCCACGTCCCTGGGTCATCGACCGCAGGCGCGTCGCATAGCCGAACATCTCGGCCAGCGGCACCTTCGAGCGGACGGTCTGCAAACCATCCGAGCGCATTTCCATGCCATCGATCATGCCGCGATTGGCGGACAGATTGCCGATGACGTCGCCCGTGTAGTCGTCCGGCGCAACAACCTCGATGCGCATGATGGGCTCCAGGATGACCGGATTGCCCTGCTGCACGCCATCCTTGACCGCCATCGAACCGGCGATCTTGAAGGCCATTTCCGAGGAGTCCACTTCGTGGAACGAGCCGTCAAACAGGCGGACCTTGATGTCAACGACCGGATAACCGGCCACGATGCCGCTTTCAAGCGCCTCGCGTATACCCGCCTCAACTGCCGGGATGTATTCGCGCGGAATGCTCCCGCCGGTGATGGCGTCTTCAAATACAAAGCCCGACCCCGGCTCCAGCGGCTCCAGGCCGATGACCACGTGGCCGAACTGGCCGCGGCCGCCCGACTGACGCACAAAGCGGGCATCAACCTTGGGCACCGGGCGGGTGATTGTCTCCCGGTAGGCGACCCGCGGCTGGCCGACGTTGGCGGCGACCTTGAACTCGCGCATCAGCCGGTCGACAAGCACCTCAAGGTGCAACTCACCCATGCCATAGAGCACCGTCTGGCCCGTCTGTTCGTCCGCTTTCACCTGGAACGTGGGGTCCTCTTCAGCCAGGGCGCGCAGGGCATTGCCCATCTTGTCCTGGTCGACGTTGCTCTTCGGCTCAATGGCCAACTGGATGACCGGCTCCGGAAAGTCGATCGCCTCCAGGATGATCGGCGCTTTCGGATCACACAGCGTGTCGCCGGTGAACGTGCTCTTCAGGCCCAGCGTCGCGGCGATGTCGCCCGCGCCGATCTCCTTGACGTCCTCGCGGTGATCGGCGTGCATACGCAGGATGCGGCCAATGCGCTCGCGCTTGTCCTTGGTGCTGTTCAGCAGCGAATCGCCGACGCGCAGCACCCCGGAATAGACGCGGAAGTAGGCCAGACGGCCGACATAGGGATCGGTGACGATCTTGAAGACGAGCGCCGACACGGGCTCGTTCTCATCCGCGTTGCGGGACTCTTCTTTGTCCGTGTACGGGTTCAGACCAGTGATGGCCGGAATGTCCAGCGGAGACGGCAGATAGTGGACAACCGCGTCCAGAACGCGCTGGATGCCGCGGTTGCGCAGAGCGCTGCCGCAAAGGACGGGGGTCGCCGCGTTGCGGATCACCGCCCGTCGCAGCGCATCGCGCAGCTCGTCGACGCCGATCTCCTCGCCATCCAGATAACGCATCGTCAGCTCGTCGTCCGTCTCGGCGATGAGCTCAACCATCTCGTGGCGGGCGGCCTCCACTTCGGCGGCGATAGCCTCTGGAATCGCAACGGCCTTGGGCGACATGCCCAGGTCATCTTCCCAGACCACAGCCTGCATCGTCATCAGGTCGACGATGCCGCGGAACGCCGATTCCTCGCCAATCGGATACTGGATCACGATCGGGTTGGCGCGCAGGCGGGTGCGGATCATGCCGACGGTGCGCTTGAAGTCAGCGCCGACGCGGTCCATCTTGTTAACGAAACAGATGCGCGGGACGTTATAGCCATTGGCCTGACGCCAAACAGTCTCCGACTGCGGCTCGACCCCGGCGACGGCATCGAATACCACCACGCCACCGTCCAGCACGCGCAGGCTGCGCTGCACCTCGGCCGTGAAGTCAATGTGGCCTGGGGTGTCGATTAAGTTGATCTGGTGATCGAGCCAGAACGTCGTCGTCGCCGCCGACGTGATCGTGATGCCACGCTCGCGCTCCTGCTCCATGTGATCCATCGTGGCGGTGCCCTCGTGGACTTCGCCCATGCGATGGATCATGCCCGTGAAGTACAGGACACGCTCCGACGTGGTGGTCTTGCCGGCGTCGATATGGGCAATGATGCCGATATTGCGGACGCGCTCAAGCGGAAACTCAGCCATGACGATTCGTCTGCCTTTCTCTTATACCCGGAAGTGCGAGAAAGCGCGGTTGGCCTCTGCCATGCGATGGGAATCATCGCGCTTCTTCACGGCCGAGCCCTGGTTGTTGGCGGCGTCGAGCAGTTCGTTGGCCAGTTTCTCCGACATCGTGTGACCACTGCGGCTGCGGGCGGCGGCCAACAGCCAGCGCATGGCCAGCGAAATCTGGCGATATGGCTCAACGGGCACGGGCACCTGGTAGGTGGCGCCGCCGACGCGACGCGGCCGCACTTCGATCTGCGGCATCACATTGCGCAAAGCCTGCTCGAATACCTCGATCCCCGGACGGCCGGCGCGCTCGCCCGCCATGTCCAGGCTGTCATAAATGATCGTCTGGGCCGTGCTCTTCTTGCCATCGCGCATCAGCCGATTGACAAACATCGACAGATGCACGTTGTCATAGCGCATGTCCCCAGCGATCTCGCGCTTTTCAGGACGATAACGTCGCGACATAGCTCACTCTTCCTACCTTACTTCTTCTTCGGCGTCTTCGTGCCGTACTTGGAACGGCCCTTCTTGCGGTTAACCACGCCGCCGGCATCCAACGTGCCGCGGACGATGTGGTAACGGACACCGGGCAGGTCCTTCACACGGCCGCCGCGCACGAGCACGACCGAGTGGTCCTGCAGCGTGTGCCCCTCACCGGGGATGTAGGCCGTCACTTCGATGCCGTTGCTCAACCGGACACGGGCCACTTTCCGCAGCGCCGAGTTCGGCTTCTTCGGCGTCATCGTCTTCACCTGCGTGCAGACGCCGCGCTTCTGCGGGGCGCCCTTTGCCTGACGCGTGCGGCGCTGGTTGAAGGAGTTCAGGGTCCACTGCAGCGCAGGAGCCTTGCTCTTCTTCGACTTGTTCGTGCGCCCTTTGCGTACAAGTTGGTTAATTGTAGGCACCGCTAATACTTCTCCTTTATGTGAAACGTGTTCACTTTCGAAACATGTCCACAGCGAACAACCACAACCGATGCAACATCTTCGGCTGATACCCGGGGAACCAAGCCAGGCTTGATACGCCCCCAGCTGCAATCGGGCTGGCCCTCATGCACTTGTCAATTACGACGAATAACCGGATGGGTTGGCCAGGTGTTGGCACCCGGCCGTCACTCACGGACAAACGGAGGCCATCGTAGTGTGGGACTCGATGGCCTCCATTCGCTCTCGCTCTATCAAGTTAGTAACGATAAACAGGTCGTTACCTAGTGTCGGCTAGACATACGAACCTGTATGTTACCCACATTCGACCCTATTGTCAAGATCGGCAACCCCGTAAACTCAGGAAGATCGCCGCGAAAATGACGCGCCGCGTTAGCGTTCGCGCATCCGGCCGGTCAGGTTCATCAACTCGTCCCCCGCCCACTTGCGGCTGGAACGCTTGTCGTCTTCCTTGCCAAACCGGATCACATCACCGCCATCCGTCACCGCTTCCACCGCCAGACCGAGGCTCTGCAGCTCCTTGACGAGCACCCGGAACGAGGCCGGCACACCCGGCTCTTCGATCGGCTCGTTCTTGACGATCGCCTCATAGGTCTTGACACGGCCCTGGGTATCGTCGGACTTGACGGTCAACATCTCCTGCAAGGTGTACGCCGCGCCGTAGGCCTCGAGCGCCCACACTTCCATCTCTCCAAAACGCTGGCCGCCAAACTGCGCCTTACCACCGAGCGGCTGCTGGGTGACGAGCGAGTATGGGCCGGTCGAACGGGCATGAGCCTTGTCCTCGACCAGGTGGGCCAGCTTGAGCATGTGGATGACGCCGACCGTCACGGGCTGGTCAAACGGCCGCCCCGTCTTCCCGTCGATCAGTCGCTCCTTGCCCAGCATCGGAACCGGGATGTGGGTCACCAGGGTGATCTCATCGGCCGCCTGCTGCAAGTCTTCCAGCGAAGCAGTCATCGCATCCAGCTTCGACGCGTTCGGCAGGTCGCTCCCGTAGCGCTCGACCATATTGGCGAACCACTGGCGCATGCAAATCTCGGTCGCCTTCGCGTTGTAGGGAACCCACTCCGCCTTGGGCAGCGTGTCGGGATTGGCCGGGAAAACCTCGTCCGGGTTCCATCCGCGGCTCCGCAGCCACTCACGGGCTACGGCGAGGCGGGCATAGCGATAGTCAGTCTCCAGTTCGGCCGCGTCATAGCCCATCTCCGACAGCCAGGAAACGATGAACATCCGCCGGGCCTGGTCGTCGTCATTCAGCGTTGACATGTCGTACTCGATTTCCTCGAGCCAATCCCACGCCCACTGCGAGGCAACCGACCACGCATAGTCCATGATCCAGGCACGCGCCAGTTCGGCCGCGATCTCCGACTCACTGGCGCCGTCGAACACGGGCGTGATGGCGCGGAAACCAACCCGATGGGCCGCCCATCCGAGGTGGGTCTCGAGTACCTGGCCGATGTTCATGCGGCCGGGCACGCCCAGGGGGCTGAGGATGATGTCGACCGGCGTGCCGTCATCCAGGTACGGCATGTCCTCGATCGGCACGACCTTGGAGATGACGCCCTTGTTGCCGTGGCGGCCGGCCATCTTGTCACCGACAGACAGCTTGCGGCGCTGGGCAACGCTGACACGGACCATCGTCTCGACGCCGGCCGGCAGGTCGCGGTCGTGCTGCCGGTCAAAGACCTGCACGTCCACCACCTTGCCGCGCGCGCCGTTCGGCAGCCGCAGGCTGGAGTCCTTCACTTCACGCGCCTTATCACCAAAGATGGCGCGCAGGAGTTTCTCTTCCGGGCTGAGTTCTTTCTCGCCCTTTGGCGTGATCTTGCCGACCAGGATGTCGTTCTCGTTGACTTCCGCGCCGACGCGGATGATGCCGCGTTCGTCCAGGTCCTTCAGCGCGTCTTCGCTGACGTTCGGGATGTCATACGTGATCTCTTCCGGGCCCAGCTTGGTGTCGCGCGCCTCCACTTCGTGCTTCTCGATGTGGACCGAGGTGAAGCGGTCGCGGCGAACCAGGTTCTCGCTGATCAGGATCGCGTCCTCGTAATTACCCCCTTCCCACGACAGGAAGGCGACCACCACGTCCTGGCCCAGCGCCAGTTCGCCGTGGTTGGTCGAGGAGCTGTCCGCCAGCACTTCGCCGCGCTCGACGCGCTGGCCGCGGTAAACGATCGGGTGCTGGTCGATGCACGTGCTCTGGTTCGAACGGTTGTACTTCCGCAGGGTATATGTGCGCGGGCCATTCTCAGTCATGACCACCACGCGCTCGCCGGAGACACTGATGACTTCGCCCGGCTCGTCGGCCAGGACGACCTGGCCCGAGTTGAGGGCAGCCTGCAACTCCATTCCCGTGCTGACGATCGGCACATCCGGCTCAAGCAACGGCACCGCCTGGCGCTGCATGTTCGATCCCATCAGGGCGCGGTTGGCGTCATCATGTTCCAGGAACGGAATGAGCGCGGCCGACACCCCGACGATCTGCCGCGGCGCGACATCCATGAAGTCGATCCGGGGCACCGAGGTGAAACGAAACTGCTGATTGCGCCGCGAGGAAACGCGGGCGTCAACGAACTGGAGACGGTCGTCCAGCTTGGCATTCGCCTGGGCGATGGTGAAGTGGTCTTCCTCATCGGCCGACATGTACACGACCTCGTCGGTCAGGTATGGCTTCACCTGGACTTCGGCAATGCCGGCCGCGCGAATCGCCTCTAACTTGGCGGCGTCGATCATCTCGCCGGCGGCAACCAGGATTTCACCGCTTGCCGGGTCGACGACGTTCGCAAACGCATCGTGGCCGATGATCTCATCGCCCTCGGTCGGCAGCTTGTTGCGGACGCGACGATAGGGCGTCTCGATGAATCCGTACTTGTTGACACGGCCGTAGGTTGCCAGACGGCCGATTAGGCCGATGTTCGGGCCTTCAGGCGTCTCGATCGGGCAAATGCGGCCGTAGTGGCTGTGGTGAACGTCGCGCACTTCGAAGCCGGCGCGCTCGCGGCGCAGACCGCCCGGGCCGAGGGCCGACAGGGTCCGCTTGTGGGTCAACTCGGCTAGCGGGTTCGCCTGCTCCATGAACTGGCTGAGCTGGCTGCTGCCGAAGAACTCGCGGATGGCGGCCACCACCGGGCGGATGTTGATCAGATTGATCGGCGTGACGTTGTCGCTTTCGCGGATCGACATCCGCTCGCGGACAACGCGCTCCATCCGGCGCAGGCCGACGCGCAGCTTGGCCTGGATCAACTCGCCGACCGTCTTGACCCGGCGGTTACCCAGGTGGTCGATGTCGTCCGGCCCTTCAAGCCCATTGTTGATGCGGATCATGTGCTTGACAAGGTTGACGATGTCGTGCTGCGTGATCGTGCGGTGCGAAAGCGGCACGACGCCCTGCATGTTCAGCCGCTTGTTCAGCTTGTAGCGACCGACGGCCGCCAGGTCATAGCGGCGGCTGTCGTACAACTGCTCCTGCAGGTACTGGCGGGCATTGTCGAGCGTCGGCGGGTCGCCCGGCCGCATGCGCTTGTAGAATTCGATCAGCGCCTGCTGGGGGATCGGCTTGTCGTCGTCCCAGTTTGGCTCCTGCTCGATGCTCCCCTGGATGAACAGGTGCTCGCCGTTGGTGTCGACATCGGCAAACAGGTCCAGGATCTCCTGGTCGTCGCCGGTCGTCAGCAGCGGGTTGCCCAGGCCGTCGTCGATGGCGGCCATCGCGCGCAGGAACAGCGTCACCGGTACGGTGCGCTTGCGGTTGAACTTGACGGTCAGGTAGTCCGTCTTGCGGGTTTCGAACTCCATCCAGGCGCCGCGGTCGGGGATGAGCTTGCCCATGGCCAGGGGCCGGCCCGTAGTGCGCTCCTCCTCGATCTCGAAGTAAGCGCCCGGGGAACGGATCAACTGGCTGACGACAACGCGCTCTGTGCCGTTAATAATGAAGGTGCCGGCAGAAGTCATGAGCGGGAAATCGCCCATGAAGATCTCCTGGACGATCGGCTGGTCGAGGTCGGTGCTGTAAAGCATCACCTTGACGGACAGCGGCGCGGCATAGCTCATGTCGCGCTCGACACATTCCTCGACGCTGTACTTCGGCTCGCCAAACCAGTACTTCAGGTCGAACCCTTCAACTTCGGGGCGCTTGGAGGGAAAGAAGAGGCGCAGATCCCCGTTGTAGCTCTCGATCGGTGAAATCTCATCGAACAACTCCGCGAGACCCTCATCGATGAACTGCTTGAACGAATTCAACTGGACGTCGATCAGCGTCGGCAGTTCCATCGGCCGAGTGGTGCGCGCGTAGGTCTTCGTATAAAAGCTTGACATCTAGATCCACCTGCTCCCTAATTGGACGATCGGTCTCCGGTCGCCCAGCAGAACTTCTCAAACCGCAAGACGCGGAAAAGGTGCAACTCGGCGGTTGCACCTCTATGCAATTTGTCAGTGCCCTGCCACGGGTCACCGATTAGGATGATCTGTAGGCAGACTTTCGCGAACCTGTAGTATATGGGGAAATCACGTGCTTGTCAAGTCCTCATAGAGGCCGAGGATGCGGTCGGCGGCCGCCTGCCAGCTGAAGGACTCGATGGCTCGTTGCCTTAGCTGCCGGCCCAGCGCTGCCCCTTTCTCCGGCGACCGCATCAGTTCCGCAATGCGCTCCGTGAACCAGCCGACGTCCCCCACCGGCGCATAAACCCCGAGGTCGTCCAGGTATTCCCGGTTGACCGGCGTGTCATAGGCGACGATCGGTTGGGCCATGGCCATGTAGTTGAGCAGCTTGCCGCTTCCCTCCGTCGTCGACATCTTGGGTGCGACCGCGATGTCGCAGGCGGCCAGGTAGTCCGGCGCCTGTTCGAAAGGGACGCGACCGGTGAACGTCACACAATCGTCGAGGCCCATCTCGTGGGCCATCGCCTGGTAGCGCTCGACGTTGGGATAGCCCATGACCAGGAAGTGAGCCGTCTCGCCCCGGGACTGCAGCGCCGCCGCTGCCGCCAGCAAATGGGGGATGCCCTGATAGTCGGTCAGCAGGCCCAGATAGCCGACGACCGGCCGCTCGGCTGGGATGCCCAGGCGGGCGCGAATCGGGTGCTCGCGCCGGTCGGACGGGAAACGTGCCGGGTCGAAGTGAACCGGGTCGGCGCAGTCCGGCAGGGGTGTGATCCGCCCGGCAGGGACGCCAAATTCGGAGCGAAGCAACTCGGCCCCCTTGCCCGAACTGGTCAGGATGGCATCCGGCAGGCGGTGGGTGATGAAGTGCTCTGCCCTGCGCGCCCACGGGTAGACCCAGCCGTCGGGGTTCAGGAAGTGATGGTCAACCATTTCGGCCGTCAGGCTGCCCTGAAAATCGAACACGAGCGGAATGCCGCGCAGTTTGGCCAGGACGCCGCCGATCAGCGCGCCCTCGTGCATGTGGCCGTGGATCACGTCGGGCCGGAACCGCTGCGCCTCGACCCACGATTGGACAGCCAGATAGGCGTCGAAGGCGATCTTGTGGCGCGAGGAGCCCACCTCGTAGTCCGTGTGCCAGGGCAGCGGCGCTGTCCGCCGAATATCAAGGCCCGGCACATCCTTTCCCTTATAATAGGTAACGACGGCCAGCTCGACGCCCCTCGCTGCCAGCGCCCGCATCTCCTCCAGAATCCGGATGTGCCCACCGTAATCGCTGAAAAACGAGGTAGGCGCGATCATTAGAACGCGCAACGCCACTCCCCCGGTCCGCCTAGTTGTCGTTGCCGCCCTTCTTCCGCTTGCCGCCCAGCCAACCGCCGAGCATCTGCTCGGTGAACGTGGGCGTGTTGATCTCCTGGCTGACGCCTTCGACCCAGTTGTTGTCTGCCCTGTCTTTGAGCCACTTCTCGCGCTTCAGGACAAGATCGCCCGCCATCAGGCTGAGCATGTCGGGGTCGCCCGTCTGGATCGCCGACCGCCACCTGGTCAGTTCAGTCATAAGCGCGTCCAGCCAGCGCAGCGTGGCCGCCCTGTCATTGAGTGCCAGAGGAACGATATCCACACCCAGGTTGAGCGCCTGCGTCGCCGACCCAAACGGCGCGTTGGCGAAACGCTGCATGTCGCGCCAGGCCGGCGACTGGCTGGCGGCGCCAAACACGGCCGCGGCCAGGATGCCGGGCATCGTCTCGACACCCTGGATCAGGCTGTCGTATTCCATCGGGTCGAGGAAGTAGGGCACGCTTCCCAGCAGGCGGCCGAAATTGACCGCCGTGTCTACGGCCTGCGGATCGGCCGTTGCCGACGGCATGAGCGCCATCAACCCATTGCGAAACAGGTCGGCGCTGGCCACCGCCGGATCATCACGCCCGTCGGCGAGATAGGCGGCCGAAAGGATCGGCGTCGCGCCGACATAGTGGCCCTGCTTCAGATAGCGGCCTGCCGCCTTCACCCCGGGGCCTTTCAGGGTGCTGAAGTCGAGCACGAGTGCGTGAGACTGGACCTCCTCGCCGATGACCATGAACGTGTTCTCCAGGTCGACCATCGGGACCGACAGGACCAGGATGTCGGCCTGTGCCACGGCGTTGATGAGGTTCCACTCGACTTTGTCAACAGCGCCATACTTCTCTTTGGCGGCCTCGGCCCAGTCGCGGTTGCGGTCATGGCCGACAATGTTCAGCTCGACGGGCGAAGCCTTCAGCGCCAGCCCAACGGAGACCGACGTCCTGTTGATGCCCACCAGGGTAACGGTACGTGCTTGCATCCTTCCTCCACTAATTCTGGTCATCGGCCCATTGCAGGGCCGCCAGAGACATTTCAACCGGCTCGCTTTCGTCCCACGGCCCGTCGTCGGCATGCCGGCGGATCAATTCCACGACCCCGGGAGCGCTGCCGGCCGCGGCCGCCATCTCGGCCCCCCAGGCCGGATGGTGGACGCGGGCCGCAAACGGCCGTTTCCACCCGTCGCTCTCCTCCCGTCCCCAGGCCTCCACCGCCTCAGGCGCGATCACTTCAGCGGCCACGATCAGCGTCCGGTCCCACAGGCTGAGCCGCACCCGGCTCTTGCCGATGTCGTGCAGAAGCGCCGCCCGCAACAGGTCCGGCTCCGTGTGGCCCGCCTCGCGCAGCGTCCGCA
Organism: uncultured Ardenticatenaceae bacterium; assembly: GCA_964422535.1. GTDB lineage: Bacteria > Chloroflexota > Anaerolineae > Promineifilales > Promineifilaceae > Promineifilum. The sequence continues at coordinate 10,927 of CAYRBP010000059.1, read as the reverse complement.
GGACCCGGTAGCTGTGCCACTGGTCGGCCAGACTGTACTGCTCAAAGAGCGCCACTTCTGGCGGACTGAGCAGCGCCTCAACTTCGCCGTGCGCCTCAGGCGTCAGCGGCCCGGCCGTCAGATTGCGCCAAAACTGCTGCAAGCGATAGGACAGACCCACGTCAACCAACGCCGATCAGGAATTGAAGGATTGCCAGCGACGGCGCTACGACCAGGGTGTTGATGAACGTCGGGACCAGGTAAACCAGTCCGAACAGGATCAGAAACCCAAACCGCTCCAGCGGTTGGATTCGATAGACCCACTCGGACGGCAGGAAAGCGTAAAGGATCTTCGACCCATCCAGAGGCGGGATCGGGATCAGGTTGAAGAACGCCAGGATCAGGTTGATCCAGACGAACTCCGACAACAGGAAAGCCGGCGACGGCAAGAACTCAAGCGTGCTGTTGAAGGTGAAGTCTACCAGCCCCAGCCGGAAGACGAGCGCGCCCGCCAGTGCCATGAGAATGTTGCTGATTGGCCCGGCAATCGCCACGATGGCCATCGATGTGCGCGGGTTGCCTCGCATGTTCATCGGGTTGACCATGACCGGCTTGGCCCAGCCAAAGCCCACCAGCAACAGCATGATCGTGCCAATCGGGTCGAGGTGGGCCAGCGGGTTGAGGGTGATGCGTCCCATGCGTCGAGGCGTGGGGTCACCCAGTCGGTCGGCCGTGACGGCATGGGCCAGTTCATGCACGGTGAAAGCGATCAGCAGGACAATTGCCCGCGCGATCAGGGTTGGGAGGTCTAATCCGGCCATTCAGTAACCTGTGTCTGCGCTCTCGCCTTGGCGCCGAAACGTGTCCAAGCGTCGTCAGGCAGAAGTATAGCGAAGGGAGTCGGCCGCGACGAGGAGCGACCCGAAACCTATGCGAAAGCCTCATATACGAGCAGCGCATCAACCTGCACGCCAACCCGCACGGCATCGCCCTCGGCCAGCGCGCCCACTTCAGATGGTTCGAACAGGAGCGATTCGCCACCCGCCTCCAGCCACACCTGACAGAAACGGCCGCGAAACGACAGGGTCCGCACCCGGGCTTCGATCTCGTTGATCGCCGGCCGGCCCTTTCCGCCTGGCCCGATGACCGGGTCCTGCGGCTTGATCAGCAGGGTGACGGGCGTGCCTTCCGGCAGCGCCGTCTCCGGCCGGAAGCGACCAACGGCCGTCTGGACCACGCCTCCGTGTTCGACGCGGCCGTTGACCAGGTTGTGGAAACCGAGAAAGGCGGCAACGAACGGGGTCGCCGGCTGCCGGTACGTCACCTGCGGCGTGTCGACCTGCTCGATCCGGCCCGCGTTCATGACAGCCATCCGGTCGGCAATGGCGAAGGCTTCCGTCTGGTCGTGGGTGACATAGACGGCCGTGACGCCCACCTTCTTGAGGATATCGCGCACTTCCAGCATCAGCCGCTCGCGCAGCGCACGGTCCAGCGCACCCAGTGGCTCATCGAGCAGGACGAGCGCCGGCCGCGGGGCAAGCGTCCGGGCCAGGGCCACCCGTTGCTGCTCGCCGCCGGAAAGCTCGGTCATCGCCCGACGCTCCTTTCCTTCCAGTGCGACCAGGGCCAGCATCTCCCGAACGCGCTCGGCGATCTCCGCCGGCGGCAGCCGGCGCATCTTCAGGCCAAAGGCAACGTTGTCGAACACGTTGAGGTGCGGGAACAGGGCGAAGTCCTGGAACATCATCCCGAACTCCCGTTCGTGCGGCGGGACGTGCGACATGTCGCGGCCATCGAACACGATCCGGCCGCTGTCGGGGATTTCCAGCCCGGCGATGACCCGCAACAAGGTCGTCTTGCCGCAACCGGACGGCCCCAACAGGCACAGGATTTCACCCGCGGACAGGTCGACCGACACCCCGCGCAGCGCCCTCACGTTTTCGCCATAGGTCTTGGCGACCCCATCCACTCGAAGCAACGGCCCGGCCATCTAGAGCTCTCCCTCGTCGCCGGCGCGGAAGCGCTCGATGGCGAGAAAGCCGGCAGCGCAAACCAGCATGAGCAGGACGCTCATGGCCAGCGCCTGGCCGTAGTTGGTCGCCCCGGGCTGTCCGAGGAAGCGGAAGATAGCAACCGGCATGGTCGGCGTCTCAGGTCGGGCGATGAAGACCGTCGCGCCGAACTCACCCATGCTGATGGTGAAGGCGAAGACCGCACCGACGAGCAGTGCGCCGCGGATGAGCGGCCAATCGACCGCCCGCCAGACCCGCCAGCTATCTGCCCCCATGACGGCCGCCGCTTCGCGCAGCGACGGCGAAACGCTCCGCAGCGCCGGCAGCGTGGACCTGAGCACGAACGGAATGGCCACAAGCGCATGGGCAACGGGCACGAGCAGCAGCGACGACCTCCAGGCAAGCGGCGGCCGGCTGAACCCGATGAGGTAGCCCAGGCCGAGCGTCACGGCCGATGTGGCCAGCGGCAGCATCAGTAACGGATCCAGCAGGCGGGCCGCCAGCGTCGCGGCCGGTCTGGGCCGGCGGCCGACGCTTCGCTCGACCCGCGTCAGCAGCTGGGCACTGATGAGGCCCAGGCTGACCGCGAGCAAGGTTGCCACCACGGCGAAACCAAGCGAATTTGCGATGGCCTCGGCCGGCGGGACGAAGAAGACCGAGCCGCGCTCGTTGCGGAACAGCTGGCGATAGAAGGTCAGCGTGGGCCCGCCGGCGCCGCTGAACGAACGGGCGATCAACGCCAGGAGCGGCGCGCCGATCAGCACCAGCATCAGCAGGCTGTTGGCGGCGACGAAGAGGCGGGCCCGCCGCGTGGTTACCGGCTGCTCGGCCGCGCGAAGCGACCGCGGCAGGAGCGGCCGAGCCATGTTGTGCTGCGTGCGCGTGTAGAAAGCCATCAGGATGAACGTGAACAGGATCTGCCACAGCGACAGCGCGGCCGCAGCGGGGATGTTGAACAGGTTCCAGGTCTGGCGGTAGATCTCCACCTCGAGCGTGGCAAACCGGGGGCCGCCCAGGATGACGATCACGCCGAAACTGGTGAAGGTATAGATGAAGATCAGCACCGCCGCGGCCGTCAGGGCCGGCCGCAGGAGCGGGAGCGTCACCTCCCGGAAGGTCCGCAGGGGTGACGCGCCCAGCACCTGAGCCGCCTGGGTCAGGCTGGGCGGGAGGGTGGCCCAAAAACCGCTCAGGATGCGCAGGGCAACGCTGTAGTTATAGAAGACGTGGGCGAGCAGGATGATCCACACCGTCTGGCTAAGGCGGATCGGCGGCGAATCGAGGGCAAACAGGTCAACCAGCCAATTGTTGATGATGCCGCGCGGCCCAATGAGCGCGGTGAAGGCCGTCGCCACAACCACCGTCGGCAGCACGAACGGCAGCGTCGCCAGCGCGCGCACGACGCTCTTGCCGGGAAAGCGATAGCGGGCCAGCACGTATGCTCCCGGAAACGCGACCAGCAACGTCAGCGCGGTCGAGAGCGTCGCCTGCCACAGCGTGAACCACAGGACGCGAGCGAAGCGGGTCGAGATGAGCGTCTCACGGATCGCTCGCAGGTTGAGTTCCCCCTCCCGCACGAGTCCCAGGCGAAGAACCGCGGCCGTCGGATAGAAATAGAAGAGGACGAAGAACAACAGCGGCAGGAAATAGAGCGCTCCCTTCAGGAGCGCCCGCGGAGTCAATACCGATGAGTGCCTCATACCAGGCTCAGTTGTATCGGTGAACAAGTTTCTCACCAAATCTTCGGGCGCGGCGGTCATGGTCCGGAGCAACTGGCGCCCGTGGCCGCCGGTCAAGGCCGGCAGCCGGCGGCTCCGTCACGGTTGCGGCGCGGTCGAAACCGCAGACTACCGGCCGATCGTCGGAGCGCCTGCCTACCGGCTGAGTACCGTCTCCGTCCAGTCAGCGACCCACCGCTCGCGGTTCTGGGCGATGGCCTGCGGGTCGGCCAGCACCGGTTCGGCCGCCACGGCACCGTGTTCGATGAAGACCGGCGGCAGTTGGGCGGTTTCGTTCGCCGGGTAGACGAACATGTTCAGGGGGATGTCCTCCTGAAAGCGCCGGCCGAGCATGAAGTCGACCAGCTGCCGTGCGGCCTCCTCATGCCCCGTCCCGGCCAGTATCCCGACGAACTCCACCTGGCGGAAACACGTTCCGGGGGCCAGCACGGCCGCCGTTGGCGCTTCGGCCGGTGGCGTCTCGGCGAAGAAGACTTCGGCCGCCGGGCTGCTGGCATAACTGACGACGATCGGTCGGTCTCCTTCGGATGCGGCCGTGAAGTGCTCATAGTACGCCTGCTGCCAGCCGTCGACGACAAGGACATCGTTATCGACCAGTCGCTGCCAGTATTCCAGGTAACCGTCCTCGCCGAACGCGTCGATCGTGGTCACGAGAAACGCAAGACCCGGGGTCGAGGTGGCCGGGTTCTGGACCACGGTCAGCCCGGCGTACTGCGGATCAGCCAGATCGGCCAGCGCAGTCGGCGGCGGCAAATCCCGCCCGGCAAACCAGGCCACATCATAGTTGAGGCAGACGTCGCCGTAGTCCACGGGCAGCGCCCGGCTTTCCGGGTCGAGTTCCAGCGCATCCGGCACGTCGGCCAGCGCCGGAGAACGGTAGGGCAGGAAGATGTCGTTCTCCAGCGCCCGGCTCAGGAAGGTGTTGTCGACGCCGAAGAGGACATCGGCGAGCGGAGCGTCCCTGGACAGGACGGCCTTGTTGACCAGCTCGCCGCCATCGCCGGCTTTGAAAACCTCCAGCGTGATGCCGGTTTCTGCTTGAAACGCGTCAACCACTTCCTGGCTGATGTCGAAGCTATCGTGGGTCATGAGTCGCAGGGTCACCGGCCCACCGGCCGGCTCCTGCCCACCGCACGCGGCAAGCACCCAAAGCGGTACGATCAATAGAGCGAGCATCCAGCGTCTCATCTTCACCTCAAAACAAAAGCGCCCTCTGCCGGGGGCAGAAGGCGCATGAATCACGCTTACGACCTTTCCCTCCGCCAGCATTACCTGGATCAGGTTTAGCGGTCCGTCCTCGCGCTCCAGAAGGACATCTCAGCCTGGTTGCCCCAAGCTCCCGCGTCGTTTATGCAACTGTCAGACAACAGGCATTATAAGAACTACCTGAACCACCGTCAACGGAGTTGACATATCGCTCATGTAGGCTATACTTCAACCTTGTCCCTGCGGGGTAGAGCAGTGGCAGCTCGTCGGGCTCATAACCCGGAGGTCGCAGGTTCGAATCCTGCCCCCGCGACCTGCAAAAAAGACCACAGCCAGTCGGCTGTGGTCTTTTCGTTTCGGGTCAGGCGATGCCTTACTCGTTCTTTAGGACCTGCCAGCGTGGCGTTTCACCGCGCAAGACCGTCACCACCTCTTCGGCTATGGCGATGCCGGCTCGTTTCTGGGCTTCCCTGGTCTGCGCGCCCACATGCGGCGTGGCGATGACCTTCGGGTGTTCAGCAATACTGCCCGCCGCAGGCGGTTCGGCCGCGAAGACATCCAGCGCAGCACCGGCCAGATGACCCGAATCCAGTGCTTCGCGCAGAGCCGGTTCATCTACCACACCGCCACGAGCGGCACAGATCAGGCGCGCGCCGTCCTTCATCTTGCCAAGCTCGGCCGCGCCAATCAACCCGCTCGTCTCGCTCGTCAGCGGCAAGTGGAGCGAGACATAGTGCGAGCCGGCCAGCACTTCATCAAGCGTCGCCGCCGTCACCCCACGCGAGGTGATCTCGTCTGACCTGACATACGGGTCATAGGCCATGACCGACATACCGAAAGCACGCGCCAGCTGGGCCACCTGCGAGCCGATGCGGCCCATGCCGATCAGGCCCAGCGTCTTGCCGTTCAGCTCCGCGCCCATGAAGGCGCTCTTCTCCCATTTGCCCGCCTTCATCGAGGCGTCGGCCGCCGGGATGAGACGAGCCAGGGCCAGCATCAGGCCGATCGTGTGCTCTGCGACCGCTATCGTCGCGGCGAGCGGGCTGTTGACGACGGTCACCCCTCTGGCGACCGCCGCGGCCACGTCGATGTTGTCCACGCCGACGCCGGCACGGCCGATGACCTTCAGGCTCCGGCCGGCGTCAATGACTTTGGCATTCACCTTCGTCCGCGAACGAACGACGAGCGCCTGAAACTCGGGCAGCGCCTCGAGCAGTTCGTCGGCGGTGATCTTCGAGTTGGCGGTGACCTCGCCTACTTCACGCAACAGGGCCAGACCTTCCTCGGCCAGCCCATCGGAAACCAGGATCTTCGTTTGCATCGTTGGTGTGCCTCCCGGCCTAGCCGTGGGTGCGCTGAAACTCGCGCATGAACCCGGCCAGCGCCTCGGCCGATTCGACCGTGACGGCGTTGTAGAGCGACGCACGCAGACCACCGACCGAGCGATGGCCCTTCAGGCCGATCATGCCGTTCTGCTTGGCCTCTTTGACGAACTGGGCCTCCAGTTCTTCCGTCTCCATCCGGAACGGGACATTCATCTTGGAACGGCTATCGCGCTGGGCATGCGGGCGATAGAATCCCCCGCTCTGGTCGATCGCTCCATAGACGAGGTCTGACTTGACGGTGTTGATCTCCTCAATAGCCGGCAGTCCGCCCAGGCTGAGCAGCCACTTGAACACCAGGCCCACGATGTAGATCGAAAAGGTCGGCGGCGTGTTGTACATCGAGCCCTTGTCCGCCTGCAGCCGGTAATCGAGCATGGCCGGCATGTTGGCTGGGACCCGCTCCAGCAGGTCATCGCGGACGATGACGATGGTCACGCCCGAAGGACCGGCATTCTTCTGCGCGCCGGCGTAGATCAGGCCGTACTTTGAGACATCGAACGGCCGGCTCAGGAAGTCAGACGACATGTCACAGACCAGCGGCACGCCGGCCGGCGGCGTCGGTTCGCTCCGCCACTCATTGCCGTGGATGGTCTCATTGGACGTGAAATGCAGGTAGGCCGCGTCCGGGTCAAGGTCGCCCGGTGAGTAAGTGGGCACCCGGTCGAAGTTGGTGCTCTCGGTCGTCGCCGCGACGCGGGTCGCGCCGAGCTTCTTCGACTCCTTGACGGCCGTCTGGCCCCAGACGCCACCGACAAGATAGTCGGCCGATGCGCCGGACGCCCGGAGATTCATCGGTACCATGGCGAACTGCAGGCTCGCCCCGCCCTGGAGAAACAGCACTTTGTAGTTCGAGGGCATCCCGGTCAGCGCGCGCAGGTCGGCCTCGGCCCCCTGGATGATGGCGTCATACTCGCTGGAGCGGTGGCTCATCTCCATCACCGACATGCCGGTGCCGCGATAGTCCAGAAACTCGGCCTGGGCCTGCTGCATCACCGGCAGAGGCAATCCGGCCGGGCCGGCATTGAAGTTATGGGCCCGACGAAGGCCACCGCGAGACGCGGTTGTGGTTGGATCAGGTTGGGTCATCGTGTTCCTCACGTTTGAAGCGAAGGTGCAGCGCAACAGGACGCGCCTCACCTTCGCCAGGGATCAAGAGTGGAAAATAGAGTCAGTGGGTGGACACGCCCTGGGCGAAATCCACCCTGAAGTTTCCCACGTTCCGGAAAACGATCAACCCTAACGGCTCCGGAGGAGGCCGGGCCGGACGCTTTTCCGGGCCGATGCCGGCCGGGAACCCGCGGCGTCAGGCGCGCCGCGCGGCCAGTGCCTCCATTCGTTTCGCCAGGTCTACGTCCAGGGTACTGATCGCGTCGCCCAGGTCATGGGTCGCCAGGTCGACCGTCACCCGGTTGTAGACGTTCGACCACTCCGGATGATGGTCCTTCTTGTCGGCGTAAACGGCGACGCTGACCATCCAGCCCATCGCCTCGGCAAACGACCCGAACTTGAACACCTTGTGAAGCTTGCCGCCCGCCAACTCCCAACCCGGCAGTTCCGCCAGCGCGGCCGCCACTTCCGCTTCGGTCAGTTTCTCTCTCGCCATCGCTACTACCCCGTGGTCAAGGTCTCCGCGCCACGCGGCGCGGGCTGACTGGGATTCTAGTAAGCGGCCGGTGGGCTATCAATGACAACGACGAAAAGACGGCTATAATGTTGGGTTTGTTTCGTGTGGAGGTATCGTGAACCGTCTCAGCTATCGCCAACTGCTCGCCCGCGAATTCAGCGGATATGGGGCAGGCACGTTCCGCCAGGACCTGCTGGCCGGGCTGACCGTGGCTGCCGTTGCCTTGCCGCTAGCGCTGGCCTTCGGCGTCGCCTCCGGGGCCACGGCCGCCGCCGGTCTCGTCACCGCAGTGGTGGCCGGCCTGGTCATCGGCATCCTCTCGGGCGCGCCCTACCAGATCTCCGGCCCGACCGGAGCCATGTCGGCCGTCCTCATCGTCATCACCCAGCGCTATGGCCTGGAAGCTGCCTGGGTCATGGGCGTCATGGCCGGCATCCTCATCCTGATCGTCGGTCTGCTCAGGCTCGGCCGATTCGTCGCCTTCATCCCCGCCCCGGTCATCGCCGGGTTCACCTCAGGCATCGCCGTCATCATCTTTGTCGGCCAGATCGACAACTTCCTGGGCATCCAGACGCCCGCGGCCGAGTCTACGCTGACCAAGCTGCTAGGCTATTTCCAGGGCATACCGGCGCCAAGCTGGCCGACCGTCCTGGTGGGCACGATCGTCGTCGCGATCATGCTGCTCTGGCCGGCCCGATTGAGCCGCATCCTGCCCGCGTCGCTCCTGGGCATCATCGTGGCCACGGTCGTATCGCTCTTCCTGCCGGGTGTGGCCCGCATCGGCGAGATCCCGCGGACGATCCTCCTCAGCGAGCGCCTGATGCCGGGCGCCATCCCGTGGGACCAGATCAGCAACCTCATCGTGCCGGCGCTGTCGATCGCCGCGTTGGGCACGATTGAGTCGCTGTTGTGTGGCGCGGTCGGCTCGAAGATGACCGGCGTCCGGCTACAGGCGAACCAGGAATTGATCGGCCAGGGCATCGGCAACATCCTGATCCCCTTCTTCGGGGGAATCCCGGCCACGGCCGCTATCGCCCGGACCAGCGTCGCCATCAAGTCCGGCGCGCAGACCCGCCTGACCAGCATCATCCACGCCCTCGTCCTCATGCTGTCCGCGCTTCTCCTGGCGCCCGTCATCAGCCAGATCCCGCTCGCGGCCCTCGCCGGCGTGCTGATGGTCACGGCCGTGCGCATGAGCGAGTGGCACTCGATCTACTACATCTTCGCCCGGCGTTTCAAGACGGCGATGATCACCTTCATCATCACCCTGCTGGCGACCATCACCTTTGACCTGACCCAGGCGATCCTGATCGGCGTGGCGCTCTCCGCCATCGTCTTCATCAACCAGGTCGCCAACATCAACATCACCGTCTCCAACGTCGACCCGGACAAACTCCGCGAGCGTGGGATGGACATCAAGGGCGACTGCCCGCACGTCCGGGTCGCCTACCTGACCGGGCCGCTGTTCTTCGCCGCGACGAACAACTTCAACGAGGCATTCGCTCGGCTGGACGACACTCATGTGCTGGTGCTGTCGATGCGGGCCGTGCCGCTGATCGACGTGTCCGGGCTTGAGGTGCTGACGGCGCTACACGACCGGATGGCGGCCGATGGCCGCATCCTGCTGCTCTCCGGGCTGCAGCCGGACGTCCAGCGCCAGATGGAACGGGGCGGTCTGCTGGAAACGATCGGGGCAGAGAACGTCTTCTGGAGCGCCGATCTGGCCATCCAGGCCGCCGAGCAGCGCTTCCCCTGCCCCATCTGCGCGGAAAACAACGCCTTAGCGTCCGGGCCAGGGACGAGTCCAAACGGGAAAGCTCGGGCCGCTCAGCTCGAACCCGAAACGCGTGTATAGCTTCTGCGAGGCAAAGTTCTCGGACTGGGTGTTGAGCGTGACGTGATGCAGGCCGCGGCTGCGGTAGCCGAGGATGGCTTCGCGCAGCAGGACGGCGCCGATCCCGCGGCCCTGCAACTCGCGGGCGACCGTCATCCGCGCCAGGTGCGCCCCGTAACGGCCGCGGGTGCTGAACTGGAACCCGGCCGGCACGCCGTCCAACTCGGCCACATCAAAGCTGACCGACTGGGCGGCGGCGCGCTGAAGTCCGTCGGCGCTGTGGCGCCAGCGCGGCTCGAACGCCTCCGCCTCCATCCGTTCCAGCGCCGGCATGTCTTCCGGCGTCACCGAGCGGAGGCTCAGGCCGGGCACCTCCGCCACCGGCGGCAGCGTCAGGTCGTCTTTGCGATAGGTGATCACGTCCGTGGCGCGCAAGAAGCCCAGCGCCGAGAACCACGTCTCCGGCCAGGCGTCCGTCAGAAACCAGGCTATCTCGTCGATGTCCTGCGGTAACGCTTCAAGCAGGCGGTCAAAAAGCGCCTGAAGCTCCGGCAGGCCGTCGTGGCGACTGACGGCGGCGACGCGCACCCAGGCAGCGGGCGGCGGGTCGGCCGCTACGGCCAGGCAGGATGTGGCAATCGCCGGCCGGGCCAGGAACCGGTCAAACCGGCCGCTTCGATCCGACAGCCGGACCGTGACCAGGAACCCCGGCTCGCCCAGCCAATCGCCCGGCATGCGCCAGTCGACGTGGACATGGGTGTAGGGACTCTCGCGGAGGAGATGCTGAATGGCGGCCGCATCCTCCCTGGCTGCGCGTCGAATCGTGCTTTGCAGCGCCGTGCCCCCGTTTGACATGTTTGCCATTTGCATGACCCTATAATACACTACATAATACTGAGGCGGCACCCGTGTCGCCAAATCCTCGCCATGCTCGCGGAGTGGAATGACGACAATTGACCCGAAGGCGCGCGACCGAGCGCTCGAGAATACGCTGAGCAGCCTGACCAAGCGGTTTGGTGATGGCGTCATCATGCGCCTGGGTGATGCCGGCCACATGCATGTGGAGACCATCCCCACGGGATCGCTGTCGCTTGACATCGCCCTCGGCGTGGGTGGCGTGCCGCGCGGCCGCATCGTCGAGATCTACG
>CAYRBP010000058.1:0-22947 GCA_964422535.1 uncultured Ardenticatenaceae bacterium | reverse complement strand
GGGGCATCTCGTCATCTCTCAATTATCCCAATGTCTCCTTGTCTAGACACTCCCTTTGCCGGTCGTGATGGCGAAAGGATGAACTTCACGGCCGGCTGGGCGATAATCCTCCCATGGCCAAACCGCTCTTCATCTGGATCGGCGCGGGGCGGGCGCGACGCCGCGGCGTGGGACCGAGCGGCCGCGCGCTCGACACGCTCGCGTCGGCCGGGCTGCCCGTTCCGCCGGGAGCCATCCTTCTGGACGAGTTTTACCGCTTTGCCCTGGCAAACGATGTGGCTGAAGTCTCCGGCGAGGCTGTCTTCATCTCGGACGCCGAGGTGCTCCTGAATACACTGACTTACAGCATGCGCCTGCCGTCGCTGAAACCTCCCGCCGTTCTGCGGCCGCTGTTCTCGTCGTCCCGCGAGGCTGACCACCCCAGCGTCAATGATCCATCCCTGCGCCTGGCCGTCGATCCGGCCGAGGCCATGCCGCTCGCCCGCGCGCTCGGCCGGGTCTGGTCTGCTGCGATACCCGGCGGGGACGCGCTGCGCCGCGATGTCGCCCTGAGCCATCAGGTCGCTGCCCGATTCGCGGGCACGGCGCGATCGCCCGGCGACGGCAGCGGCGATGCCGTCTCGTTCGACAGTGCCACGGCCGGCGAAACCGTCGCACTGCCCCGTCTCGGCCGCTGGTCGGGTCCGGACCCGGCGCTCCCACCCCACCTGCAGCGACTGCAGCGGCTGCTGCGCGGGATGCGCCGGACGCTGGGGCCTGGCAACTGGGCCGTCGAATGGGCCGACGATGGCAGTATCTGCTGGCTCACCGGCGTCGCGCCGTACTGAGCGGCCGATGAGCCGGCAGGAGGCCAACGTTGCCCGCCGGGGACCAGACAGGTAAAGTCACGGACTGACTTTGCGGACCCGGCCGGCCGATGGGACGGCATGATGACCAGGAAGCGACTATGAAAAACGTGACGGCATTCGTTCTGCTCCTCCTGTTAGCCATGATGGGGCTGATTGCCTGCGGCGGCGCCGCGCCGGCCGAGATCGCCACCCTGGCGCCGACGGCCGCCGCGCCCGCCGTCATCGCGCCGGAACAACCGGCGGAGGATGCCGCCCCTCAGCAGCCGGCAGAGGCTGCCGCGCCGGAGGCCACGACTGCGCCCGAGGCCGGTGCGGGTGAGCCGGCAGGTGAGGCTGCCGCACCGACCGCGACGCCTGAACCGCCGACGCCGACAACAGAACCTACACCGGTGCCCAGCCCGACGCCTGCTGCGGCCGCGCGTTATACGTATCGCGTCCTCAACACCTATCCCCACGACCCGGATGCTTTCACCCAGGGCCTCGATATCGACAACGGCGAGCTGTTCGAGGGAACGGGTCTCTACGGCGAGTCGACGCTGCGCCTGGTCGACCTGGCCAGCGGGAGCGTCTCGCGCAACCAGCCCCTCGCTCAGGAGTACTTCGGTGAAGGGATCACCGTCCTGGGCGAAAAGATCTACCAGCTGACCTGGCAGGAAGGCACCGGCTTCATCTATGACAGGAACACCTTCCAGCAGTTGCAGACGTTCAACTATGAGCATGAGGGCTGGGGCATCACCCACGACGGGACTCGCCTCATCGTCAGCGACGGCACATCGACCATTCGCTTCTGGGATCCGGCCACCCTGCAGGAAGTTGGCCGGATCGACGTCGCCGACGAGCAAGGCCCGGTCATCATGCTCAACGAGCTGGAGTACGTCAATGGCGAGATCTGGGCCAACGTCTGGATGACCGACCTGATCGCCCGCATCAACCCGGAGAGCGGCCGCGTCACCGGCTGGATCGACCTGACCGGCATCTTCACGCCCCAGGCCGAGGACGAACCCAACGATGTCCTGAACGGGATCGCCATCAACGAGGCCACCGGCCAGATCTACGTGACCGGCAAACTTTGGTCCTCGCTGTTCGAGATCGAGGTCATCCCGGCTCCGTAGCGCGGCGCACAACCTCGATGTAACGCAGACAACAGGAAATATGCGCGCCGGACGCTGGCGTGCGACACCCGCAGTATGCTATACTCCAGAACGTGCGTTCTATCCTGTTCGCCGTCGAGAAGACCTGTAGGGATTCCTTGAGAGGCTCATATGCCAGAGTTCCGTCTCGCTTCTGATTTCGCGCCAACCGGCGACCAGCCGGACGCCATCGCCGGCCTGGTGGAGGGCCTGAACAAGGGCGAGCGTTTCCAGACGCTGCTGGGCGCGACCGGCACCGGCAAGACGTTCACCATCGCCAACGTCATCCAGCAGACGCAACGTCCGACCATCATCCTGGCCCACAACAAGACGCTGGCCGCCCAGCTCTACAGCGAGTTCCGCGACTTCTTCCCCCAGAACGCGGTCTCCTACTTCGTCAGCTACTACGACTACTACCAGCCGGAAGCCTACGTCCCTCGCCACGACCTGTACATCGAGAAAGAGACGCAGATCAACGATGAGATCGACCGGTTGCGGTTGCAGACGATGGCGAACCTGAAGAGCCGGCGCGACGTCATCATCGTCGCCTCGGTCTCCTGCATCTACGGCATCGGCAACCCGGAGGCCTGGGGGAATGTCATCCTCGAGCTGGAGCGCGGGCGGCAATACCGGCGCAACACCGTGCTGCGCCACCTGGTAGACATCCAGTATGACCGCAACGATATGGACCTCCGCCGCGGCACCTTCCGCGTGCGCGGGGACGTCCTGCAGGTCTACCCCGCCTACGCCGAAACGGCCTACCTGTTCGAGTTCTGGGGTGATACGCTGGAGCGCATCGCCGAATTTGACCCACTGACCGGTGAAGTACTCCTGGAGCACTCCAAGGTCGCCATCTTCCCGGCCCGCGAATTCATCACGGACGAGGAAAAGCTCGCGCGGGCCATCAACGACATCGAGACGGAACTGACGGAGCGCATCGCCTACTATACGAAAGAGAAGCGCTTCCTGGAGGCGCAGCGCATCGAGCAGCGGGTCAAGTATGATCTTGAGATGTTGCGCGAAGTCGGCTTCACCCCCGGGATTGAGAACTACAGCCGCCACATGGACCAGCGCCCGGCCGGCTCGCGGCCGTGGACCCTGCTCGATTACTTCCCAGCCGACTACCTGATGGTCATTGACGAGAGTCACATGACGGTACCACAGGTGCGGGGCATGTGGGGCGGCGACCGCAGCCGGAAGGAGATCCTGGTCGACTACGGCTTCCGCCTGCCCAGCGCGCTTGATAACCGGCCGCTCAACTTCGACGAGTTCGAGGGGCTGCTCAACCAGGCTATCTTCACGACCGCCACACCGGGACCGTTCGAATTGGAGCACTCGGAGCGGGTCGTGCACCAGATCATCCGGCCGACGGGCGTCATCGACCCCGAGGTCGAGGTGCGCCCCGTGCGCGGCCAGGTCGACGACCTGATCGGCGAGATCAACCGCCGCATCGCCAACGGCCAGCGCGCGCTGGTCACGACATTGACCAAGCGCATGGCCGAAGACCTGAGTGACTACCTGCTCGAGATGGGCATCAAGGTCCATTATCTTCACTCCGAAGTCCACACCCTGGAGCGGACGGAGATCCTGCGCGACCTGCGGCTCGGCGTCTACGACGTCGTCGTCGGCATCAACCTGCTGCGCGAGGGTCTGGACCTGCCGGAGGTGTCGCTGGTGGCCATCCTGGACGCTGACAAGGAGGGCTTTCTGCGCTCGGAGACGGCGCTGACCCAGACGATCGGCCGCGCCGCCCGCCACGTCGACGGCAAGGTCATCATGTACGCCGACACGGTCACCGAATCGATGGCCCGCGCCATCGCCACGACCGACGCGCGCCGGGCCCGCCAGCATGCCTACAATGTCGAGCATGGCATCGAGCCGCGCAGCATCATCAAGGCGGTCCATGCCTTGACGGATGAGCTGACGGCGCAGCGCGAGATGCAGATGGCGGTGGCCGAGTCAAAGCCCGGCTATGTCACCGCGGCCGACCTGCCGAAGGCCGAGTTGAACCAGATCATCAACGAACTGGAGAAGCAGATGAAGCAGGCCGCCCAACAGCTGGAGTTCGAGAAGGCGGCTGTCCTGCGCGATCAGATCCTTGAGATGCGCCAGATCCTGGCGTTGAAGGAGGCCGGCGGCAAGACAGACCTGCCCGAGTGGGAGCGCATGCGCAAGCTGGATGAGGCAGGGATCGAGTACGATATCAAGTGACGTTGGGGCGAGACGCATTCAAGGCGTTTCGCCGGGACCGCCGCGTTCACAGACGACGTCCAGGGTATGACCGCCGCCACCTTTTAGCGGGCAGCGGGTGTCCCGCTACAGGCTGCGAGGCACTCACCGGCGGTGACGGCCTGAATGCGCCGGCTTCCGGGCCCGGCAAGGCCTGAATGGGGCATCGCCGGCCAACAGGCCGCGCTCACTGCTTCGCCAGATGCGCCACCGTCACACCGGAACCGCCTTCGCCGTCCTTGCCTTCCTCCCAACTGGTGACGTGCGGGCTGGCCTTGAGCGCGTCGCGCACGGCGTCGCGCAACCGCCCCGTCCCCTTGCCGTGGATGATGCGCACGAACGGCAGGCGGGCCAGGAACGCCGAGTCGAGGTAACGCGCCAGCTTCTCGATGCCGTCTTCGACACGCACCCCGCGCAGGTCCAGCTCAATGCCGGGTGACGGATGCAGCGGCGCGACCGGGCCGGCTACGGCCGTCTCCTGCTCCGACGGACGGCCGCGAAATTCGAGGTCCTCATAGCCGGCGCGGAGTTGCAGCCGGCCGATGGCCACCATCGCCTCGGTCTTGCCAAGCGAGATGACTTCGCCCCTGGTATTGAGCGAGCGGATGTGGACGGTGTCGCCGACTTGGAGTGCCCGCGCCTTCGGCCGCGGGGCTTCGCGTTCGACCAGCGGTTCCGGGGCCAGCACCTGCTGCTGTTCTTCCTCGAGCTCCGACACCTGCTTGCTGAGCTTTTTGACCGCGTTCAGCGAAGCGGCGTCACGCAGCTTGCCCCGCACCTGGCGGATCTCGGCCTGGAGCAGTTCAATCTGGCGCTGCATCTCCTGGCGGGCGGCGGCGAGCACCTGCTCGCGCTCGACCTCGACCTCCTCCAGCCTCCGGCGCAGCCGATCGCGCTCTTCTTCTGCCTCGCGCAGGGCCAGCCGTGTCCTGGCCTCGTCAGACTCCATCTTCTCGCGCAGGGTATAGATCGAGTCAAGCAGGTCTTCGGCCTGGTGGCTGTCGGCGCTCACCTGGCGCATGGCGTCGTCGAGGATAGTGTCGTCCAGGCCCAGCCGCCGGGCGATGGCGAAGGCGTTGGACCGGCCCGGCAGGCCGATGGTCATCTCGAACGTCGGCGACAGGGTTTCCATGTCGAACAGGAGCGACGCATTGGTCGCGCCGGGCGTCTGGCTGGCGTAGATCTTCAGCTCCGGGTAATGAGTCGCGACGAACGTTGTGGCCCCGCGGTCGCGCAGGAAGTTGACCACGGCCATGGCCAGCGCCGCACCCTCCGTCGGGTCGGTGCCGGAACCGAGTTCATCAAGCAGGACGAGCGAGTGATCGTTGACCCCGTCCAGGATGCGGACGATGTTGGTCATGTGGGCCGAGAAGGTCGACAGGCTCTGCTCGATCGATTGTTCGTCGCCGATGTCGGCAAAGATGTTCTCAAAGACGGTCAGCCGCGCTTCGTTGGCCGGCAGGTGGAGCCCCGCCTGGGCCATCAGCGCCATCAGGCCCATCGTCTTCAGGCTGACGGTCTTGCCGCCGGTATTTGGGCCGGTGATGAGGACGATGAAGACATCCTCGTCCAGCGTCAGGTTGGTCGGCACGACCGTTTCCGGGTTCAGCAGCGGGTGGCGGGCCGACTTGATCCAGATAGTCGAACCGGGGTGGCGTCGCGCCGACGCATCCGGCGCCGGCCCTCCCTTTCTGGGGTGGCGCTGCGGCCGCTCGTCCCGCCACGGCACGAACTGCGGCTCGACAGCGTTTGTCGCCAGCGCGTAATTCGCCCGCGAAAAGATGAGGTCGAGTTCGGCAACGCGTTCGACAACTCGCTTGATCGCCTCCCCGTGGCCGGCCACCTGTTCCGATAGCTCGCGCAGGATGCGCTGGATCTCGTCCTCCTCCTGGATGTGCAGGCCGCGGAACTCGTTGTTCAGGTCCACGGTCCCGATCGGCTCAACCCAGAGGGTCGCGCCGCTACTGCTCTGGTCGTGGACGATGCCCTTGATCCGCCCTTTGGCATCCGCCCGCAGCGGGACGACGTAGCGGCCGCCGCGCTGGGTGATGATCGGCTCCTGCAGGAACTGCGCCATGCTGCTGTTGAGGATGCGCTGGAGCTTCTCCTGGATCTTGCTGTGGACGATGCGCTGCTCGTGGCGCACCCTGGCCAGCTTCGGGCTGGCGCTGTCGAGCACCTCGCCGCGCTCGTCCAGGGTGCTCGTGATCGCGCTGACCAGGCCGCGGCACTCCTCGATGAGAACGGCGATGCCGGCCAGCGTCGGCACGCGATCCTCCATCCGCATCAGCTGGCGGCGCAGGTTGCGCCCGGCCACGATCGTGGCCTGGATGGCAAGGAAGTCCTCCGGCGGCAGGGTGAAGCCGCGCATGGCATTGTCGGCCGCGCGTCGCACGTCACGAGCGCCGCCGATGACGACGCCGCTATCCGTCTCGAAGAGCGAAACGGCCTCGCGCGTCTCGGCCTGCCAGGTCTGCGCCTGCCGGAGGTCCGTCGTCGGCTGCAGGGCCAGCGCCAATTCGCGCCCGGCGCTGAAGCTTGCGTAGGCCGCGAGGCGCTCGCGGACTTTGTCGAACTCAAGTGTGGCGAGCGATTTCTGATCCAGCATGATCGATCAAGCCTTGTCGGGCGACGCGCTTGCGCGCGTCCCGGTTTCATCCAGAAATCGGAGGATGTGTCCGGCGATCTCCTCGCCCTTCTCCTCCTGCAGGAAGTGCCCCGCGTCTTTGATCACCACCCGCGGCCGCTCTCGAGCCGACGGGATGAGTGTTCGGAAGAAGACCCGGCCGGCACGGGTGATCGGGTCGCCGTCAGAGAACAGCACCAACGCCGGCTTGTTCCATTCGGCGAGCACAGCCCGCGCCGCCGCCATCTCGGCCGCTCCCGGATCGGTCGGTGAGCGGGGTACGAGCAGCGGAAAGGCCGCCACGCCCGCTTTGTAGGCGGCCGACGGAAACGGGGCCTCGTAGGCGGCGATCACCTCATCCGGGACCGCCGCGCCATTGACCAGCCCGCCGCGCACGACGCGGCCGACGGGCAGGCGCGTGCCCAGCTTCTCGGCAAAGGAAACCCAGCGCTCGAACGCCTCACCCATCGGCTCCTGGCCCGTCGGCAGCCCGGTGTTCATGATCACCAACCGGGCAAAGCGCTCCTGAAGCTGCGCCGCCACCGTCAGCCCCAGCAGACCGCCCCAGTCCTGGCAAACAAGGGTGATCGCTCTCAGGTTCAGCGCCTCGATCAGCCCGACGAGCATGTCGCGGTGAAACGCGAATGAGTAATCGCTGACCTCGGTCAACTTGTCGGAGCGGCCAAAGCCGATGAAATCGGGTGCGATGACGCGGCCGCTCGTCGCCAGGGGAGGGATCATCTTGCGGTAAAGGTACGACCAGGTCGGCTCGCCGTGCAGGCAGAGGATCGGGTCGCCCTGACCCTCGTCCACGTAGTGGACGCGCAGTCCGTTCACCACCGCGTAGTGCGGCTGGAAGGGAAAGCCAGGCAGATCGGTGAAGCGTTCGTCCGGTGTTCGAATGATGGCCATGGGCACTCGCGAGCGGCGCCCCGCAGCCGGGGAGCCGCGCACGGGCGCCTGCCGCGGCGGGTTTGTCAACAGCGCCGACTTGCTATAGTATCGCTCCGCTCATGTCTACGCAACGGCTTCCGGCCATCGAACTGCTCAACGTGGGCAAGCGGTTCGCCTTCACCCCCGACACGCCCAATTCGGTCCTGGAAACCATCGTCAGCGCCTTTTCTCGCAAGAAGAAAGACGAGCCGGAATCGCACGACCTGTGGGCCGTCCGGGACCTGTCGTTCGCCGTCATGCCGGGTGACTGTGCCGGCATCATCGGCCGCAACGGCAGCGGCAAGAGCACCGTCCTGAAGCTCATCTCCCGCATCCTGCAGCCGACCGAAGGCCAGGTGACGGTCCGCGGCCGGATCAGCGCCCTGCTGGAACTGGGCGCCGGCTTCCACCCCGACCTGACCGGCCGCGAGAACATCTACCTCAACGGCTCCGTGCTCGGGCTGAACAGGGCCGACATCGACCGGCACTTCGATTCGATCGTCGAGTTCTCCGAGTTGGGTGATTTCATCGACATGCCGGTCAAACACTATTCGTCCGGCATGTACATGCGCCTCGGTTTCAGCGTCGCCATCCATGTCGAGCCGGATATCCTGATCGTGGACGAGATCCTGGCCGTGGGCGACCAGACCTTCCAGGCCAAATGCTATGACCGCATCATGGATATGAAGCGCCGCGGCGTGACCATCCTGTTCATCAGCCATGACCTGGACTCCGTGGCGCGGCTCTGTACCCATCTCGTCTGGCTGGACCACGGCCGCGTCCGCCTTGCCGGGCCGACAGAGGCTGTGCTGGAGCAATATAAGGACCACCTCTTCCGGCGCGTCGGCTCCGAGTTGCAGCACCAGAATGACACGCTCGGCTTCCAGCGCTGGGGCACGCAACAGATCACGCTGACCGGCGTCCGCCTGCTGGACGGCGCCGGCCGCGAAACGACCATCTTCAAGACCGGCGAGCCGTTGACGATCGAGATGGCCTACATGGCGCACGAGCCGATCCTGAACCCGGAATTCGGCCTTGCCATCTACCGCCAGGACGGCCTGCACGTCAACGGCCCGAACTCGCGGATTGCCGGGCTGAAAATGGGTCTGGTCGAGGGCCCCGGGAAGGTCTGCTACCACGTCGAAAGCCTGCCGCTGCTGCCGGCGCGCTACCAGTTGACGACCGCCATCCACGACAGCGAGGCGCCCATCGCCTACGACTTCCACGAGGAAGCCTACAAGTTCCGCGTGGTTGAGGGCGGGACGACCGAAACGGAAGGGCTGGTGGCGCTGCCGGCCAGATGGGAATGGCAGGTCGGGCCGCAGATCGCGGAGCACGATCCCAGGCGACAAACGGAACCCGCATGAACCCCGCTTCGGCCGTCGCTGCGCCGATACCCTCTGAATCACGCCCGCTGACCCGCGCCGGCTCCTGGTGGCTCCTGGTCGGCGTCCTGGTCGCCGGCTCTGCTCTCCGCCTCGCCCTGCTCGGGTCGAAGAGCCTGTGGTTCGACGAGACGTTCAGCGTCAGTCTGGCGTCGCGCTCGTTGGCGGAGATGTGGCAGCTCTCGACCTACCCGGGGGCCGATCCCCACCCGCGGCTGTACGTGACGCTGCTCCACTACTGGATGCAATACCTCGGCCGTAGCGAGCTGGCCGTCCGCCTGCCGACCGCCTTCGCCTCCGTCCTGAACCTTGCCCTGCTGGCCGCGCTGGCAACGCGCCTGTTCGACCGCCGGACCGCGCTTGTGGCGACGGCGCTGCTGGCTGTCGCGCCGCTTGAGGTGTGGTACGCCCAGGAAGCGCGGATGTACATGATCGTCGCGACCTGTGGGTTGTTCTTCGCCGTCTTTCTGACCGTTCGCTCGTGGGCCGCCTTTCCCGGCCTGCTGCTGTCGCTGACCATCGGACTCTATGTCGATCACCCGATGGTCCCATTGAGCCTCGGTCTGAGCGTCCTCTTCCTCATCTACTGGTGGCAGCACGGCCGCGAGCCGCGCCGTCTGGCTATCTGGGCCGCAGCCGTACTCGGTGCGTGGCTGCTCTACCTGCCCATCATGCCGTTCCTGGTTTTCACCTTTGAGGAACTGAACCGCATCTTCGTCTTTCGCGAGGTGCGCGACGCGCTCGGCCTGCCCGCCTTCCGGCCGTGGCACTACCTGGCGGCCATGTTCGCCATCGCCGGCCTGATCGGGCTCGCCTCCCTCATCGGCCAGCGCCTCCTGCAACGAAGGGGCTTCCGCCGCTGGGCCGGCCCGGTCATCGTCGCCGGCTATGCCGTCGTCACGCTGCTGATCCCGATCCCGAGGCTGTTCGGCATCGAACGCGTCCTCGTCACGGGCTGGCCCTACGTTGTCCTGCTGGTCGCCTGGCTGATCACGGCCGACGCCCGGCTGTGGCGCTATGCCCTCGCTCCGCTCCTGATCGTGTCGGCCGCGGCCGCCCTGGCCGCGCTGTTGGTGCCGAAGGATGACTGGCGGGGGGCGATCGCCACCATCAACGCCGAGTCTGCCGGCGACGGTATCCTGTGGGTGGACCCGGGCTGGAACAACGCCGCGGCATCCTATTACGACGTCGAGTTGCCGATCCGGCGCGGGAGCCTCGACGACCTTGCCCGGGCAAAGGTCGATGTCTGGATCGTCGCCGAGCGTTTTCCCGATCTGCCCGTGCCGTCGTCGCCTGCGGAGGCGTGGCTCGATGCCAACCGGCGTCTGGTGGAAACGCACCCCTTCTACCGGCTGGAAGTCAGGCGCTACGGCGCGCCATGACCACCTGTGCTTCCCCGGAGAGAGACGTTTTCATGAGAGCATCCGCTAATTCGTGAGCTTATTGAGAGTTCGGGCCGCACCGTTCGCCTCCATCGCTTCACGCGGGTACACTTTTGGCCGCCCGCCCTATTGCCAGGGTGAATTGCGAGATTGAGTATGTTGTATCGCTCGGTCTTCGGACCCCTACGCGGAAAGCCATTGAGCTAACAGGACGGACAGAAGCATGAAAGACAAAAGCAGCAGACAACGGGTTTGGTTCCTCGCAGGTGTTCTACTCGCCATCATGGTCAGCTCCGTGGCCGCCATGCGCGCGGCCGCGCAACCCCAGACAGTGCCGCCGGCGGCTCCCCCGCCGACGCCCGGGATCGTCACCCAGGAACCCGCCGGGCTGGACGACACGCTCGCCCAAACGAACTGCCGCTATGGCGTCGCCTACGTCTTCGGTGATTCCCTCGAGTGGGTATCCACCCTGGACGCCGGCTGGTATCTGAATTTCACCAGCTATGCGCCGAGCATCCACAGTGCCGAATTCGTACCGGTCGTCTCCGTCAAGCAGGTCATCACGGGCGGCGTTCGCCAGCCGCAGGTGACCTACAACCCTCCACTGTCCTACTACTACCGCCATACGAACGGCCAGATCCAGCCGGGACTCGGCACACTCATCCTGCAGAATCCGGGTCGCCTCTGGTTGGTGGGCAACGAGATGGATGTCGACAACCCCGTCCAGGGCAACACCATGCCCGACGTCTATGCCCGCGCCTATCACGACGCCTATTATTTCATCAAGGGCATCGACCCAACGGCTCGCGTGGCCATCGCCGGCCTGTCGATGATGACCCCCGGACGCCTGCAATACCTGGACATCGTCTGGGATACCTACAAGCAGGTCTATGGCGAGAATATGCCGGTCGACGTCTGGAACATGCACCTCTATATCCTGGAGGAGCGCAACCCGCTGAACCCAAATGAGTACGGCGACGGAAAGATCGCCCTGGGCACCGACAAGAACCTGGCCAAGCTGACATCCTACGGCGCGTCCGACCCCTGCCCGCCCCTCGGTGCGGCCGACACGAACGCGAATGACCCACGGGCCGACGTCTATTGCCGCTCGGAACACGACAGCGTGCGCATCTTCCGCGACCAGGTCTACAACATGCGTAACTGGATGAAGGCCCACGGGCAGCAGGACAAGCCGCTGATCATCTCCGAATACGGCTTGCTGTACGTCTACCTCGACCCGCAGCCAAACGGCGGTTGCGAGTTCCTGCAGGACGAGCACCAGAAGTGTTTTTATCCCGAACGCGTGACAAAGTACCTGCGCGACACGGTCAAGTTCCTGGAAGAAACGACCGACCCGAACCTCGGCTACCCGAAGGACGGCAACCGGCTCGTGCAGCAGTGGCTGTGGTACAGCATCGTGACCGAGCCGGAGTGGTCCGGCGGCTCCAGCAACCTGATCGTCCGCAACTATGGCGACTACACGCCGGGCGACCCGAGCGCGCTGACGATGGCCGGGCTGGCTTTCCAGCAGGAAGCCACCTTGCGGGTGGGCAGCGTTAACCTGACCGGCGGCGAGGGCGGCCGCGTGACGACCTACGTCCAACAGCCGGCCAAGACCACCTCGGCCATGATCAGCGCCACATTCCGCAACTCCGGCACGCGCAGCGTCATCGCCCCGTTTAACGTGACGTTCTATAAAGACCCTGGCCTGACCCAGGTAATTGGCACGGCCACCGTCCAGCCGAATCAGACGGGCGCGGTGACCGGCTGCACCTGGGAGGCGCGCAACAACGAGCGGGTGACGATCAAGTGGGACAACCTGCCGGTCGGGACGCACTATTACTGGGCAAAGATCGACAGTGGTGGCACCATTGGTGAGGCGCTGGAGTCGGACAATGTGACAACCCGCGGCATGGTGGTGGTGAACAAGTACAGCAACTTCGCACCGGTCGTCGGCAACCTCTTCAGCCCGTTGCGTTAGGTAACAAACAAAGGTTCGTATTCTGTGGGGTCTGGCGGGACAGCCTGCCGGACCCTCTTTTGATCCATGTGGGCTGACGCGCGTCAGGCAACGGCTTGGGGACTGGTCTGGATCGGGCTGCTGACGGCCGCGTTCCTGGCTGTTCGCCTGCCCGCAGACGACGCCGGCCGGCCTACCCGGCTCGGCACCCTGGGCCTGCCCATCCTGCTCCTGGTCGCCGCCGCCGTCCGGCTGCTGCCCGCCCTCTTGCTGCCCGTCGGTGCGGGCTATGACATCGACTCGTACAGGCTTGTCACTGACGCTTTGCTGGACGGCCGCGAGATCTACACCTCGGTCTCCGGCCGCCATCCTTACCTGCCCTTCCAGATGGTCGTCCTCGGCGCGATGGCCGTGCTTTCTCGCGAGACGGGCCTGCCCTACGTCGTCGCGGTCAAACTGCCGACCGTCGCCGCCGACGTGGCGCTGGTTGCCGCGCTCTGGTACGGGACACAGCGGCTCGGCCGTTCGCGAGAGGCGGCGGCGCTGGTCGCCTTGCTCTACGCCCTCAACCCGGTCAGCGTGCTGGTGACCGCCTTCCACGGCCAGTTCGAAGCCATCACCCTGCTGCTGATCGTCCTCTCCTGGCTGGCCTGGCCGGCCGCCGGGCGCAGGCACGCCTCCGCCCTCGGCATGGGCCTGGCCGTGGCCAACAAGACCTGGCCGGTCATCCTGTTGCCGGTGATGGTCATGCGGCTTCGCGGCTGGCGGCCTCGGCTGGTCTATACCGCGCTGGCCCTGGCCGTTCCGGTGCTCTTCACCGCGATCTACCTGATCGCCTTCTCGGCCGATCCGGCCCCCATGCTGCGCCGGGCCCTGACCCACCGGGGCGTCCCCGGCTACTGGGGCATTGGCGCCCCGTTGTGGCCGCTCGGCATGCGCTACGGATGGGCGCAGGCCGCCTACGACTGGCTGGTCGCCATCCGCACCCCGCTGTTGCTGGCCGCCGTGTTGCTTGCCCTGTGGTGGACGCGACGCCAGGCCGCACACCAGGCTATCCTGACGGTCATCCTCAGCTTGCTGGCCGCCACAGTTGGTTTCGGCATCCAGTGGCTGTTGTGGCCGGTCCCGTTTGCCCTGTTGTCGGGCGAATGGCGCTGGACACGCGCCTACACGTTGGCTGCCGTGGTCATGCTGCTCGTCCATCTCAACGGGCTGCACATGGTCCCCTGGTTTGGCCCCTGGGAGCCGGGGAACCCGGTCGACCTGGCCATGAGGTTCAGCGCGCTTCCCGCCTGGCTGATCGTCGTCGCCTGGACGATCGACCGCCTGCGGCGAGCCGGCGCCGAGCAACGGGCCGACTCCGAGCCCATCGAGAACCCCGCGACATGAGCACCGCCCCTTCGGTCGAGGTTTTCGTCCTGAACTGGAACGGCCGCGCCTACCTCGACGCATGTCTGTCGGCCCTGGCCGGGCAGCGTCTGCCGGCGCGGCGGATCGTGCTGATCGACAACGGGTCAACCGACGGATCACTGGACTACGTGCGTGAGCGCTACCCGCATGTGGCCCTGTTCGACAACGGCCGCAACCTGGGCTTCGCAGCCGGCAACAATGCCGCCCTGCGCGACAATGACGCCGACATCGTCGCCCTGGTCAACCCCGACGTCGTCCCCTCCGCCGGCTGGCTGGAGAAGCTCGTCGCCGCGCTGTCGTCCGATGCCCGCATCGCCGTCGCCGGCAGCAAATTGTGGTACCCGGACGGGGTCACGTTGCAGCATGCCGGCGGCATCATCACCCATCCCCAGGCCATGCCCGGCCATCACGGCATCGGCGAGGTCGACAGCGGCCAGCACGATACCGCCCGCGAGTGCGACTATGTCATCGGCGGCGCGATCGCCATCCGTCGAGAGGCCCTGGAGCATGTCGGCCTGCTGGATGAAGGCTACTTCCTCTACTTTGAGGATGTCGACTACTGCTTCCGGGCGCGCCGGGCGGGCTTCCGCGTCGTCTATGTGCCGGAGGCCTCGGCCGTCCATGTCGAGTCAGCCACCGCCGTGAAGGGCAGCTTTTCCTACCTTCAGCGGTTTCACAGTGGGCGCTGGCGGTTCCTGCTCAAGCACTTCGATCCGGGCGAGATCGTCACCGAGACGCTTGCAGCCGAGGAAACGTGGCTCGGTCGGGTCAGCCAGGAAGAGCGACTGGCGGCGGCCCTGGCCTACACGCTCACCCTGGCCGACTGGCCGTCGATCCTCGCCTCGCGCACCAGAGACGGCGCGGTTGCCCTGCCCGCCGGGCATGCCGAAGCCATCCGGAGTGGCTTGCGGGACCTGGAGAAGCGGGCATGGACTGTCTATGAATTGCCCCCAGCCGCGAGCGATCCCGGCTCGCTGCGGTCCGCGGCCGAGGTCAACGGCCGGCCCTTTCACTCCGGCGTCCCGGTCATCGGCCCGCTGATCGCCGCGGTCCGCACAGCCTGGAATGCTGTCGCCGGGCGCGAGGCAGTCGACCGTCTCTGGGAACAGCAGAACGCCTTCAACCGCGAACTCGCCGGGCGGCTGTCCGCGCTGGCTGAGGGCACGCCTGATGACATCTCCGCACTGGGGGCGCTGGCCGCGGCGGCGAAGACGAACGAGGACGCACAGGGCGAAGCGGCCCAGGCGCTGGCCCGGCTGCAGGCGGACATCGAAGCCGCGAGGTCGCGGTTGGAGGCCCTCAACGAACGCATCACCCGGCTGGAACTCCCGGACTAGGGATACTCGTAGAAACCGCGACCCGATTTGCGGCCGAGGCGGCCGCTCTCGACCATCCGTTGCTGAATCGGGTGTGGGCGGTACTTGGGGTCGTGGAAAAACGCCTCGTAGACAGACCGGGTGACGGCAAAATTGACGTCGCAGCCGATCAGGTCCACCAGCTCAAACGGGCCCATGCGAAACCCGAGGGAGCGCATGAGCGCGTCGATAGTCGCCGCATCGGCCGCGCCTTCATCCAGCAGCCGGAACGCCTCGCCGTAGAAGGGACGCGCGACCCGGTTGACGATGAAGGCCGGCGTGTCTTTCGCCAGCACCCCCTGCTTGCCCAGCCGCGCCACGAACGCCTCGGCCGCGGCGATCGTGGCCGCGCTCGTCAGGTCACCCCGGATGATCTCGACCAGCTTCATGATGTGGGCCGGGTTGAAGAAATGCAGGCCCAGGACACGGTCGGGCCGGCGCGTCGCCCCGCCGAGGACCGTGATGCTCAGGCTTGAGGTGTTGCTGGCCAGCAGGGTATGGGGCGGCGCGGCCGCATCGAGATGGGCAAACAAGTCGCGCTTGAGGGCCAGGTCTTCCGGCGCGGCCTCAATGATGAGGTCGACAGCCGCCGCCTCTTCCAGCCGCGTCGTCGTCGACAAAGCGGCTCGGGCCCGAGCGGCGGCCGCCGGATCGGCTTTGCCTCTGGCGACGCCGTCTTCGATCCAGTCGAGGATGCGCGCGGCGCCCCGCTCCAGTACCTCGTCATTCAGGTCGTACAGGACAACATGGTAGCCGGCCAGCGCGGCCGACTGGGCGATGCCTGCCCCCATCGTGCCGCTGCCGATGACACTGACACTCTGGATGATCGTGGCGTCTGCTTTCATGAAGGCGATTATCAGAGCAGCCGGCAGCGCTGTCAATGCGTCATCTTCCTCCCCACGTCCTTAGAAGTTTTCGTTCAGTGACCCATGATACGAACCCATCGAGTGCCCAGCTTAGCTTGCGTTTTTTAGACCAGTCTGTATAATCTGTCTGCAGCATGACTACCAAGCGTGACGCGATCATCGATTCTGCCTGCCATCTGATCGAGGTGCAGGGCTATCATGCCACCGGGATCAACCAGATCCTCGAAGACAGTGGTGCGCCGAAAGGCTCGCTGTACTACTACTTCCCAGAGGGCAAAGAGGGATTGGCGAGCGAAGCCATTGAAAGGTCCAGCCGGGTGATCGAATCCCGGATCCGCGAGGTCATCGCACACGGGGTCGATCCGGCCGAGGGCATCCGCAGTTTCTTCGTCTTGCTGTCCGAGCGCATTGAGGCATCGGACTTTCGCCACGGCGGCCCTCTGACCGCCGTCGCTGTCGAGGCGGCATCGACCAACGAGCGCCTTCGCAGCGCGTGCCGAACCGCCTATGCTCGCTGGCAAGAAGCCTTCGCCGATCGCCTGCGCGAACAATACGACGATGAGCGGGCGGCGAGCCTGGCGGCGCTGATCGTTTCGGCCCTGGAAGGGGCGATCATCCTCAGTCGTAGCGAACGCAACGTGGCCCCCTTGCTGGCCGCCGGGCGGGAACTGGAACGACTGATTCGTTCCGGCTAGCGGATGTCACTTTCGTATCGCCGTTATACAGACTGGTCTAGTAACTATGAGTGAACGTCGTACTCCACAAAACCCAATTCTGGTCACCGGCGCTTCCGGAAACGTCGGCCGCGAAGTCGTGAGTAACCTGTTGGCGATGGGGCAGCCCGTTCGCGCCGCCGCTCTCGATGAGGTTGACGCACGGCGCATTCCCGGCCAGGACACTCCGACTGTCCTCTTCGACTTTGGCAATCCCGATACCTATCAGCCGGCGTTTGACGGGGTGGACCGCCTCTTCCTGATGCGTCCGCCGGCCATCAGCGACGTCGATCGCTTCATCAAGCCCGTGATCGACTACGCTGTCACCCACGGGGTGGGCCACATCGTCTTCCTTTCAATAGTGGGCGCAGAGGGCAACAAGTTCGTCCCTCATTACAAGATCGAGCAACTGCTGGCAGCCTCAGGCATCCCGACGACCTTGCTCCGAGCGGGTTTCTTCATGCAGAACCTCGGCACCACCCATCGGGCCGACATCCGTGACCGGGATGACGTGTTCATCCCGGCTGGCAAGGGCAAGACCGCTTTCATCGACGCCCGCGATCTCGGCGCGATCGCGGCCAAGGCGTTGAGCGAACCGGGCCACGACGGCAAGATCTACACACTGACTGGCAGCGAGGCGCTCGACTATGGCGAGGTGGCCGAGATCATGACGGAAGTCCTCGGCCGCCCCATCCGCTACAGCAATCCGTCCTTGCTGAGCTTCGCCCGGCACATGAAGCGACAGGGCCATCCGCTCAGCTACATCGGCGTCGTATCCGCAATCTATACCACAACTCGATTCGGCGCTGCCGAACGCATCACCCAGGACGCGCCGGAGCTGCTCGGTCGCCCACCGATCGCATTGCGCCAATACATCGAGGATTACGCCGATGTCTGGCGGGCCAGGCAGCCCGGGCCATAGCCGTTCGACGCAAGGCCCTGATCCGTTCCTATTCGATGTCAGTTTAAGGAGTCCTGTTTCACCATGAGTTCAACGATAGACACCCCCAAGAAAGAAACAACCCAATCACCGGAGATCGACTTTGGCCGGTTCTGGATTGCGGCGCTGGCGTCCGTCGGTGCGGCCGTCGTCGCCAACCTCGCCCTGCGCGCGCTACTGGGCGCCACGGGAATGCTGGCAGCCGACTTCCCACCTTTCGGCGTCGCACCAATCGCCCTACTGACCGCGATCTTCACATCGCTCGGCGCGCTGGTCTTCTACTTCATCACCCGCCGCTCCGCGACACCAGTGCGGACCTACTGGATTGTGGCGACGATCGCCTTCATCCTGTCCATTGTTCCCAACCTGCTGTCGGCCGCGAATCCCGATGCGATCCCATTCCCATTTCCCGGCGCGTCGTCCACTGCCTTTCTCATTCTCATCGCGTTTCACGTCGTCGCCTATCTGACCAGTGTGCTTGTCCTGACCCGCATGGCCGTCAAGCGCCGAGTCAATCCATGAATACCCATGTCATGACCTGATCCCTCAAGATTCTCCTATGGGCCATTGCCGGTTCGCAGGCAAGCCCGTCATTCACGAATTCGTCCGGCGCTGTCACGGCCTTCGCCGCCACGCCCGACGCTCCTTGCGGCCAATCTGGATGGTCCGGACGGCCGTCGCGCCGCCCATGATGGAAAGGATGCCTCTCGACGATGATCCCGGCGTTTATCCCTGCGTTCGTTGGCACTACCGAGTATGCGTTTGCCCGGCGCAAGTCGTCGCGAGCCGCGAGGTAACAGGTAATTGTGATATACTCATGGGCAACTGCCTGGGTTCGAATCGATCGATATGTTCCAACAAGCTCTCGCGCAGCCCGCAGCCATCGGGACCATGCCAGAGACTCGTGCGCTGATCCTGCGGGCCAAGTTGTACCATCCCCCGTGCGGCGACCATCTGGTCGCGCGGCAAAAGCTGATCGAAGAACTCCAGCGTCGTGTTACCCGGCGAATGACGGTCATCTCCGCCCCGCCCGGATACGGGAAGACGACCCTGGTCGCCCAGTGGCTGTGCGCCACCGACCGACCGGGGGCGTGGGTTGGTCTTGACCCGCTGGACAACAACCTGGAGACGTTCGCCACCTACATGATCGCGGCCGTCTGCAGCGCCTACCCCAAGGCAGGCACGCACATCCACGCGCTTCTCGGCGCGCCACAGGCCGTCCCGCCGGCAATCCTGGCCGACGCGATGGTTGAAGATCTGGCAGAGTTGCCCGGCCCGCTGATCCTCGCCCTGGACGACTACTACGAGATTACGAGTGAAGACGTCCATGTCTTTATGGGCAGGCTGGTTCAGTACCTGCCTTCCAACATTCACCTGGTGCTTGTCACCCGGTTCGACCCGGACCTCCCCTTGTCCCGAATGCGCGGCCGTGGCGAGCTGAACGAGTTGCATGCCGAGGACCTGCAGTTCGACACCGGCGAAATCCAGCAGATGCTGGCCCGCCTGACCGGGAGTCCTGTCGACGGGGAGATCGCATCTGAACTGGGACAGCGGACAGAGGGCTGGGCAATCGGCCTTCAACTGGCGGCCCTGGCCCGGCGCGAGGGCGAGAGCGCCGCGGAGCTTGTCGCCCGGCTTGGGCGCGAGGGGCACGGCCTTGCGACGCAGTTCCTGCTGGACGAGGTCCTGATGCGCCAGCCCCCAGCCGTGCGCGATCTTCTCCTTAGGATGTCCGTGCTCGAACGGCTGTGCGACCCCCTCGTCCGGGCCGTTTTGGGTGCGGACGCCGGTGAGGAAGGTGGCCCCGCCGCCGACTTGTCCCGGCTGCCGACGGTGGATAGCCTGAGCCGGGCCAACTTGTTTGTCATCCCCCTCGACCGCGAACGGGTCTGGTTTCGCTATCACCATCTCTTTCGAGACCTGCTGAGACGCCGCCTGATCGAGACAACACCGGACGCGGACATCCGGGCCTTGCACCTGCGTGCCGCGCGCTGGTTCAGTGCCGACGGCCAGGTGGACGAGGCGATAGGACATGCTCTGGCTGCCGGTGACGGGGACATGGCGGCCCGTCTGGTCGAGACAAACGTCCACAACGCGCTCAACCAGGAGGACTGGCGTGCGGTCGCCCGCTGGCTGGGCCTGCTGCCGCAATCCCTCCGGCAGCGGCCGGCGTTGCTGGTCGCCAGAGCCTGGCAACTCAATTTCCAGTTCCGGATGCGCGCGGTCGCTAATACGGTTGCGGCAGCTGAAACGCTCCTCCCTCAGGAAGTCCCTGCCGAGCACGCAGAAGACCGGGCGATTCTGCGGGGCGAGATCGACATGTTGAAGGCCATGGCGGCGTACTGGGCCGGCAATGTGCCGGTCACCCTGTCCCTGATGCGCCGGCCGCTGCAGCTGCGGCCCGATATGCTTTACGCGAAAAGCCTGGGTGACTTCTATCGCGCCGCCGCCCTGCATAGCGGAGGTCAACTGGCCGAAGCACTCTCTGGCCTGGAGGAAGCGCTTGATAGCCCGCACAATGCCCGCGACACCTCGATAGCGCGCCTGCACCTGTGCCAGTGTCTCCTTTGGCTGGACCGGGGCGACCTTCCGCAGATGCAGCGCGCGGCACGGGCGTTGGGCAAGGTTGGAGCGCGATCCAACCTGGTGGTGAGCAGGCGTTGGGCCGACTACGCGCAGGGCATCATCGCCTACGAATGGAATGACCTGCCGCTTGCGGAACGTCACCTGAGAGATGTGGTTCGGGCGCCATTCGAAGCAAACGGCCGCGCTACCTACGAGTCGTACATCGCGATGGCCCTGACGTTGGAGGCCCGTGGCCGGCGGGAAGAAGCGGACGACGCCCTGCGCCACATGCACGACTTCCTGGTCGAATCCGATTCCGCCGGAGCCCTCGCCCTGGTGGGCGCGGCCCACATCCGGCTGGCGGCCGCCAGGGGCGAGTCGAGAGCCGCGCTTCCGCCGCTCGTCCCCCTGTCGGTCGAGGCAGCACGCGCCGATCTGCGGCTTTCATGGCTGTTGTCTCCGTTGTTGACCCGGGTGCGATACCATCTGGCGACAGGGAATGCGAGCGGTCTGGAAGAATCACAGACCATCCTGAATGTGAGCCGGCAGGCGGCCGCGGAACTCAACGATTTACGTCGCCTGGCGGAGATATTGGCCCTTCAGGCCTGTCTGGATGCGACCCGCGAAGAGATTCCGGCCGCGCTGGACGCCCTCAACCGCAGCCTGGAGCTGGCCGAGCCGGGCCGGCTGGTCCGGACGTTCGTCGATTGCGGACCGGTGTTGGTCCCGTTGCTGGAGACGCTTCGCGACCAAAGCCAACGGCCGTCAACCATCCAGATGCTGCTGCGCGCATTCAAGGGCGCAGCCGCGGCAGAAGAGGCCGGGCCAGCGTCAAAACAGGCCGCTGAAGGGGTCGCCCTGATGCGGCTGCGTTCCGCCCTGACAAATCGCGAGATGGACGTGCTGCTGCTGCTTGACCAGCGCCTGTCTAACCAGGAAATCGCCGATCGTCTCTTCATCGAAACCTATACGGTCAAGAAGCACCTGCAGAACATTTACCACAAGCTGGGCGTTGACAACCGCCGGGCAGCCATTGCCTATGCCAGACACGTCGGGCTGCTGGAATAGCATCACCGATTTCGCCCCTTCGCCTTTACCACTTTTCTTCGCCCGCGCCTCCGCTTCTCCAGCCCTATAATCTCATCAGGTCAGTCTTCGGCGGCGTTCTACGTCGGTTTCAGGGGCGGCGCCATCCGGCGTTGCCTGAACCTCGATAGCTTGTCGGCAGGGATGGGTCTGGCGGAGACGCACTTGCCTCCTGCTCCGGCAGCATCAACAGACAAACAAGGAGTGAAAGCATTGTCAGACGAAATGGTTTTTGGACGAGAAATGGGGCCGGTGGAGTACTTCATCCTGGCCTTCGATGGCAACCAGTTCAACGGTGACGTCCTGCCTTCGTTGCTTGAGTTGACCGACTCGGGCACATTGCGGGTCATCGACCTGGCGATCGTCAGCAAAGATGTCGACGGCAATGTCACTATCGCCGAGATGTCGTCGGTGCAAGAGGCGATGGCTGAAGCGTTCGAGAAACTCGGTGGCGAGTTCACCGGGCTGCTGTCTGAGGAAGACCTGCTGATGGCTGCCGAGGAACTGCCCAACAACAGCACGGCCGCAGCGTTGCTGGTCGAGCATCTGTGGGCCACGCGATTCGCCCATGCCGTCCGCGACTCGAACGGCTGGCTGGCGCTCAGTTCCCGCATCCCGGCCGACGTCATCGAATCAGCGCAGCGTTCGCTGCTGGCCGCCACTGAAGGGCTGTAACTCGGCACAGTGAAACGATCGGGTCGGTTGACGGCTCAAACTCGCCGGTCAGACTGCCCACAGAACGGAAAGGAGATTAATCATGAGAGGTGAAAGAGCAGGCCGTCCCGGCCAGATTGGTGCGGCCGCAAAGTCGGAACCAACGACACGCCGCGAACAGAAGAGAGAGGATCGCAAGGACTTCGGCCGAGGCGGCACCGCGGAGCGCTACAAGATGCGCGAGAAGCTGGCGTCGTTTGGGGACGACTTCTGGATCGAGAACGAGGCGGGCCGCCGTGCCTTCAAGGTGGACGGCAAGATGCTGCGCGTGCGCGACACGCTCATCTTTGAAGACACCAACGGGAGAGAACTGGTCCATCTCCAGTCCAAGGCGGTAGCCATTCGGGACAAGATGAAGATCGAGCGTAAGGGTGGCCAGAGCGCCGTCCTGACAAAGGACCTGCTCAATGTGCTGGGCGATGACTTCATCATGAAGTTCGACAACGGCAAGGAACTGCGCCTCAAGGGCAACTTCCTGGACCACGAGTACGCCTTTTACGACGGCCGCGACAAGATCGCCGAAGTCTCCAAGAAGTGGTTCCGCATCGCCGACACCTACGGCGTGCAGATCGAGCAGGGCCAGGATGACATCATCCTGCTGGCCGCGACGGTTGCGATGGACCAGTCATCGCACGACGTGGTCTAGCCGACCTGTCGGGCAGCGATTGGCTGCCGTATCGGGAATGATCCGGGCGCCATTGCGACAACGACCGGGCCCGGCTACCCGAAGCGCACTGCCGGGCCCGGATGAAACAGCGGACGTGCCTTTGGTCTCGCACGCGCCGCAAGACCGGAACTCAGCTTG
>CAYRBP010000057.1:12741-24741 GCA_964422535.1 uncultured Ardenticatenaceae bacterium | reverse complement strand
CCGCGGCCGAACATCGTCGTCATCATGACCGATGACCAGGACGTTGACTCGCTGCCGGTCATGGAATACCTGATGAGCTATCCGTACGGCTCGTGGGTCAACTTCGAGTATGCTTTTGCCGGCAATAGCGTCTGTTGCCCCGCCCGGGCAACGCTCCTGACCGGCCAGCACTCTCACACCCATGGCGTCCAAAACAACAACATGGGCCGGAAGATGCAGGACAGCAATACCCTGCCGGTCTGGCTCGATGGGGCGGGATATACCACCGCGCTCATCGGCAAATACCTGAACGGATTCCCGTTCCCCGGTTACAGCCGCCGCAATCCGCCGGGCTGGGACCTGTTTGAGCACATCCGCGTCGATGGGAACGCCGACATGTACACGGCCGAGGCGGTCGACTTTCTGCAGACCGCCCGGGAGCCTTTCTTCCTCTTCCTGGCTTACCGCGCGCCGCACCAGCCCGCGAAGCCCCTGCCTCGCTACAAGACCGTGACGCCGCCGTTCGTGCCGAAAGACCGCCTCCGGCCGAACTTCAATGAGAAAGACATGGACGACAAGCCGCCGGGGGGAAAGCGCAAGCCTATCCCGGCGGCCGTCATGGCGCGCTACGAGGCCGAACGGCTGGCCTCGCAGCGCGAACTGATGGGCATCGATGACGGCGTGGAATCGATCATCGCCACCCTGCAGGCCCAGGGCCAGCTCGACAATACGATGATCATCTTCCTGGGCGACAACGGTTTTTCCTGGGGCGCCCACCGCCATTACGGCAAGCATTGCGCCTATGACGAGTGCAGCCGCATCCCTCTGCTCATCCGCTACCCGGAGCTGTCGGGCAACCATGTCGAGTCGCGACTCGTCTCCAACGTCGATCTCGCCTCGACCATCGCCGACTATGCCGGCGTGACGCCCGGAATCGTCCAGGAAGGGAGGAGCCTGTTACCCCTGATGGAACGGCCCGGACGGCCGTGGCGGTCAGCCGTGCTGCTGGAGCGCGTGGGGCTGGGCTATAACGCCATTCGCACCGACGAGTGGAAGTACATCCAGCGACTCAACGGCGGCATCGAGCTCTATGACATGCGCGCCGACCCATACGAACTGGAAAACCTGGCCGGAAAGCCGGAATATGCCGCCGTCCAGAGCCAGTTGGTCGCAGAGATGATGGCGCTGCTCGGCCCCCACGCCTACACCCTGTCAGGAACCGTGACGGACGAGGACGGCCTCGGGCTGGCCGGCGTGGCCATCACCGAAGGCGGCGGCCGCCGCGTGATGACCGACAGCGCCGGACGCTATCGCTTCACGTCGCTCGCTGCCGGGGAATACGTCCTGGCGGCCGAGAAGGACGGCTATCGGTTCACGACCGCCGGCCCGGTCAGCCTGCCGCCGGACGCCACAGGGGTGGATTTCACCGGCACGCTGATCACCTACCGCATCAGCGGCCGTGTGACCGACGGCGACGGCAACGACCTCGAAGGCGTCACCATCACCTATGGCGACAACCTGACGGTCATGACGCAGGCGAACGGCGCTTACACTGTCGAGGGCTTGCTCCCCGGCCTGTATGACCTGACGGCTTCGAAGGACGGCTACGCGTTCTCGAGCGTTGGGCCGGTCACGGTCCCGCCGGACGCGACGGACGTTGATTTCACGGGGACGGTGCTCGCCCACGCGATCAGCGGCCGCGTGACCGACGGCGACGGCAACGGCCTCGAAGGCGTCACCATCACTTACGGCGACAACCTGACAGTCCTAACGTTGCCCGACGGCTCCTATCTCATCCCCGAACTTCTGCCGGGCGACTACACGCTGGCGCCGGGACTGGCCGGCTATACGTTCGACCCGCCCGCCGCCCTCGTGTCATTGACCGATGGCGACGCGACGCAGGACTTTCTCGCCCTGCCGGCCCCGTAGATTGTGGGGGAGAACGGCCGGCATGCGGTCCGTCCGATTGCTGCAAAGCCCGGTTTGGTTCCCGGGCATAGTGGTACGGCCGCGGCAGATTTCGGATAATTCCAATTGATGAGCAGTGAACGGAACGATGCGGCCGGCATCCGCGACCTCCAGCCGGTGCGGCAGACGCGGCAGGCGGCCGACCTTGAGGCCGAACTTCGGGTCGCCCAGCGGGAATTGCTGGAAGCGGAGGCTGACCTGGCCCGCGAGCAGGCGGCCGTCAACGCCTTCCGCATGCACTGCCGCCTGATGCTCGATGACCTAGTCGACGCGATCTATTCCTTGCTGGCGGAGAAGCAGCGGCTGCTGACTGAGCTACGTCTGATGCAGCAGGATGCCGACGATCCGCTGGGGCCGGCCGCGACCGGCGATGCCCTGGGACCGGAGACGGACGAGATCCTGCTGCCGGCCGACACGCCGCGCGACAAGGCGGCCGAGAAACGCCTCTACCGCGAACTGGCCCGCCGCTTTCATCCCGACCGGGCGGAGACCTCGGCCGAACTCTCCTACCGGACCTCGATGATGGCCGCGGTCAATGCCGCCTACTCGGCCGGCGATGTCCACGCCCTGTATGACCTGGCGGGCGAACTGGAGCCGGACGAACTGGCCGAGTTGTCGTTCATCGAAGCGGTCGATGCGCGCCGGTTGCGCGAGCGGGTGTTGCAGTGCCGCCGCCGGCGGCGCAAGGTCCTGCACCAGCTGGAGACGCTGCGGCAGGAGAACACCGCCCGCCTGTGGCGCAAGGCGCAGGAGCTGGAGGATGCGGGCAGCAACGTCTGGGCGGCCGTCCGCCGCGATCTGGAGGCCGCGCGCGGCCGTCTGGAAGCGGACGTCGCCGGCCTGGCCAGGCAGGTGGAGCCGGAAGCCGCAGATTAGGTCGTTCCGGCCGATGCCCGCGGGTCGTCGCTAGATCTCATAGTCGTAGTGGACGAGGTAGCTCAAATAGTAGTCGCCCTGCCAGCGCTCGACGCCGACGGCCCACGTGCCCCAGTCGAATTCGACATCGGCCGGCGCCGGCCGGTGGAGGCTGAAGAAGTGGACCTGCTGGTAGCCGTCGGGCAAGACGACCATGCCGGCCGTCGGCCCGAATAGCAGCTCGTCGCAGGCCGTTTGGGAAGCCGGCAGCAGGTCGCGCTGTAGCGGGGGAAGAAATGCCTCGGCGAAGGTGCCGACGATCGGCTCGCCGCTGCCCTGGCTGACGCCCCAGTCGTAGCCGGCCGCGCTGTCGAATAGCCCGGCGACTTCCTCCCCGCGGACCAGTATCTCGTTGTTCCACCAGTTCAGGCGCAACCGCAGCCCGCGCTCGGGGTGGACGAGCAACGCCAGGGCGCGGCCGTCCTGGGCGGCGATGGCCTCGCGTGCCCGCTCGACCACGGCCAGCGCGGCCGGGTCGGCGCAGAACTCAGCCGCGGGAACGCTCTCGGTCAGGAAGCGGCCGTTGACCCAGCCCTCGGCCGCGTCGGTCGTCACGTAGACCCAGGTCGACCCGGCAACGGCCGCCTGGCCCCCTTCCTCGACGGCGACGCCGGCGGCGATGGGCGGCAATTCCGCGACCGCCTCGTAGGTGGTTCCGGGCCCGCTGCGGACGTTGAGCGTGTCGTTGCCCTCCACGAAGGCGACCTGATAGCTACCGTCACCGACGGGCACGGGGGGCGTCATGGCGGGTGTCGCGGCCAGGGGCGTGGCGGCGCTGGTTGGGGCGGTTGTCGGGACGCCGGTCGGTGCTGCCGTGGCCGTTGGCTCAGCGGTGGGGCCTGGAACGGCCGTAGTTGTTACCGGAGCCAGGGTTGGGGGCTGCGGTTGGGTGGGTGTGACCGGGACCGCCACCGCCTCCGTCGGCGTCGCCGTCGCCGGCTGCTCGTCGGGGGACGGCGTCAACGCAACGATGGGCGTCGGCAGCGCGGCCTCCGGCGCGCGGCCGCAGGCAACCCCGAGCAGGCCGGCCAGTACAAGCGCGATTAGGAGATGCGTTCTCACAGGACTTCCCTCACGACAGACCGCTGACGGCAGCCGGACGATCGCCCATGCGCGCCCCGTTGTGGCCCGGATGCCGCGGCCCGTTCTAATGGTTTGACGCTATCGACCGGAGGGAAGTTCCCCGTCTACAGGTTGAACTTGATGTTGATGATGTCGCCGTCCTGGACGAGGTAGGTCTTGCCCTCCTGGCGCAGCTTGCCGGCGTTGCG
Source organism: uncultured Ardenticatenaceae bacterium (assembly GCA_964422535.1). Lineage (GTDB taxonomy): Bacteria > Chloroflexota > Anaerolineae > Promineifilales > Promineifilaceae > Promineifilum. The sequence goes on along the minus strand of CAYRBP010000057.1, from coordinate 20,608 downwards.
CAACTGGGCCATGCCGCCCATGGCGATCAGGTCGTCGTAGTGGACCGTCTCGGCCCGGATGAAGCCCTTGGCCAGGTCGGTGTGGATAGCGCCCGCCGCCTCGACGGCCGTCGCCCCGCGCTTGATCGTCCAGGCCCGGACTTCGTCCTCGCCGACGGTGAAGAAGGACTGGAGGCCCATCAGGTCATAGCTGACGCGGATGATCTTGTCCAGACTGAGTTCGCTCACGCCGTACTCCTCCATGAACATGGCCAGTGACTCCTCGTCGCCCGCCGCGCTGAGTTGGGCCAGCTCCATTTCCAGCCGGCCGCGGATGTTGACCACGACCGTCCGGGGGTAGCCATAAGGTAGGGCGATCTCGCCCTGGTCGTCGCCGATGTTGACGATGACGACCGTCGGCTTCAGCGTCAGCAGGCCGTAGCCGCGCAGGCTCTTCTGTTCGTCGTCGGTCATGTCCAGCACGCGCAACGGCCGCTCGGCGCTGAGGACCTCATGCATCCGCTCGAACAGGGCCAGTTCGGCCAGCGCCGTTCCCTTGTCCTTGGTCGCCCCCTTCTTCAGGCCCTCGTTGATCTTCTCGATCCGCCGTTCCACAGTGCCCAGGTCACTGAGCAGGAATTCGGTCTCGACCGTGTTCAGGTCGCGAGCCGGGTTGACACTGCCGGCCGGGTGGGGGACGAGCGCGTTCTCAAAGCCGCGCACGACATGGACGAAACCGTCCAGCCCGGAGAGGTGGTTGAGCAGCGCGCCGCTCAGCTCGCCGGCCTCTTCGTCGCCCTGAATGCCGGCCACGTCGGTGTAGGTGATCCGGGCGTAGGTCGTCTTCTTCGGGTTGAACATCTTGCTGAGGATGTCGACCCGGACGTCACGGACGTCGACGACGGCCGTCAGCACGTCGAAGCGGCCGCCCAGGCTCTGGCCGGTGGGGGCGTTGCCCTGGGTCAGGGCGTTGAAGATCGTCGTTTTGCCTGAGCTGGGCAGGCCGATGATGCCAAGTTTCATAGCGGCCGAGTATAGCAGAGGTGGGCGGGATTGGCAGAGGATGAGAGCCGGGCGATCCCCAACCGGCATGGTGAGCGAGCGCCGGAGCGGGCAGGGCTGTTCCGCGGGGCGTTCCCGGTCATCCCTGCATAGGAGGATCGGGGCGGACTATGTTATAGTTCACGCACGTTTCCCGAATCGCAGTCATTCGAGGTCGCGATGCAAAGCAACGCCAGGACCGTTGACGAATACCTGACCGAAGTCCCGGCCGACCGGCTCCCCGCGCTTCAAGAAATCCGCCGCCTGTGCCGGCTGCACCTGACCGGCTTCGAGGAGGGCATGGCCTACGGCATGGCCGGTTACAGCCGCGACGGCGTGGTCGAAGTCGCCTTTGCCAGCCAGAAGGCCAACATCGCCCTCTACATCCTGCGAACGGACGTGCTCGAACCGCACCGCGCCTCCTTCCCTGCCTCAGCCATCGGCAAAGGCTGCATCCGCTACCGCAACCCGAACCGGATCGATTTCGACCGGGTGGAGGCGATGCTCATCGCTACCGCCAATAGCCGCGGGCCTGTCTGTTGACGGCGCGCCGGAGGACCATGGGCCGCGTCATCAGGAGCATCCTGCTCGGGGCGCTGCTGTGCGCCGTCCTGGCCGCGACCGTCTTTGCCGTCGCGGCGCTGCTCGACGGCGGCCGTGTCGATGAGGCGATCGGCTTTGGGCTGGCGGTGGGCATCGGCGGCCTGGTGATGGGAGCGTTCATCGGGCTGGTCACCGGCGCGCTTCGGCTTGGCCCGCTTGGTGGCGCGCTGGCCGGGGCGCTGGCGACGCTGGCCGCCGTCGGCTTCTACGTCCTCGCTTTCGGCCGCCCCGGCCAGCTTGGTTATTTCCTGCGCGAATCGGCTGTGGTCGTCCTCGTCCTCGGCGCGCCGGCGGTGCTGACAGGCGTTCTGCTGGGCTGGTTTGGGCGTGGGGCGGGCACGACCGCGACGACGGCCCCTGAGACGAATTCGGGAGAACGGGAGGATAGCGATCATGGCTGAGGTGATCCGCAGTGTGGACGAAGTCACGGCCGAATGGCTGACGCGTGTCCTGCGCCACAGCGGCGCGCTGACCCGTGGGTCCGTGGCGGCCTTTGACCTGGACGCGGGCAGCGGCAACTGGTCGACGAACGCGACGTTGAACATCCGGTACGAAGACGGATCGCAGGGGGCGCGGCCGCCGCGGCTGTTCCTGAAGATGGTCAACACCGACCTGGGCGATGGCGAATCGTTCGGCCCGTCGGAGGTGACGTACTACACCCGCGACTATGCCGACGTCCCGGACGCGCCGCTGATCCGGTGCTATGACGCCGCCTACTCCGAGACCGAGGGGCGCTATCACCTGCTGCTGAACGACCTCTCGAAGACCCACGTCACGGCCGCCAGAAAGACGCCGACACTCGACTACGGGCTTGCCCTGGCCGAGGGTCTCGCGGTCATGCATGCCCGCTGGTGGGGCGCGGAACGCCTGGCGGAGGCCGGCGCGCCGATCCACGATGGCGCGCACATCCGTCGCTTTGTCGACATCGCCGAGCCCGGCGCCGGCCATATCCTGGATGCACTCTCGGCCGAGCTGGCTCCCGGCTGGCCGGACCTGATCCGCGATCTCTATGGGCGACACCCGGCGGCGATCATCGACCGGACGCGCGAGGCAAACGGCTTCACGCTCATCCACGGTGATGCCGGCGAGTATAACATCCTCGTGCCGGGCGAGGGCGACCGGCCGATCTACCTCATCGACCGCCAGCCGTTCGACTGGAGCCTGACGACCTGGCTGGGAGCCTATGACCTGGCCTATGCGATAGTGCTCGATTGGGACGTCGAGTTGCGCCGCCGCTGGGAAGGTCCTGTCCTGGAGCAGTACCACCGGACGCTGCTGCAGCATGGCGTGCGCGACTACCCCTGGGACCGGCTGTTTGACGACTACCGGCTGTGCGTGCCGATGGGCGTCTACATCGCCACGGAGTACTGTCGCGGCGGCATCAACAGCCAGTGGCAGTGGGCATGGATGGGCATGTTGCGCCGGGCCCTGACGGCATGTGAGGACCTGGACTGCGCGGCGCTGTGGGCCGGGATGACGTGATCCCGGCCGGCCGATGTGCTATCCTTCCCCGGCATGGGCAGGCCGGTTTGCGACTTTTCACCGGCCCGGCGGTCCCGGTGGATGCATAGAGGCGACGCATGAGCACCCGCGAGATCTACAACGCCATCCAGGTGAGCGACCGGCTGACCACGGCCGGCCAGCCGACCGAGGCGCAACTGCGCGACGCCGCGGCTGAGGGCTTCACGGCCGTGATCAACCTGGTCGGCCACTACACGTCTAACCCGTTGCCGGGCGAGGCGGAACTGATCGGCGAACTCGGCCTGACCTACGTCCTGATCCCGGTTGATTGGGGAGCTCCGACCGACGCCGATTTCGACGCCTTTGACGAGGCCATGAACCGGCTGGCGGGCGGCAAGCTCCTGATCCATTGTGCGGCCAATTACCGCGTCACCGCTTTCTACTCGCTCTATGCCCAGAAACATCTCGGCTGGACGGCCGAACAGGCCGAGGCATTCCGGCAGCCGATCTGGGCCGGCAGCGACTACCCCGTCTGGGAATCGTTCATCGCCCGCAAGCAGGCCGAGATCCGGAGCGCCGGCCCCGCCTGACCAAGGGCGATCGTCACTGCTGACCGAGGAGGCGCCATGCTGAAGCGACTCGGCGCGACCCGTCCCGGCGTCTGGTTCATCAAGCACGTCATCGCGCCGGCTGACCGGCGGCTGTACCGCTGGACCGGCGGCCGCATCTCCCTGTCGGGCAGGACAGGCGGGCCGATCTTGCTGCTGACCACGACCGGCCGGCGGACCGGGGAACCGCGGACGACGCCCGTCTTCTATCTGCGCGACGGCCCGCGGCTCGTCCTGTGCAACGTCAATCCCGGTTTTGAGAAGACGAATCCCTGGGTCCTCAACCTGCGGGCCCATCCCGTCGCGACCGTCCAGATTGGGTCAGTGACGCTTCGCTGTGATGCGCGTGAGGCCACGCCGGACGAGGTTGAAGCGTACTGGCCGCGCCTGGTCCGCATGTGGCCGGCCTACCAGTCCCACTTCGAGCGAAGCGGCCTGCGGGCGGTGTTCATCCTTGAATGCCGGCCCTGAAGGCGTGGGCTCAGCGCAGATCGGGCGGCGGCCCTTATGGTATAATGCGCCCTCAAGGGCGCGACGCCCTATTTCACACATTACCATTTGCCCGAGGTAGCCATGCTTGTAAGCGAACGAATGACCCGCACGCCTGTCACCGTTACCCCTGAGACGCCAGTCACCGACGCCCTGCGCCTGATGAACCAGCGCAAGGTGCGCCGCTTCCCGGTTGTGGACAGCGACGGCCGCCTGGTCGGCATCGTCTCTGATAAAGACCTGCTCCACGCAACCCCATCGGTAGCGACGACGCTGGCAGTTTGGGAGATCCCCGATTTGCTGTCGAAGATCCGGGTCGAGCACGTCATGACCCGGAACGTCATTACTGTCGCGGCCGACACGCCGCTCGAGACGGCCGCGCGCGTCATGGCCGACAGCAAGATCGGCGGCCTGCCGGTCATGGACGGCGACAAGCTGGTCGGCATCATCACCGAGACCGACCTGTTCAAGAGCCTGCTGGAACTGCTGGGCGGCCGCCGGTCGGGCGTCCGCGTGACCGCTTCCATCAGCGAGGCGAAGGGCACGCTGGCCCGTGTTTCCAGCGCCATTCTTGCGGCCGGCGGCGACATCGTCGGCCTTGGGGCGCGCGAGCTGCCGGACAGCGGCAAGTGGGAGATCATGTTCAAGGTGCAGGATGTCCCGCAGGAGCGACTGGTGGCCGCGCTGCGGCCGGTGGTCGATGAAATCCTGGATGTGAGGGAGATCAGCCAGACGTCCTGACGGAGGCAGGGAGATGACCGAAGACAAGGTGACGGTTGAGAACGTCAACGTCCCCGGCCAGACGACGCGGGTCGACGCGGCCAAGTACCACGCCATGAAGCAGGCCATGCTGGCGGCGCTGCCGAAGCAGTCGCCGGGGCTGACGCAGGCGGAGATGACCGAGGCGGTCAAGACCTACCTGCCGGACGACCTCTTTCCCGGCGGGGCGAAGGCGGGCTGGTGGGCCAAGACGGTCCAGCTGGACCTGGAAGCCAAGGGAGTCGTCGTCCGCGAGGCGACCAAGCCGCTGCGCTGGCACCAGGTCATTGCCTGAGGTGAGGCGGGACGCGACGAGCGGGAGGGCCAGTGGCGATGATTGAGCCGGCGGTCGATTCTGTTGCCGCAGGCAGCAGACGGCCGCCACATCCCCATCGAAGCGCCCGGCAGGCTGGAGGCGTTTGCGTTCGATCCCTCTAGCATCACTCTTATCGGCATGGATCGGGGATTCGATCTCGATCTCGAAGACGTCGCTTTTCGGCTCCGCCACGAGTGGATGGATGCCGATAGCCTGGAAACCTTTCTGATCTGTGGCTTTCCGGACCATTGCCCATGACCACTTCAGCCCCCCGCACCGTTCGCGCCCCACGCGGCACCCAACTCCACTGCAAAGGCTGGCTCCAGGAAGCCGCCTACCGCATGATCCAGAACAACCTCGACCCCGAGGTCGCCTATGATCCGGAGCACCTGATCGTCTACGGCGGCCGCGGCCGCGCTGCCCGCAACTGGGAGGCGTTCGACGCCATCCTGGCCTCACTCCGCGAGCTGGAGAATGACGAGACGCTGCTCGTCCAGAGCGGCAAGCCGGTGGCCGTCTTCCGTACCCACGCCGACGCGCCGCGGGTGCTGATCGCCAACTCCAACATCGTCCCCCACTGGGCGACGCAGGACAATTTCGACCGCTGGGAGGCCGAGGGGCTGATCATGTACGGCCAGATGACGGCCGGGAGCTGGATCTACATCGGCACGCAGGGCATCCTGCAGGGCACGTTCGAGACCTTCGCCGCGGCCGCGCGGGCGGCAGGCTGGCCGTCGCTGAAAGGCAAGTGGGTGCTGACCGGCGGCCTGGGGGAGATGGGCGGGGCGCAGCCGCTGGCGGTGACGATGAACGAGGGTGTCGCCCTGTGCGTCGAGGTGGATGAATGGCGCGCCCGCCGCCGGCTGGAACATCGCTACATCGATGAAGTCTCCGAGGACCTGGACGACGCCCTAAACCGCGTCCGCTACTACGTCGAGAACGGCCGGCCGCGCTCGATCGGCCTGATCGCCAATGCCGCGACGACCTTTCCGGAGCTGCTGGAGCGCGGCCTGCTGCCCGACGTCGTCACCGACCAGACCTCGGCCCACGACTTCCTGGCCTATTTCCCGGACGACCTGAGCTTCGAGGAAGGCAAGGACCTGCGCGACCGCGATCCGCAAGGCTTCGCCCGGCTGTCGGCCAGGTCGATGGCCCGCCAGTGCGCGGCGATGGTCGAGTTCCAGCGGCGCGGGTCGGTCGTCTTCGACTACGGCAACAACCTGCGCCAGCGCGCCTTTGACGAAGGCGTGACCGATGCCTTCAGCTACCCCGGCTTCGTCCCGGCCTACGTCCGGCCGCTGTTCTGCGAAGGCAAAGGCCCTTTCCGCTGGGTGGCCCTCAGCGGCGACCCGGAAGATATCTACACCACTGACGAAGCTATCCTGGAGCTTTTCCCCGAGGACGCCCATCTGCGGCGCTGGATCACCATGGCCCGCGAGCGGGTCCACTTTCAGGGGCTGCCGGCGCGCATCTGCTGGCTGGGCTACGGGGAGCGCGACAGGGCCGGGCTGCTGTTCAATGAACTGGTGGCGTCGGGCCGCGTCAGGGCCCCGATCGTCATCGGCCGCGACCACCTGGACGCCGGTTCCGTCGCCAGCCCCAACCGCGAGACGGAGGGAATGCTCGACGGTTCCGACGCCATCGCCGACTGGCCCATCCTGAATGCGCTGGTCAACGCCGTCAGCGGCGCGACCTGGGTCAGCTACCACCACGGCGGCGGGGTGGGCATCGGCTACAGCCTCCACGCCGGGCAGGTCATCGTCGCCGACGGCACGCCGGAAGCGGCCGCGCGGTTGAAGCGGGTCCTGACGGTCGACCCCGGCATGGGCGTCGCCCGCCACGCCGACGCCGGCTATCCGCGGGCGGTTGAAGTAGCCAGGGAGCGCGGGGTCAAGATCCCGATGATGAAGTGACCGGTGGTCAGTGGCGGCCGGCGCTCGCCGGGCCGGCGCGACGAAGGGCGCTGGCCAAAGTCGCTGACCCGCGCCGCTCCGTCCGCACCCGCTTCCACGACGGCATCTGGTTGCCGGCTGGTCCGTCGCGGCAAGCCGCGATCGGCCGCCGTCGGGCACGGTGGCGAATACCTGCTGTCCGTCCGGTTCACTAACGATCGTCCCCGATCCGTGCTATAGTAGGTGGCCGTGAGTTCGGAGCACCATTTTCGCTTGCGCGCCTGTCGCTGGTTTCTGACGGCCGTCCTGCTGGCCGTCGTGCTGGCCGCCTGCGTTCAAGTCGATGACCAGCGGGGCGGGAGCGCGCCGCCGCCGGCTTCGCTCGGTGGCGTGGACGCGAACGATCCGCAGGTGGGTGGGGGCATCGGCGACCCCGATTCGCCGCTGCTGGCAACTGCCTCTGTCCTGGCTGAGCCCGCGCCGACGGATGACTCGCCCCGGCCGGACGGCGCGGAAGTGATGCCGACGCGGCCCACACCCGAGCCGACGGCGACGGTCCCGCTGGCGGTCGTCGTCACGCCGACGCCGGAGCCGGTCGTTGAAGAGCCAACTGCCACCGCGCCCGCCGAAGCCACGGCAGAGCCGGAGGCTGAGCCGACGGCCGAACCGACTACGGTCGCGACGGAAGCCCCCGCGGTCCCGACGGTCCCGTCGGTCCC
>CAYRBP010000057.1:0-12641 GCA_964422535.1 uncultured Ardenticatenaceae bacterium | reverse complement strand
GCTCCCGGCGAGAACCTGTACCGCATCGGCGAGCGCTATGGCCTGTCGTGGACGGCTATCGCCGAATTGAACGGCATCACCAATCCGGACCAGATCGTTGTCGGGCAGGAACTGCGCCTGTCTGCGGCCGCGCCGGATACCGGCGTACCCCCGGCGGAGCCGGTTGCCGGTGAACCGCCGGCCGCGCCGGAGCCGGAGAGCAGTGCGCCTGTGAGCACCCACACCGTCCGCCCCGGCGACAGCGTCTACCGCCTCAGCCAGCTGTACGGCGTCAGCTGGGTCGAGATCGCCGAGGCCAACGGGTTGACCACGCCGAACCAGATCTACGTCGGCCAGGTCCTCAAGATCCCGGTCAGCCGCCCAGGGCCGACGCCCGAATTCACCCACGTGGTGCGCGGCGGCGAAACGCTCTACCGGATCGCCCTCCAATACGGTGTGGCCCAGGCGGCCCTGGCCGAAGCCAACGGGCTGCAGGCCCCCTACGTCATCTATCCCGGCCAGACGCTGGTCATCCCGACCGGAACCGACTGACCACCAACACCGGATCACCGAGACCTATGAACTGGAAAGGCGTACTCGAAGCCTATCGCTCCTACCTGCCGTTTGACGAAGACACCTGTTTCATCAGCCTGAACGAGGGCAACACGCCGCTCATCCCGGCCACCCGGCTGGCCGAGACGCTGGCCCCGAAGGCGGGGCTGAAGCTGTTCCTCAAGTACGAGGGCCTGAACCCCACCGGCTCCTTCAAGGACCGGGGCATGACCGCCGCCATCACCCAGGCCGTGCGCGAGAACGCCCGGACGGTCATCTGCGCCAGCACCGGCAATACCGCGGCCAGCGCGGCCGCCTATGCCGCCCGGGCCGGGCTGCGCTGCCTCGTCCTCGTCCCGGAGGGCAAGATCGCGCTCGGAAAACTGGCCGCTTGTCTGGCCTACGGCGCTGAGGTCATCAGCATCGAAGGCTCCTTCGATGACGGGCTGCGCCTGGTGCGCGAGATCGCCGAACGCGGCGCCGGCTCCGGCGCGCCGATCGTGCTCGTTAACTCGGTCAACCCCTGGCGGCTGGAGGGGCAGAAGACGGGCGCGTTCGAGATCGTCGACCAGCTCGACGGCCGCGCGCCGGACTGGCACTGTCTGCCGGTCGGGAACGCGGGCAACATCAGCGCCTACTGGATGGGCTACGTGCAATACGGCAAAGGGCTGCCGCGCCTGCTCGGCGGCCAGGCGGCCGGGGCAGCGCCGATCGTCAGCGGCAAGGTCGTTGAGAAGCCGGAGACGATCGCCACGGCCATCCGGATCGGTAACCCGGCCCGCTGGCGGCAGGCGGTCGAGGCGCTGGACGAGTCCGGCGGCATCATCACCGCCGTGACCGACGACGACATCCTGGCCGCGTGGCACCTGCTGGCCAAGCAGGAGGGCGTCTGGGTCGAGCCGGCCTCGGCGACGGGGCTGGCGGCGCTGAAGCAGCAGATCGAGCGCGGCGAGCTCGATCCGGTGGACAAGACGGCCGTCGTCGTGTTGACCGGCCACGGGCTGAAAGACCCCGGCACGGCCGTCGAGCAGGCGGCCGCGCCGGTCACGCTGCCGGCAAGCATCGAGGCGCTGGAGAGGTATCTGGCGGCGTAAGAGCGGCTTGTGTTACGCGAACTCGATCTTGAGTTGGCGGCCGAGGGCGCGGGCCAATCGGTCCAGTGAGTCGAGCGTGATCGCGGTGTTTTTCGGGTCCAACAGCCGGTCAAGCTGAGACCGGCTTGTGTTCATCCGCTCCGCGACTTCGAGTTTTGTCAGGCTGGCCTCATTCATGATGTCGGCAATCTGTAAAGACAGGAGTCGCTTCTGTGCGCGGATAGAGACCTCCTCTAGAATGCCCTCTTCGGTGAGGAAGTCATCGAGACTGCTACCGGAATACTTATTCTCACTCATGCCTACTGCATTTCCTTCTGCCACAGATCACGGCGTGTGCGAGCCAACATCAAGTCATCGGAAGGCGTCTTTTCTGATTTCTTCAGATAGCCATGTAATAGCGCTATCTGACTCCCATGAACAGTAAAAAACACTCTGGCGATGCGACCAGCGCCAAGCCTGCTGCGTATTTCCCATAGGTCTGGCTCCAATTTCCGGACGAGTGGCATGCCAAGCGGCCAGCGAAACTGGACCAGTTTGATGTCTTCGCCAATCACTTTCTTGTCTTCTTTGGAGAGTCCGAGTAGCCATTCCCGGACCGGTTCCCTCCCCGAGTTTGTTCGGAAGAAGACGACAGCAAGGATTGGCGCATCAGGCATCATCAGGAATGTACCACAAAAGGTGCACGCGTGCAACAAGCAGCGAAGGACTTGGGAGCCGACGGTCTAATCTGCCACCCGTAACTCAGCCCGTCCCGTCCCCGTAATCCAGGAACACATCCTGTACCCAGCCGACGACGCCGTCGACCGTGCTGATCTCCCGCCACAGGCCGCCGCTGTGGAAGGCATGGCCGGTCAGCAGCAGCACCGCGTCGCCGCGGTAGACGAGCGCCACAGGCTCGCCGTTGGGCGTCTTGCGGACAGGTAGCGTGCTGGTGTTGTCGCCGACCCGCGCCGTCGGGCCGACGATGGGCGTCGGCGTCTGGGTCGGTTCGGGGGTCGGGGTTGGGGTGGCGGTCGGGAGGAGCGTGGCCGTCGCTTCGGCCGTGGGTTCGGGGGTGTCCTCGATTGCCGGAGCCGGAACCGCGGCCCCCTCGCCTGTGGCGCTGGCGTCGACCGGCGGAATCCCGGCTGCCGCGCCGGTTCCAGCCGCGATCACGGCCTCGGCCGTGGCTGTCTCGCGCGGCCGGACGACCATGCCGCTGCTGGAGCCGCCGGCCGGCGCTTCGGCTTCGACGGCGCTCCCGGCGGTCGCTTCCGCTGCCGCCTGGTCATCTGATGCTGAGACAGTGCCGGCGACCGCCACTTCTTCGCCCGGTGCGGCCGTGGAGAGCGCCAGCGGCTCATCGGTGGTTGCCGGCTCCTGGCCGATCGGCACGCCGGCCAGGAAGAATCCCAACGCCAGGAGGAGGAAGGCGAGGCCGTAGCCGGTGAACGCGCGGGCGCGCAGGTCAAGCCGCGCCCCGCTCAGGCCGAGGCGGCCGATGAGTCGGGGTGTCTGGGCGATGAAGGCCAGCGCGATGGTGACCAGTGCACCGGCAGCCGCCAACCCCATGCCCCACAGAGTCCAGGTTGGAAAACCCATACGCTTTCGGCATCATTATAGCGCGTTAAATGATTCGCGCAGCTATTGCCGGGCACTCTGCCGCTGCTATAATGATCTTGTTGTCGCCCGCCACGACCTGTCGTTCGCGCGCCAACATGCCGACGTCTCCCAAGACTGATGGGACGCAGGTCGATTTCGAGAAACCCTTTGATGTCCGTGACTGACAACACATCGCCGGAGCCGCTGCGGCCTCTGGACCTGGGCCCCGGTGTGCCGGCGGCCGAACCGGCCGTGGCCGAGGCGCCGCCGGCGGCCTACAACGCGCCGCCCTCCGTTTTCATCCGCGAGATCATCGAGACGCTCCTGCTGACCTTTTTCATCTTCTGGCTTGTCAACAGCGTCGTCGGCCGCTACCGCATCGACGGCAACAGCATGAACCCCACCTTGCTGAACGGTGAATACCTGATCATCAGCAATTTCGCCTACCGGCTGGATGATCCGGACCGGGGGGACATCATCGTCTTCCGCCACCCGCAGAGTGAGTTGAACCTGATCAAACGGGTCATCGGCGTGCCGGGAGATACTATCCTGATCGAGAACGGCGTGGTGTCGGTCAACGGCACCGTGCTTGACGAGCCTTATATCCAGGCGCCGCCCACCTACAACAGCAGCTGGGTCGTGCCGGAAGGGCAGTATTTCGTCCTGGGCGACAACCGGAACAACTCCAGTGACTCCCATGCCTGGGGGTTCTTGCCGGCCGACCACATCCTTGGCAAGGCGGAGTTCGTCTACTGGCCGCCGCGCGATTGGGCGAAGGTGCCCCACTTTGACCACGAGTCACCGGCCGGATAGCATTACCGGCGAGCTGACCTGATGAACCACAACCCGGCCGCGGTCGACAGCCTGATTGAAAACGCCACGCGCGAGGTGCTGGCCCATATCCGGCAGGGGAGCGTCAGCGCTCCGGCTGCGGGCGCCGGCCGCGTCCCGGAATCACTGGCCGCGATGATCGACCACACGTTGTTGAAGCCCGAGGCGACCCGCGAGCAGATCGCCCGGCTGTGTGCCGAGGCGCGCGAGTACCGCTTCGCCTCGGTCTGTGTCAACCCGATCAACGTGGCCCAGTGCGCCGAGTTGCTGGCGGGGTCCGGCGTGCCCGTTTGCACCGTGGTTGGGTTTCCGCTCGGCGCGACGCCGGCGGCGGTCAAGGTCTACGAGACCGAACGGGCGCTGGCCGACGGCGCGGCCGAGGTCGACATGGTGATCACGGTCGGCGGGCTGAAGTCGCGCGACTATCAGGCGGTCTACGACGACATCGCCGCCGTGGTGGCCGCGTCACACGGTGGCGGTGCGCTGGTGAAGGTCATCATCGAAGCCGCGCTGCTGACCGATGAAGAGAAGGTCATCGCCTGCCTGCTGTCGAAAGCGGCTGGCGCGGACTTCGTCAAGACCTCGACCGGCTTTGGGCCGGGCGGGGCAACGACGGCCGACGTGGCGCTCATGCGCCGCACGGTCGGCCCCGAGATAGGCGTCAAAGCGGCCGGGGGCATTCGCTCCTATGCCGATGCCCAGGCGATGATCGCCGCGGGCGCAAACCGTATTGGTGCGAGTGCTGGTGTGACGATTGTAGCGGAAGCCAGGAGATGAGTGTGACGACGCTGAAATGCGAAGAATGTGGCATCGGCAAGTATCGCTCGTTCAGGACCCCTTACCTGCTACGGCTCGGCAAGCACATGATGGTCATGCCTGACGCGCCGGCCTATATCTGTGACGTCTGCGGTTTTCGCAGCTTTGACGAGATCTTCCTCGAATCGATCCACGACCTGCTGGTCGACGCGGCCGAAAACGCCGCGCGGCCGGCGAAGCGGCCGCAACCCCCGCAGCCCGAACAGCCCATCTGGTACGCGGCGCGCCGGCCGCGCTAGTCGCCCGCCGGTCCGAAGGACGCCCTCCGGAAGAACGCCCACATCTCGGCCGTGGCGGCGATCTCTTTCGTTGTCTGGCCCAGGACCGGATCCAGGATAGGCGCGCCGCCCGGCCAGGCGTGACCCCCACCCTCAACCGTGTAAGCCACCATTTCCGCGCCGTCGGGACAATCGAAACGACGGCCGCTGACCGAGTCGCCCAGCGAGAACGGTGCCGGCGGGTCAGCGCAGCCGTTTCGCGCCGCCCAGCGGGCGGTCCACTCCTCGTAGCGCACGTAGTCAAAGCCGAAGGGCGGGCCGCCGCCCGGGTAGGGGATGACCCGATCGGCCGTGCCGTGGAAGGTCATCGTCGGCAGGCCGGGCCCCGGCGGGCACCAGGCCGGATCGTCGAGGTCGGCCCAGTAAGGCGCGGCCACCGTGCCTATGGCGGCGAACGTCCCCGGCAGGCGGCAGGCAAGAAAGAGCGACATGGCGCCGCCGGCCGAGAAGCCGTTGACATAGATGCGAGCGGGATCAATGCAATGCGCCGCCTGGACCGCATCCAGCACGTCGCGGATGAAGATCACGTCGATCAGGGCGGTCGATGACGACAACTGCGGCGCGATGTTCTGTGCCGGGAAGGAGACGAACGTCCGATTGGTCTCCTCGGCCGCCTCAGGATAGACGACGATGAAGCCGTGGGCCTCGGCGAAGACATTCCATTGGGAGATGTCGCGTTGCTGGGCGGCATCAGAGCCGGCCCCGTGGAGGCTGACAATGAGCGGGACAGGCTGTCCCGGGTCGATGCTGTCGGGAACGTAGGTGACGTAGCGCCGTTCCAGGTTGCCATAGCGGAGCGTGTGGCCGGTCTCGCCGGTCGGGCCGTCCGGCGGAGGATCGCAGGGAGCGAGGCCGGAGGCCGGTGACGGGGACAACGCCACCTGTTCGGCGGCCAGGGTCGCGGCCGCTTCGGCTCCTTCGGCGATGCCGGCCCGGTAGCCGAAGGCCGCCAACCCCCCGCACAGCAGGCCCAGGGCGATCAGCCCCAGGCACCCCAGCCCGCCGAGGCGCAAGAGCCGCCGCCGGGCGGGCCGCTTCCGGGGCGCGGCGTCGGCCGGAGCGGGAGCGTCGAGTGGGACCTGCTCCTCGTTCACGCGTCGCCCGCCAGCAGGGCGATCATCACGGCCGCGATTACTTCGCGGCTCGGCCCCCTGACGACGAACGATTGGTCATCCGACTGGCGAAAGCAGATGTATTCGCTCGCGTCGTCGTCCCGGTTGGGCCAGCAGGTGCCGGCATCCGGCGCGGGGTCGCCGGTGGTCCGGAAGAGCCCTTCCGGGTAGGTGGGAAAGAGGCGGCCGAACTCGGCCGCGTCCTCCGGGGTGTCCCACGCAAGGCGCAGGGCCATGACCATCTCGTCGCCGGCCGGCTGGTAGTAGACCGCGTACCGGTCACCGCCCCAGCCCGTCGCCGCCCGGTTGACTTCGGTCGCCGGCAGTTGCTGGGCCAGGTATTCGCGCAGGAAGAACTCGCCCAGGATGTCCTCATCAACGAGCTGCCAACCCGGGGTGCCGGTGGCGGCATCAAGCGTATCGGTCAGTGGAGCCAGGGCCACGATCTGGGGATCGTCGCCGCCCAGATAGCGATCAGGGTGAAGGATGTGCTCGGTGGAGCGGGGCGGGTTGCGCCACGCCGCGTCCACGGCCTCGAATCCGCCCTCGCGATAGAGCTCGCTGACGAAGTTGGCCCCGGCGTTGTAGGGAAAGGCCATATTGCTGACCAGCACCGGCGGCAGGTCTTCCAGGAAACGGGTATCGGTCTCGGCGGGATCGTTCAGGATGGACTCGGCCTCGGACCGGGTGAAGTAGTCGGCGTCGAACAGGTAGAGATACTGCACCAGTTCGGCTTCGCCTTCGGCCAGGGCCCGGAGCGCGGCGCGGGCCTCGGAGTCGAGCGACTCGTCGTTGATCGCCTCCAGCGAGTAATGCTGGTCCTGCAGGACGTGGACGAACTCGTGGGCGTGGGTCCACTGGGCGGCCGGGTCGAGCAACACGTCGTCGGTCACGACCACAAACTCGGCCGTCTCCGGGTCATAGAAGCCCAGGATACCTTCGCTGCGCAACGTGATCAGCGCGGCATACAGGTCGTAGTCGCGCTCCATGAAGTCGAAAGCAGCCAGCTCAAGCACGTCTTTCCGGGTTTCTTCGGGTGTGTTCTCGGCGGCGAAGTCGGCCTCGATCCGCTCGCGCAGTTGCTCGCGGCTGAGGATGACGGGCTGGATCGGCGACAGCGGTTCAAGCCCGCGCAGGTCGCTGACGTTGGCCTCCACCGCCGCCCGGATGGCGGCGTTGCGGGCGTCGATGTCGCTCAGCGTGAAGGTGATCGAGGCTTCGCGGCTGGTCACGTCATTTTCATTCGTGGCGGTGACGGTGACGGTGTGTTCCCCCTCGGCATCCGTTGGCGGCGTCCAGGTGGCGCTCCGCCAGAAGAACGTGTCGCCGTTGACGCTGTAGCTCGACAGCTCCTCGCCGTCGACCTCGAGCGAGACGCTCGACAGGCCGAAGGGGTCGCTGGCCGCGATCAGGATGGAGACGGGTTGGCCGGCCGGCAGGATCTCGTCGTCGGCCGGGTTGATGATCCAGGCCTGGGGAGGCAGCGACCGCTGTTCGTCCTGAAGCGCGGCCAGGTCGGCCTTGACGGCATCAACCTCGCCAGTCAGTCCCGCAACCTGGGTAGCCTGGACATCGATCTGTTGCTGGCTGTCGACGAGCTGGCCTTCCAGGTCGACGTTGGCCGATTCGGCCGTGGCCAGGGCGATGGCCACGGCGTCACGGGTGGCTTCTGCGGCCGCCAGTTCAAGCTCCGTCTCGGCCTGGGCCTGGCGCAGCTGGTCGGCTTCGGCCAGGCTGGCGCGCACCTGGTCGCGCAGCCGCAACTCCGCCTGGAAAAGAAAGATGAAGCCCGCCGCCAGCACAAGCAGCAGTGCCACGAGTGCAAGCAGGAGGGCCGAAAAGCCTACAGAGCGCATAGTGGGTGTCTCTGTGACGAATGCTATCCAGTGTGGGGCAAGTTGCCAAACTTCAGCGCGGCCCGAAGCGGGCGCCGGCAAGGTCGATAGATTTTGGCAGCAGGGCGAGGGTATAGTCCTCCCCATATTAACGGCTCCAGCCGATCACTTCACGAGACGAGTGTGACCACAGTGGAATCGACCGCGACCCCTAAATCTTCACGATTGCCTGGCTTCTTCAAATTGCCGGTGGCCGAGCGCATTGCGCTGGTCGCCGACTGGGCCGGATTGGACGAATCGGAGCGGGCCGTGCTGGCCGGCGAAGGTTTGCGCCCGGCGCAGGCCGATCTGATGATCGAGAATGTCATCGGCACCTATGCCTTGCCGCTGGGCATCGCCGCCAATTTCCTGGTCAACGGCCGCGACTACCTCGTGCCGATGGCTGTCGAGGAACCGAGCGTCCTGGCCGCCATCAGCCACGCGGCCAAGAACATTCGCGCCGGCGGCGGCTTCCGGACGGAAGCGGCTGAGCCGATCATGATCGGCCAGATCCAGGTGCTCGACATCCCGGACCTCGAAGCCGGCCGGCAGGCGGTGCTGGCCCACCGCGAGGAGTTGATGGCCCTGGCCGACGCGGCCAGCGAAAGCATCGTCCGCTTCGGCGGCGGCTCGCGCGATCTGGAGGCGCGGCCGCTGCCCGACACCCCCGTCGGCCCGATGCTGGTCGTCCATCTTCTGTTTGACACCCGTGACGCGATGGGCGCGAATACGGTCAACACAGCCGTCGAGGCGATCTCGCCCCGCGTTGCCGAGCTGACCGGCGGGCGGACGAACCTGCGCATTCTCTCGAACCTGGCCGACCGGCGAACCGCCACGGCCCGCTGCACGATCCCGGCCGCCGAATTGACTCTGCCGGATATTCCCGGCAAAGACGTAGCCCGACTCGTGGCCGAGGCCAACGCCTTTGCCGTTGCCGATCCGTACCGCGCGGCGACGCACAACAAGGGCATCATGAACGGGATCGACGCGGTCTGCATCGCCACCGGCAATGACTGGCGCGCGATCGAAGCCGGAGCCCACAGCTACGCGGCCCGCAACGGCCGTTACACGGCCCTGACCGACTGGCACGTGGATGCCAACGGCGACCTGTACGGCGAGATCACCTTGCCGATGGCTGTCGGCACCGTCGGCGGCGCGACGAAGGTCCACCCGACGGCGAAGGTGGCGATGAAGATCCTGGCCGTGAAGACCGCCAGCGAACTGGCCCAGATCATGGCCGCCGTCGGCCTGGCCCAGAACCTGGCCGCCATTCGGGCGCTGGCGACCTATGGCATCCAGAAAGGCCATATGCGGCTGCACGCCCGGCAGGTGGCGCTGGCCGCCGGCGCGACCAATGACCAGGTGCAGGCCGTGGCCGACCAGCTGGTGGCGGAGCACAACGTCAACGTCGATCGGGCACTGGAACTGCTGGCGGCGCTGAACGGACACTAGAAATTGACCGCGGACCGCCGGCGGCGGCCCGCCAGGGAACGAATAGGACATGTCTGAAATTGACGCGAAAGATAAGTTGATGAAACCTGACCGGCCTGTGGGCATTGTCGGCTACGGGGCCTATGTGCCGCGCTACCGGCTGCCCGCGGCCGAGATCGCCCGGATGTGGAAGGGCGGCACTGGCGGCACGCCGATCGACGAGAAGGCGGTCAATGGCCTCGACGAGGACGTGATCACCATGTCGATCGAGGCCGCGCGCGACGCCTTGCTGCGGGCCCAGATCGACCCGCGCGAGATCCGCGCCGTCTGGGTCGGCAGCGAGAGCCACCCCTATGCCGTCAAGCCGAGCAGCACGATCGTGGCCGAGGCAATCGGCGCGGTTCCCCACACGCAGGCGGCCGACTGGGAGTTTGCCTGCAAGGCCGGCACCGAGGCGATGCAAGCCGCCATCGGCTTTGTCGGCTCGGGCATGGCCCGCTATGCGCTGAGCATCGGCATGGACACGGCGCAGGGCCGGCCCGGCGACGCGCTGGAATACACGGCCGCCGCCGGCGGCGCGGCGGTGCTGATCGGCCCCGGCGATGAGTCTCTGGCTCTGATCAACGGCTCCTACAGCTTCGTGACCGATACGCCCGATTTCTGGCGGCGGGCCCACGCCAACTACCCGTCACACGGCGACCGTTTCACCGGCGAACCGGCCTACTTCAAGCATGTCATGGGCGCGGCCGAGGCGCTGATGGAGGCCCTTGGGCGCACGTCAAAGGACTATCGCTGGGCCATTTTCCACCAGCCGAACGCCAAGTTCCCGCAGCGTGTGGGCAAGATGCTCGGCTTCGCCGAAGACCAGGTGCAGGTGGGCCTGCTCAGCCCGCGCATCGGCAACACCTACTCCGGCTCCAGCATGATCGGCCTGACGGCCGTGCTTGATGTTGCCGAGCCAGGCGACCGCATCCTGCTGGTCAGCTATGGCTCCGGCGCCGGTTCCGACGCGTTTGAGTTGGTCGCCACCGACCGGCTGCCGGAGGTGCGCGGCCTGGCCCCGAGCACGGAGACCTACATCGCCCGGCGCACGCCGATCGATTACGCCACCTATACCCGCTTCCGCGAGAAGCTGAAGATGAATTAGTGTCGAGTGGTCAGTGGCCAGTGTTCAAAGCCGACCACTGACCACTGATCACTGACCACTGACTACTGACTACTATGACAAACGTATCTATCATCGGCATCGGCCAGACCGATGTCCGCGAGCATTGGGAGACGTCGATCCGCCACCTGGCCTGGTATGCCATCGAGGCGGCGATGGACGACGCCGGCATCAGCAAGGTTGACAGCATCTACGTCGGCAACATGCTGGCCGGCCAGCTCAGCAACCAGAACCACCTCGGCGCGCTCGTGGCCGACTTCGCCGGCCTGCGCGGGGCGGAGGCGATGACGGTCGAGGCGGCCGACGCTTCCGGCGGCGCTGCGCTGCGCCAGGCGGTGCTGGCCGTGCAAAGCGGCCTGGTTGAAACGGCGCTGGTCGTCGGCGTCGAGAAGATGACCGACGAGACCGGCTCGTCCGTCCTGGCCGCCATGTCGACCGCGCTTGATGCGGATTATGAAGCCATCCAGGGCCAGACGCTGGCCGGGGTGGGGGCGCTGCTGATGCGCCGCTACATGCACGAGTATGGCGCCGCGCTGGCCGACTTTGCCGGGTTCAGCGTGAACGCCCATGCCAACGCCGCCGGCAACCCGCGGGCTATGTACCGCAACCGGTTGAAGCCGGAGGCGTTCCTGAGCGCGACGATGGTCGCCGATCCGGTCAGCCTGTTTGACGAAGCGCCGGGCGGTGACGGGGCGGCGGCCGTGGTCCTCACCCGGCGCGAGCGGGCCGGCGACATGGTCCCGCGGCCGATCCACATCGTCGGCTCGGCTGTGGCCACGGACGCGGTCGCCCTGCATGACCGCAAAGACCTGCTCTGGTTGAGCGCGGCCGAGAAGAGCGCGCGCAAGGCGATGGCCGCCGCAGGCGTCGGGCCTGGAGACATCGACGTTTTCGAACTTCACGACTCGTTCACCATCATGGCGGCGCTGTCGCTGGAAGCGTGCGGCTTTGCCCCGCGCGGCACCGGCTGGCAGCTCGCCCGGGACGGCGACATCAAGCGCGACGGCCGCGTGCCGATCAGCACCTGCGGCGGTTTGAAGGCGCGCGGGAACCCGGCCGGCGCGACCGGCATGTACCAGATCGTCGAGGTGGCCCAGCAGCTGCGCGGCCAGGCGGGCGATTGCCAGGTGGCCGGCGCGCGCATCGGCATGGCCCAGAACCTGGGCGGCAGCGGCGCGACGGCCGTGACTCATGTGCTCACCAATGACGGGCAGCATGAGGGATAGGCGACAGATTTCGGCCGACGGGCCGCAGAACAGCGCGGCCTGGCCCGCCGTCCGGGCCATCTTGATAGCTTTTGACAGTCTTTTCCGGCCGTCTGACAGTGAATGGGAGTCCCGGTGAGGATAATCAAGTCTGCCGGGGCCGTTGGCATCCGGCATCAGCCGGCCGGGTCAGGTAACCAGACACCGGCGGCGACTCGGAGGAATGGATAACGATGGAAGTATCACGTCACTGGAGACTTAATCAGCAGCGATACACCCTGGTGGGCGAGGTTTGCCCCAACTGCGGCGTCAAGCTGTTCCCGCCGCGCGACGTTTGCCTTGAATGCGAAGCGCCGGCCAAGGAGCTCTACACCTTCACCGGCCTGGGCGAAGTGTACAGCTATACCACGGTCTACGACCCGCCAGCGGGTTTCGAGCACAACGCCCCGTACATGATCGCCCTGGTCAAGCTGGAAGAAGGCCCGCTGATCACGGCCCAGTTGACCGACGTCGATATGAGCGAAGTCAGCATCGGCATGCCGGTCGAGATGGTCACGCGCAAGTTGCGGACCGACGGCGAAGAGGGCATGATTGTCTATGGCTACAAGTTCCGGCCCGTCCTGGAACCGGTAACTGCCTGACGGCAGTAGCCTTCGCAACGCCGAACCACCCAAGTCGGAGAAGAACGAAACGGCCGGGCTCAGAGAGTCCGGCCGTTTTCGT
>CAYRBP010000056.1:0-24908 GCA_964422535.1 uncultured Ardenticatenaceae bacterium | reverse complement strand
AGGTCTCCGGGTTGCTGGAATACATCATCGGCGAGATGGCATCGATATAACCACCCTTGACCCAGCCCTGGGAATCCTGATAGTAATCGCTGTACCCCTGGCTGTAGCCCCAGCCCCACTTGTCCACGTAGGTGTGCCAGACGGCCGCCGTCAGCCAGATATCGCGCCCGGCCGGGAGGATGATGTCCTCATAGACATCGCGCACCAGTGTGTTGATCTGCTCTCGCTGCCAGTCGCTGTAAGGCGTTTGGCCATTGAAGACAAAACAGGGCGCTCCATAGGCAGCCTCGCTGACCGGGTCGCACGACGTCGTACGGCCCGCGTAGCGAACGCGGTCGAGGTGGATGCCGTCCACGGCGTAACGGTCGATCAGGTCCGTCACGACCGCTTTGATGTGCTGCTGCAGGACGGGCGAGGCCGGCGTGCCCATCAGGTAATCGCCACAGGAAGGCTGGTCGGCCGTCGTCCATTGGGCCGCGTTCAGTTTGCCGTCCGTCACCCCGTGGGCCGATTGCAGCAGGAAGTAGAGCGGCGTCGGCGAGACAAGCGGTGGGGGCGGGCAGGCCGACCCAACCCGGTCAGAGACCGGATAGACGTTGACGTAGGCATGGAGCTGCAGTCCGGCGGCGTGGGCCTTCTGAATGAAATAAGCCAGCGGGTCCCAGGCCGGCGACGGCGGCTGGCCGAACGAACCGCCGCTGACCCGCTGGGCCCAGGGCTCCAGTCCCGGCGTGTAGTAGGCGTCGGCCGTGCCGCGCACCTGGAAGAAGATGACGTTGAAGCCGGCGGCCGCGGCGTTGTTGACGATCGTATCGATCCGGGCCGGAGACGCCGGCTGGTTGAAGGTCGTCCAATCGAAGCGCGTCACCCACAGGCCACGGAACTCGGCGTCGCCGGGCGGCACCGTGGCGGTTGGCGTCGGCGTGGGGTCCGACAGGCTGTAGATCTCAAGAAACGCCAGCTTGTTGTTGACCGCGCCGGCGCCGTTGCCGACCGACAGGCGGCCGTCGCTGACCTGGACGATCACCTGGCCCTGGACAAACCGCGTGGATGCCGTGGGCGTGCCGTTCAGCGCCGGAATACCTTCGACGGTCATGCTGTACACCCCGTCGGTGAAGTCAGGGTCGCCCGCCACCAGGTAGATCTCGTACACCCCATTGGGCAGAGCGTACTCCCAGACCGCGTTCGGGTTCTCCGGCTTCTGCAGGTGGATGAAGGTGTCATAGCGCTGGTCCGGGGCGAAGGCAGACTCGCGCTCGCGCGTCGTGGCGCTCGTATCCGCATTCCAGCCGAATGCCTGCCCGCCGGGACGAGACCCGAAGACCGCGCCGGTATCAGGCGTGTAGCCATCCGGCACGGCCGACGCCGCCGGCTGAAAGTTGATCTTGGCCACCGGCCGGTTGGTCGATATCGGCCCGCGGGCAACCACCGGGAGCCACTGCCGTCCGGAGCCCTGGGCCACAACCACCATGGCCACGATAGCCAGGGCCAGGAAGACGCTGACCGCGGCCGTGGCGTTGCGAAGAGGCTTGGTCATGTCCTGAATTGTCGCACAATTGGCCGCCTCGCGCTTATGGCGACAGGCAATCGTCGCCAAGCGGTAGGGTATGGGGCAAGATCGCGGCGCGATCAGCGCTCGGCCGGTCGGTCGATGAACAGCGCCGTCTCGCCAAACCGCACGGTCGCGCCGTCGCCAAACGTGCCGGCCCAGCGCGCCCCGCCGGCCAGCCTGACGGTCGTTTCCCCGGCCCACAGCCGTTCGCGGTTGATGCGCACCGTCACGCGCGCCCCGGCCCCCACCTGAACCACATCGAGCCAGATCTCGTTTTCGGCCAACCCTTGCCGGACGTGGGGCCAGGGTTGCCAGGGAAAGAGGTAGTCGCGCTCGCCGCCGGCCGTCTCCTGCCACACGGCCGCATAGCCCAGCGGCGAAACCGCAGCCGTCAGCCATGCCCCATCGTCGCCCACCGACAGCCCGTAGCCACTGTCCGTTTCACCCTCGACGAG
This sequence comes from uncultured Ardenticatenaceae bacterium, assembly GCA_964422535.1. GTDB lineage: Bacteria > Chloroflexota > Anaerolineae > Promineifilales > Promineifilaceae > Promineifilum. The sequence goes on along the minus strand of CAYRBP010000056.1, from coordinate 22,901 downwards.
CGCCGCCGAGCCGCGCAGGCTGAACGGGAAGGAGAGCATCAAGTCGAGCTGCCGATAGGTCGATGCACCTGCCTCTACACTCAACAGGTCACCGGGTGCGGTGATCATGGCCGGCCCCAGGGGACGAGGATCGAACGCGCCGGCAGCGATCAGGATCAACGCCGACAACCCAACCGCTAGCAGAATGAATGCGCTCGCCCTGAGAAACGGCCGCGGGTCGGCAGAAGTGGGGCTGGGCTTCATCGAGGGCCGCTATCGGCCGGGCTCCGGAGCCGGCACAATCGTCCCGCTGACGGCGCCGAATCCGACGCGGTGCTCGCCTTCTCCCGCCCAACCCGTCAGCGTCAACCGATCGCCATCCTCCAGGAAAGTCCGCGCTTCCCCTGTCGGCAGCGTAAGCGCGCGCGTCCCGTTCCAGGCCAGTTCGAGCAACGAACCGAGGCTGTCCGGCGTCGGGCCGCTGATGGTGCCGGTGGCCAGCAGGTCGCCCGGCCGGAGGGCGCAGCCGTTGACGGTGTGGTGGGCCACCATCTGGGAGGCGCTCCAGTACAGCCAGCGGGCGTTGGTGCGGCTGATGGCGACCGGTGGCAGTCCGGCGGCGGCCATGGCGGCCGTTTGCAGGCGCGCCTCCAGGTGCACGTCAAACGCCCGGTCCCCCCTGTCCTGCAGGTATGGCAGGGGCGCCGGGTCCTGGGGCGGGCCGGGCACCCGGAACGGCTCCAGAGCCGCCAGCGGCACGACCCAGGGCGAGATGGATGTGGCGAAATTCTTGCCCAGGAAAGGGCCCAGCGGCCGGTACTCCCAGCGCTGGATATCCCGCGCGCTCCAGTCGTTGACCAGGACGAAGCCAAAGATATGGTCAGCCGCGGCCGCGACCGGGATCGGCTCGCCAGGCGTATTGCCGGGGCCGACCAGCAGGCCCAGCTCCAGCTCGAAGTCCAGCTCCCGGGTCGGGCCTTCGACCGGTTCGCTCGCGCCGGCGGGCAGGCTCTGGCCCCGGGGCCGGCGGACCGGCGTCTCGCTCAGGACGATAGAACTGGCCCGGCCGTGGTAGGCGACGGGCAGGTGGAGCCAGTTCGGCAGGAGCGCGTTGTCCGGCCCGCGGAACATGGCCCCGACGTTGGTCGCGTGCTCGCGCGACGAGTAGAAGTCGGTGTAATCGCCGACGGCGACCGGCAGGCAGAGCGTCACCGACGACAGCGGCTGGACCGCCGCGGCCAGGACCGGGTCAAGACGAAGGGGCCCGTCCAGGCCAAGTCGCTGTTGCAGGATGCCGCGAACGCCGTCCCAGGCCGGCCGCCCGAGGGCCAGGAAGGGATTCAGCGTCGGCTGGGCGAAGACGGCAGCCCCCCGCGGGAGGAAGTCCTCAAACAACCCCGCAGCTTCAAGCCGGGCCAGGTCAATGACGTGTTCGCCCAGGGCCACGCCCACGCGAGGAGCGGCCGCCGCGCCCGGTCGAAAGACGCCATAGGGCAGGTTGTGGCGCGAGAAAGGCGTGTCCGGCGGCAGATGAAGGGTCGTTTCCATGGGATGCAGGCCAGGTTGAGTGTAGTGAAGCGGCAGTAGCCGCGCAAGCCTGCACATCAGGGGCGATCGCTCCCCCGGCGAATGGAAGGGGCTGTGGCAGATCAGCCGAGCAGGCAGCGAACGTCCTCAGCACGGCTCGCGAGAGATCGCCCCGACCGGACCTTAAGGCCGGTTGCCTGCGACGGCCGTTCGGGCTAGACTAGCGGTTGGCAAGCTGACCGGGTGATCGCGGTCCCGCTGCGGCGGGGCTGAGGAAAGTCCGCACTCCACAGAGCACGGTGCCGGCTAACAGCCGGGCGGGGAAACCCGACGGCAAGTGCAACAGAGAGGTGCATTGCCGCGACGGTTCGCCGGAGCGGCGAGGGTGAAACGGTGGTGTAAGAGACCACCGGCGGCGGCAGCGATGTCGCCGGCCATGCAAACCCCACCGGGAGCAAGGCCAAGCAGGGCGGAAGGCGCGGGCGCCGGCCGGAAACGGCCGTGGCCTGAGGCCTGCGGGGTTGCTCGTCCCGTCATTCGTCCGGGTAGGCCGCACGAGGCTGCCAGTAATGGCAGTCCCAGAGAGATGATCATCGGGCGTCAACGGGCAGTTGTCCGGCGGCGCTTACGAAATGCGGCTTATAGGTCAGCTTGCCTGAGACTCGGTCGGAGCGTCCGTTTGCGGCCACTCGCGATCTGCGAAGGGATCATGAGCGTTCGAGTTCTGTTTGTTTGCCTGGGCAATATCTGCCGTTCGCCGATGGCGGAAGCTATCTTCCAGCGCATGGTGGATGAAGCCGGCCTGTCTGACGCCATTTCGGTCGATTCCGCCGGGACGAGCGCCTATCACGAGGGTGAACTGGCGCACCCCGGCACGCGTCGCGTGCTGTCCCATCACGGCATCCAGTATGACGGCCGCGCCCGGCAGGTCCAGTTGTCCGATATCGCTGCAGACAGCTCGACGACATACGTCATCGCCATGGATCACGATAACCTGGCCGACTTGCAGGCGCGTTTCGGCACGCTGCAACATGCCCACCGCCTGCTCGACTTCGCCTCCCACACCCACGTCCGCGACGTTCCCGACCCGTATTACAGCAACAACTTCGACCACGTCTACCGGCTGGTTGAGGATGGCTGTCGCGGCCTGTTGGGACAGATCCGCCAGGAACAAAAACTGTAGGATACGAACTTGACCGCGCGCTGGTACTGCGCGTTCTGAAAACCTGTCAACCGGAGAGACTATGGACAACGGCAGCGAGAAGGATGTCATCGTCGTGGGGGCGGGGCCGGCCGGGTCAGCGACAGCAACCGAGTTGGCCCAGATGGGATACGACGTCTTGCTGCTCGACCGGGCGCCTTTTCCGCGGGACAAAACCTGCGGCGATGCGGTTTCCGAGGATGTCATCCAGTTCATGCAGCGGCTGGGCATGGGGGACAAGATCCGTCAGGCCGAGGCCCGCGGCGAGTTCTATCCCCTTGACGGCATCCGCATCGTCTCGCCGAAAGGCTATGTCTTGCACCGCCAGTTCCAGTACGACAGCCGCGACGCCGTCAGTTACGTCGCGCCGCGCGTCTACTTCGATGCCCTGATCCAGAAGCACGCGGTAGAGAGTGGCGCGGAGTTCGCAGTGGCCGAAGTAAAGGAACCGGTCATTGAAGACGGCCGCGTGCGAGGGGTCGTTGCCAGAGTCGGCAATGACCTGCGGACATTCCGGTCGCGCGTCGTTGTCGGGGCCGATGGCGTCACCTCGGTTATCATGCGCCACCTGCGCCCGGAGCCCGAACAACACCACGACAGCCACCGTGCCGTCGCCCTGCGCGCCTACATTGAAGACCTGGAGATCATCCCCCACGAAGTGGAGTTCTATCTGTACAAACCCATCTTGCCCGGCTACGCCTGGGTCTTCCCCACGAGCGATGCCGAGGCCAATATCGGGCTGGGCATGCGTCTGGACATCTTTCGCCGGCTCAACCGCAACCTCAAGGCGATGCTGTCTGAGTTTCTGAAGATGCCCGCGCTACAGAAGCGGTTGAAGCGCGGAGGGATCGTGCGCAATATCGCTACGTGGCAGCTCAACTTCGGCTCTCAGAAACGGTTGCGCCATGCCTTTGACGGGGCGTTGCTGGTCGGCGATGCCGCGGGTTTCATCAACCCGCTGACCGGCGGCGGCATCCACAACGCGCTGATCTCAGCCCGTCTCGCGGCACAGACGATCGACGAAGCGCTCAGTCAGGGCGATACCTCGCTGGAGACGCTGCGCGTCTACGAGCAGCGCTGCAACGATGAGATGGGGCCCAGCATGCGCCGGTCCTACGTCCTCCAGCGCAGTCTGGACTTGGCCCCCTCCCTGACCGACTGGTTATTCAAGGGCAACCGGAGCGGCGGGCTCGCCGGCGTCTTCATCGACAAGCTCTAGGCGATCTGCTCAGGCCAAAAAGCCCGCCAAATGGCGGGCTTTTCTATTCACGTCACTCCACGCGGCGGCTCAGACTGAAGCGTGTTTGGGATTAACGTTCTGAGCCTGTGGGCCATTGCCGCGGTCAATCAGTTCGTATTCGACCTTGTCCCCTTCGTAGAGATTGCGGTATCCCTCGCCCTGAATTGCGGAGTAGTGAACAAACACTTCCTGCCCACCCTCATCAGGATTGATAAACCCATACCCCTTCAGACGGCTGAACCACTTAACAGTACCACTAAGCCTGCCCATAGCTCGCTCTATACCTCCACAGTGGCGCATTTAATCCAGTACAGATTGATGATGGGTTGGAGGACCTTCAGATAAAGCACCATTCTCGGCCGGAGAATGGTGCTTTACCCTACGCTACGTACCAATACAGGGGTCTATACGTCGGAATCCAATACAACAAGGTGTAGGCGCAAGTTATCATATCGGCCAAAGGAGTGTCAACGGCCCGTGAATAGAATTCACGCCTCCTTCACGCCTGGTTCACGCCTCTTATCGCCGCCTGGACCAGGTACTCGCGCGCGCCCGTGTCGGTGAACCCGAGCGTTTCCGCAAGCTGGATGGAGGGCAGGTTGTCCTCGGCGACCACGTAAAGGGGGACGCGGCCGCTGTCGAGCAAGTGCTGGGTTAGGGCAGCCACGACACTGCGCCCCCAGCCTTGCCGCCGGTTCTGCGGGCGGGTCTGGACGGCGATCTCGCCAAAGTGGGGCGACTGCCAGTTCAGGCTGGCTGCGGCGACGACCTCACCCCCCTCTTCCTGAGAGCGGATCGTGTAGCGCGGCAGGCCGTTGGCCCCGACTGACTGCGTCACCAGGACATTGATGACGGGCTTGAAGTCGGCCGCGCGCAGCGCGTACAGCCGCAGGGCTTCTTCCGCCTGGATATCGAACAGGGCACGGATGAGGGGCATGTACCGCTGGGGAACGCTCAGAATGACCGGCGCGCCGGGCGCGAGCGCTCGCGTTAGCAGGTCGACTGAGGCCTGGTAGTCCTGGACCGTCCGGTCAACCGGAAGCCGCATGGTGACCAGCGGCCGGAAAAGATCGATGCCAGTGCGCGACAGCGCGACATACCCATCGGCGCGGGTCGTCCCCTCCGGCTCGATGATCAGGCCGGTCTTGTCATCGGGATGGTGGAAAGCATAGTAGCTGGCAAGCCCGTCCGCTGGATCGCGCTCGCGCAGCAAGTGGCGAATGGCTCGCCGCCGATCGCTCAGGTCGCTCATGCGCTGGCCCGTAACGCCTCGAGGGCGATGCGGATGGCGGCGTCAACCGCCCGGTGGACGACCTCACGGCCGGGCTGGTAGCTGTCCATGCTCTCGGCCGCAGCGAGCACATTGCCATCGACGGCCAGGATGGACGCCGCCGGCACGCCCCGCAACCCGCCCACCAGGAAGAGCGCGGCGCACTCCATCTCGACAGCCAGCACGTTGGCCCGCGACAGCACGGCGTAGCTGGGCGTGTCGGCCGTCTCCGCGCCACCGTAGAAGACGTCACGGCTGAGGACGATGCCCGTCCGCGCCTGATGCCCGGCCGCTGCCGCCGCCGCGCCGAGGGCCAGGGTCAGGGCCGGGTCGGCCGCCGCGGGGTAACCGGGCGGCGCGTATTCGCGCCCGAAGCCCGTGTTCTGGACGGCCGCCGAGGCGATGACCACATGACCCGCCTCCAGCCCCGGTTGCATGCCGCCGCACGTGCCCACCCGCACGATGCGGCGAGCGCCGGCGGCGATCAGCTCCTCGAAGGCGACGGCCGCGCCCGGCGCCCCCACGCCGTGCGAGCAGACGGTGACGGGCAGACCGCCGTACCGGCCGTTATGGGCGCGGTATTCGCGCCGGTCGCTCAGACGTTGCGGCCCGTCGAGCAGGGCTGCTATGCGGTCGGCGCGGGCCGGGTCACCGCAGACGATGACCGAGGGCGACACGCCGCCGACCGGCAGGCCGGTGATGGGGAGCTCTCGCTGTCCCATGCGCTTACCACTCGCCCAGTTCCGGCTTGGGCTTGTTCGCCAGGATGTCCTCGATCCGCGCCAGCACGTCGTCGGTCAACTGCGGGACAAGCTCGAGCGCCAGCAGGTTGTCACTCACCTGCGAGGGGCGCGAAGCGCCAGTGATGACGGTGCTGACGTTCGGGTTCTTCAGGCACCAGGCCAGCGCCAGCCGGGCGGTTGTCGTCCCTAGATCGTCGGCGACCGCCGTCAACTGGCGCACTTTGGCGATGCGCGACTTCCCTTCGTCGCTCTCAATCATCTCGCGCATCCATTCATAGCCCTTCAGGTTGCCCCGCGAGTCGGCCGGGATGCCGTCGTTGTACTTGCCCGTCAGCACGCCAAACAGCAGCGGGCTATAGGTGGTCGTGCCGAGCCCGTAGGTCTGGTACAGGTGACCGTATTCCACCTCGACCCGCTGGCGGCTGAACATGTTGTATTCGGGCTGCTCCATCGTCGGCGGGATGAGGTTATACTGCCGCGCGACGGCTTGCGCCTCCATGATCCAGGATGCCGGCCACTCCGACGTGCCCCAGTACAGCACCTTGCCCTGCCAGATGAGTTCGGTCATCGCCCGGACGATCTCTTCCGTAGGCACGTCCTTGTCCGGCCGGTGGCAGAAGTACAGGTCGAGGTAGTCCACCTGTAACCGGCCCAGTGCCTGGTGACAGGCGTCAACGATGTGCTTGCGGCTCAGCCCGCGCTGGGTCGGCCGCGGGTCATCGACTGAGCCGCCGTAGACCTTGCTGGAGACGAGGAAGCTGTCACGCCTCCAGCCGGCCTTCTTGAGGGCCTGGCCCATGACCACTTCTGACTGGCCAACAGCGTAGACCTCCGCATTGTCGAAGAAGTTGACGCCGGCATCGTAGGCGACGGTCATCGCCTCAAGTGCGTTGTCGATGTCCAGCTGGTTACTAAACGTGACCCACGAACCGTAGGACAGGGCGCTGATGGGCAAGCCCGACTTGCCCAGACGACGATACTCCATGTTAGTTAGTCTCCTGATTGTGAAGCCGTTGCGACGGACGATAAGGAAAGGTGTGGGCCAGCGAGCCTCTGGCGGCCGCTTCCTGCTGGGCGCGCCAGTAGTCGGCCGAGTACAGGTCGGCGTGGTGGGCGTCAAAGACCTCGCGCAGCGGCCGCGGCAGCCCCAGGAAGTGGGGGAACTGCTCCGGGAATATGTCCCCCGCCCGCACATGATACCACGGCTCGGCCGAGAACTCATCCTCATCGTGACGGGCCGGTGGCACGGGGCGGAACGTGCAGTCGGTCAGCAGGCAAAGCTCGTCATAGTCATAGAAGACCACGCGGCCGTGGCGGGTGACGCCGAAATTCTTCAACAGCATGTCACCGGGGAAGATGTTGTTGGTGGCCATGTCCTTGATCGACTGGCCGTAATCGATCACGGCCGCGCAGGCCTCCTCCGCTGTCGCCTCGCGCAGGTAGATGTCGAGCGGTGTGACGCGCCGCATGAGATAGGCATGGGCGATGATGACCTTGTCATCGGTGATCGTCACCGTTTGGGAAGCGTCGCGGGCCAACTCCTCCAGCAGTTCGGGCTGAAAGCGGTCGCGCTTGAATTGCAGGAACTCAAAGGATTGCGCGTCTATCAACCGACCGGCGCGGTCGCGGCGGTAGACGAGATCATACTTGGCCATGACCTCTTTCCGCGTCGAGTCTTTCGGGTAGTTGAAGTGATCCTTGATCAGCTTCAGGACCATGTCATAGCCCGGCATCGTGAAGACGAGCATGACCATGCCGCGCTGGCCTCGAGCGCGTTCGAAGCAGTCACTGGTAAACTCGAGGTGATGCAACAGGTCGCGGTATAGCTCCGTCTTGCCATGCTTGTTATAGCCAAGCGAAATATAGAGCTCGCCGACCCGCTTGCGCGGCATCAGGTCGCGCAGGAAGCTGACCAGGTCATAGGGGCGGGGCGCTTCGACATGGAAATAGGAATGGGCAAAGCTGAACAGGATGCTCAGGCTGCTCTCGTCGGTCAGCACAGCGTCAACAATGACGCCGCCATCCGGCGCATGGATGAGCGCCAGCACCAACGGCCGCCTGCGGCCATCGTGCACCAGGCGACCGATCAGATAGACGCCCATGCCGCGATAGAAAGGCGCCCGGATCATGTCGATCCGCTCGACCGGGACGCCCAGTTCCGATTCCAGGCGGTCCGACACAAGCCGGGCGTCGCCGGCCGCGTCCCGGTACCGGTCTGCAAACGGGTAGTCCATCAGAATGCGGTGGACCAGTTCGGCGCCGGTTCCGGTGCGCTGGTAGGCACGGGTCAGCGGCCTGCCCGAGGCGGTCGGCGGGGTTTCGAAATCCGTGTCGACAAACTCGATGAGCCTGTCCACGCCCACGGTGACGAAGATGCGACGTGTGACCGAGTTGAAGAAGGTCTCGGCCAGTTCCCAATCGTCGGTCTGGTCGATCAGGCCGGAGTAGACGGCTTTCATGCCAGTCCAGATGACCTTGTCCCCGACGCGATCGCCCATCAGGTCACGGAGAAACGCCTCAATCAGGGTGATGACGCGGTGGTAGAGCTGCAACCGTTCGGCCGCATCGGCCGTCATGCCCGCCCAGTCCTGCTCGACAAAACGCAACTCAGCCCGGTGGGTGATCGCCTGGAAGTGAGTGCGGTAGGTCTGGAAGGCTTCGTGGATCCGCTTGGCTCCGACGTTGGCCAGCCGGCTGTCCGACAGTCGCTGGCTCATGGCTACTCGGCCGCGTCTCCGTGGTCGAGCATCCGGCGCACGATCGAATAGACCAGCAGTGCCGCGAAGATGCCCACGACCGCCACGGCCAGCAGGCGGAACGGGTTGACCGGCTCCGAGACCGTCGTCGGGCTCGACCGCGACGGTTCAACGACGGGCGGCTCGGCCACGGGCGGCGGGACCGGCAGCATGTCGATCGGCGTGTCCTTCCAGCGCGCCCCCTCTTCCACCAACATGACCGGGATGCCGTCGCGAATCGGGTACTTGTAGCCGGTATCGGCCGAGACGAGCCACGAGCCGCGGACCAGCGTCAGCCGGCCGGGGTCCGGGCCAAGACCGAGGCTGGCCGCGTCCTGGATGGCCTTCGGGTCGCGCAGGATTTCAAGCAGATCGGGACTGATGGGAAGTGATTCAGGCATTGAACTCTCGCTTGGCCGCCGGACTAGGGCTGCAGTGGATGTGGGCCACGTGGAACCGGGCAAGGCACGCTCTGATCATATGCCTACGGGTGGGTCGGTGTCAACTGAGCGCTGTCCTGGCCGGCTGTTCCTAGTGGTCGAGCCAGACGATCTCGCTCTCGCCGCCGGCGTCATAGGCGGCGAGGGCCGTCTCCAGGCTTTCGTAGATGACGATCGGGCTGCCCTCGCCCAGCCAGACCGAGACATAGTGCTGGTCAGGGTATTCCGTGCCCAGCGCCAGCACCTGGACGTCGGCCGCGTCCGGACTCGGCAGGCGGACGATGGCGAAGCGGCGAAATCCTCCCAGCAGGTCGCCCTGAGCATCCCGAAACTCGGGCCCGGCGATGGGAAAGTCACGCGGCAGGCGAAAGCGGGCGCCTGCTTCGCCCAGGGCTGCGCCGGCGGCGGCCGAAAGGGCCGTGACGGCGGCCGCGCTGGCCCCCAGGGACAACAGGAAACGGCGGCGATCCATGCCGCCCTCCGGGGCGATATCGTCCGCCTCGTCACGGGCGGCCGCGGCCCGGGCATCCGGGAGTTGCGAGAGGCGGCGAAGGGCGTAGCTGAGCGCCAGCCCCCAGGCGAGGAAGCACAGCGCCAGCCAGACAATCTGAAAGGCAGGACGCAGCGCCGAGGTCCCGGACTGAAGGCTGATCAGGATCAGCGGAAGGCCGAACGCGGCGCCGGCGACAAGACCCGCGGCCGTATCGGGCCCGGACCCGCGCCGGGCGGCCGACCACTGCAGGAGCAGGCCGGCCAGCAGCGCCAGGATGAAGAACAGCAGCAGCGAAACCGGCCACGACCCGCCGGCGGACAGGTCGCGCGCCGGCCGGCCGGCCAGGACGGTGGGAGCGAATGGCGCGCCGAATAGCTGCCGGCCCAGAAAGAGGACGCCGATCAGCGCCGTCGTGATCAGGGTAGTAGCGATCAAGGTCTGGACGATCGAACGGCCGCGCATCGAAATAGGAGGCTCCTCTGTCACCATACGCCCACTGTATTACAAAGCGACTGACGGAGCCAGACCCTTTCGGCGAGCACTCAGCCGCCGAGCGCGGCCCGCAGCAGGCCCATGGCGGCGGGGTCGGCGAGCAACCAGCGGGCCAGTTCGTCGTGAGCCAGCGATGACCGCCAGGCCCGGTAGGTCTGCTGGGGGAGGTCGCGGTAAAACAGGGTGACGACCACCGGCGCGGCCGGGGCGTCCCAGCGGTAGGCGTAATAGGCCGTCGTCAGCACGCCGGGTAGCGAGCCGTTCTTATAGCCGACATTACTGAACAACGCCTGGTTGGCAGCGAACTGGTTGGGCCACTCCAGCAGGCGGCGGGCCTGGTAGCTGGCCTCCGGCCCGAGGCTGTTCTGGGCCAGCCCGGCCATCAGCGTTGCGTAGTCGCCGGCGCTGCCCTGCGGATTCAGCCGGTCGCTGAAGGCGCGCTGGCCTTCCAGCGACGGCCGCCGCGTGTCCTCCCGCCAGCGGATCTCCGCCTGGCGGAATTCGGGATCGTTGCTAAAGGCATCGGCCAGCAGCCCCATTTCCCCGGCATAGGCGACGGGATCGGCGGCGTAGGCGTGGACCGCTGCAACGTCGTTGGCCGCCGGACGGGTGTGGTTGGCCATCATCAGGAACTGGCCCAGAAAAGGACAAGGGGCCGACTGGGTTGCCAGGCCCAGCGCGATGGCCGTCTGCTCGATACGCGCCTGGCCCAGACGCCAATGGAGGTAGTCGCTGGCCGCGTTCGAGCTGTGGCGGATCATCATCCACCCCACATCATCGAGGCTCACGGCCGGGTCCGTCTCACCAAAGACCCTTCCCTCGCGACGCAGTTCCTCCACGGCCCGCCGGTGCGCGCCGAGGTCGAAGCGCGGCAGGTAGAAGCGCTCCAGTTCAGATAACGGCACAAGCTCGGCCGGGTTGAGTTCGCCGGCGGCGGCCGCCTCGGCATAGGCCACGAGGGTGACGAGCTTGACGACCGAGGCGAGGGGCATCGGCGTCTCCGCATTGAGATAGGCGCCTTCGGCTTCGCGCCCCACCTGAAACGCCGCCAGACCGACGCTTTCCGGCGCGTTGAACAACTGCTCCAGGGCCGGCCAGGCGGCCGGGGGCGCGGCCGCACGCAGGGCGTCCCGCGACGCGCCGTCAATCAGCAGCTCCGCCGTCTGCGGCTCCGCTTCCGGAGGCACGACCGGGAGCACTTGCCCGCATAGGGGAGAGCGTTGACCGGTGTAGAACGGCGTGGGCAGGGCAGTCGGTGTCGCCGGGAGCGGCGTTCGCTCGGCAAGCTCGATGGCCTGCGGCTCCGCGACCGGCGCTTGCGGTGTGGCAACCGCAGCCGCCCCGGTAGGCGGGATCGTGGGCAGCGCGGACGGCGCGCTATCTGCCGGCGGGGCCGGCCGGCAGCCGGCAGGCACGACGACCGCCAGACAGACGGCCGCGACAGCGAGGGCCCGACGCAGCCGAGGGCGGGTCTGGCTGAGGGTGATCACTTCTGGGAGGGGGACGTCTGGCGCTTCAGGACGACCAGCGTGATGTCGTCCGATTGTGGCGTTTCACCGACATGGTCGCCGATCGCATCGGTGATGCTCCGGACGATGGCGTCCGCATCCTGGCGCGAGGCGGCCTTGGCGGCGACGCGCAGCCGTTCAAGCCCGAACTCGTCGAAGTCCTCGTTGAGCGCTTCGGTCACGCCGTCGGTGTACAGGACAATGGCATCCCCCGGCTTCAGGTTGACGACCTGGCTCTTCAGCTGGATATCGGGAATGACGCCCAGTGCCAGTCCGTGTCCGGGCAGCTCCTGAAACGCTCCATTCGACTGGAGCAGCAGGGGCCGATTATGTCCGGCATTGGCATAGGTGAACCGCGCCTGGGCGTGGTCCCAGACCCCGTAGAAGACCGTCACAAACAGGTCGGAACGAGCCTCGCGGCCGATGATCTCGTTCGCCCGGACGAGCACCTGGCCCGGATCGTCCCGGCTGAAGGCGACGGCGCGGACGATGGTCCGCGTCAGGGCCATGAACAGCGCGGCCGGCACGCCCTTGTCGGCCACGTCAGCGATGACGATCCCCCAACGATCCTCGTCAAGCGCCAGGAAGTCGTAGAAGTCACCGCCAACCTGCCTGGCCGCGCGCCAGTGGCTGGCGACGCTGCAACCCGGTATCTTCGGGTTACCGTCCGGCAGGAAGCTGGTCTGGATGTTGTGGGCGACGTCGAGCTCCTGCTGCATGCGGGCCCGGTCAGCCGACTCGCGGTAGAGCTGGTTGTTGACGACGGCCGTCGCCGCCTGTTGCGCGATCCCGTTGAGGATGGCGGCCCGCCGGCCAGTCATCGGAGTCCGGCCGCGGCCGGCGGACAGTCCGACGATCATCGCGCCCACGACGCGGCCGCGAGCCACAAGCGGGAAGTTGTAGGCCGTGTTGGTGTTCAGAACCGATTGGAGCCAGGCGGGCACGCGCAGGGCGTAGTGGCTCGTCCGCGGCCCCGGCGTGTCGAATTCGACCGCCATCTGCGGAGACAGCGACAGGAACTCCTGCCGGTCGATCTCCAGCGTCTCCACCAGTCCCCGGCCCATCGTGCTGACGCCATAGCTGGGGCCGGCCTGGAAGATCCCTCGCTCGTCGTTCCAGATGAGGATGAAGACGGTGTCGACGCCGACGAGCAGCGGGACAAGGCGGACGATGCTGTCCAGGATATCGTTGAGGTCGGTCAGGCTATTGACGGCCTCGGCCACCTGCAACAGGGCCGTGTTGACCCAGGCTTCTTCCTGCTGGGCGGCGCGCAGGTGGGCGCTCTCCAGTCCCTGTGCCGTGAGCTGGGCAATGCTCTGCAGCAGTTCGTCGCGTCGATTGGGCGCGAAAGGCCTCCTGCCGCTTTCATCCGGCGCGCAACCCTCCTCCGGGATCCCTTCGACGATCATCACGCCCAACCGCCCGCCCTGCCCGCTGAGGAGCGGATAGAGGCGCAGACAGGCCGAATCGCGACAGCGATTGGCAAGCCAGGCCGGCACGTGTGTCGTCGTCAGCGCCTCGCGGCCGACGTGGACGGCATCCAGCGGGCCCCAGTCACCCACGCGCAGGATGCATTCGCCGATCGCCTCATCCGCGTTGCCGGTGGCGTCGACCAGCGCGGCCCCGGTATAGGTTTCGGTCTCTTCGTCCCAGGTCAGGATGGCGGTGAACGAGACGCTGACAAGGAGCGGCGTCAACCGGGCCACCGCATCGAGCATGTCTTCCAGATCGCCGCTGCGGCCGATGGCTTCGGCCACCTGCAACTGGGCCGTGGTCACCCAGGCCTGCTCTTGCTCGCGCTCAAGCTGGCGCGCCTTGTAGATGGCGCTCGCCACTTCTGCCCCTAGCGCCTCCAGGACCATCTTCTCGGTCGGGCCAAAGACGCCGATGTCCGGGCTTTGCACGTCGAGCACGCCGAGCAACTCGCTGTTGACGACCAGCGGGATGGCGATCTCGGCGCGGGTCGTGGCCGAAAACTCAACCGGCAGCGGGTCGAGCGTGGCCAGGAAGCGTTCATCCTCCGCGGCGTTGTTGGCGACAATGGTCTGGCGGGTCTGGGCAGCAGTCCCTATCAGTCCCCGGCCGAAGGGCAGCCGGACCTCGTGGAGGGCAATCGGCGGCAACAGAGGATCGCCCTGGTTCCTCTCCGGGCGGTGGAGCTCGTCGATGCTGCTGGCCTTGATCGAGACTTCGCGCGCAGCCGGGTCGGCCGTGAAAATACTGACCGGATGGAAACCGAAAGTCTCCTGTGTCAGGCAGACGACCTGTTCAAAGATCTCGTCCAGGTCCTCGACGGCGTTGACCTGCCGGGCGATCTGGCCGACGAGTTCCAGATGAGCGGCGCGCATGCGCTCCTGGGCAAAGAGGCGCGCGTTGGCGATGGCCGCCGCCGCCTGGTTGGCCAGGATGTTGAGCCGGCGCAGGTCCTGGTCGTTGAAACGCCCGGGTTGGTGGCTCTGGGCGGCCACGACGCCGATGGCCCGCTCGCCGTTGATGAGCGGGATGAACAGGGCCGAGCGCGGTGGCGAGGCGCTATGGTAGCTGGGCCGGGCCGGGAGCTTCTCCATGTCCCGGGCGAAGTCGCTGACGAGGAGCGGCTGGCGGTTATCGCGGATCCAGGCGACCAGGCCGGATGCATGGCCCGCCTCGACGTCATCCAGGTCAAAGCACTGGGGTGTCGGCTGGCGCCGCCCGTCAATGATCCAGGAGCGGATGTCATAGAAGCCATTATCAAACAGCCCAACCTGAAACGTGCTGTTGTCGATGATCTGGCCGGCCTGGTCAGCGATCAGCTCGCAGAGAGCATCGACGTCCAGTTCGGCGGCGACCAGGGCGCTGCCGGCCTGGCTGAGCGCTTCCAACTCGGCCACCCGCTGGACCAGTTGGCGGCGGGACTGGCGGCGGCGCAGGAAGATCAGGACCAGCCCGGCCACAACGGCCGCGATGACCCCGACCCACGGCAGGAGGGGCACGATGAAGACGCCGCTCTGGTTGATGCTGAGAAACATGGCCGCCGGAAGTGGAACCGTGGGAACTGCTCCCGGAACGCGACCGGGGCGGCACCTACGACGTAGCCCGCCTGCCAAGCGAGCGGGCCTCATCGCAATTCGGGTAGATCTCGAAGACCTTGTCGAACCCGACCATGGCGAAGATCTCCTGCAGGCGCGCGTTGAGACCGCACAGCCGCAGCGTGCCATCACTGCTGCGTGCCCGCCGCCAGGCACTGACGAGGCAGCGCAGGCCACCGCTGTTGATGTAGGTGGTGTGCGACAGATCCACGATCAGGTCATGGTGACCGTTGTCCAGCAGCCTGCTGAGCGTCTCTTCCAGCTCCGGGTTGAGGCTCTGGTCGAGGCGGCCGCTGACCCCCACCAGGTACGAGTCGGAATGGGGGAGGCGTTCGTGCCAGATGCTCATTAGACGTCCTTGCCTTGCAGATACTTGACCATGACCATTGTGTTGCCGTGGTCCTCGTCGAAAGTGAAGTACACCTCATCCATCAGGTTCCGAATGAAGTGCAGTCCAAGCCCGCCTACCTGAAGCTGCTGGGACAATTCGTCGGTCGACAGGCCGGCGGCCAGGTCGTTGTTGATGTCCGGCGGCGCCGGCACGGCCGCCGGGTCGAATGGGCGGCCGCTGTCCTGCAGCGTGACGGTGAACGTGGCGTTGTCGATGATGGTCGTGACGTCAATTGCTCCGACGTCCTCGCCACCATAGGCGTGTTCGATGATGTTGGTCGACGCTTCGTCGCAACACAATTCAAGGTGAAAGACCGTGTCCTCGTCGAAGCCGGCTTCGGACGCGCTCGCGGCGACGAACTCACAGATCTTGCGGATCTCCGGGTAGCGCCCGGGGACCGTCAGGCGACGTTGCGCGGCCATAGCTGCCATGAGCCCCAGGGCACGCTGATAAGGTCCATGCGAGTGCGACTAGAAGCTGCCGACAGCCGAAGCGCTGTCGTTATAGACGGCGAAAAGCGAATCGAGACCGGCAAGCGACAACACCTCGACCACGCGCTCCGACGGCTGGGCCAGGCGAACGTCCCCGCGGTGCTTCATGTTCTCGCGCAGCAGGGCGACCAGCGCCCGCAGCCCGGCGCTGCTGATGTACTCAACGCCGGCCATGTTCAGCACGACGTTGTACTTGCCGCGCTTGGCGATCTCCTTGAGGATGTCATCAAACTGAGCGGCGTTGCTGCTGTCGATCCGGCCGCTGACTTCCACCAGCTCGACGCGCTTCATGTCCTCAATATTGACGGTGAATGACGAATCAGTCATTGTTGCCTCCTGGCCTCTGCCTTCAATTCAAGACGCGCATTATAGCATAGGCGTGGCCGAACGCGTCAATTTGAGCGGCCGCGCCGCCCCATGCCCCCCGACGTCGGGGGGAAGGCCCGCCGGGACGGCGGCCGTCCGGCAAGGCGAGCGATGACGGACGACGTCCAAAGAGATGCTATCATAGGCTGCGATGGCTTCGCCCACATCGCTGCTCCGCGGCCTGTTCGAGCAGGCGGAGGCGCTCGGCTTCAACCAGGTAGGCGTCATTCCGGCCGCGCCCGCGCGCCGGCTCGATGCCTACCTGCGCTGGATCGACGCCGGTATGCACGGCGAGATGGGCTACCTGGCCCGGCCTGACCGCGTGCGCCGGCGGCAAGACCTGGAAGACATCCTGGCCGGCGTCCGTTCGATCGTCTGTGTCGGTCTGAACTACTTCTCCGGCCGCCTGCCGGGATCCATCGCCAACGACCCGTCCCGCGGCCGCTTTTCCAACTATGCCTGGGGGGCCGACTACCACGATCTGATGACGCCGCGGCTCGAACAGCTGGCCGAGTGGCTGCGGGCGGCCGGCGGCGCGAGCTGCCGGACGAAGGTCTATGTCGACACCGGCGCGCTGCTGGAGCGCGACCACGCCGAGACCGCCGGCCTCGGTTTCACCGGCAAAAACACGATGCTGATCGGCCCGCGCGCCGGGTCCTGGCTGTTCCTGGGCGAACTGCTGACAACGCTGCCGCTGGCCGGCGAGCCGCCCAACCTCCCGCCGATGCCGTCCTGCGGTCGCTGCAGGCGCTGCCTCGATGCATGCCCGACGGCGGCATTCCCCCGGCCTTATGTCCTCGACGCGCGCCGCTGCATCTCCTACCTGACCATCGAACTCAAGGGCTGGATCCCGGCCGAGCTTCGACCGCTGCTGGGCAACTGGGTCTACGGATGCGATGTTTGCCAGGACGTCTGCCCTTTCAACCGTTTCGCCGTCGCGACGCACGAGAGCGAGCTCAGGGCCGAGCGGTGGGACACGGCCGCGCCGCCCCTGGTCGAATTGCTGGCTCTCGACGAGGCCGGGTTCGCCGCGCGCTACGGCCGCAGCCCGGCCGGCCGGATCAAGCGCCGCCGGCTGGTCCGCAACGCCTGCGTGGCCGCCGGGAACTGGGGTGATCCCGCGGTTGTCCCGGCGCTCCGGACGCTCCTGGCCGACGCCGAGCCGCTTGTCAGAGGACATGCCGCCTGGGCGCTCGGCCGCATCGGCCGGCGCGAGGGGCTGGCGGCCGTCAGTGCCGCCCTGGAGACGGAGACTGACGCGGACGTGCGCCGCGAGCTGGCCGCAGCGCTCGGCCGATCAACGGACGGGTAGCGACTCCGCCGCTTCTCGCAGCGCCCGGATGTTGCGCAGCGGCGTCGTCGCCATGATGACACAGCCGGTGCCGAGCAACAGCCGCCGCCCGCCCACCTGCTCGGCCGCGTCGGCCGCCTCTTCCAGCGCGCGTTCCGGACTTTCGCGGTGCAGTGTCCACTGACCCACGCCCCCGCTGGCCGCGCCGCGCATGCGGCCCAGCCCATCGGCGAGGCTGATGCCCGCGTCCCGGTCGTGCCAGTTCAGGATGGGCGCGCCAAGCGAGGCGACCGCGTCGAACATGACATCCGTGCCATGCAGGTGGACGATGGTCGCCCACAGATCGCCGCAGGCCGACAGGATGCGCTCGTCATAGGGACGGCCGAATGTGCGGTACTCCTCCTCGCTCAGCAGCGGGTAGGCGGCGTGCTGGATAGCGTAGTAGATGCCGCTGATGCCGGTCGCCCGCGCCGCGTCGATGAAACGCAGGACGCTCTCGGTGATCGTCTCCAGGCCGCGGCGGAAGGCGTCGGGCTCGCGGCGCAGGTGGCTGATCATGACCGGATTGGTCGCCAGGTGCTTGGCGACCGACAGCGGGGAGAAGACGGTGGCCAGAAAGGGAACCTCGCCGCGCAGCCCCTCGCCGACGCGGCGCAGGGTCTCGATCTGCGTCGCCAGCATCCCGCGGCTCGGGTCCAACGGCCGCAGCGCTTCCCACTCGGCCGCCGCGTGGATGGGCAACCGCGTATTCTCGCGCGTGCCCTCGATGTGGCCCACCCAGCGATCCTCGACCCCCCAGTCGATGACCGAGTAGCTGCTGGCCGGGGAGACCTTGAGCAGGTCCCAGTCATAGTCGGCCTGCCATTTCAGGTGCGCCGCGGCCAGTGCGGCCGCGTCCTGGTCGTCGCCCGGCCAGTGTCGCCAGAGCGCCACCGGCAACCGGTCGAGCTTCTCCCCTGCGATGGCCGCCTCAAGCCGGCGGCGCCTGGTACCATTCGTCATGCTGGTTTCTCGCTTGTTCTGAACAGGGACGCCGGGCGCACCGATGACCGCAACCAGCAGAAGGCGCGGTCTGTGGCCGGCCGGCAGCCGTCACCTCACTTCTATCGCCCCAAGGATGAGCCGGTCGCCAATCAGGTTACCCGCCTCATCCGCCATGTGCAAGCGGCGCTTGCTGACCATCTCATAGAGCCCGACTTCCACATAGTAGGTCCCTGGGGCCAGGTCGGCGGGGATGCTCAACCGGTAGGGGTCAAGCATTCGCTGGCCGGGCAGCCACTTCGGCAACCACAGATGAGTCGGGGTCGAACCCCCCAGCGGCGTGTAGTCGAGGGCCACCAGCGGCCGGTTGGCGGCGTCGATGAGATGGACAAAGACCGTATAGCTCTCTTCGGCCGGGGCCAGGCTCTCCCACTCCAGCGCCAGATTGAGCGTTTCGCCGGGGCGAGCGGCGACCGGTTCAGACCAGGGCGCGCGCCGCGGCCGCAGGCCGTCCCACAGACGGGCGGAAACAAGACCCACCCGCTGCCTGTAGTTGGCCAGCAGGTCGTCGGGCCGGCGCGCGCCCGGATCGGGTACGACGCGCAGCGTCCCGACCGGCAGGCGCAGCGCTGTCTCCGTGTCGGTGCTCAGGTTTTTCAGGCCGACCGTGACCGGATACGCGCCGCCCGGCAGGTCGAGCGGCAGGGCGAAATCAAAGCGCTCGACGATGACTTCGCCCGGCTCCCACGCCGGCGTGACCAGGTGGCTGTCCGTCGTGAATGGGAAGCTGAGATCGCCGACGCGGACGACCGGCACGTAGTAGTCGTCCGTGCCGCTTCGGGCGCGCATGGCCAGCGTCAGCGGCACGAACGCGCCCGGGGTTGCGTCCGTTTGCGGCAGGCTGTAGCCGGCGATCTCGATGTCGCCGGCGGCGGCCGTCGCCGGTGTCAGGCCTGCGGGCAGGCTGGCGTCGCCCGGCTCGACGACCCGGTAGAAAGGCCCGTCGGGTCTCAGCCGGAAGCCGGCGTCGACGATCTCGCGCCGGTAATTGCTGAGATAGACCGGCCCGCCGGGCAGATAGGTGAAAACGCTCTCCAGCCACGGCAGGGCGGTGGAGACGAGGATGGGACGGACGTCGGCCTCGGCCGGTAGTCGCTCCTCGACGAACTGGCTGTACCAGAGCGGCGTCTGATGCTCCCAGTCATTCAGCAAGACGGCTCCTTCGCCCCTGCCGCCGAAGCGCGCGAAGACATCGTCGGCGTAGCGCGCGGCGGCGTCATAGCCGCGCAGCGACACCACGGGCAGCGTCCGGGCCAGCCCGATGACAGGCCCGGCGGCGAAGATCGCGGCGGCCAGGAAGGCCAGCGCAGGCTCAGACAGGGTGAAACGGGCCGCCGCCCAGCGGGTGAGGCTGAAGAAACCGATCCCGGCCAACAGGGCGATGAGCATGAACGGCCCGAGCAGGTAGGCCATGACGTCCTGGGCCCGCAGGCTGATGACAAAGGCGAAGACGCCGAGGAACGCCAGCCCGTACAGGACGGCCAGCTTCCACGGCGCCGGCGAGCCGTCTTCCCCGCGGCGCAGCAGGGCGGCGAAGCCGGCCACGGCCAGGATGATGACCGGCAGGGTGTATTGCAGCCGCAGCAAGGTCCAGAAGACGAGCAGCCGGCCGGGCAGGTCGGCCAGGCCGACGAAGGGCAGACTCTCGCTCAACCCGCGGGCCAGGACGTGGTCCAGGAAGCCGTCCAGCGTGTTCATGGTCGACGGCCCGAAGAGCGGGTCCATCGCACTGCGGATGGGAAAGTAGAGCCAGACGGCCAGGCCCAGCAGGGCGAAGGCGACCATGCCCAGCAACGTCCGCCACTCGCGCCAGATGCGCGGCCGGACGAGCAGGATGAACAGCGCGTAGGCCGGAAAGCCAAAGACGGTCAGCGGGTGGTGGGTCACGCCCAACCCGGCCGACAGGCTGAAGGCAAAGAGCCAGCGGTTGGCGCTGCCGGCTGTCCGGGGCGCCGATGAGCGGACGGCCCAGCGCGTCAGCAGGAAGCAGTTCACGACCAGGAACGCGGCCGTGACGATGTGGGGGTTGGCGTGGATGGCGTGCTGCCAGACGTCCGCGCCAAAGGCCAGCGCGAAGGCGGCGAAAAGCCCGGCCAGCAGAGCCAGGATCGGGGCCGCGGCCGGGCCGCCGCGGCCGGCGAGCACGTCGGCCGCCACCAGCCGCACCGTGGCGTACACGGCTGCGGCAGAGACCGTCGCCGCCGCGGCCGAGACGAGGTGCATCCGCTGGGGGATGTCGCCGAAAGGGACGAGCGTCTGAAACAGCTTGCCGGCCAGGGTGAAGAAGGCATAGCCTGGCGGGTGGGCGATGCCCAGGACATGGGCGACGAAGGTGTACTCCGTCGGATCGCCCCAGACAATCGTCGAGGCGAGCGTCAGGCCGTAGAGCACGGGGATGAGCGCCAGCGAAAGCGCAAAGCGCGACAGGCGGCGAGGCGGCAGCGATGTTGACATAAATGCTATCGCGAGGCCAGAAGCCGGTCGTAAACGGCCTCAGTCTCGGCCGCGGCGCGTTCCCAACTGAAATGGGAAGCCCGTTCCGGACCGAGCGCGCGCCGGCGGCCCACCTCATCGGGATTGGCCAACAGCCGGCCGATGGTCGCCGCCATGTCGCCCACCGACAGCGGGTCAAAGTAGGCGGCCGCCTCCCCGCCGACTTCCGGGTGGCTGGCCGCGTGGCTGGCGGCCACGACCTGGCCGCAGGCCATATGCTCCAGGATGGGCAGGCCAAAGCCCTCATACAGGCTGGGCTGGACGGCCAGCGCCGCGCCGGCGATGACCGCCGGCAATTCCTCGTCCGGGACCCAGCCGAGGGCGCGGACGATCTCACCCAGGCCGTCGCGCGCGATGCGGGCGAAGAAGTCGTCAACGAGCCAGCCTTTGGCCCCGACCAGGATGAGGTGCAGGTCGGGGTGATCGCGCCGCAGGATGAGCAGCGCATCCACCAGCCTGTCGAGGTTCTTGCGCGGCTCGATGGTGCCGAGGTGGATCAGGTATTGCTCAGGCAACTCGAAAGCCTTCCGGACGCGGGCGATCTCGGCCGCAGCGGGCGGCCGGAAGTGGTCAGAGGCTGCCTCATACACGACGGTGACTTTAGCCGGGTCAACCGCGTAGAACTCGACGAGATCGCGCTTCGTCGCCTCCGAGACGGCGATGATGGCCGTCGCCCGCTCGCAATAGAGCGGCATGGCGGCGTTCAGGTACCAGTAGTTCAGTCTCTTGTGAGTCTCCGGGAAGCGCCGGTAAATGAGGTCGTGGACGGTCAGGACGGTTGGCACGCCGCGCAACGGCATCAGCAGGTGCTCGGTGCTGTGGAATAGCGCGGCGTCCGGCACGAGGCGGTTGAAGCCGGCGCCGGCGCGCTGCCCGAGCAGGACGGCCATGCGCCACGGCTTGTAGCCTCGGGCAATGTGGCGCGCCGGAACGCTATCGGGCAGCGAGGCCGGGAAGCGGCCGTCCGGGCCCTGATTGTAGAAGAGGGCGTAGCGCCCGGGGCTGCGCTGCAGGAGGGCCCCGGCCAGGCGCTCGGCGTAACGGCCGAGGCCCGCCCGGCTATGGACGGCGGCCGAGATGTCGATATAGATCATGCGCGAACCGGAGGCCGTCGAATCGCTCAGATCAGGGCGCTCAGGACGCGGCGGGTCAGCACGGCGGCCATATCAGCCCGGTATGCGCCGCTGCCGCGGAAATCGCCGGGATGGGCATTGGCGTCGGCGGCGGCCACGGCGGCGAGGCCGATCGCGCGCTCATCCAGCCCGCCTCTGACCGCCGCTTCGGCAGCGCTCAGGCGCTTTGGCCGCGGCCCCAGGCCGGTCCCGGCCAGCCGCACCGCGCCTTCCGCGGGACGCCAACCGGTGATGGCGACGATGGGATAGTCGGCCGGCGTGCGGGCCACGCGCTCGCACTGCCCGCGTCCGGCGCCGGTCGGGATGTGGACGGCGGTGATGAGGCCGCGCGGCCGCTCGGCCGCGGCCAGGTAGGCTTCGACGCTCATCGTTTCCGAGTCACCTTCTTCGAGGGCCAGGGTCGCATCGAGGACGAGCAGGGTAGCCAGCCACTCGCTGTCGGCCAGCCGGGCGGCGACGGTGCCGCCGACAGTGGCCGCATTCCGGTATGTGTTCGGCCCGGCACGGTGGATGGCCTCGCGCAACAGCGCGCCCGGTCCATCGGCCGGAGCCGCGGCCAGCGCCTGGTGCAGGCCGGCCAGGCGGACCATCGCGCCGGCGACCAGCCGGTAAGCGGACGGCTCGATCCGGTCAAGGCCCAGGTCCTGCAGGTCGACGACGGCCGCCACATCCAGTCCGGCTTCTGAGGCCAGCAGGGTCGTCCCCCCGGCCAGCGGGACCGTGTCCGGCTGTGACAGAAGGCGCAGGGCTTCGTTCAGGCTCCTGGGACGGTGGTAAGCATCGGGCTTGGCGGGCATGGTCTTGTCCTCGGCGGGCGTTGGTCCGGCAGGCGGGGCGTGGCGCGGCCGGACCGGATCCGCCATGCATCTTAACCCGAAGCCGCGTTCTCGGCAAAGGGGAGCCGAGCGCGCGATGGTGTGTTCGCAGCCGTTGCAGCTGAGGCGGCGATCTTTTCACCCTTGCCCGGACGCGCATCGTTCATGCTACAATTCACGCGTC
>CAYRBP010000055.1:19374-24960 GCA_964422535.1 uncultured Ardenticatenaceae bacterium | reverse complement strand
CTCGAACATCGTCTTCGTCCCGTCGACGTAGGACGCGACCTGGTACGGGTCCTTGTCCGCCTTGCGGGCCGATTCAGCCACGGTGTCGGGCGTGGCCGCCGGGTTGAGCGGGTTGTTCTTGCCCTTGCCGATGACGATGACCTCATAGCCCAGGCCGGTGACGAAGTTGTAGAGCTCCATCAGGCAGCCCGGCTCGTCGCCGGACGAGACGGTGTAGAGCACGCCCGCCTCGCGCGCCCTGGCGGCCAGGATGCGGCCGACGGTCACATCGGCTTCGATGTTGACCAGGACGACGTCCTTGCCGTGGGCGATGCAGGCCGCGGCCGTCTCCGCGCCGATCGCCGGCGACCAGGTGACGTCGGCGACGATGTCGACCGCGTCGAGCTGGGCCGCCAGCCGGACATCGCCGGTGATGACCCGTTTGCCGGCCCGCAACGCGTCGGCCGCGCGGCCGGGTGTGGCCGCTTCGACGATCTGCTCGGATGGCACGCCGCTCCGGACGAAGGCGTCACAGGCGGCGCTGACATTCTCGTCGGCCAGGACGACGACCGCCATGCCGGGCACGTGGGCCATCCCGGCGATGAAGCCGCTGCCCATCCAGTCTGCCCCGCTGGCCCCGACGCGGATCGGCCGCCCTTCGGCCTGCCGCCGCTGGAGCTGCTCCCGGATGTTCATCCTGACCTCCTCGGCGTGCCGTTGGGGCCGCCTGACCCGGCGCGCTTGGCGGCAAAGGCCGCGCGGCCCGCGGCGGCGATGTCGGCCGCCGTCAGGTGATATTTGCGCAGCAGGTCGTCGGGGTCGCCGCTGTCGGTGTAGGTGTCGGCCAGGCCGACGAAACGCATCGGCACCGGCCAGTGACCGGCGATGACGCGGGCGACGTTGCTGCCCATGCCGCCGGTCAGCAGGTGCTCCTCGGCCGTGACCACCGCGCCAGTCTCGCGCGCCGCGGCGACGAGCGTCTCGACGTCGAGCGGGCGGATGGTGAACAGGTCGATGACGCGGGCTTCGATGCCCTCGCGGGCCAGGACGGCGGCGGCGTCCAGCGCGGCCGCGACCATGATGCCGCAGGCGACGATGCTCAGGTCGTTGCCCTGGCGGACGATGTTGGCCGTCCCAACGGTGAAGGTTGCATCCATCGGGTAGATCTCCGGCAGCGAGACGCGACTGGAGCGCAGGAAGACCGGCCCCGGGTGGTCGGTCGCCGCCCGGACGAGGGCATGCATCGAGGCCGGGTCGCTGGGCACGAGCATGGTGAAGGTCGGCATGCCGCCGACGAGGGCCAGGTCTTCGATGCCCATCTGGGTCGGGCCGTCCTTGCCCAGGGTGATGCCGCCGTGGCTGCCGAGCACCTTGGCGTTGATGGCCGACATGGCCACCGCCAGGCGGATCTGGTCGTAGGCGTTGCAGAGCAGGAAGGACGAGAAGCTGGTGATCCACGGGATGAAGCCGCAGCCGGCCAGCCCCGCGCCGACGCCGACGAGGTTGCTCTCGGCGATGCCCAGGTTGAAGAAGCGCTCCGGGAAGGCCTGGCGAACGGTCTCGGCCTTGGTCGAGTTGCCCAGGTCGCCGTCGAGGACGACGACGCGCGGGTTTTCCGTTGCCACGGCCAGCAGCGCCTCGCCGAAGACGTTGCGCAACGGCGCTTTGTACGGTTTGAGTCCGGCTTCGCTACCGAGTGACATGGCTGGTGATCTCCTCCCGCGCCCGCGCGGCCTGCTCGGCCGATAGCGCCCGGCCGTGAAAGGTGAAATCGGCTTCGACGAACGACACGCCCTTGCCCTTGACCGTGTGGGCGATGATGATCGACGGTTGGTCGCTCGCTTCTTGGGCCGCGTTCAATCGGTCCAACAGACTCTCAAAGTCGTGGCCATCCGCTTCCAGGACGCGCCAGCCGAAGGCGCGCCACTTGTCGGCCAGCGGTTCCAGCCCCATCTCGCGGCTGATCGGCCCCGTTTCCTGGAACTTGTTGTAGTCGAGGATGGCGATCAGGTTGCCGGCCTTGAAGTGGGACGCCGCCATCGCCGCTTCCCAGACCTGGCCGGCCTCGCATTCGCCATCGCCCAGCAGGACGTAGACGCGGTAGTCAAGGCCGTTCAGGCGGCCGCCGAGGACGTGGCCCAGCCCGACCGACAGACCCTGGCCGAGCGAGCCGGTAGTCGCCTCGATGCCGGGCATCATGCCCTGGATCGGGTGGCCCTGCACCGGGCTGTCCACCTCGCGCAGCCGCTTCAGCTCGTCGAGGCTGAAGTAGCCGGCGCGGGCCAGAGCCGCGTAGAGCAGGGGCGCGGCGTGGCCCTTGCTCATGATGAAACGGTCGCGCGCCGGCCAGTCGGGCTCATCGGGCCGGTAGCGCAGCACGCCGCCGAAGAACAGGGACAGGACGATCTCGACGGCCGAGAACGAACTGGATGGATGGCCTGAACCGGCGCGCGTGGTCGACTCGAGGATGTCCAGGCGGACGTCCCGGGCCAACTCGCGTAGCGCGGGCAGGTCAAGCGCGATTGGTTTGCTTTGGATCATGTGTGGCTCCTGTGGTTGCCCACTTCAGTCTGATGCTCGCCACCAGAGATGGCGAACGACGTTATTCAGGCACGCTTGGCAAGAAAGGCGGCCACCTGTGCGGCCGTCGGCAGCGCCGGGATGACGCCCTGTTTCTGGGCCGTCAACGCCCCGACTGCGTTGGCATAGTGCAGCGCGTGGCGCAGATCGCACCACGAGAGGCGATCCCGCCAGCTGTTGGTCCTGTCACCCGGCGCGACGAGCTGGGTCAGCACCCCGGCCATGAAGGCGTCGCCGCAGCCGACGGCATCGACGGTCTCGACCCGAAAGGGCTGCAAGAAGCCAATCTCGCCGCCGATGCGGAAGAAGCTCCCCTCCGCGCCGAGGGTGACGACGCAGACGTGGGGGCCGCGGGCCAGCAGCGCCGCGCTGCCACTGACCGGATCGTCAGTCCCGGTCAGAAGGGCCAGCTCGCCCTCGTTGACCTTGACCAGATCGGCCAGGGCCAGCGCGGAGCAAATGGTGTCGACGGCTGCTTCGGGCCGCGGCCAGAGGCTCGGCCGGTAGTTCACGTCAAACGAGATGAGCGCGCCGCCGGCCCGCGCCAGCGAGAGGGCGCGCAGCGTGGCGCTCCGGCTCGGCTCGGCGATCAGGCTGATCGAGCCGAAGTGGAAGGCGCGCGCCTCGCGCAGGAGCGCTTCATCCAGCTCGTCCGGGCCCAGCAGCATGTCGGCCCCCGGGTTGCGATAGAAGACGAACTCGGCCGAGAAGGCGTCGGGCATGGCGATGATGGCCATCGTCGTCCGGGCGTCCGGGTCAACGCGCATGCCGCGCGTCTCGACGCCTTCGGCCCGCAGGGTATCGATCAGGAAACGGCCGAACGCATCGTCACCGACCTTGCCGATGAAGGCGCTGCGCGCGCCGAGACGGTGGGCGGCCACGGCGACGTTGGCCGGCGCGCCGCCCGGCTTGGGGTGAAAGGCAGTGACCTCGACCAGCCGCCGGCCGATTTCGGCCGGGAACATGTCGATCAGCACTTCGCCCAGGCAGACGATGTCCATGTTCAGTCTCCGCGACCTAGCCGCGTAATTCGTTGTAGAGCACGTAGCGGTCGCCGCGGTGATACACCCTCAGGTATTCGACCGGGACGCCCTCGCCGGAGAAGGAAACGCGCTGGATATAGAACAGCGGCGCGCGCATGGCCACGCCGAGCTGCAGGGCCAGGGCCATATCGGCCGGGACGGCCCGGATCTCCTGCGCGGCGCGTTCGAGGTGGATGCCGTAGCGGTCGGCCAGCGCCCGGCGCAGGGGGATCACGGCGTAATCGCTATCCAGGACGCCCGGACATCGGCTGTGTACGAGGGTCGAAATCTCGACGCTCATCGGTTCGCCATCGGCGAGGCGCAGTCGCTCCAGCACAGCGACTTCCGTGCCGGGCTCGATGTTCAGTCTGGAGGCGACATCGGCCGGGGCCGCTTCCAGCCGGGTCGAGATGACGCGCGTGCCGGGGTGCAGACCGCGCTGGCGCATGTCGTCGGTGAAACTGATGATGCGGTTCAGGCCCTGCTGGATCGTCGGCACGGCGACGTAACTGCCGCTTCCCCGGCGGCGGTAGATCAGGCCGTCGTTGACGAGCATCTCAAACGCCTGCCGCACGGTGATCCGGCTCAGGTCATACGTCTGGCCGAGTTCCGCTTCAGAGGGGAGCCGGTCGCCCGGTCGCCAGACGCCATCGTCGATCTGGCGGCGGAGGATGCTGTAGAGTTGTTGATAGTAGGGGGTCTGGCTGTCGGGATCAACGCTGTCCATGATCGCTTCTCCGAGCCGTCTGGTCCCAATTCGGCCGCCGGTGGCATGTCGAATTGTTATAACATATACGTTATATCATCTTAATCCCGTTTCGCGGGAATGTCAATAGGGGGAAATGCGTAATTGCGGGTCGCGGGCTAGAACGACGCTTCGTAGAGGGCGTAGGTCTGCGCGGCCGTCGCGCCGTGGGTCAGCAGGAAAGCCGCGGCCGCGCTGTCCTGGGCCACCGGCCCGATGCTGATGACCGTCCAGGCCTCCCGTCCGGCGAGTTGGAGGCTCGCCGCCAGCAGTTGCCGGCCGATGCCCCGGCGGCGAAAGGCGGGCAGCACGCCGCCAAACACCAGCCGCCCGCGCGAGGCCGGTCGGTCGCGTGTCAGACCCAGGCGAGCGCGACCCGGCCAGCGCCGCCCGCCTCTGGTGGCCCGGTAGCGCGCGGCCGCGTCGGCACACAGCAGGGCGAAGCCAACTGGCGCGCCGTCGACCTCGGCCAGGACGCCGTGCAACGTCTCCGGCCGCAGCCAGCGGAGGAGGAAAGCGGCTTCAACCGCGTCGGGCGGCGGGAAGCCAAGAGCGTTCTCGGTCGCGGCCGCGAGCAGGGGCAGCAGGTCGCCCGCCAGCCGCGTGGGGTCGAACGAGGCCAACTGCGCCGGGCCATCGACCGCCGGCAGCACAACCGGGACCGCCGTTTCGTACAGGCGGCCGGTGTGAAACGCCTGCATCTTGTAGCCCAGCAGGTCGGGCGTGTAGGGCGGATTGCTCGGCGTGTGGAGGGGCGGTTGCCGGTCCCAGCCGTCGACCAGCACGCCGCTGCCGAGGTGGGGCGAGAGACCGGTCGGGCCGATCAGCCGGCGGTAACCCGCCGCCGACAGGTCCTCAAGGATGCGGTAGTAGAGGCGCTCGAAGACTTCCGGGTCATTGACCAGCGCTGGCAGGGCCAGGTGGGCGGTCTTCCCTTTGCGTCGCGGGTCGACCACGACCACGGCCGCGCTGACCGGCTGTTCCAGGATGCCGGACAGCGGCACAGGCTGGTCGGGTCGCGGCGTGCCCAACCCGGTGCGGTAGAGGGCCTCAAACTGGATGAATGCCGCATCGAGCCGGGCCAGGTGGGCGTTCCGGCGCGGGTCAAGCGCGGCCGACAGGTCGGCGTAGGCCGGCGGCGTCCAGCGATCGTCAGCGCTGTAGAGCGACCACCAGGCGTTCAGCCAACCACGCCGCTGCCAGCGCGTGGCCTCGGCCGCGGGGATGGCGGTGGCGTGGTAGTTGAAGAAGGGCATGGCT
>CAYRBP010000055.1:2809-19274 GCA_964422535.1 uncultured Ardenticatenaceae bacterium | reverse complement strand
GGGCACAGGTCGTTCAGCGGGCAGGCCGGGCAGGCGGGCTTGCGGGCAGTGCAGACGCGGCGGCCGTGCCAGATGAGCAGGTGGCTGATCTCGATCCAACTCTCGCGCGGAATGATCGCCATCAGGTCGCGCTCGACCTTGACCGGGTCGGTCTCGGCCGTCAGGCCCAGGCGGCCGCTGAGCCGCTTGACATGGGTATCGACCGTCACGCCGTCGGCCAGGCCGTAGATCTCGCCCCGGACGACATTGGCCGTCTTGCGGGCCACACCCGGCAGGGTCAGCAGGTCGTCCATCGCCGGCGGGACTTCGCCGCCGTAGTCGGTCAGCAACCGTCCCGCCGCCTCGCGGATGTAGCGCGCCTTCTGCCGGAAGAAACCCGTTGGCCGGACGAGTTCTTCAAGTTCGACGGGGTCGGCCGCGGCCAGCGCTTCGGCCGTCGGGTAGCGGGCGAAGAGCGCCGGCGTGGTCAGGTTGACCCGCTCGTCGGTGCACTGGGCGGACAGGATCGTGGCGACAAGCAGTTGCAGCGGCGTCTGGTAGTCGAGGGCGCAGTGGGCGTCGGGGTAGGCCGCGCGCAGGCGGCTGAGCAACTCAGCCACGAAGGCGTCGCCGACCGGAACGGGCAAAGGCGCGTGGTCCATGCGATTTATACTAGCACCCGGCCCGATAATCTGCTATCTATGAGGTAGAAGCGGAACGGAACGCTGGGGGAAGCGGCGTCGACGTTTGGGCCGGCCGGCTTTCACCGTTTTCCCTGACACCTGGAGGAGAAACATATGGTGTTTGACTTCGGCCGCGAGGTGTGCGGCGACCTGGCCGTGGCCCTGCGGCGCGAGTGGCTGGTGACGAACGGCATCGGCGGCTTCGCCTCGGGGACGCTGGCGGGCGCGCTGAGCCGGCGCTACCACGGCCTGCTGTTCGCCGCCCTGAAGCCGCCCCTCGGCCGGACACTCCTCCTGGCCAAGCTCGATGAGACGGTCGAGTATGACGGCATCTATCCGGACAGCGGCCGTACCTACGAACTCTATACCAATTGCTGGGAAGACGATGTCGTCGAAGGCCACGGCTATCGGCACCTCGAGCGTTTCCACCTCGAGGGCACGACGCCCGTCTGGACCTACGCCGTCGCCAACGCCCTGCTGGAGAAGCGGGTCTGGATGCAGCCGGGGGCCAACACCACGTTCGTCGAGTATCGGCTCGCCCGGGCAACCGGGCCGATGGGCTTGACGATCAAGGCCCTGGCCAATTACCGCGATTACCACAGCACGATCATCGCCAACGACTGGGACCCCGCGATCGAACCGGTCGACAACGGGCTGAAGCTAACCATGCACGACGCGGCGACGCCCTTCTACCTGCTCAGCGACCGCGGCGAGATCACGCCCCAGCTGGACTGGTACGAGGACTTCTACCTGAGCGTCGAGGAGTATCGCGGCCAGAACGACGTGACCGAAGACCACCTCTACGTGGCCCAGGTCCAGGCCACGCTGCGGCCGGGCGAGCGCTTCTGCGTCGTGGCCACGACCGAACCCGACGCCGGCCTGGACAGCGCCGCCGCCTACGCTGTCCGCCAGGCCCACGAGCAGGAGTTGCTGCAACGGGCCGGCGCGCTCCACCGCGTCGGCGGGGAGACGCTGGAGCAGCCGTTGCGCCAGCTCGTTCTGGCCGCCGACCAGTTCATCGTCCGCCGGCCGACAGCGGCCGACCCGGACGGCAAGTCGATCATCGCCGGCTACCACTGGTTCAGCGACTGGGGGCGCGACACGATGATCGCCCTGCCGGGCCTGACCCTGGCCACCGGCCGGCCGGAGGTTGCGGCCAGCATCCTGCGCACGTATGCCCAGTTCGTTGACCAGGGCATGCTCCCCAACCGCTTCCCCGACGCCGGGGAGACGCCCGAGTACAACACCGTCGACGCGACGCTGTGGTATTTCATCGCCGTCCGCGAATACGTCAACGCGACCGGCGACAAGGGGCTCCTGCGCGATCTCTTTCCGGTGCTGGCCGACATCGTCGCCTGGCACCGCAAGGGCACGCGCTACCGCATCCACATGGACCCGGAAGACGGGCTGATCTACGCCGGCGAAGAGGGCGTCCAGCTGACCTGGATGGACGCCAAGGTCGGCGACTGGGTCGTCACGCCGCGCATCGGCAAGCCGGTGGAGATCAATGCCCTCTGGTACAACGCCCTGAGGATCATGCAGGACTTCGCCGCCGACCTGGGCTACGACGCGGCCGAGTACGCCGCGCTCGCCGCGCAGGTAAAATCGGGTTTCGGCCGCTTCTGGAACGGCGAGATGGGGTATTGCTACGACATCGTGGACGTCCCCGCCGGCGATGCGTCGCTCCAGACGGCCGGCTATGACGGCAGCCTGCGGCCGAACCAGCTCCTGGCGATTTCCCTGCCCCACAGCCCGCTTGATCGGGAACAGCAACGCTCGGTGGTTGACGCCTGCGCCCGCCACCTGCTGACGTCTCATGGCCTGCGCTCCCTTTCGCCCGACGACAAGGCCTTCATCGGCCACTATGGCGGCGACCAGCGCAAGCGCGACGCCGCCTATCACCAGGGCTCCGTCTGGAGCTGGCTGATCGGCCCGTTCGTCAGCGCCCACCTGCGCGTCTACGGCGACATGGCCCAGGCGCGTACCTACCTGGACGGGTTGCTGCACCACCTGGTCGACGACGGGGTGGGCAGTGTCAACGAACTCTTCGACGGCGACCCGCCTTTCACGCCGCGAGGCTGCATCGCCCAGGCCTGGAGCGTGGCCGAGATCATCCGCGCCTGGCAGATGACCGAGGTCCGCCCATGAGGCCGGCCGGGGATCGCGGCGGCGACGTCGAGACGCTGAAGAAGCAAGCGGCCGAACGGGCGGTGGAGCAGGTCCAGTCGGGCATGGTCGTCGGACTGGGGACGGGCAGCACGGCCGTGCACGCGGTGCGCCGCATCGGGGCGCTGCTGGACACGGGCGCGCTGCAGCGCATCATTGGCATCCCAACGGCCGAAGTGACCGCCCGCGAGGCCGAGCGCTGCGGCGTGCCGCTCGGCGCGCTCGAAGACCATCCCGTGGTCGATATCACGATCGACGGCGCGGACGAGATCGATCCTCACCTGAACCTGATCAAGGGGCTGGGCGGGGCGCTGTTGCGGGAGAAGGTCGTCGCGGCCGCCTCGCGTCGCGTCGTGATCGTGGCCGATGAGAGCAAGCTGGTCGACCAGCTTGGCACGCGCGCGCCGGTGCCGGTCGAGGTCATCCCGTTCGCGCGCCGGCCCGCGGCCGCTTACCTGGCCTCGCTTGGGGCGCGGGTCGTGGAACGCCGCAAGGACGGGGAACCCTTCATCACCGACGAGGGCAACCTCATCCTCGACTGTCATTTCGCCGGCATCGCCGACGCGCGGGGGCTGGCGCAGCTCATCCGGGCGCAACCCGGGGTGGTCGAACACGGCCTGTTTCTATCGCTGGCGACGGAGGCCATTGTCGCCGGAAGCCGCGGCCTGTTCACCCTCAACGGCTAAGCTCTCGCGTGTCTTATCGCACCGCGAGAGCCTAGCACTGGTTCGTGCGACGTGGCGCCGGAGCCAGAACCGGCGACATGCCGCCCGGCGGCCGTCGCCGGAGGATTGCATGAGGAGCAGCGACGGCCGGTGAACCCGCCTGGTTATGGGGCCGGCGTGGGGGATGCCGTGGGTGACGGCACCGGCGCCGGCGCGCAGTAGAACCCGTCCCGGTTGTCGAAGTAATCGAAGCTGTAGTGCGGCCCCTCGATCTCATCCAGCCGGATGGCGATCTGGTCCAGCCCGCGCAGGCCGGACGGGATGGCGAAAACCGCGCTGACGGAGCCTGTCGGCCCGGAGTTGAGCGTTCCGGCCACATACCCGTCGATGCCGTTCGTGCCCATCGGGCCCATCAGGACGGCGAATTCCCGGTTCGGCGGGAAGCTCGTGGCGGTCTGGATGCCGACGCTCACGTCGCGGGTGACGGCGCAGACGCGCATCGTCGGCGTGCGGGCTTCCTGCAACGGCTGGTTGTCGAACCAGTTGTAGGCGAAGTACGGCCCGGATTCGGCGCGGATGGCGATCCGCTCCAGCCCGACCAGCGGTTGGGGGATGGGGAAGGTGGCCATGAAAGAGCCGCCCGCGGCCGAGTTGACAACCCCGACCGGATAGCCGTTGATGGCCAGCGTGCCCATGTGGTCCATCATGACGATGAACTCGCGCCCAGGCGGGAAGTTCTGGGTCATGATCGTGACAGACTCGTTGATGACAACGGACTCGATGGTGAACGTCGGCGTGCCGGTTCCTGCCTGGTCGGGCTTGGGCTCGCGGTTGTTGTAGAACCAGTTATAGCTGTAGTACCCTTGCGGGCTTTCCAGGCGGATGGCGATCCGGTCCGCACCGCGCAGCGCCAGGGGGATCGGGTAGGTCGCCGAGAAGATGCCCGTGCCGCCGGAGTTGGTGACGCCGACAACTTCACCGTCAATGGCCAGCGTCCCGTTCGGGCCCATGCGGACGACAAAGTCCTGGTTGGGCGGGAAGTTCTGGGTCTGGATGGTGACCGACGTGTCGACGATCACATTCTCGATGGTGAAGGTCGGGACGACCGCTTCGGCCGAGACGCCCCCTAACACCAGCAACAGGACGATGATGAGCAGCGTTGGGGCGAGCCAAAATGGCCGCGTCCGGTTCTGGGACAGGAATCCAACCGTCATTTCCTGCATCTCTATTCACCTCTTTGCCTGCAACGGGAGCGGCTCGTGAAGTCGCCAGAAGTGGGCCAGGGGGCCTCCGTTGCTGCAGTGCCGACCGACTGTTCGCGCGAGCGATCCGGAGAGGGCCGCCCACACCTCTGGATGTTGCCACAGGTTGCTTACGCTTTTCATAAAGCGGGCGTGAAAGGCTCAGGCATTGGCCCGCGAATTCACGCCCATTTCATGGCCGGCAGGTTGGCTGGGGGCGGCCGTCGGCCGTCGGGGGCGGCAGGCCCGGCCGGCGACGGGAAGGGGAGAATCGTTCGGACTTGAGGCAAGCGCGACGCCGGGCCGGGGAGCCGTCCCGGCCCTGACGCCGCGCGCGGCGAACAGGCGGATGCGGCCGCTGATCAGGATCGGCGCTTGCGGCCGGCGAGCAAGCCGACCGCGCCGATGGCCGCCGCCACGCCGACCCAGGGCAGGGCCGCCTGGGCGCCCTTGCGCGTCTTGACGCCCTTGGCCGAGGGCGGAATGGTCGCCAGTTTGGCGGCGGCCTCTTCCTTTGTCCGCGCCAGCAGCGCCGCGTCAGCCCGCAGCTGGTCGGCCAGCGCCCGCTTTTCCGCCACCATGTCGTCGGTCACATACTCGTCGTGCGAGCGCAGCCCGGCGATCTGGAAGTTGTGCTTCTTGAACAGCCGGTAGATCTCTTTGACCCGCTCGATGGTGATGTTGCGGCCGAGGGTGTAGTCCTCGAAGCGCCCCTCCATCGCCAGCAGGGCGGTCTCGGCCAGGCAGGCGTAAGCCGTCTTGGGCGGCAGGCCGATGTCGTAGCCGAAGTCGATGTCGCCCGG
Source organism: uncultured Ardenticatenaceae bacterium (assembly GCA_964422535.1). Taxonomy (GTDB): domain Bacteria; phylum Chloroflexota; class Anaerolineae; order Promineifilales; family Promineifilaceae; genus Promineifilum. The sequence goes on along the minus strand of CAYRBP010000055.1, from coordinate 13,737 downwards.
GATGAGCACTTCGCCGCTCTCGATCACCAGCACGTCCGGCCGCAGGGCGGCTTCTTCCTTGCTGATGTCGGGCGGTCGTGCCACGTCGCAGATGACCGCCCCCGGCTTGCATTTGGTGATGTCGATCACGCGCTGCCCGAAGGCGGAGGTGGCGGTGATGATCAGGTCGCACTCGGGCAGGTAGTCGGCCGCGCGGGTGGCGATCGTCACCTGCGCGCCCGGCGTCTCATCCTGGATCGTCCGCTTCAGTTCGATCAGTCGTTCCGGTTCGATCGACACCAGCACCACGTCTTCGATGGCCTGGGCCACGAGCCGCGAGCAGACGGAGCCGATCGAACCGGTCGCGCCGATGATCATGACCTTGCCCTTCGTCAGGTCGGTCGCGCCCATCTTGATCACCGCCTGCTTGGCCGCTTCGAGCGTGGCGGCGACGGTCAGGCTGTTGCCGCTGGTGATGGCGATGTCCGATTCATGGGCGACGGTGATGCCGGCGTCGCCCACGACGCTGGTGAAGGCCCCCAGGCCCATGATCCGCGCGCCCTTGCGCTCGGCGATGCGCGCGGCCTCGTTCAGCCGGTCATAAGTGAAGCGCTCGCCGTGGTTCATCATCTGCCGCGGCGTGGCCCCGAGCGAGATGAGATGGCCCTCGATGCGCTGGCCGGTCGTCGGCGAGACGCCGCCGGTGATCCGCGACAGGTAGATCGGCGGCATGTAGGCCGCCACCGACTCCACCAGGCCATCGGGCAGGACCTTCGTCCAGCGAAACAGCTTGTGGTTGTGGATGAACTTGACGTTCAGCGGGTGGATAACGAAGGCGAAGCGGTTGATCCCGGCTTCATCCGGTTGCAGGTAGCGGATGGCCGGCTGCCAGTCGAGGTCGGCCATCAGGTCAAGGTAAGTATCCTCGGTCATGGGAGCCGCGGCATCGGCCCGGGCAGCGACGAGCATCGCCTCCAGCACGGCGGCCGAGTGGCGGCTCAGTTCTCCCACGCCCTCCAGCGACGGCATCATCGTGACGACGATATTGACGCCGCGGCCGCGCAGGTCGTCCAGGTCGGTTTCGTCGGCATGCTCCACCACGACCGTCTTGCGCTTGAGCTCGGCCGGCGCGTACCGCCGGATGGCGCCGATATCGCCGGCCAGGATGTCGGCCCATTCGAACTGGCCGGCGTCGCGCGGCGATTCGGGCGTGCCGGCGACGGGCAAGAGCCGGCGAAAAGGCGCGTCCTTCAGCTGGTCGAGCGTCGGCCCGGCGGCCTGGTCGAGCGTCTGTGGACTGCCGACGCCGGGAGCGGCCGGCAGGCCGAAGTAGACGATCGGGTCAGCATAGCGCAGGGCGTCGGCGCGGCGGCCGAGGGCCTGGGCCAGCCCGCCGTGGTTGAGGCCGGGAACCATCAGGACCCGCTTGCGGCTAAAGATGCCCGGCTGGGCCCGGTCCGCCAGGATGACGCCCCAGCGCTCCAGCCCGGCGCGGATGCCGTGGCCGTCGACCGCGGGCGTTTTCGACGGCAGCCCCGCGAGTTCGGCGCCCAGGGCGTGCGGCCGCTGGGCAGGGCCGAGCTCGAGAGAACCGGGCAGGCCGTCCAGGGCGATGGCGTCAACTTTGCCATCGTACTGCTGCACCAGCGCCCGGGCGCGCTCGGCGTCGCCGCCACAGCCGGCCCGGCGCAGCCGGAAGCTGTGGCCCAGGAAGGAGACAGTCTCTGTTTCTGTCGCTTCGTCCAGGTGGATGACAAGGATCTCTTTCATGGCAGTCGTCTCATCCTCAACGAGAGGGTCCGGATTGACCCTGGAATATCACTCAATGCGCCGCATGACCCTGCCGGATGCCGGTCGTCGTGCCGCGCTGCCGCGTCCGTCGCGCCCGGAGGCGATGCCCGGCCGCCTGGGTCAACCCGTACTGTACCATAAGCTCGCGGTTTGCAGATTGGTCTCGCTCAGGGTCATGACATTTGTCGGCAAACTGATGACATTTGTCCGGTTGCCGGCCTGCCCCTGGGGAGGCGCTGCCCCTGACCCGGCCGGTCGTGGGCGGAGATGCGAAGATGCAGCCGGACATGCCATGACGTGGGCCGCGATGCCTGCCTGCCGGCCGCCGCGTCGCGGCTCGGTTTCCCCTTTGACCGTTCTTTGTCACCATGTTGCCACCTGTACGCATTAGCTGTATACTGGGCGACAGAATGGCGTTTACAATAGCGACCTGTGGCTTCAAGTCATCGACGGGCAACATCGCTTCCTTTTGGTGTTGCATCAAATTGCGCTATAGTACCGTGCTTGCCTTGCCCCTGCGGCCGTATGTGAATCGACTCGTGGGAGCCGGATAGACTGGTACTTGGACATTCCTCAGCGCACAAGGGTACGATGACACATTTACTTGAAGTCCGTAATCTTGTCACCCGTTTCTACACCGAAGACGGCATCGTGCATGCTGTCAACGGGGTCTCCTTCACCCTCGATGAGGGCGAGTCCATGGCAATCGTCGGCGAGAGCGGCTCCGGTAAATCGGTGTCGGTCAAGTCGATCATGGGTCTCATCCCCAGCCCGCCGGGCAACATCGAGGATGGGGAGGCGATCTTTAACGGCCGTGACCTTCTGAAGCTGACGCCCGACGAGCTACGCCGGGTGCGGGGCCGGGAAATGGCGATGATTTTCCAGGACCCGATGACCTCGCTCAACCCGGTGTTGACCGTCGGCCTGCAGATGACCGAGGCGCTGACCCTCCACCTGGGCATGAAACAGGAGCAGGCCGACGAGCGCGCGGCTGAGTTGCTGGCAATGGTCGGCCTGCCGAACGCGGCCGACCGCCTCAAGGACTACCCGCACCAGTTCTCCGGCGGCCAGCGGCAGCGCATCGGCATCGCCATGGCCCTCTCCTGTAACCCTTCGCTGCTCATCGCTGACGAGCCGACCACCGCCCTGGATGTGACCATCCAGGCCCAGATCGTCGACCTCGTATTGCGCCTGAAGCAGCAACTGGGCATGGCGATCATCTGGATCACCCACGACCTCGGCGTCATCGCCGGCATGGTCGACAAGATCGCCGTCATGTACGCCGGCTATATCGTCGAACTGGCCCCGGTCCGCTCGCTCTACAAAGAGACGGCCCACCCGTATACCCTGGGCCTGCTGGAGTCGCTGCCGAAGGTGGACGCCAGGCGCAAGGAGCGGCTGATCCCGATCAAGGGGCTTCCGCCGGACCTCCTGCAGCAACCCGAGCGCTGCCCGTTCGCCCCGCGCTGCCGCTATGCGATAGACCGTTGCTGGCAGGAGAACCCCCCGCTTACCCCCGTCGCGCCCGACCACGTCTCGGCCTGCTGGCGAGCGCAAGAGGTCTATGACGGCTATCGCATCGTGGACTACAGCAAGGAGATAGCTGAAGATGCGGTAGCGGCCATCGTATCCGACGTCCCTGCGGAGGTGTCGCTGTGACCGCCCAGACTGCTGCCACCACTACCGCCACGTCCGCGGCCGGCGCCGCTCCTGCCCAGGTTACCCCGCCGGGCCGTGATGTCCTCATTCACGTCCGCGACCTGGTGAAGTATTTCCCGATCAAGCGCGGCGTTCTGCGCAAGACCGTCGGCCACATCAAGGCCGTTGACGGCATCAGTTTCGACATCTACAAGGGCGAAACGCTTGGTCTCGTCGGCGAGAGCGGCTGCGGCAAGTCAACCGCCGGACGCACGATCCTTCAACTGGAGGTACCGACGGCGGGCGAGGTTCACTTCGCCGGCCGCGACCTGGTCGAGCTGAACCGGAACGAGATGCGCAAGGCCCGGCGGCACATGCAGATGATCTTCCAGGATCCCTACGCCTCGCTCAACCCGCGCATGACGGTCGGCAATATCATCGGCGAGCCGCTGTCCATCCACGGCATGGGCGACGGCGAAAGCCGAAAGGCGCGCGTGCAGGAATTGCTGCGCCTCGTCGGCCTCAACCCCTATTTCGTCAACCGCTACCCGCATGAATTCTCCGGCGGCCAGCGCCAGCGCATTGGCGTGGCCCGCGCCCTGGCGACCAACCCGTCGTTCATCGTCGCCGACGAACCGATCTCGGCCCTGGACGTCTCGATCCAGGCTCAGGTCGTCAACCTGCTCGATGACCTGAAACACGAACTGGGCCTGACGTACCTGTTCATCGCCCACGACCTGTCGATGGTCCGCTACATCAGTGACCGCGTGGCTGTGATGTATCTGGGCCGGATCGTCGAGCTGAGCAGCCGTAACGAGGTCTATGACCATCCGTTGCATCCCTACACCCAGGCGTTGCTGTCGGCCATCCCGGTCCCCGACCCGGACAAAGAAAGCCGGCGACAGCGGATCATCCTGGAAGGGGACGTGCCCAGCCCGGCCAACCCGCCCGCCGGCTGCCGGTTCAACCCGCGCTGCCGCTATGCGACGGACGTCTGCCGGGAAGTGGACCCGGAGTTCCGCAACCTGGGCACGGTTGAAGTGCCCCATATGGTGGCCTGCCACCATGCGGAGAAGTTTGTCTAGTGAGCGACGGCGGGCCTGCGCCCGCCACGGGTGATCCGGCCGTAGCCCTGTGGGACGCAAGCGGTTTCCCGACCGCGGTACTCCTTCCCGGAGGCCGCGCACCCGCCGGCGCCCCACCGAGTTACACCGAACCCAACGATGCTTATCACGTGAGGAGGTGGTGTTGTTAGACCCAGTACTGTAAAGTGCGGAGCAAGGTCCCAACCGACGGGACACGATCTGAAGCGTTACGTTTTTTATGAAGATGGAGGAGACACGAAAGATGTCAAAGAATCGTTTGATGGCGCTGCTCGCGGCCCTGGCGGTTTTCGCCCTGGTCCTGGCCGCCTGCCAGCCACAGACCGAAGTTGTGGAAGTAACCCGCATTGTAACCGAGACCGAAGTGGTTGAAGGTGAAGCGGTCGTTGTCACCCAGGTGGTGACCGAAGTGGAAGAGGTCGTTGTGACGGCGACCCCGGAGCCGGAGGAAGAAGTCGTCTTCGCCGCGCCGGACCCGACCACCCTGGTCATCCAGACGATCGGTGATATGGACACGCTCGACCCGGCCCTGAACTATGAGACGGCCGGCGGCGGCGCCCTGCTACAGATCTACGAGCCGTTGATCCTGTACAACTTCAACAGCCCGACTGACTTGATCCCCGGCCTGGCGACGGAAGTCCCGAGCCTGGAGAACGGCGGCATCTCTGAAGACGGCATGACCTACACCTTCAAGATCCGCGAAGGTGTCACCTTCCACAACGGCGCCACCCTGGAACCGAGCGACGTGGCCTATACCTTACAGCGCGGCCTGTTGCAGTCGGACCCGAACGGCCCGCAGTGGCTGATGATCGAGCCGATCATGGGCTATACCTCTGGTGATATCACCGAGGAGATCGGCGAAGGCGCGTACGCCGGCGACCAGGCGGCGTTGATCGAGAACGCCACGCCGGAAGAACTGCTGGCGGTGTGCGAGAACGTCAAGAGCAAGGTCGTGGCCGACGACGCCGCCGGCACCGTCACCATCACCCTGGCCTTCCCGTGGGGCCCGTTCCTGTCGACGCTGACCCAGCCGTGGGGCTCTGTCATGGACCAGGACTGGGCGATCGAGAACGGCGCCTGGGATGGCGACTGCGCCACGTGGCAGAACCACTACGCGCTCGGCGCGGAGAACACCCCGCTGGGTGCTATCACCAACGGCACCGGCCCCTACAAGCTCGACCACTGGACCCCTGGTGAAGAGTGGGTGCTGACCGCGAATGAGAACTACTGGCGCACCGAGCCGATGTGGGAAGGTGGTCCGTCCGGCGTCCCGCAGGTCAAGACGGTCATCAACCGCATCGTCAGCGAGTGGGGCACCCGCTTCGCCGCCCTGCAGGCCGGCGACGCTGCCTGGGTCGACTATGACCCGGAGAACGAGAGCCAGCTCGACCCGCTGGTCGGCGAGTTCTGCGACTGGCAGACACTGGAATGCACGGTGAACCCGGACAATCCGGACGGCCCCCTGACCCTGTTCGCGGGCCTGCCGAGCGTGAGCCGGACCGACATCTTCCCGACCTGGAGTATCGCACCGGACTCGCCGTACATTGGTTCCGGCCAGCTGGACGGTAACGGCATCCCGGCGGACTTCTTCAGCGACATCAACGTCCGTAAGGCACTGGCCACCTGCATGGACTGGGACACGTTCATCGCCGAGGCCTTCCTGGGCAATGGCGTTCGCAACAACGGCCCGATCATCAATGACATGCTGGGTTGGAACCCGGACGGCCCGATCTACGAGTACGATCCGGAAGCCTGCGCCGCCTATCTGGCCGAGGCCTGGGACGGCCAGCTGCCCGAGACCGGCTTCCGCTTCCAGATCGCCTACAACGCCGGTAACCAGACCCGCCAGACGATCGCCCAGATCCTGCAGTCCGAGATCGGCGCTGTCTCCGAGGAAGGGCTGTACAACATCGAAGTCGTCAGCCTGCCGTGGCCGACCTTCCTGCGCTCCTTCCGGGCGCAGCAGCTGCCGATGTCGATCAGCGGCTGGGTGGAAGACATCCATGACCCGCACAACTGGGTCCAGCCGTACACCTACGGCACGTTCGGCGGCCGCCAGGGCTTGCCCGAAGACATCATCGCCAAGTACGAGGAAGTTGCCTCGGCCGCGGCCCGCGAGACGGATCCGGCGAAGCGCGAGCAGATGTACTTCGAGATCGGCCAGATGTTCCATGATGATGCGATCAGCATCATTGGGGCGCAGCGCACCGGCAAGCAGTATCAGCAGCGCTGGGTGGACGGTTACTTCTACCGTGTCGGCCAGTTCGAGCCGATGTACTACAGCATCTCGCTGGACGGCCAATAAGCGTTCTAGCTGAGTAACGAGTGTGGAGGGCCTGCCTTCGTGGGAGGCCCTCCACCTCTCTGGAGCCCGGACCGCAAGGCTGGACCGGCCGGCGGTGCAGCCTTGCGGTGCGAGTTAGCAGGGAATCGCGCACGTTTCCAAGCATTCGTCTGTTCCTTCTCCCGCCGGGAGAGGGGAGCGGAGGGTGGTGCATCGGTTTCGTCAGTTAGCGCTTAAGGCGAAGAGAGCGTATACGTCTGAAGTCTTGCGAGTGAGGACCCAATGACTGCTTATATCATCCGGCGACTCTTGATCTTGCCAATCATCCTTTTCGGCGTGACCGTGCTTATCTTTGCGATGTTGCAGGTGCTGGGCCCGGTCGAGCGATCGGCGCTGTATGTCCGGGACATCCCCAAGACTGAGAGCCAGGTTGATTCGATCATCAAGCGCTACGGCCTGGATCGGCCGTTCTATGTCCAGTACTGGAACTGGCTCGTCGGCACCAACGACCCGGAAACCGGCGAGAAGGTCGGCGGCATCCTGCGCGGGGACCTGGGCTATTCGCGCACCGGCTCGGAGGACGTCGCCAGCTTGCTGCGCCGGCGGCTGCCGGCCACGATGGAGCTTGCGCTCTGGGCCATGATCCCGGTTGTCGTCTTTGGCATCTGGCTGGGCATCCAGGCGGCTCTGCATCACAACAAGCCAATCGACCAGGCGACGCGCGTCTTTGCCATCCTCGGCTGGTCATTCCCGACATTCGTCTTCGCCCTGCTCTTACTCCTGGTGTTCTATGCCAGGCTGGACTGGTTCCAGCCCGGCCGGCTCTCGACGCAGTACGCCCAGGAAGTCATCAAGCCCGGCTTCACCCTCTACACCAGCATGATGACTATCGATTCGCTATTGAACCTGCGCTTTGACATCTTCATTGATGCCCTGCGCCACCTGGTCATGCCGGTCCTGACGCTAATGGTCATCCAGGTTGCCCTGCTGCTGAAGGTGACGCGCTCGTCGATGCTGGAGGAGTTGCGCCAGGATTACGTGACGACGGCCCGGGCCAAGGGCCTGCCGGAGAAGACGGTCGTCAGCCGCCACATCCGCCGTAACGCGCTCATCCCGGTTATCACCGTCGCCGGCCTGACGTTGGCCGGCCTGATGAACGGCGTGGTCATCACCGAGACCGTGTTCGATTATCCCGGCATGGGGTCGGCCGCGGCCGAAGCGGCCCTCAGCCTGGATGTGTTGACGATGCTTGGCTTTGCGCTGTTCACCGCCATCCTGTTCGTCATCTCCAACCTGATCGTTGACATCCTGTACGCGGTGCTTGACCCGCGCATCCGTTTGAACTAGGCACAAGGAGCGCAACCGATGACTGCAGCAACGAACCCGAACCTGCCCTCCGCACCCGTCGGCCTCGACGGTGGCGAATTGCGCGAGTTGACCCGGTTGGAGAAGGCGCTCGGCCCGGAATGGGCGCGACTGCTCAAGGGCATTGTCACCAACCCGCTTTCGGTGACGGGCATCATCATCATCAGCCTGTTTGCCCTGGTGGCGCTCTTCGCGCCCGTCCTGGCCCCGCCGGTCGGGAAAGACCCGAAGCAGATCCCCCGCGACGGCTTCAAGGCTGAGCCGCGGCCGCCCGGCGCGGAGTGGAACAAGAACGCGCCCGATACGATCCCGTTCTGGTACACGCCGCTAACCGGCAACGAAGAATGGGTCCACCTGTTCGGCACGACCAGCGGCCAGTATGACATCTACTACGGCGTGATCTGGGGGACGCGGACGGCTTTCCTGGCCAGCTTCCTGGTGACGACGTCAGCTGCGTTGATCGGGGCACTGATCGGCGCCTTTGCCGGTTTCTACGGGGGCTGGGTTGATGAGTCGCTGATGCGCGTGGTGGAGATCTTCGTCGCCTTCCCCTTCATCACCGGCGCGTTGATCCTCGCCTCGCTGCTGACGCCCATCTTTGGCCAGAGTATCTGGCCGGCCACGGTGGCGCTGATCATCTTCGGCTGGACGACCTACGCCAGGCAATTGCGCGGTGACATCCTGGCCACCAAGCAGCGCGACTATGTCCTGGCGGCCCGGGCCAGTGGCGCCAGCGACTCGCACCTGATGCTGCGCCACGTCATCCCGAACGCCATGTTCTCGACGATGGTCCTCATCTCGCTCGACCTGGGCGCCGTGGTCCTGTCATTTGCGGCCCTGAGCTTCCTGGGCATTGGCCTACCGGAGGGCTATGCCGACTGGGGCCAGATCGTCAGCTTCGCCCGGGCCTGGATCCTGACCCTGGACCAGCACTGGTACATCATCTTCTTTCCCGGTATGGCCCTGCTGCTCTATGGCCTGGGCTGGAACCTGATCGGTGACGCCCTGCGCGACATCCTCGACCCGAAATTGCGCGGCAAGAAGGCGTAGTAGAAGTGGGCAGTGGCCAGTGGTCGGTGGAACTGACCGGTCGCCACTGGTCACTCACCACTGAATTGAAGGAGGGCGGGCGACGACGAGAAGCCCGCCCTCTGTTTGTGGACAGGTGGAGCCGTTGTTCACCGCAAAATCCTGCCTCGTGCGAGCGTTGCTCCTGTTCCTGATCGCCTTCATGGCCCTGGGGTTGCCGTTCGTCGCGGCCGCGCAGGATGAGGAACGAGGCCGGGCCGCGATCGAGCCGACGCCCGAACCGGCGCCGACGCTGCAGCCGGGCGTCACACCGACGGCCGACCGCCTGGCCGCGCCGCCAACCGTCGGCGCGCCGACCCAGGCTGACGACGGCGCGCAGCTCTACTGGCTCCATTGCCAGCCGTGCCACGGCGACAAGGGCCAGGGACTGACCGACGAATGGCGCGCCCAGTACCCGGTGCAGGAGCAGTACTGCTGGAACAGCGGCTGCCACGGCGACCGGCCGTATGATGACGGCTTCACCATCCCGACCGTCGTTCCGGCCGTGGTTGGTGGGGCGGTCAACCAGAAGTTTCCGACCAACGGCGTGCTGTACGGGTATATCCGGGCGTCGATGCCCTACTGGAACCCGGCCTCCCTGACCGATGACGAATACCTGGCCATCACCGCCCATCTGGCGCGGGCGAACGGCCGCTGGGACGGCCGGCAACTGACGGTCGAGGGACTGGCCGCCGAACAGGCGGCAGCGGCGCAGGCAGAAGCGCTGCTGGCAGCGCCAACACCGACTCCCGCGGCCCCGCCGCCGGCGGCAGGCGGCGAATCGATGTGGGGCTGGGCCGGTCTGGCGCTTGCGGCGCTGGTCATCGGCGGAGGAGTCCTGTTATGGCAACGAGCCAACCGTTCGGCCTAGACCTGTCCGTCCCGGAGCCCCATACCCTACCGATCTATCGCCGGCTCGGTCTGGCCAACGGGCTGTTGATCGGCCTGGCCCTGGCCCTGGGCGCGTGGGGCGACGATCTCGTCCGCAGTCTGGACCTGCCGTTCCCACTCCAGGTGCCGACGTTGCTGCTGGGCATGGCGGCCGTCATCCTGGTCTGCGCCCTGGCGGGTTGGCTCAGCGCGCGCGTCGCCCGGAGCTGGCTTACGGTGCTGGTGTGGCTGGCGGCAGGCGTCGCGTGCATCCTGCTCCTTGGTTACCTGAGTACCTATGGCCGGACGCTCGTCGTCTGGCTGGCCGACCAGCGCTTCTGGGGACGCCCGCTCTTCCCGTACCTGTTTGGGACGCGAAGCGGCCTGCTACTCGGTGGCTTTCCCATCGCCCTCGTCTTGCTGGTCCTGGGTCTGATCCAGGACATGCGCCTGCAACACCTTGCCAGCGAATTGCGCGGCAAGCGCGGGCCGGGCGGCCGGGCTTTGTTCAGCCTGATATGGCCGGTGCCGATCGTCTTTCTGGCCGCTTTCCTGACCCAGAACATGATGTTCGACCCGGCGGCCGTCGCCGCCGAGGCGACCTATGACGCGATTGAGACCGTCCGCGACTTCGAGGGCGACCGCGGCGACCTGGTCGCGCTGGGGCAGGAGCGCGGCGCCAACTATGGCGCACTGGCCGGCGTGCGCGACCGCCTGACGCCGGACTACACGCTGGGTCTGGGGGAAGTGGACGCGGGTTCGACCTCGGTTTTCACCGTCGCCCACTTCGACACCGGCGCCTGGGTCACCTGCCGCCTGGTCAACGACCA
>CAYRBP010000055.1:0-2709 GCA_964422535.1 uncultured Ardenticatenaceae bacterium | reverse complement strand
CGGCCGAATGCTGGTTCACCGGCATCCTGCGCGTCCGCCTGGAGCGGTGTATCGATCGATAGTCGTACCAGCTACCGCGTGCTTCCGAGGTGCGCTGCTACCGGGTAGTGGCCACTCGCCGCCGGCCGCGGGCTTGACCGTCAATGGGGCAGTTGGTCATCCTGCACCAACTCATCCAGGCACAATGCCCCGCTGACCGCGCCGGTCGCGCTCATCACGCCGAAGTCGGAGCGGTTGAGCTCCGGGGTTGCCTGAAGGTTGATGTCCTGTGTCCCGCCGCGGCCGTCGACCCACAACCCGACCTGGTTCGCGCGCCTGTCCCAGGTCGTCTCCAGCAGGAAGAAGCGCTCGCCCGGAACTTCCGTCCAGGCAAGATCGGCGCCGGCCGGCTGGTAGCGCGCCAACCACACGTTGTTCTCGCGCGTGATCTGCAGGACCGCGACGGCCGCCGGCTTGTTCCGCTGGTCATCGGCATACTGCTCGAACAGGTTGATGATCGCGCCGCTGCCCAGATTCATGCCGCTCAGGTCAACGTTCACCCGGGTGTAGAGGGTGTCGGTCCCCCGCCAGTCCGAGAACAGGTGACTCTGGTAGTGCACGCCCTTCTGCGTTCGCTTGGCGGCGATGCGCAGGCCGCTGCCGTCAACGCCGCAGGCGGCGTCCAGGCGATCGGCCTCGGTGTCGACCGTCGCGTAGTAGTTCAAGGCATGGATCTGCGCGTCAGCGTCGCCGCCGCCGAAACGCACCCGGCTGATGGCCGAGCAGTTGAACCCGTCGTAAAGCAAATACTCGGTACCCGGCTTGGCTTCTTCTGCCGGCACGTTTCCGGAGATGAATCGATCGAGCACATTGCGGGTGATCCGGTCGATGACCGGGTCCTGCAGGCCCAGCGCCCAGCCGGTCGTCCCGGCCGAGAAGACCGCTCCCCCGCCGCGGAGGGTATAGAGCCCCATCTCGCCGAAACTCCGCATCTTCTTCTGCTTGTCATTGACCGGAACGATGCCCAGGACGGCGAAATTGCCGGGCGTGCCGCTGTTGCTGAGCGGGCCGATGATCGTGCTGCCGTCGGCGGCGCAGTTGAACGGCATGCCGTCCGTCTCCTTGTCATGGATGGATGTCTCGAGCGTAGGCCCGCGACCGAACTCCTCATTCTCCCGAAGCCCGGTCCCGTTGAAGACCCAGTGATCGGCGTTCACTGTCTTATAACCGGCGCGCGTCTTGCCCGGGAAACCACCGTAGTAATAGTCGAGCCCGGTGATGTGGGCTGATGTGTCGTTGATCGGGTACTCCATATTGAGGTCGGTCGTCACCTTCTGGCCGTTCAGCGGGTCCTTCTGCCATGCCTTGTAGGCCACCATCGTCCGGCCGTTGTCCTCGAACCGGACCTGCCACCACATCGTGTTCCCGCTCAGGTTCATGAAGCGGCCGCCGTGGTCGAGGAAGACCTTGATGCGTTCGCGCATGTCCCACGACCAGTACTCGCTATGTCCGGCGATGATGACCACGTCATAGGCGTCAAGGAGTTCGGGATGGAACGCCAGGTCATAGGTAGCGGCGTACTCCAGCGGATAACCGTTCGCTTCGGCCCAGGCGATGAACTTGCGCTCCCAACGGCCGAATTCGCCGATGCCGCTGACGAACGGCCGGTCAAAGCTGACTTTCGTGCTCTTGATTACGCGCCCGGCCAGCTTGTAAAGCGAGCCGCCGCCGTAGCCGTTGTAGGCGTGGTAGGTGTTGACCGATGACAGGAAAAGCACTTTCGAGGTTGAGCCTGGACGATCGGCTCGCACCCAGAAGATGCCGCTCATCGTCCCGCCGTTGGCTCTCGGTACGTCCACGGTGTAAACGCCCGATGGCCAGTCGGCCGGGATGGTGTAACTGAGGGCGACGGGCCAGTTGCAGCCGGTGGCGTACTTTCCGGAGCAGCCGTAAGTCCCGCCTCTGACGTCACTGGCAGTGCCCATCAACTGGCGCGTGGGTCCTTCGCGGTAGAAGGTTGCTGTTGTTCTGGACGGCGCGCTGGAAACGTGAAAGTCGATCCGTTCGCCCGGGACGACCGATACTTTCGACGCGTATACGCCGCTGTTGTAGGTGATGGAGGCGGTGGGCGTTTCGGCCTGCCCGGCCTCCTGACTGTGGCACGACAGTGAAACAGGAAGCGAACCGATGTGGTTGCGAGCCGCAAGGGCGGCCGAACCGGATAGGTACACGAAAACGGCTGCGAGGCAGATGAAGCGGAACTTCTTGGACATGGCGATCATCTCCTATGTCCGCGAAGCCGGCCGCAGGGCTGCAGGCTTCTTCCCACCGTTCTACCGGAGGGATCGGCGAGGCGTGCGTCCGGCCTAACGGCGGACACGACGACCGATAATCAGATAGAAACCGAGACTACTGGCCGTCTAGACTGGCACTGGCCTCCGTAGAGCCCATATCACCTGGAACATTCGTGTTGCGATACGCGTCCTTCTAAACGGCACAAAAAGAAGGACGCCTGTGTGAATGAGGAGCAGAGTATATGGACCCAAAGACAGTATAACACGGCAAATTCATGCGAGATGTAGCCTAGGTAACACTTCCAATCGTTACCTGGCCGAATACCCTAGGGGCATCCCTCTAACTCTCGAAATCCACCTGGAACGTGTCTCATTCCGGGACGATGTCCTGGTCATCGGTCATGATGACCACGATGTTGGGACGCGGAGGCTGGGC
>CAYRBP010000054.1:0-26048 GCA_964422535.1 uncultured Ardenticatenaceae bacterium | reverse complement strand
CGATGTCCTGGTCATCGGTCATGATGACCACGATGTTGGGACGCGGAGGCTGGGCCGCAACGCGGAAGGAACTGATGTTTAGTACGGTGAAGGTCGCTACCAGCACTGCCGCGAGACACAGCAGGTGTATTCGTTTCACTAATCGCACCCCTAACTGACTGGTACAATTAGTATAGAGCCCGCACCGTACCGGCACAATTAAATAGGACCAACGTACTATTTTGCCGGGGGATGTAGAACCGGATCGACCGGACGGCGATGGCGCTTCGGTCCGGTGTGCCGGGTGAATTCCCACGAGTCGCGCCGGGGCGGCCGCGGCCGCCGGACGTTCTAGGCCAGCAGAAACCGTCGCGCCCCCAGAAATCGCTCGCGCAGGTAGTCTACGGCCCGCACGTCTTCGATGTAGACGCCGTTGCGGCCGCGGCTGGAGTGGATGATGACCCAGCCGTCGGGCTGCGATTCCGGCCCGAGGCTGATGCCGACGTGGCTGACGGACCGGTGGTCGCCCGCCGCGCCGAAGAAGAGCAGGTCGCCGGCAAGAAAGGGCGTCTCGACCGGCTGCCCGGTCTTGAACTGCATGTCTGCGTCGCGGGGGAGCGTCTCGCCGACGAGCCTGTGCATGAGTTGGGCAAGCCCGGAGCAATCGATGCCCATCACCGTCGTGCCGCCCCACAGGTAGGGCACGCCGATGTACTCGTCTCTGGCGATGTCGATCAACGTCTGGCGGCGCGTCTCCAGCGAGGCAGGCCCCGCCAGCGGCCGCAGTGCCTCTGACGCCACATACCCCTGACCGCCGTCGGCCAGGCCCACCAGGACCCAGCGGCCGCTCGTCTCCCGCGCCGCGACAAGCGTGCCGGCGAAGAGGCGAGTCAGGGCGGTGGCGGGGGGAGCGCCGGGTTCGGGCAGCGCGAGCACCGAGGCCCGGCTGACGATATCTGTCGGCAGCGGCGTCGCCGTCTCCAGCGGGCCGAGGTATGGCCTGTAGACCCAGCCGAGATAGCCGTCGTCGAGGCGGACGAACGACCAGCGTTCCTGGTCCTCCAGCACTTCGACGACCGTCCCGGCCAGCACCTGGCTCTGCTGTTCGCCCAGCCAGGAGGGGGTGGCGTAGAAACCCGTCAGGTTGGTGCGGACGACGCGCCGGGCCGGCCGGGCAATACGCAGCACATGCACGCCTTCGGCATCCCAGCGCGTGCCGGGCAGCTGCCGGGCCAGGTCGTCCAGGACGGCCGTCAATGTCAGCCGGTCCAGGACGTCACCGCTCAGGGCGTATAGACCGCCGCCCCGGTCGGCCGCCTCCAACCGGCTGAGCTGGAATCGGGTGTCGGCAAATGGCGCCTGGGCAGCGGTCAGGGCATCGGCGATTTGCGGGTTCATCGTGGCTCCTCACATCGGTAGCGATCATTCAGGCCAACAGACGGCAGTCAGGCGCGGCGGATGGCGCCGATGCCGGGACGGTCCGGCAGGAGCAACGCGCCGTCTGGCCCGAAGCGCAGGCCATCAAACGGGTCGTTGGCCACCAGGAGCGGCGCGTCGAGGTCGAGCCAGTCGGCCAGCCCGGCCAGGTGGGCCATGGCTGTCGCGCCGATGGATGTCTCGATCATGCAGCCGAGCATCAGGCCCATGCCCAGGTCGCGCGCCCGGCGCGCGACGGCCAGCGCCGGGCCCAGTCCGCCCAGTTTCATCAGCTTCAGGTTCACCCCGCGCACGCCGGCCTCGGCCAGCTTCTCCAGGTCGCCGGCCGTCTGAAGCGACTCATCGGCCACGACCGGGATGCCCGTGTGGCGCTGGACGTAGCCCATGCCGAGGATATTGTCTTTGGCCACCGGTTGTTCGACCACGGCTACGTCATAGTCGCTCAGGCGCTCCAGGCGTTCGATGGCTTCCGGCGGGGTCCAGGCGGCGTTGGCGTCGATGTAGAGCGTGGCGTCAGGACGGGCAGCCCGCACGGCAGCCACGCCGGCGACGTCGTCGGGTCCGCCCAGCTTGAGTTTCAGCACCGGATAGGCGGTCAGTTCGGCCGCCTGGCGGGCCAGCGCTTCCGGCGTATCGATCGCCAGCGTGAACGAGGTGCGCAGCGGCGGCGGCGCCGGCAGGTCCAGCAGCCGGTAGAGGGGCAGGCGCTGCCCGCGGCCGATCCGGTCGTGCAGGGCCAGGTCGAGCGCGGCGCGCGCCGGGGCAGGCCCGGCAGCGATGGCCGGGTCGGCCGCCATCCAGGCGGCGATGGCGGCGGGGTCGTCGGGGAAGGCGGCGGTCCGCTGGGCGGCCGCGTCCCAGACGGCGGCCATTGCCTCCGTCGTCACGCCGTAGTATGGCGGGATCGTCCCCTCGCCCCAGCCCTCGTCGCCGGCCAGGCGCAGCCAATGGGCGGAACGCGATTCACTGGTGCCGTGGCTGGTGCGGAACGGGTTGCGGAGTTGAAGGGTGATGAGCTCCCAGGTCAGTCGCGCGCGCATAGGCGTATTATCCGCAGTGTGGCGATTCGCTCCAATTCGGTCCTGGCCCTGCTCGCCTCACGCCTTCATCATGAGACAGGCCAGCAGCGCCGAGCGTTCGACCAGGCTGCTGATGACGACGAATTCATGGCGGGCGTGGGCGCCGTCGCCCACCGGACCAAGACCGTCGATCGTGGCCGTGTGCAGGCTGGTCAGGTTGCCGTCGGAGCCGCCCCCCACGGCGGTTTCGTCCAGCGCCATGCCCAGCTCGCGCCCCGCCTCTTCGGCCAGCGCCCACAGGGCCCGGTTGCGGGGCGTGCGCTCCAATGGCCCGCGTTCAAAGCCGCCGCTGATCTCCAGCGTCGTGCCGGGCAGCGGCGCGGGCAACGCCAGGATCGTCTCCTCCAGCCGGCGCGCGTCGGCCACCGTCGAGGCCCGGACGTCGACCTCCGCCCTGCACTCAGGCGCGACGACGTTCGACCGCAGGCCGCCGCGGACGACGCCCACGTTGACGGACAGCCCGCGCGAGAGGTCGGTCAGGCCGTGGAGCGTCCGGGTCAGTTCGGCCATGCCGAGGATGGCGCTGACGCCCTTTTCCGGCTCAAGCCCGGCGTGGGCGGCCACGCCGCGGACGGTGATGTCGAACCCGCCGATGCCCTTGCGGGCGGTCTTCAGCTTGCCGTCCGTGCCGGCGGCCGGTTCGAGGACCAGGGCGCGTTCCACCTGCTGCGCCAGCGATTCAATGGCCGCCCGTGATTCGACGCTGCCGATCTCCTCGTCCGTGTTGATGAAAAAGACCGGCGCCAGCGGCGGTTCCAGCCCCAGTTCGCGCAGCGCGCGCAGGGCGAAGAGCCCGATGACAAGACCGGCCTTCATGTCGAACGACCCGGGACCGCGCAACGCATCGCCCTCGACGACGAGCGGCATCTCGGACAGCGTGCCGACCGGCCAGACGGTGTCGCAGTGGCCGAGGAGGAGCTGGCCGCCGCCGCCCGCCCCGGCCTGGCGGGCAGTCAGGTAGCCGCCGGTCAGTTGTCCGGGCGTGCGCTCGACACAGAAGCCGAGGGCTTCCAGTTCCTGGGCCAGCAACCGCAGCGGGGCAGCCTGGGTCGCCGGGTCGGAGGACGGCGATTCGGCCAGGACGAGGGCGCTGAGCAAGCGGACCATGTCGGGCAAGTGCCCGGCCACATTGGATCGGATGGAGGAAGCAAGAGGCGTCATGGGCGAATTAGACAGCGACCGGTCGGGCGGCGCAAGCGGATGGGAGCGAAACCCCGGGACAACCGGGATCGCTACCGGTCGACAACTGACGCGCGCCTGACCTGGCGAAAACCGTCGACGAAGCGGGGCGAGCCCTGTATGATTTCCGCCGGAGGTCTGTCATGGACAACTACACGATGCGGACGATGACCCGCGACGAAGTCGATCTCGCCGTCGACTGGGCCGCGGCCGAGGGCTGGAACCCGGGCCTGCACGACGCCGCCAGCTTCCACGCGGCGGACCCCGACGGATTCCTCCTCGGTCTTCTCGGCGGCGAGCCGATCGCCTCGATCTCGGTCGTTCGCTATGAGGGCGACTTCGCGTTTCTCGGCTTCTATATTGTGAAGCCCGAGCATCGGGGGGCCGGTTACGGGCTGCGCCTCTGGAACGAGGGCATGAAGCGGCTGGATGGCTGGAACATTGGCCTGGATGGGGTTGTGGCCCAGCAGTCCAACTACGCCCGCTGGGGCTTCAAGTGGGCCGACCGGAACTTCCGCTACGAGGGGCGAGCGGGTTCCGCGGCCGAAAACCCGCCGCCGGGCCTGCGGATCGTGGACCTCAGCGAGCTGCCGTTCGACCCGGTCAGCGCCTACGACGCCGCGCTCATGCCCGCGCCGCGGACGGCGTTCTTGCGGAGCTGGCTGAGCCGGCCGGGGATCGTTTCCCTCGGCGCCGTTGAGGGCGGCCGCCTGGCCGGTTATACGGTGCTGCGGCCGTGTCGCGCCGGTTACAAGTTCGGCCCGCTCTTCGCCGACAGTCCGGCCGCGGCCGAGGCGCTGTTCCAGGCGGCTTCGGCGCGCGTCCCGGCGAGCAGCCCGGTCTACCTCGACGTGCCCGGCAGCCATGCGGCGGCCGTCGCCCTGGCGGAGCGCCACGGCATGTCGCCCGTATTTGAGACAGCGCGCATGTACCGGCTGGCGACGAGACCTTCGATCGACGTGCCGGTGGAGCGATGGTACGGGGTGACCAGCTTCGAGTTGGGCTAGGCGCCCGCGGGCTAGATCTCCTGGCGTTCCACGACGCCCACGGCCGTCACCAGGCAGAACAGGATGACCACGATCGTCCCGGCGATCGCGCCCCAGTTGAGTGGCGCGACGGCTTCCGTGCCGCCGAGCTGGGCCACCCAGCCCACCAGCCCGGTGGGCAGCAGCCCGGCCGCCTGCGGGAACGCGCCGCCGGCGAACAGGACCACGCCGCCGAGCAGCCCCAGCCCGGCGGCGATCAGCGTCGTCCGGGCGATGGCGCTGCCGAGGACGCCGGCGGCCACGAAGGCCAACAGCCAGAGCCAGAGCAGCAGGTTGGCCGCCAGGAACGCGCCGGGCGGCAGGTCCTGCTCGAAGAGCAGGTTGGTGTAGTACCACGCGCCCGACCCGGCCAGCAGGACGGCCGCCAGGTAGACGATGCCCAGCGCGCCGAACTTGGCGGCCACGAACGCCCAGCGTGGCACGGGCTTGCTGAGCACCAGCGCGGCCGTGCCCCGTTCTTTCTCTCCGGCGATGGATCCCATCGTCAGGAGCAGGGTCAGGATGAAGCCGAACTGGGTGATGCTCTCGACATATTGCCCGACTGCGTCGCGGGGCGTCGGCTCAGGGATGAGGTCGGCGAACTGCTCCGCGCCAGGGATGCTCCGGACGAGCTCCGGCGTGAAGCGGGCCAGCAGCGGCGCGGTCAGCCCGAACAGCAAGAAGACGACAAACACGACCAGCACGCGCCGGGTGCGCCACTGTTCCCGCAGCTCCTTCCGCAGCAGGGTGGCCCACTGCCGCCACTCATCGCGCAGCGGCCGCAGCCGGCGCGCCGGCTGGAACTCGCCCTCCTGGCGGTAGGTCCAGACGATCCAGGCTGCGGCCGGCAGCGCCAGCAGGGCGACCACCCCCTCCATCAGCCACGGGTTCTCGACGAACTGCCCGACGTAGACGAGCGTGGCGTCGACCAGGGCGTGGTAGAGGATGCCGGCAACAGCATAAAGCGCGTTGCGCCGCCGGAAGGCCAGCCAGACGGCCAGCGACACGGCGACGTGCAGGACGATGGTCAGCATGCGCTCAATGAACGGCAGGACGGCCAGCAGGGGCTGGGTGGCCAGCGCATCGAGTTGCGTCGCCAGGGCGGTTGTCTGGTCGGCGGTCAGGCCGAGGGTGGCCAGGTCTGTGCCCCCCAGCCCGAGCAGCGAACTCACCGACAGCGCGGTGATCGCGCCGAGGATCATCGACTCCAGGCCGCCGTGGCCGAGACCGAACATGACCGCGTCCTGCCACTGCTCGACCAGGCGGCGGCGGTCGAGGAACCAGAAGACGAGGATGCGCATCAATCCCTCGCACAGCCCGGCCGAAAGCCCGAGCACGGCTGCCGTGCGGAGCAGGTTCGGGTCGCCGGCAGTGAGGGGACCGATCAGGCCGATATCGGCCAGCCAGCGATTGAGCGGCAAGTGGTAGACCTGTGACAGGAAAAAGGCCAGCGCGCCCGCCGTCCATAGCAGCCAGAGCGTCCGGAAACGCCGACGCAGCGCTACCGCCAGCAGGAGCGGCACGGCGATCATCAGCGTGACGGCCAGGCCATAGAGGAGTGTCATGCGGGTCTGCCCTCCTCGCTCAGCGTCAGGAAGATCTCTTCCAGGTTCGGCCGCACCCACTCATAGCGCAGCAGCGGCAGGTCGTGGCGGACGACCAGCGGCAGCAGGCCGGTCTGTCCCGCGGCCAGGTCGCTCACGGTGACGCGCACGAAGCCTTCTTCGGCGACAACGGCGCTGACCCATGGTTGCATCTTGAGTTCGGCCGTGAAGGCCGGCAGCCGCGCGGCCGCATCCGGCCGGACTTCGAGCGCGGCGACGGTCGTCGTGTAGCGGTCCAGCAGTTCCTGCCGTCCGGCGACCTCCACCAACCGCCCTTCGTGCAAAATGCCGACCGTGTCGCAGACACGCTCAACGTCGGCCAGGATGTGGGTGGAGAAGAAGATGGTGACGTGGCCTCGCAAGCGCTCCATCAGGTCGAGAACGTCGCGCCGGCCGGCCGGGTCGAGGCCCGACATGGGCTCGTCGAGGATGAGGACGCCCGGCCCGTGGAAGAGCGCCTGGGCCAGCCCCAGGCGTTGCTTCATGCCGCCGGAAAAGCCGCCGACCTTGCGCGTGGCCGCGTCTTCCAGGTCGACGAGGCGCAGCAACTCGGCCGTGCGCGTCTGCCGTTCTTCTGCCGGGATGAAGAAGAGGCGGCCGATGTGGTCGAGCGTCTCGCCGGCCGTCATCCAGCCGTAGAAGGCGGGCTCCTGCGGCAAATAGCCGAACGCCGACTGCGCCCCGCCATCGGGGTTGGTCGTCTCAACGCCGTCGACCCAGGCGCGCCCCGCGTCTGGCCGGGCCAGCCCGGTGATGAGCCGGATGGTGGTCGTCTTGCCGGCCCCGTTGCGGCCGAGGAAGCCGAAGATGGACCCGGCCGGCACGATCAGGTCAAGCGCCTCAACGGCCTGGACGTCCCCATAGCGCTTGCTGAGCCCGGCAGTGCGGATAGCTGCCGGACGAGGTTCATCGATCATGTCATTCATCCCCGCGGCCGATGAGCAGATAGAGCACCGGGCCGATGATGTTGAAGAGGACGATGACGAGCACCCAGGCGGCCTTTGGACCGCGCGTCTGCTTGCGCTGGGCCAGGTCGATCAGGGAGAAGATCACCAGGCCTATCTGCAGGATCAAGATGGGGAGCAGAAAAGGGAGATAGGGGCGGATGTCGTCCATGGCGAAGGGCCTCCGTTTGCGGCGCGGGCAAGCGCCGGACCTATTTCTCCGGATGGGTGATGAAGGCGATCTTGTGCTTCTGGCGGCCGGCGGCCGGCCCGTTGACCAGCAGCGGCCGCAGCGAGCTGTTCAGCGCCGTCACAAAGCGGTCCATCTCCGTCGGCGAGGCCCAGACGGAGACTTCGGTGTAGCCGGTGCGGTCGGCGGCTACGTCGACCGACCGGCCCTTCTCGGCCGCGGGCTGCAGATAGTCGGCGAAGCCGCGCAGCAGGGTGACGACGTAGGCCGAGAAGTACTGGAAATGCTCGTCGGGCGAGAGGCCGGCCACGTCTTCCGGGCTGAGGCGCGGCGGCTGGACGACGACGTACCGCTTCTCCTGGATGCCCTTGACCAGTCGCGTGCCGTTGACCTCTACGACGCCCGCGTCGAGCAGGAGCTTGAGGTGGCGATAGATCGACGACGCCGGCACGTCCGCGAGGCGATCGGCGATCTCCTGGGTCGTCGTGCCGTCGGTCGCGATCGCCTGCAGGATGCGCAGTCGGACGGGATGGAGGATGAGTTCGGGTTTGCTCAGCGCAGCGTTGTTATCGGCCATGCGATTGTTACCAGAAACGGGATCGATGATACGAATGATAGTGGCCCGGCGCCCCCCTGTCAAACGACTCGTGGCCGGGTTCGCGGCCCCGCACGGTCCCCGGTGCGCGTCATCGCCTGTGACCTGTCCGACGGCCGACGCCGTCTGTGGACTATCATGGCCGGCAGCCACCCTGCCGGCGCAGTGACCGGGCATGTCCAAACCCGTCACTTGGGCTAAACTCGCGCGCTGATGTCAGCAGTGCGAGGAGTTAGACCATGACCGCCGGAGTGATCGCCGCGGGCGACCCGCAGACGGCCGCCGCCGGGGCGGAGATGTTTCGGCAGGGCGGCAACGCCGTGGACGCGGCCGTAGCCGCTGCTTTCGTCTCGTTCATCGCCGAGGTCGGCATCGTCCACCTGGGCGGCAGCGGCATCGCCCAGCTCTACGACGCCCGGACCGGCCTCTCGCGCGTCTATGACTTCTTCAGCGCGATGCCGGGGCTGGGAGGCGAGAAGCCGGAGCGGCTCGACTTCGAAGAAGTTGAGATCGACTTCGGCTCGGCCACCCAGCGCTTCCACCTCGGCCGCGCCTCGGTCGCCGTTCCGGGCAATATCGCCGGGCTGTGCCGGCTGGCGGCCGATTACGGCCGCTTGCCGCTGGTCGCCCTGCTCGGCCCGGCCCTGGCCCTGGCCCGCGACGGCCTGCACCTGGCCCCGTTTCAGACCGACACCTGTCGGCTGCTGGCCCCGCTCTACACCCACACCGACGGCATCCGCGCCATCTTCGCCCCGCGGGGCCACGTCATCCGGCCGGACGAGCGCTTCTTCATCCCCGACCTGGCCGGCACGCTGGAGGCGCTGGCCCGCGAAGGCGCGGCGTATGCCCGCACCGGCGCGCTGGCGCGAGCCTTGCTGGACGACCAGGCGGCGCGCGGCGGCCTGCTGACGGCGGCCGACCTCGAGACCTATGATGTCCGGCGCGCCCCGGCCCTGCGGCTGCCCTATCGCGGCTATGAGATCCTGCTGCCGGGCCTGTGCTCGGCCGGCGGCGTGCTGACCGCTTTCACGCTCAAGCTGCTCTCGCGATTCGACGTTCGCTCGCTCGCCCACGGCTCGGCGCGGCACCTCCGGCTGCTGTACGAAGTCACGGCGGCCACAACCCGCGCCCGGTCCACGTGGGACGGCCTGCTGGAGGAGCTGCCGGAAGACGCGGCCGCGACCGCCTTCCTTGCTGATAGCCACGTCGCCCGATACGATGCCGAAGTCAGCCATGCCCTCAGCGCGCACGAACCACCGGCCCCGCTTTCGGAGCCGCCCGGCCCGACCAACACCTCTCACATCAGCGCCATGGACGCCGGCGGGCTGGCCGTGGCCCTGACGACGACGGCCGGCGAGTCGGCCGGATACGTCGTGCCCGGCACCGGCTACATCCCCAACAACATGCTGGGCGAGGAGGACCTGCACCCGGCAGGCTTCCACGTCCGGCCGCCCGGCCAGCGCATCCCGACGATGATGACGCCGACCATCATCCTGAAGGACGGACGGCCGCGGCTCGTCGTCGGCAGCGGCGGCAGCATCCGCATCCGCAGCGCCATCCTGCAGACGATCAGTAACCTGCTCGATTACGACATGCCCCTGGACGAGGCCGTGGAACGCGCCCGGGTCCACCTGGAGAACGGCGTTTTCCAGTGCGAGGCGGGTTATGACCCGGCGGCCGTCGATGAACTCGAGCGGTTGGGCTACCGCGTCAACCGCTGGTCGACCCGCGGCATCTACTTCGGCGGAGCCCACAGCGTCAGCTGCGACGCCGGCGGGCAGTTGTCGGCCGCCGGTGATTCGCGCCGCGGAGGAGCGACGGCCGCCGTATGAGCCCCCGCCGCGAACCGTGGCTGTGGGCCATCCTGGCCGCCTACCTGCTGGCCGGGGCGCTGTTCGCCCTGCGCACGCCTGCCTGGCAGGCGCCCGACGAGCCCGCCCACTACAACTACGTCGCCCAACTGGTGAACGGGACGCTGCCGGTCATGGAGCCGGGCGACTACGACCAGGCCTACCTGGAGGCCATCGTCAGTTCGCGCTTCGCTCCGGGCACTGATCCCGGCCGGCTGACCTACGAGGACTGGCAGCCGCCGCTCTACTACCTGCTCCAGGCGCCGGTTTACGCCCTGACCGGCGGCTCGCTGACGGCGATGCGCCTGCTATCCGTCCTGCTGGGCGCGGGGGTGGTGGCGCTGGTCTACCTGATCGTCCGCCGGATCTGGCCCGACGCGGTCTGGGCGGCGGCGGCCGCGGCGGCGTTCGTCGCCTTCGTGCCGCAACACCTGGCCATCCTCGGCTCGGTCAACAACGACAGCCTGGCCGAACTGCTCATCGCCGCCATCCTGCTGGCGCTCGTCGCCCCGGCCCCGCCCGAACAAGCCGCCCGGCGGCAGGTGCTGCTTGGCGTCCTGCTCGGCCTCGGCTTCCTGACCAAAGGCACGGTCTATCTCATGGCCCCGGTCATCGGCGTCGCCCTGCTGGTCCAGTACTGGGGATCATGGCGGGACCTCATCCGCGCGGGCCTGCGGGTCTTCGCCCCGGCGCTGTTGCTCGGCAGCCTGTGGTGGCTGCGCAACGCCTTCGTCTATGGCGGGTTCGATGTCCTGGCCCGGAATGCCCACGACGCGGTCGTCGTCGGCCAGCCGCGGACCGCGGAGTGGGTCGCCCGGTATGGTCTCGTCGAGACCGTCCGCCGATTCCTGTCCACGACCTTCAATAGCTTCTGGGGTCAGTTCGGCTGGATGGCCGCGCCGCTGCCGGGCTGGGCCTACGCGCTACTGGCGGCGTTGACAGCGGCGGCAGCAGGCGGCCTGTTGCTGGCGGGGTTGCGCGGCCGGCGCACGGGCGGGCAGCGCCTGCCGTCCGTTGTCCTGTCGCTGACCCTGTTGCTGACGCTCGCCCTCCACATCGGCTACAACCTGACCTTCGTCCAGCACCAGGGGCGGTACCTGTTCCCGGCGCTGGCCCCGATCGCCGTGGGCTTCGCCCTGGGGCTGGGGACGTGGCTGCGGCCGTGGCTGGAGCGCCGGCCCGCGCTCGGCCATCTCGTCCCGCTCGGCCTGTCGCTCCTGCTGCTGGGGTTGGCCGCCTTCTCGCTGCTGCGGATCATTCCCGGCCTCAGCCCGCCATGACCGGGGACGCGCGAGCCGACCGGGGCGATCAAGCTGTGGCGGGACCCCGTCCGCCCGCGCTCTGCCTCAGACGACGGCCCGCCGGCCGCCGGAAGGCTCGACGCTCAACTCCCAGCGCAGCGTCGCCGGCCGCAGGACGAGCTCGTGGATGCGGCCGTCGAGCATCATCACCAACAGGTGCCGCCCGGTCTCATCGCGCCACTGCCGGCCCTGGTCGACGTGCTGCCAGCGGTCGTTGATCCGCACCCGCCGGATGCGCACGCCGCCCTCCAGGTCGAAACTGCAGTCCACTTCCACGGGTAAGAACGTCACGGGCTTTCCTCCTGGGCGGGCGCGGCCCGCTCGCGCTGGAGCCGGCCGAGTTCGCGGTACTTGGCGCCCTCGTAATAGGCCATCGCCAGGCTGAGGCGCAGGCCATGCAGCCCGTCGCGGTAGCCGCCGAGGGTGACGTAGCGCCAGCGGAACTGGCGCAGCGGTTGCAGGATGTAGTTGTGCGGCCGCGGGCGGATGCCCTGCTCGTCCAGGATGCGCGCGTCATGCCGGACATAGGCCCGTTGCTTCTCGTGGAACTGGGCCGGGTCGCGATAGTTGTGGTGGATGAGCGGGTGCTGCAAGTAGCCGATCTCGCCCTCGACCTCGGCGATCTCGTGCACAGGGCGGGTATAGCGCGCCCGGCCGTGGCGCAGCAGCCGCAACTGGTAGTCGGGATACCAGCCCGCGCCGAGCGTCAGCTTGCCGAAGATGTAGTTGTGCCGGGGGACATACCAGCCGTTCTCCGGCCGTTCAGCGATGACCTGCCGGATCTCGGCCGCCAGGTCGGGCGTCGCCCGCTCGTCGGCGTCGACGAAGAAGACCCACTCGGCCGAACCGGCGACCGCGTCGAGCGCGGCGTTGCGCTGGTTCGCGTAGTTGTCGAACGGCCGCTGGATGACCCGCGCGCCCGCGCCTTCGGCCAGCGAGACGGTGTCATCCTCGCTGACCGAGTCGAACACGACGACACGGTCAGCCCAGGCCAGGCTCTCGATACAGCCGACGATGTGGTGCGATTCGTTGCGGGTCAGGATGATCGCGGTCAGGTCGGCCATGGCGTCACAGTTCCGATGGCGCTGCGGTCCGGGGAGGGCGCCTATTCCGCCCGCTCGAGTGACAGGCGGTAGCCGGTCGCTTCTCCGAAGAACTCCTGGACGACGATCTCCCACAGCCCTGATGTGGGAATGGCAAACGCCGTGACCGTCTCCGGCTGGCCGGCCGGGGTGCTGTCGACCGGCACGGCGCTGCCGTCCGGGCCGCGCAAGAGCAGGACCAGGTCGCTGCCCGATTCCTCCGGCACGACGGTGATGTCGATCAGGTCGCCCCCCTGGGCGTTGAAGCTCCAGACGACCGACCCGTTGGGGTTGATCTGGCCCATGACGCTGTCGCCATAGCTGACCGTGCCGCCCGTTTCCGGCGTGGCGATCGGGTCGGCGCTGAGGGCAAGGATGTAGTCACCCGCCTCGCCATTGAAGTCGCGGACGAGGATGATGTACTGGCCTTCGGCCGTCAGCGCGGCCGTGATGTTCTCCGGCTCGCCCTTGACGCCGTCGTCGGCCGTGGCGATTCGCGCGGCCTGCGGGTCGAGCAGCCAGACATCCAGGTCCAGATTCGCGGCGAGCGGGTTGGCCCGGATGGAGAGCTGGTCGCCGGCCTTGCCCTCAAAGAACCAGGCGTGGGCCTCCTGCCGCTGGAGCGTCTGCTGTTTCGTCTCGCCATAGGCGATGTCGCCCGCGTCGAAGAAGTTGGCCACTTCCTGGCCGGTCTCATCCAGCGACAGGGTGTAGGGACCTCCCTGTTGCGAGAAACTGCGGACCTGGATGGCATATTCGCCTGTCGCCGGCAGATCGAAGCCGGAGATGACTTCCGGGTCGCCGCTGAACCCTTCATCACGGGCGACCAGGCTGCGGCCGTCTGGCCCGTAGAGGTCCAGCACGGCATCGAACGTCGTCGGGCCGGGTTCCAGGACGATGCTGACCCGCTGGCCGGCCGCGCCACTGAAGACCCAGTACTGCTGCCCGTTCGGCGGCAGGTCGCCCTCGATGGCCTGGCCGAACGCGATCGGGCCGCCGCCGCTGTATTGCGGGATGTCGGACAGGACCAGTGACAACGTGTAGCGGCCGGACTCCTTGAAGAAACTGTCAACCTCGACGACGTAGATCCCCGACTGGTCGAGCAGTAGATCGGTGATGGCCTCTGTGCCGCCGGCGAAGGCGTTATCGGCTGTGGCCAGCGTCTGCCGGTTAGGGCCGAGCACAGTCACGGTCAGGTCAAGGTCGGTCTCGTCAGGGCGGAGGAAGAGGCTTGCGTAACGGTTGGCGGCCGAACTGAAGGTCCATGCGTCGGTCGTTCCCTCTTCGATCGTGGCCGTCACCAGGTCGCGGTCCACTTCCAGCTCGCCGCGGGCCACGATGCCGCCCTGGCTGGGCACGCCCGTCCGGGCACTCCCGATCCGCGCGTTGCGGAGCGCCTCGTCGAAGCGGGCGTTCGACTCGTCCCAGCGATCGGCCGTCGCGCTCAGCAGGAACACAAGCCAGGTCTGCGGCGTGCCGGGTTGTGGCGGGGGGGCAAAGACGGCCACCCGCGTCCTCAGCGGGGACTGACCGGCCAGCGATAGTCCTACCGGGCCGCCGCTGACGTCCAGGCTGACGCCGGGCACGCCGTCGGCCGACTGGATGGCAGTCGGGGACGTCTCCGGCACGATGCCGGGTTCGAGCCCGGCCAGCCAGGCCGCCACGTTCGTGCCGAGGTCCGCTGCTCCCGGCAGGCTGGAGGCGAGCAGGACGGTCACCGTCGCCCCGTCCTCGAAGGGCTTGCCGGCCAGCAGGCTCCGACCCGTCCTTTCGGAATCCGCCGCCAGCAACAGGTTGATGCCCAGCCGGTTGGCGATCGCGGGAAGGGCGACCTGGTCGCTCAGATCCACCCAGCCGGCGGGGATGGGGATCGCCAACCCGCCACGCTCGCTGCCGAGCAATTGCCATACCTCGGCCGTGGGTTCCGGGGGAACTTCGTCAGGAGGCGCGACGCTTGGCAGCGGCGCGGCGCGGGTAGGCGGGCGCTCGGTGGGCTCTTTTTCCGGCGTCGTGGCGATGGTCGTGCCGGCAACCTCGGGTTCTACCGTCATCAGGCCGTTGTTATCCGTCAGCGACCGGCACGAGTAGACGGTCGTCACCAGTAACCCCAGGACGAGGTAGGGGAGGTCGCGCTTCTGCATCAGGCCATTCGGATCATGGCGATTCCTGATTGCGCTCTGCCCAATCGCTACCGAGAATCACCAGAATGTCGAATTCGCCGGCCGGATTAGAACCCGAGCTGACGTTCAGTGGGGGAATGCCCATCTTTTGCACGAGATACTGCACCGTATTCGGGTGGGAACCGTAATCGATGATCTGCGTGCTGGCATAGGTTGACGAGTCAGCGTTGCCGATCTCGGTGACATTCACATCCAGGTCTTGCAGGATGCTCTGCGTTTCGCCGGCCAGACCGAACTCGGCCGTGCCGTTGTAGACAGCCACACGAGCGCCTTCGGCGATCATGTTCTCCGGCAGGGCCTCGATCACGGGCGTCGGGATGGGCGCCGGAGCGAAGACCTGGTCGCGAAGCTGCCGGATCTTGTCCCGGTCCGGGACCAGGACCTGCTGGCCGTCGGGCGTGGTTTGGGGAAGCAAATAGTCGTAGTTCAGGACAACAGTCTGGACGTTCTCCATGGGGATGTCCAGCGCCAGCCGGCCGAGCTGCAGGATCTCATCCAGTTCCAGGCTGGTCGCCACGTTGTCCTGCAGCGATGCCCACAGCTGGGGCACGCTCAGCAGCAGTTGGGGGAGATTGTTGAGCTGGCTCACCTGCTCCCGGATGGCCAGGATGACCTGCTGCTGCCGGCCGGCCCGGTCGACGTCGCCGCCCGGGGTGGCGCGGGTGCGGGCATACTTGAGCGCCGTCGCGCCGTCCATCTGATAGCGGCCGGGTTGAACGCTGAACGGGTCGTAGCCGTAGCAGTTGTCCGGATAGCTCGGATCGTCTATGGCCTCAGGCACTTCGATGGTGACGCCGCCGATCAGGTCGACGACATCGACGAAGGCCTGGAAGTCCACGGTCAGGTAATAGTCGACCGGCACGCCGAGGAAGGCCTCGACCGTCTCGGCCGCCAGCTGCGCACCGCCGCCGGGGTACTCATAGGCCTGCCCGAGGAAATAGGCGGCATTGATGCGGTCGACGCCAAAGCCGGGGATCTCGACCCACATGTCACGCGGGAGCGACATCAGGGCGACGCGTTTGCTGAGCGGGTCGATGGAAGCCAGTATGATCGTGTCGCTGTGGGTGGGGCCTTCTTCATCGCAGCGCTTGTCCACGCCCATCAGCAGGATGTTGACCCGCTCCGTCCCTTGCCAGGGCTGGAATTCGTCCGGCTGCAGGACGATTTCACTGCCGGACTCGCCCGAGCCCGGGTTGACGACGACGTCGGGCGCGCCGGGCTGCTGGCCCGTGCCGGGGTCGAATTGCGGATCGATGAGATTGGGCCGGGCCGCGATGGACCGGACCGTCTGAAAGAGCCAGACAGAACTGGCGATCAACAGGATAACCCCCGCCAGGAGGGTTAGTCCCAGAGCCCAGAGCGGCACCCCTGTCCTGGCAGTGCGACGTGCTTTACGTGGTTCAATTGACATGAAACCGTTGCCCTGGCAGGTGCGGCACAGGCATCGGGCATTATAGCGAGGGCCGATGGAAGTGGCAATTTAGCCGTGTCCTTCGCCCGGTCGCGCCCGGCCGCAGCCGACGCCTGCCGATTTTCGGCCGGCCTAGGGTGCGATCTCCCCGCCTGAACGGTAGCGGCGGTAGGCGGCGTAGCGCACCTGCGCTTCGGCCATCCACTCCCGCAACCCGGCTTCGTCGGCCGCCGTCAGCAGTTGTCTGAAGTCCGACAGGTCAGCCGTGTAGCGGTCGAGCGCCGCCAGCACAGCCTCCCGGTTGGTCAGCATCACATCGAGCATCATCCGGGGATCACTGCCGGCCAGCCGCGAGCTGTCGCGAAAGCCGGAGGCACTCACCTCCCATTGGGTCTCGTCGGCCGCCAGCCGCATGAGCGCCGCGGCGCTCAGATACGGCAGATGGCTGACCTGAGCGACGATAGCGTCGTGGTCGGCGGGGTCGAGCAGGGCAGGATGCGCCCCGACCGCCTCGACCAGCGCCCTGGCCGCCGCCTCCAGACCCGGCGTGGTCCGTCCTGACCGGCACAGCAGGAAGAGCTTGTCCCGGTACAGGTCCGCGTCGGCTGAGGCCAGCCCGGCCGTCTCTTTGCCGCACATGGGATGGCCGCCGATGGCTTCGAATGCCGGGGGCAGGGCGCTCATGGCGGCGACGACCGCCGCCTTGGTGCTGCCCATGTCCATCACACGACACCCCTGCGGGACCAGCTCCGGCAGCTGCCGCAGGATGTCGAGGATGGCCCGCACCGGAACGGCCAGAACGACCAGGTCGGCCGCGGCGAGGCCCCCGGCAAGGTCTTCGGTGATGACGTCGACCACCCGGCCTTCGCGGGCCTGCTGCAGGGTCAGCGGCTGCCGGTCGACCCCGATGAGTGACCCGGCCCGGCCGCGCAGGGCAAGGGCGAGCGACCCGCCCATCAGGCCCAGCCCGACGATGCAGATCCGTGTATCTCGAAGCGAGGGGAGCGGGCTGTCCAAGATGAACCCTTACGGCGCGATCCGGTCGTGCCGGATGCGCATTATAGCGTAGGGCCGGCAAATGGGCCTAATCGCAACGGGCAATTGCACCCTCAACCCGACTGCCGGCCAAGGCCCCTCCGCCGGCGCGGTGTGGCTCAGGCGAAACGGCGCTTGCTCGACCACGCGCCAGAACGCGGCCGGCAATGCCCTGCGGCGTGAATTGTCGCGCGTTTGCCATGTGTTACAATGCGTTATGCGTCCGGCTAAGGCCGTCACAGCGATGCTGCCCCGGCCGGGCCACCACTTTCCCCCGTTAATAGAACCGATAGAGCTTGACAGACACTCGCGCGGGCGTCCTGACGTTTCCACTGTCACAGCCGGTGACGGGCGTCCAGCTCATCGCATTCCCGTTGAGTGGAGAATCACGCATGACCAACGACTTCATCTTCCACGGCTCTCTGAGCGAACTCGATCCCGAGTTGCTTCGCGTGTTGCAGCGCGAAGACGAGCGACAGGCCTCCAGCATCATCCTTATCGCTTCGGAGAGCGAAGCGCCCGAGGCCGTCAGCGAAGCGCTGACCAGTTCCTTCGGCAACATCTATGCCGAAGGCTACCCACGCGAGGAGAGCCGCCACCAGACGGAGGAGCAGATCCTGGACATCGACCTGGAACTGGCCTACTACCGGCGCTACAGCGACCCGCGCTATTACAAAGGCGTCGAATTTGCTGATGTGGTCGAAGCGCTGACGCGCCGGCGGGCGGCCGAGTTGTTCGCCGCCAACGGGATCAGCCCCGACCGCCTCTTCGTCAATGTCCAGCCCCTCAGTGGCGCTCCGGCCAACAGCGCCGTCTACACGGCGCTGCTGCAACCCGGCGACACGATCATGGGGCTGAACCTCAATGATGGCGGCCACCTGTCGCACGGCTCGCCCGTCAACCGCTCCGGCAAGATCTACAAGAGCGTGCCCTACTTTGTTGACCCGGAGACGGAACTGCTCGACTACGACGCGATCGAGAAGTTGGCCCTGGAGACGCGGCCGAAGATCATCGTCGCCGGCTACTCGGCCTATCCGATGGTCATCGATTGGAACCGCTTCCGCCAGATCGCCGACGCCTGCGGCGCCTACTTCCTGGCCGACATCGCCCACATCTCCGGCCTTGTCGCCGCCGGCGTCCATCCCAGCCCGATCGGCATCGCCGACGTCGTCTCGACCACGACCCACAAGAGCCTGTGCGGGCCGCGCGGGGCGATGTTGATGACCCACCGGGCCGACCTGGCCAAGAAGCTCGACCGGGCCGTCTTCCCCGGCGAGCAGGGCGGGCCGCACCTGAACACCATCGCGGCGCTGGCCGTGGCCCTCAAGCTGGCCAGGACGGACCAGTTCCGGGCCCTCCAGCAGCGCATCGTGGACAATGCCCGGCGGCTGGCCCAGCAGCTCCAGGCCCGCGGCCTGCGCATCGTCGGCGGCACGTGCGAGAACCACCTGCTGCTGCTCGACACGAAGAGCGTCCGGGTCGGTGACGAGACGCTTTCCGGCGATCTGGCCGCCCGCATCCTGGACGTGGCCGGCATCGTCGTCAACCGCAACACCATCCCCGGCGACAAAGGCGCGCTGAACCCGACCGGCATCCGCATGGGCACGGTCTGGATCAGCCAGCTCGGCTTCGGCGACAAGGAAGTGGACCTGCTGGCCGAGGCGATTGCCACCGTGCTGCAAGGCTGCACCCCCTACACGACGATGGCCCTGGGCGGCAAGGAACTGCCGCGGGCGCGGGTAGACTTCGCGGCGCTGCAACGCGGGCGCGAGATCGTCCGCCAGTTGCGCGGCGTCACCCGCCAATCGGCCGGACCGGCCGTGACCGTGCGCGGCGCGGACGCGCCGGCCTTCCTCAACTTCGCCCTGACCAGCGATGTTCCCGCCCTGACCGAGGGCCAGTCGCAGCCGACCCACCTCTTCGCTCCCGGCTTCGAGGCCGATGCCGTCCTGGAGCGAGTGGCCGGCGGCTATCGACTGCAGTTCGCCGATGCCG
The DNA here is from genome assembly GCA_964422535.1 of uncultured Ardenticatenaceae bacterium. GTDB lineage: Bacteria > Chloroflexota > Anaerolineae > Promineifilales > Promineifilaceae > Promineifilum. The sequence continues at coordinate 7,162 of CAYRBP010000054.1, read as the reverse complement.
CGACGGCCGCGCAGGCGGCCGACTGGCTGAACGCCCTGTCGGACGGCTACGCCCGGTTTGAGGACGTCTATGCCAAGCTGCCCGGCCCGATCGTCGCCCTGACCGCCGAGGGAAACAGCGCGGCCGCGCCCGGCGGCGAAACAGCCTACTGCGACACCAAGCCCTACTACATCGGGCGCGACCGCCGGCCGGGTTCCGGCGCGGCGCTGCCCGCCTTCACCTGGACCGAGACGGATGACGGCGAACTCAAGACGACCCGCCTGCACGAGACCCATAAGGCGCTTGGCGCGCGGATGGTGCCCTTTGGGGGCTACGATATGCCAGTCTGGTACAGCAGTGTCAGCGAGGAGCATGCGGCCGTGCGCCAGACGGCCGGCCTGTTCGACGTCAGCCACATGGGCGTCTTCGACGTCCGCGGGCCGCACGCCGCCGACGTGCTGAACGTCGTCACCAGCAACGACGTGGCAACGCTGGAGGTGGGCGAGTCCCACTACTCCTACTTCCTCCTGCCGGACGGCAGCGTGGTCGACGACCTGATGGTCTACCGCCGTGGCGAGGAGGACTTCATGCTGGTCGTCAATGCCAGCAACAACGATAAGGACTGGGCCTGGCTGAATGCCGTCAACGAGGGGCGGGTGATGATCGACGCCTCCCGGCCCTGGGCGCGCGTCCAGCACCCGGCCGAAGTCCGCAACCTGCGCGACCTGCGCCACGGGGCCGACTGCCGGGTGGACATTGCCCTGCAGGGGCCGCGCTCGGCCGACATCCTCATGGCCCTCGCCGGGTCGGATGCGGCGCTGGCCCGGCGCATCAAGGCATTGCCCTGGGCGGGCGTCATGCTGGCCACCGTCGGCGGTTTCGACCTGGTCATCTCGCGCACCGGTTACACCGGGGAGCGGGTGGCCTACGAGTTGTTCATCCACCCCGACCGGGCGGTCGACCTGTGGAACGCGCTGCTGAAGGCGGGCGAGCCGTTTGGGCTGAAGCCGTGTGGTCTGGCCTCGCGCGACAGCACGCGGACGGAAGCCGGGCTGCCGCTCTATGGCCACGAACTGGCCGGGGCCCACGGACTCAACCCGGCGGACGCCGGCTTCGGCAGCTACGTCAAGCTGTGGAAACCGTTCTTCATCGGCCGCGAGGCGTTCATCGCCCACGAGGCCGGGCGCGACCGGGTCGTCGTCCGCTTCCGCATGAACGATAAGGGCGTGCGTCGGCCGGAGACGGGTGACCCGGTGCTGGATAAGCGCGGCAAGATCGTCGGCGCGGTGACGAGCTGCGCCATCGACAGCGAGGGCTATCTGCTGGGCCAGGCGGTCGTGCCGCTGGCCCTGAGTGAGCCGGGGACGCCGCTGGCGGTCTATCAGACAGGCGGTGGCCAGCGGCCGATCAAGGGCGCTGACTCGATGGCCATCGGCGGCAAACTGCCGATACCGGACGGCGCGACTGTCCTGACGCGCTTCCCGGAGCGCAAGAAGGCGGCGTAGGCCCGCGCTTTGCCGAGGGAAAAGCGGGGCGGCAGGGCGGCCGCCCCGGTCGCCGCGATGGCAGGTTTGGGAAGGACCCGCCGTCGCGGCCCGGCGCGGGCGCGCCGGCGGCAGGTCTGTGCCGTTAGTTGACACAGTTGGTTGATTGTGTAGCATTATGCAAAGTACGTAGCAAGGAGTGGGCGATGCGTCGCGAAGTATTGACCTGGTCTGACGTCGACAAACTCATCGATTACCTGGTGCCCCAGATCCGGGGGCGCTTCGATTCGATGGTCATCATCACCCGTGGCGGCATTGTCCCGGGCGGCATGCTGGCCGAAGCGCTCGATATCACCTACATCCTGACGGCTTCGGTGCGTTTCCCGGCCGACTTCCCCGGCATGCAGACGCCGGAACAGATCAAGTATGCCATCCCCGAGTTCATCCAGTTCCCGGAAGATGAGGCGCTGAATGGCCGGCGCGTGCTCGTCGTCGATGACGTGTGGACGAAGGGCCGCAACAGCGTTACGGTGGCCAACCGCATCGACGCCGCCGGAGGCAAGCCGGAGATGTGTGTGCTGCATTACAAGCCGGCTTACTCGCTATACCCCGGCCACGCGCCGACCTACTACGCCGCGGTGACCGACGCCTACATGATCTACCCGTGGGAACTCGACCGCGGGCCGGAAGTGCTCGGCGCCTGGAATTAACGGCCGCTTAAGCCTATCCCGGCACCCGACGGGGGAGTTGCGCCGCACTCCCCCGTTTGTTATGATGCGTAGCTGGCCTCCGCGCTCCGGCGTGAGGTGGTCATGAGACCGGTGATTACTGGGTCCCTGGCGGCGGAAGCCGTCGAACCGTGTCAGGTCCGGAAGGAAGCAGCACTAAGGCGTCTCTTCCGGGTGCCCAGGATAACCTGGTAGTCATCGGTCTCATGGCCCTCTCCGTCGGGCGCGCCGGCCGGCCAACCCGATGCCCTCAGACGCTGCGTTCTCCCCCAAACGCCACAATTGCATGATCTGTCTTGCCCTTGCCGGCCTTCTTCTGCTGGCCGGATGCGGGCCGGATATCGGGCGTTATCCCGTCCGGGACGGTGCTGAGCAGCGGACCATCGAACTTGAGGGCTGCTGTGAAACGGTCGGCGAGGTGTTGGCCGGCGGCGGGATCGCCCTGGGAGCTGAAGACCGCGTCCTGCCGCCGCTGGACGCGCCGGCCTCGGAAGACACGACGATCGTCATTGACCGGGCGTCCGAGGTCCAGGTGCTCTCGGCCGCGGGGGAAGCGCGCTATTGGACCCAACAAGACACCCTCGGCGCGTTCATCGAGGAAGCCGGGTTGGCGCTCGCGGCATCTGACCGGCTGCTGGCCGACGGTCGGCCGCTGGCGCGCGAGGCGTGGGCCGACGCCCCGCTGCCGGCGCGGATCGCGATCGACAGCTACAAGACCGTGACGGTCCGCGAGGGTGAAACGGCGCAGACACTGCGGTTGGCCGGCGGCACGGTGGCCGATGCACTGCGCGAAGCCGAAATTGTTCTGGGCGGCTATGACCGGGTGTCGCCCCTGCCGGAGACGCCGGTCGATGCCGGCATGGTCATCGAAGTCGTCCGGGCGGCACCGTTCGTCGTCGCCGCGGATGGGGAGACGATCGAGGTCCGCGCGGAGGCCGGCCTCGTGGCCGATATCGTCGCCGCGGCCGGTGTGGCGCTCGGCCCGTTGGACTACACCCGCCCGGCGGCCGACGCCGCCATCCGGCCGGGCGAACGCGTGGAAGTCGTCCGGGTGACGGAGGTGGTCGAGGCGCAAGACGAGCCCCTCCCGTACGAAACAGTCTACCAGGCCGATGCGAGCCTGCCGCTGGATACGGTGGCCGTGGTCAGCGGCGGCACGCCGGGAACGCTCCGCCGCGAAACGCGCGTCCGCTATGAGAACGGCGTAGAGGCCGGCCGCGAGACAAGCGAGTTCGTCGCCGCCGCCCCGGTCAACGAGGTCATCGCCTACGGCACGCAGATCGCCGTCCGCACGATGGACACCCCGGAGGGCCCGGTCGAGTACTGGCGCGTGGTGACGATGAAGGTCGCCGCTTATACCCCGCGAAGCGCCGGCAAGCAGCCGGGCGAGCCGGGTTACGGCATCACGGCCAGCGGACTGCCGGCCGGCAAGGGCGTGGTGGCGGTTGACCCGAGCGTCGTGCCCTTCCGCTCGCAGGTCTACGTGCCCGGCTACGGCGTCGCCATCGCCGGCGATACCGGTGGCGGGGTCAAGGGCCGGATCATTGACCTCGGCTATGACGACGATGAGAGCTATGTCCCCTGGCGCGGCACAGTCGATGTCTATTACCTGACACCCGTCCCCGCGCCGGATAAGATACGCTACATCCTGCCATAATTGGCCAGTGGCCGGTGGCCAGTGGCCCGTTAGCCGACTAAATTGGTCAATGACCACCGGCCGTTGACAACCGGTCACTGACCACTGGCCACTGACCACTGCTTACTATGCACCCCAAACACCTCCTCGAACGCCACGGCCTGGAGCCGAAAAAGAGCCTCGGCCAGAACTTCCTGTTCGACGAAGGGCTGCTGGCGCGCATTGTCAGCGCGGCCGACCTCGCGCCGGAGGATGAGGTGCTGGAAGTCGGGCCGGGCCTGGGGGCGCTGACCAGGCAACTGGCCGGGGCCGCGGCGCGCGTCGTGGCCGTCGAGCTGGACGGCCGGCTGCTGCCCGTGCTGGAGGCGCAGGTGGCCGGGGCGGAGAACGTCGAGATCGTCCACGCCGACATCCTCGAACTCGACCCGGCCGACTGGTTCGCCGGGCCATACAAGGTCGTCGCCAACGTGCCCTACTACATCACCGGGGCCATTTTGCGCCACCTGCTGGGCGGGCGGCCGAAGCCGCGGACGCTGGTCCTGACCGTCCAGCGCGAGGTGGCCGACCGGCTGGCGGCCGCGCCGCCGGACATGAGCCTGCTAGCGGTCAGCGTCGGTTACTACGGCCGGGCGCGCCTGGTCGGGACGGTAAAGGCCGGCGCCTTCTGGCCGCGGCCGGATGTCGACTCGGCGATCGTCCGCATCGATGTGGATAGCCGGCATTTGGGCGGCGCAGAGGCAGGCGAGAACCCGGAAGAGGCGCAGTTCTTCCGCGTCGTGCGGGCCGGCTTCAGCGAGAAGCGCAAGCAACTCAAGAACAACCTGCGGCAACTGGGGCTGGGGGATGAAGTCATCGCCGCCGCGCTTGAGGCCGCGGAAATCGACGGCCGGCGGCGGGCGGAGACGTTGTCGGTGCTAGAGTGGGAGAGGCTGGCGGAGCAGTTGGGTTAGCATTGGCTTGTGCACCGCTTCGCGTTGACAGGGTGGTATAACCTTAGTTATACTCTACTTATGAAGACTGCGATCTCCATTCCCGACACGATATTTGACGAGGCGGAAGCACTGGCAGCGAGGCTAGGTATCTCGCGCAGCGAGCTGTACGCAACGGCTGTTGCCCGATTCGTTGAAGAGCAAAAAAGTGAAAGCATCACCGATGCTCTCAATGAAGTCTATTCTCTTTCAGACGCAGCACTTGACCCGGTCCTTGCCCATCTCCAAGCGCAGACCTTGCCAGATGAGGGCTGGTGATGAAACGGGGCGACATCTGGTGGGCCAATCTACCCGATCCGAGCGGTTCAGGTCCGGGGTATCGTCGGCCAGTGCTGGTCATCCAGTCCGACGCGTTTAATGCCAGTGCCATCCAGACAGTCATCGTCGTCGCCATCACGTCGAACCTGCGTCTGGCCAACGCGCCAGGCAACCTTCTGGTGACGCCGCAGCAGACCGGCCTGGGGCGGGATTCGGTCATCAATGTCTCGCAGGTGGTGACCGTCGACCGGCGAGCACTGACTGAACGTGTTGGAGTGGTTCCGGCCCGGGTACTTGAAAATCTGGACGCAGGACTGCGGTTGGTGTTGGGGCTCTAGTCCTGTCTCGGGTGAACCTCCCTCTGGTCTTTCGATCACACTTCCACATTCCGCCACCCCGAGGTCGTATCCCACGGATTGAAGACGGCCGTGCCATCTGGGGTCGCCGGCCGCCCGCCGGCCGGTGCGCTGCCCAGCGCCTCGGCCACGGCCGCCGCAACCCACTCGTCATCGCTCAGCTCGGTCCCTGGCCGCCACGCCGGCAGGTGCTCCTCAAGAAAGCGTGTGCTGGTCTGGCCGGCGCGGAACGCGGGCAGGTCGAGGATGTCGCGCAGGTAGGCGGCGTTGGTCGTCACGCCCAGGATGATCGTCTCGCGCAGGGCGCGGGCCATCTTGTCGATCGCCTCGTCCCGGTCGGCGCCCCAGGTGATGAGCTTGGCCAGCATCGGGTCATAGTAGGGCGACACGGCCGCGCCCGTCTCGATGCCGTCGTCGACGCGCACGCCGGGCCCGCTCGGCGGCCGGTAGTAGCCGATCTCGCCGATCGACGGCAGGAAGCCCAGCGCCGGGTCTTCGGCATACAGCCGGCACTCGATGGCGTGGCCGCGCTGGCGGATGTCGGCCTGCTCGAACGGCAGCGGCTCCCCGGCGGCGACGCGCAACTGCCAGCGGACCAGGTCGAGGCCCGTCACCTGCTCGGTCACCGGGTGCTCGACCTGCAGGCGGGTGTTCATCTCCAGGAAGTAGAAACGGCCGCCGGGCGTGGCCTCGCCGGGCGCGACGACGATGAACTCGCACGTCCCGGCGTTGGTGTAGCCGGCGGCGGTCGCCAGCCGGACGGCCGCGGCGGCGATGGCCTCGCGCGTCGCCGGGTCGCGGATGACCGGGGCCGGACTCTCCTCGATGATCTTCTGGTGGCGGCGCTGGATGGAGCACTCGCGCTCGAACAGGTGGACCACCTTCCCGTGCCGGTCGCCCAGGACCTGGATCTCGACGTGGTGGATCTCGGTGAAATACTTCTCCAGCAGCAGGTGGTCGCTGCCGAAGGCCGACAGTGACTCCTGCCGGGCTGCCTGGAGGCCGCCGGCCAGTTCCTCGGCCGACCCGACGACGCGCATGCCCTTGCCGCCGCCGCCGGCGCTGGCCTTGATCAGCACCGGGTAGCCGATGCGCCCGGCCGCGGCGGCCAGCTCCGCTTCGCTCAACCCCGCGCCGTCGACGCCGGGGACGACCGGCACGCCGGCTGCTTCGGCCATCGCCCGCGCGGCCGCCTTGCTGCCCAGGGAGCGCATGGCCGCGGCCGGCGGACCGACGAAGACGATGTTGCGCCGAACGCAGGCGGCGGCAAAGTCAGCGTTCTCGCTCAGGAAGCCGTAACCGGGATGGATGGCCTCGGCCCCGCAATTCGCGGCTATCGTCAGGATGGCGTCCTGGTTGAGGTAGGTGTCGGCCGCGGTTGTGCCGGGCAGGTGGTAGCTCTCGTCGGCCTCGCGGGTCCACAGCGCCCCCTCGTCGATGTCCGAGTGGACGGCGACGGCGCGGACGCCGAGTTCGTGGCAGGCACGGATGACGCGGCGGGCGATCTCGCCCCGGTTGGCGATCAGGACTTTGCGGAAGGGGGGCGTGGGCATGGCGTCATTATCGGGCGACGGGCTTCTGGCGGCAAGTGGCGAGCCCAGCCCGGCGGCGGGCACGGGAACGGCCGCGGACTGCGACCAACGCTCGACGACATTTGCCCCGGTGGCCGGCAGCCGCCTAGAGCCTGTTATGAACTTTCACGGTGCTGGGATATGCTGGGCATATGGAACGG
>CAYRBP010000053.1:18899-26258 GCA_964422535.1 uncultured Ardenticatenaceae bacterium | reverse complement strand
CAAGGACCCGTACCAGGTCGCGTCCTACGTCGACGGGACGAAGACGATGTTCGAGATGACCTGCGCCGCCAACGCCACCGGCTGCCGGCCGATGCGCCGGGGCATGATCGGCCCGGAAGCGACGCTCAAGACCGTCTCGCAGGTCTTCGCCCTGGTCGAAGACGGCGGCCTGACGGCCTTCCCCGGCGCGGTCGACTTCGTCCAGGGGGACGCGATGGCCGGCGGCGTCTTCGTCACCGTGCGCATCACCGACCCGCGCGTGCGGGCCGACCTGGAGTACCTGAAGGTCGGCAAGGGCCAGTATTTCACCTTTTTCCGGCCCTATCACCTCTGGTTCCTGGAAGCGCCGCTGTCGATCGCCCAGGCCCACCTGCTCAAGGAGCCGACCCTCGTCCCGCTGGCGCAGCCGGTGGCCGAGGTGATGGCCGTCGCCAAACGGGACCTGGCGCCCGGCGCGCGGCTCGACACATTCGGCGGCTATGACTTCCACGGCGTGATGGACGAAGCGGCCGTGGCGCAGACGCTGAACGCCCTGCCGGTCGGCCTGGCCCCCGGCGCCGTCGCGCGTCGGCCGATCGCGGCGGGGGCGGTCATCACCTGGGACGACGTCAGCCTGGACGAGACAAGCACCGTCGTCAGGCTGCGGCGCGAGCAGGACCGGCAGTTCCCGGCGGTGGGCTGAAGAACGAGGATAGGGCACGGATGACGCGGATAGACGCTGATGAACGCGGATCAGATTCAGGCACGAATCCGTCCCGTCCGTCGGGTCCCGCAGCCGGTCATACGTCCGACGACGAGCATGAACATGATGGCGAACCAACATGAGGAAAGGGCGGGGCTGGGGACGGCCGACCTGGTGGACGCCCTGCGGCGGATGTATCTGATCCGCCTGTTTGAGGAGACGGCCGAATCGCTCTACGCCCAGGGCAAGATCCACGGCACGATGCACCTGTCGATCGGCCAGGAAGCGTCGGCCGTCGGCGCCTGCCTGACGCTGCGGCCGGATGACTACCTGCTGAGCACCCACCGCGGCCACGGCCACTGCATCGCCAAGGGGGCCGACCCGGCCCTGATGATGGCCGAGTTCCTGGGCAAGGAGGCCGGCTACTGCCGCGGCCGCGGCGGTTCGATGCACATCGCCGACGTTGAAGGCGGCAACCTGGGCGCGAACGGGATCGTCGCCGGCGGGCTGCCCCTCTCGACCGGCGTCGGGCTGAGTCTCCAGATCGAGGGGGCCGGCCGCGTCTGCCTGACCTTCTTCGGCGACGGCGCGGCCAACGAGGGCGCTTTCCATGAGGCCCTGAACCTGGCGTCGATCTGGGAATTGCCGGTCGTCTACGTCTGCGAGAACAACCAGTACGCCATGTCGATGCCGGTCGCCCGTTCGATGGGCGTGGCCCGCATCAGCGACCGGGCCGCGGCCTATGGCATGCCCGGCGTCACCGTCGACGGCAACGACCTGCTTGCCGTTTACGAGGCCGTCCGGGCGGCCGTCGACCGGGCGCGGGCCGGCGGCGGGCCGTCGCTGGTCGAAGCGCTCACCTACCGCTGGCGCGGCCACTCCAAGAGCGACCGCCAGCGCTACCGGACGCTGGAGGAGCGCCAGGCCTGGGAAGCGCGCGACCCGATCGCCGCGCTCCGCCGCCAACTGCTGGCGGCCGGGGCCGACGAAGCGGCGCTCGACGCCATCCGGGCCGAAGTTGAAGCCACCATCGCCGCGGCGGTCGACTTCGCCGAGGCCGCCGCCGACCCTGACCCGGCGGAGCTGCTGGAGGGCGTCTATGCCTGAGACGACGATGGCGGCGACCACCGCACCCACGACCGGAGGGGTCCGCGAGCTGACTTATGCCCAGGCCGTGCGCGAGGCGCTGCGCCTGGCCATGCGGCGCGACGAGCGCGTCATCCTCCTGGGCGAAGACGTCGGCGTCTATGGCGGCGCGTTCGGCGTGACCGACGGGTTGATCGAGGAGTTCGGCCCGGAGCGGGTGCGCGACACGCCCATCTCCGAGGCGGTCATCGCCGGGACCGCCATCGGCGCGGCGGCAACCGGGCTGCGGCCGGTGGCCGAGATCCAGTTCATGGACTTCATCACCCTGTCGATGGAGCAACTGGTCCTGCAGGGGGCGAAGATGCGCTTCATGTTCGGCGGCAAGGCGCAGGTGCCGATGGTGCTGCGCACGCCGGCCGGGTCGGGCACGGGCGCGGCCGCCCAGCACTCGGAGAGCCTCGAGGCGTGGTTCGTCCACGTCCCCGGCCTGAAGGTCGTCATGCCTTCGACGCCCTACGACGTCAAAGGCCTGCTGCTGGCCTCGCTCGAGGACAACAACCCGGTCATCTTCGTCGAGCATAAGCTGCTCTACAAGACGAAAGGCTTCGTGCCGGAAGGCTACTACACCGTCCCGCTGGGCAGCAGCGAGGTCAAGCGGTCGGGACGGGATGTGACGGTCATCGCCACGTCGATCATGGTCCCGCGGGCCCTGGAAGCGGCGGCGCAACTCGCGGCCGAGGGCATCGAGCTGGAGGTAGTCGACCCGCGCACGCTCAAGCCGCTTGATGCCGGGCCGCTCGTCGAGTCGGTGGTCAAGACCGGCCGGGCGCTGGTCGTTCACGAAGCGCCGATGATGGGCGGCGTCGGGGCGGAGATCGTCGCCCAGATCGTCGCCGGCCGGGCCTTCGGCTACCTCGACGCGCCGGTGCGCCGCCTGGCCGGGCTGGATGTGCCCATCCCGTATAACCGCGAACTCGAGCGCCGCGCCGTGCCCCAGGTCGAAGACATCGTCCGCGAGGCGCGGTCGCTTGCTCAGGGCGTCTATTGATGTGAAGACGAAGGAATGGCACACGGATGACGCGGATGAACACGGATTGAACCAGGATAGTTCGTTGTTCATCCGCGTCATCCGCGCGAATCCGTGTTCAATTGCTTTGGTACCAGGACAAGGAACTCCATGTCGACGCCGGTGATCATGCCCAAGTTTGAGATGTCCCAGGAGGCCGGGACCGTGATGCGCTGGCTCAAGCAGCCGGGCGAGACCGTCCGCAAGGGCGAGCCACTGCTCGAAGTAGAGACGGACAAGGTCACGATGGAGGTCGAAGCCCCGAACGACGGCGTCTTGGGCGAATGGCTGGCGGCCGAAGGCGAGACGGTGCCGGTGGCGACGGTGATCGCGACGATTGTGGCGGTGGGCGAGACCGCCGGGGCCCGCCTGCCTCAGCCGGCACGCCCTTCGCAGCGCGATGACGGACCACACGACGCAGAGAAGGGCCGGCGACTGACGCCGGTCGCGCGGCGCGTCGCGGCCGAGGCGGGCGTAGACCCGGCCGCCGTCGCCGCCCCAAACGGGGCGAAGATCACGCGCTCTGATGTCGAGCGCTACCTGGCCGCCCGGGCCCCGGTCGCGGCCGGCCCTCGCCCCTATGCCACGCCGGCCGCCCGCCGGGTGGCGTCGGCGCACGGCCTCAGCCTGGAGACCGTTGCGGGCAGCGGCCCGGACGGCCGCATCCAGCGCGACGATGTCATGAGCCGGCTGCCGCAGGCGCGACCGCCGTCCTTGTTGCCGGCAGCGCCCGACGGCCGCGACGAGCCGCTGTCGTCCATGCGCCGGACGATCGCCGCTCGCCTGCTTGAGAGCTACCAGACCATCCCCCATGTCACCTTCACGACGACGGCCGACATGAGCGCCGTCGAGGCATTGCGAAGCGAGCTCGCGGCCGCGGCCGGGAAACACGAGCCGCGACCCTCCCTGACGGCCGTGCTGGTCAAGGTCTGCGCCTGGGCCCTCGGCCGGCATCCCGCGCTCAACGCCACCTTGCGCGGGGAAGCCATCCACTACCACGCCGCGGCCCACATCGGCGTCGCGGTCGCCCTCGACGACGGGCTGATCGTCCCGGTCATCCACGACGCCGGCGCTCTCGGCCTCGGCGCGATCGCCGCCCGGCTGGAAGACGTGACCCGGCGGGCCCGCGAGGGAACGCTGACGCCGGGGGACGTGGCCGGCGGCACCTTCACGATCAGCAACCTGGGCATGTTTGGCATCGACCAGTTCACGGCCATCATCAACCCGCCGCAGAGCGCCATCCTGGCCGTCGGTCGCGTCGTCAGGCAGCCGGTCGCGGTCGAGCCGGCCGAAGGCGACCGCGCCGACGACGCCATCGCCATCCGGCCGATGATGACCATGACCCTTTCGGCCGATCACCGTATCATTGACGGAGCCGTCGCGGCCCGCTTCCTGCGCGACGTCGTCGCCGGGCTGGAGCGGCCGTCGCTCTTGCTGTGGTGATCGCCAACGCTGTACCGAACTCAACGGAGGTTTTCCATGCGCATCGGAGTCTTTACCGCCCTGTTTCAGAAGCTGCCCTTCGAACAAGCCCTGGACCGCGCCGTTGCCGCCGGTGTGTCGGCCGTCGAGATCGGCGTCGGCGGCTATCCCGGCAGCCACCACTGCCCGGTCGACGAGCTGCTGGCCTCGGAGCCCAGGCGCCGGGACTGGCTGGACGCGGTCGCCCGGCGCGAACTGATGGTCAGCGCCCTCAGCGTCCACAACAACCCGCTGCACCCCGACCCGGCCGTCGCCAAGACAGCCGACGAGGAACTGCGTAAGGCCGTCCGGCTGGCCGAGGTCCTCGGCGTGCCCGTCGTCAACGGCTTCTCCGGTCTGCCGGCCGGGGCAAAAGGCGACACGATGCCCAACTGGGTGACCTGCCCCTGGCCGCCGGAGTTCCTGCAGATGCTCGACTACCAGTGGAACGAGATGGCCATCCCGTACTGGTGGAAGATGGAGCCGTTCGCGGCCGACCACGGCGTGCGCATCGCCTTCGAGATGCACCCCGGCATGCTCGTCTATAACGTGGAGACGCTGCTCCGGCTGCGAGAGGCGACCGGCCCGTCGTTGGGCTGCAACTTCGACCCCAGCCACCTGTGGTGGAACGGCGTCGACCCGGCGGCCGCCATCCGGACGCTCGGCCAGGCCATCTTCCACGTTCACGGCAAGGATTGCGCCGTCGACCTGCTCAACGTCCGGGTCAACGGCTGCAACGACAACAAGCCCTACGGCGAGATCATCAACCGGGCCTGGACCTTCCGCAGCATCGGCTACGGCCACGACGCCCAGGCCTGGAAGGACATCCTGACCGCCCTGCGCCTGGTCGGCTATGACTACGTCATCTCGATCGAACACGAGGACGCGCTGATGTCGACCGACGAGGGGCTGGCCAAGGGCGTCGCCCTGCTGCGCGAAGTCGTCATGACTGAGCAGCCGGGCGAGATGTTCTGGGCATAGGCCGCCGGAAGGTCAGCGCCGGAAACCGGGTTTCTTAGCGCAGTCTGCTGCGCCGAAACCCGGTTTCTAAACCGTCAATTTTCCGTTGCGTCTCCGCGTCGTTGCGACAATGCATTTGGAGCGCTCCCCATGAGATTCCTTGAACCCGAGTCGTGGCAGGACGGCCGCGGCTACCGCAAGGCGCGGCTGGCCGCTGCCGAAGACCTGCGCCAGCCCGGCGCGCTGGTCCAGCTGGTGACGATGGCCCCGGGCGAGCGCATCCCGCCCCACGTCCACGCCGCGTCGGTCGAGGTCTACGCCGTCCTGCGCGGCGCGTGCCGGCTGGTCGTCAACGGCGAGGCCCACGACCTGCAAACCGGCGACCTGCTGCTCATGGAGCCGGGGGACGTGCACGAGCTGATCAACGGGGAAGCGCCGTTCGAACTGCTGGTCTTCAAGACGAACGCGGCCGCGGGCGATACCGCCTGGGGCGAGGGATGACCGGCCCGGCGTTTGTGATATGATCAGTGGTATAACGTACCCGGATTCCACCCAGGAAGCGACCCATCCCCACGGCGGCCGCGCTGTCCGAGATGAAGCTTGAGGAGATGTTCGACCGCTGGCCGGCGACGGCGGCCGTCTTCAGCCGTCGCCAGATGGGCTGCGTCGGCTGCGCCGTGGCGTCGTTCTACACGGTCAGCGACGCGGTGAATGTCTACGGGCTGGATGAGGCGGCGTTCCTGGGGAAGTTGCTCGCCGTGATTGGCGAAGTGGCTCAGTCATGAGCGACTGCTCTCGTTTCTATCGCTCCCACACCCCCACGGCCGCCACCCAAAATCCCTGCGGCCGCGCGTCCACGGGCTGGACGCTCCGCAGCCGGTAGCCCAGGCGCGCCAGCGGCTTGGCCGCCCTGGCCAATGGCCCGGCCTCGGCCGTGATGACCACCCGCTTCGGCCGCAGCCGCGCCAGGGCGGCCTCGATGGCCGGGTCGAGTACGTCCCCCAGATGAAGGACGGCCACATCCGGCTCCGCTTCCAGCCCGGGCAGTACGTCGGCCGGTTCAGCTTCGTAGAGGCTGATGGCGTCGAAGGCATCCAGGTTCACCACCGCATCCCCCACAGCGTCCGGGTTCGGCTCGACGGCCAGGACGGCCGCCGCCCGCTCGGCCAGGAAGGCGGTGAACACACCGGCGCCGGCGGGGACCTCCAGCACCGTCTCGTGCCCGCGCAGATCCGCCGCCGACAGCACCGCATCGACCAGCGCTTCGGCCGCCGCCGGGTGGGCCGGGTAGGCCACGCCGGGTGAGAAGCGGAATAGCCGGCCCTTGATCGTTTGGACCAGGAATGGGTCGCCGATGAGCGAGGCGGCCGTCTCGTCCGGCAGGACGATGGCGACCGAAATGGGGAAATCGACGGCCAGCTCCGGCGGCTCGACGTCATCGACCTCCAGCGCGGCCAGCAATTCGTCTTCGTCCCCGAGGCGCAGGGTCAGCTTCCGCAGGCCCGGCAGGTCGACGTCGAAGCCCTTCAGCGCTTCTTCCAGCGCCGGGTGCAGGATGGGGCACGCTTCGACCCGGAAGATGCGCCGCTCGACGGGCGACCAGTAGCCGAGGCCGCCCTCGTCGGCCGGGAAGAGCTCGGCCTCGCGCTGGGTGCCGTAGGGCGCGGGCGAGGGGACGACCGGGCGCACCGGCGCGTCGCGCAGCCCGCCGACGCGGGCCAGCTGGTCAGCCAGCACGTCGCGCTTGAGGCGCAGCTGGGCATCGTAGCGGATGTGCTGGAAGTGGCAGTTGCCGCAGATGCCGAAGTGGCGGCAGCGGGGTTCGACGCGCTCCGGCGCCGGTCGGACCACCTCGACCAGCACCGCCTGGGCGAAACGCTCCTTCTCGGAAACCAGGCGGACGCGGACGGTCTCGCCGGGGATGGCGAAGGGGACGAAGGTCAGGCGGCCGCGAGCGTCCTTGCCGACGGCCGATCCGCCGTGGGCCATGCCGGTCAATGTGAGTGTCAGTTCAGCCATGAGAGCGCCTTGTGGGAAGAATAGCACGCAGATGAACGCTGATGATACCGCTGATTGGCGCTGATCCGATATTTCAGATCAGCGT
>CAYRBP010000053.1:9559-18799 GCA_964422535.1 uncultured Ardenticatenaceae bacterium | reverse complement strand
CATCCGCGTTGAAATCCGCGCCAATCAGCGGCCTATTCTTCATACCCTCCCCGGCGCGAACGGCGCTGATCCGGAATTTCAGATCAGCGTTCATCCGCGTTGAAATCCGCGCCAATCAGCGGCCTATTCTTCATACCCTCCCCGGCACAACCGGCGCTGATCCGATATTTCAGATCAGCGTTCATCCGCGTTGAAATCAGCGCCAATCAGCGGCCTATTCTTCATACCCTCCCCAACGCGATCAGCATCGTGAAGGTCGTGATGAACCAGTGGATCAGCCACGGGTAGACGAACGAGCGCGTCTTCCAGGCGACCATGCCGAAGGCCGCGCCGCCGAAGATCGTGCTCAGCGTCTCAATCTCCGGCTTGCCCAGGTGCATGAAGGCGAACGGCACCGCCTGAAGCAGGATGGCCGGGCCGGGGCCGAAGGCGCGAGCGAAGGCGAACAGCACCAGCCCGCGCCAGATGAACTCCCAGCCGAACAGATCGATGCCGTTCAGCAGCACCAGCCGCAGCAGACTGTCCGACGGGGCTTTTTCTATGTAAAAGGCGGTCATCTCCGACGAGCGAGCCACGAACCACAGGATGACGGCCATCGCCGCGCAGCCGACGGCCGTGATCAGCAACCCCTTCCGCCAGTCGCCCCAGCGGAAGCCGAAGTTCGCCAGCGGCTCGCGGTAGACCAGCTTGATGAAGATCACCGATCCGACAAAGTAGAACAGGAAGCGGTCAAACGCCTTCGTGCCGGTCGGAGAGTGGCCGTAGAAGTCCAGCATCGGCACGATCGTGCTGAAGATGATCAGCAGCGACAGGCGGACGTCGAACTCGACCCCGAAGAGGGTCAGGCGGCCGTCCCGGATCATGGAGCCGGGGCGATGCCGACCAGGAGCGTCAGCCGGACGTCCCCCTCGTTCTCGACCCCGTGGACCAGTCCGGCCGGCGTCCAG
This sequence comes from uncultured Ardenticatenaceae bacterium, assembly GCA_964422535.1. GTDB lineage: Bacteria > Chloroflexota > Anaerolineae > Promineifilales > Promineifilaceae > Promineifilum. The sequence goes on along the minus strand of CAYRBP010000053.1, from coordinate 17,852 downwards.
ACAAGCTCCCCCGGCCCGGCCTCGACCCGCTCGTCGCCGATCCAGAAGCGGCCGCGGCCTTCGACAACATAGTAGAACTTATCCTGGTCCGCGTGGTCGTGGGGGGCCTGCACCTGGCCCGGTTCGAGGCAGTTGACCCCCAGCATCAGCGCGTCGCTGCGAAACAGCGTCGTCTTGTAGAACTTATCCGGTCGCGACCCCGCGTGGTCACTCACCCGTGTTGTGTACGCCATCGCATCTCCTCAATGACTTGGGCACGGATTCACGCCGGCCAGACGGATGATGGCGGCCGGCAGCCAGGCTGTGGTGTATGCCCGCGCCGGTCCGTCTCATCCGGGCGCGTCCGTGCGCTTGATTGACATGATTATAACGGAACGTGCCCTGTTCATCGTCTGACGAACAGGGCACGTGGGCCTTGTGGCGCTGCCGCGCCTTGCGAACCGTAGATTCGCCGGTTAGGCGGGAACGCCGATCTCGACCATGCTGCCGAGAACGCGTTCCATGGCCATCGTGTGGCTGCAGACCTGGTGGGACCCGAAGTAGTTACAGTCGCAGCTCCACTGGCCGCCATCGTAGCTGACCTGGTGCGTGGCGTCGTTATCACCAAGGATGCTGACGTTGAGGGAGTTGAAGTGGATGCGCTTGTCGCGCTCTTCCGCGTAGAACTTCGCTTTCTCGATCTTGCCGATCATTCCATAGTCCATTGTGTTCTCTCCTCAAGATGATCTGACGGTCGACTTGTCCAACGGCAAACAAAAACGCACGCGGTGAGGCGTGCGTTCATACAAAGGCGGTGCGGTATTCGATTGTTGCTGATAGCACAATCATGGCCTTAGTATACAAAGGGAACGGGGCGTGTCAACGGCCGAAGGCGACGACTCACCTACGATTTCGGTGGCAATTTCGGGGCACTCCGGCGCGCGGCCGCCCGCCGCTATTCGCCGCCTTCGACCCGCACCGGCCCGAGCCGGAGCACGTCGAACAACCAGCGGCCGTCCTCGCCGATCAGGTTCAGCCGCCTGCCCGTCGCCGGGTCGACCAGGGCCACCTCGACGCTGTAATCGCCGGGTGACAGGGCCGATTCGAGCCCGATGGCGTGGGTGGTGGTCACCGTCTCGCCCGGCCGCCAGCCGGCCATCGCCGGATCGGGCGGAGCCTGGTGCGACGCGGCGACCGAACCATCCGGGCCGGTCAGGCGCACCTGGAGCTCGTAGTCACCCGGGTCAGGCTGGGACGCCTCCCAGTAGAGCGTGACCGCCAGCGCTTCGCCCGGCGCGGCCGACCGCCGGTCATAGGCATAGCCGAGCAATCGGACCCGGTCTTCGAAGTTGTAGTCTCCCGGGTTGGGCACGTCTGCATCGCCGGCGGGCGCCTCCACCGCGACCTCGCCCAGCCGGAACGAATCGCCCAGTCCGTCGCCCGTGGCCGCATCGGTGATGCCCAGCCGGTACGCTCCCGGGGCATAGAGCCCGGCGCGCAGTTCGGCCGAAGCGGGCGCGTAGGCCGTCTCAGGCAGGTAGAGTCTGACCCGCTCGACGAAACGGTCGCCCGGCTGCCAGCGGCTGCTGGGGAAGTTGCCCAGCCCCGGGTGCGTGTCTCGTTGGGCGATGATCGCGCCGGTCTCCGTGTCGATCAGGTGGACGAACAGCAGGTAGTCGCCCGGGGGCCGGCCGGTGACCTCCCAGTACAACTCAAGGTCGATCGGCTCGCCGGGGCGAACGACAGACGGGCCCGCGTCATAGCCGCGCAGGGCGACCAGCGTGTCAAAGCGCGCGTCGGTCGCGTTCGGCAGCGCCGCCGCCTCGGGCCAGGCGGGCGGGCGGGCGTAGGCCGGCGCCAGGTAGCCGGCCAGGGCGACCACAGCGAAGGCGAACATCAGGGCGTTGGCGGCGACGGCCAGGCGGACGATGCGGTCCTCGACCGCCGGTCCGGAAAGCCACAGGCTCAGCCCATGAAACAGGAGGATCGCCAGCGCGGGCAGCGCCGGGAAGAAGAAACGCCCCATCGGCCCGGCCGGGCTGATCAGCAGGTAGTTAAACAGGACGGCGAAGAAGAGCAGGACGACCAGGCCGAGCAGGAGCAGGGGCGCCGTGGCGGGGTGCCCGGCTGCGCTTCGGGACGGGCGGCCGGACGCCTCAGGCGCGGCGGCCGCGGCCGGTCTCATCCTGCCCAGCAGCCAGGCGTACAGGTAGCCGCCGAGGGCCAGCAGGGCGACGGCGAGGACGGCGGCATAGAAGACGGGCGGTAGCGGGATCTGACCGTAACCGAAGCGGCCCCACAGACTGGTCCAGGCATACGGCAGCTCGGACACGGCCAGCCAGAAGCTGTCGCGCGGGTCGCGCACGCCCCACAACTCCGTCAACCGCTCGACGCCGGTCGGCTCGCCGTAGAGGACCTGGTTGCGGACGAACCACCAGCCGGCGATCGCCGCGCTGACCAGGGCGGCCAGCGCCACGGCCCCCAGCCAGGCCCGCCACTGGTTTCGCCGCCAGGCGACCCAGGTCATCGTCGCCCCGATGGCGACCACGATGGCGGCCAGGTTGAACTTGCTCATCAGCGCCAGGCCGAACAACGCGCCAAGCGCCGCGCCCCAGCCCGGCGTCAGCCCCTTCGGGTCGAGCAGCAGCCGGACGCAGGCGTAGGTCACGGCCGCCCCGGCCATGGCGGCGACGACATCGTTGTTGATCGCCCCGGCCATGTAGAGAAACATCGGGTTGAAGGCGACGAACGCGGCCGCGCCCGCCGCCAGCGCGGGCCGCCGCGGCCAGATAGCCCGGGCCGTGGCCCAGGTCAGCCAGACCGTCGCCGCGCCGAAGAGCAGGTTAATGGCCCGCGCCAGGTGGGCGGCCAGCGCCTCGCCGCGCCAGGGCCAGGCCTCGTCGGCTGTGTGCAGGTACTGGTTCTTGTTGTCGCGGCCGACTTCCCAGTAGCGATAGGCCCAGAACGGGTTGGTCTGCGGCTCGTGGCAGACGTCGCGCCCGGTGTCGACCCAGCCGGTGACGAGCGCGGCGCTGAGATAGAAGAGCGGCGGGTGGTGGCCCTGGGTCGTGCAGTCCAGGTCGCCGCCTTCCCCCTGGATGGGCAGGCCGTCGCGCTGGATGAGGTACTGGATGAACCGGTAGTGGCGCAGTTCGTCGGTCGCCTCGTGCAGCGGGTTGACCGCGCTGTAGGCGAAGCCGAGCAGCAGGAAGGCGCACAGGATGGCGACGATGGGCCACGAGCGGCGCAGGCGGGCGGTCATTGGCCGTTCAACTCCAGGCGAATCGCATCCCGGCCGTCGGCCGTCAGGATGCGCTCGCCGGTCATCGGGTCGTATAGCCCGACCGCCAGCGCGGCCGCGTCCGGCGCGAGGGCCGGGTCGAGCAGGTGGCGCTGGGCAAAGACATCGCCGGCGCGGAGCGTCGCCGGGTCGACCCACAGCCCGTCGTCGCCGGCCAGGAACGCACCCTCGGCGTCGAGCAACTGGGCGAAGGCATAGAGCCGCGGGCCGGAGTAGACCCCCGGCGGCGGCGGGTTGCTGATCAGCGGCATCGGCGGCAGGTCGAGCGGCCGCTCGGCACGCCAGGCCAGATCGACATAGCCCGCCGCCGGGTCGGCGCTCGCGCCGAGGAAGCAGAGGCCGTTGGTGAAGCAGACCGGATCGTCCGGCGCTGCCAGCGCCGCCGCCACCGAAGGCACGCGCGCCGAGTCAACCCGTGACAGGGCATAACCGCCGGCCGCCACCGCATCCGGGACCGGCTCGTAGGCCGCGGCAAAGGGCGACTCGACGTCCGGATAGCCCGCGAAGCTGAGCGCGGGGATGATCAGCAGCGCCCGGCGCGGATCGACCCAGCGCGGCCGGACCTCGAGCGAACCGGCCTCCAACTCGAGCGCGACCCGATCCCACGGCCCGGCCAGCAGGCCGGTGATGCCGAAGTCGGCCGGCGCGCCGGGCGATTGCAGGGCGGCGGCAACGTCGTGGATGTCGGCCCGGTAGAGATAGCGGACCATGCCGCGCGAGGGCCACTCGCGGAAGTAATCGCCCAGGTCGCGGACGGCCGTCGCGCCGAACAGCAGCAGGCCGAGCGCGACCGCGAGCAGGTCCGCCCGCCCGCCCAGCCGCGGCCGCAGGAGCGCGACCGCGCCCACCGGCAGCGCCGCCAGCAGGTAGAACGCCGGCTGAGCGACGATGGCATGGCCCAGGCTGGCGGGCGGCACGCTCAGGAAGTCGGGTGAAATGCCGACCAGCCACCAGAGCAGCAGAAAGGCGGCCGCGACCGAGCGCCAGCGCGCCTCCGGCCAGGACGCGCCTCGCTCGCGGCCGCTGAGGGCATAGCGCGCGGTCGCCACGACAGGCCCGAACGCCCACCACAGCGCCAGCGCCATGCCCGTCCAGAAGAAGATCGCGCCGGCAAGGCCGAAGATCGGCCGCCCTGGGATGTTGTAGAGCCACTCCGGGTCGCCGGCCGCGTGGGCCATGGTCAGCGCCGTCCAGGCATACTCGAACAACGGCCGGAAGTTGCCCGCGCGGGCCTCATTGATCGGCATGGCCAGCTCGCTGACCCGGGCCTCGGCCTGGGGTTGGGCGCGTATGGCGACGAACAGCGGTAGCGCGACCAGGACGGCCACGCCGAACAGGACGGCCACATCGCGCCAGCGCGGCCGCCAGCGTCGCCCGGCGACCAGCACCAGGTAGACCAGAAACGCGGCCGGGATGAGCGCCACTCCGCGCGAGGCGAAGTAGGCGTAGAAGCCCAGCCCGAGAAAGAGGCCGCTCAGGGCAAAAGCGACGGCGGGCGACCGGCCGCCTGCGGCGCGGCCGCGATCCACCGGGGCCGAAACACCCCGCAGGAACCAGTAGAATGCCGCGAGGGCCAGCGGCGGGGTCGTCACGTGGCGGATGCCGACCCGGGAATACATCAACCCCCAGAAGCTGACCGCCAGCAGCGCCGCCGCGAGCAGCCCAACGCGGTGGCCGAAGAGCCTGCGGCCGACGAGGTAGGTCAGCGGCAGGGCGAGTGTGCCCAGCAGGGCCGAGACGAGCCGGATGCCCAGCCCGGTCGGGCCGAAGGCGGCGAGGAAGATCGCGTTCAGGCCGTGGTAGAGCGGCTCGTGGCCCGAGGCGTCGGGGTAATAGAGCCGCAGGTCGCCGTCGAGCATGGCCTGCGAAATGACCAGCGACTCGATCAGCTCGTCATCGCGCCAGCCCGGCGGCACCCGCTCCAGCGCCCAGACGCGGGCGAAGAAGCCGAGCAGGATGACGGCCACGACCGCCAGGAGTTGCCGGTGGCGGGCCGGGCTGCGGCTACTCAACGACCACCTCCGCCAGCGGCAACGCGTCCAGCCCGCGGGTGGTCAGGCGCGCGCCGTCGGTCGTCCGGTAGACGCCGACCGTCAGCGGGTACGCGCCAGGCGCGGCGTTGTCCGGCACGGCGAACTCGTGCAACTGGAACAGGACGTCGCCCGCCTGCCAGCCCGAACCCGGCGCGCCGAGCGCGTCGGCCTGGGCCAGCGGCGCGCCCGGGCCGCCGGTCAGGTGGGCGAAGAGGGCGGCGTCCGGCAGCGGGGACAGCAGCCGCCAAGCCGTCACGAGGCGCACGGTCTCGCCGGGCCGCACGACCGGCGTTTGCAGGTCATAGCCGAGGAGTTCCAGCGACGCGCCGAAACGCGCCGGGAAGGCGGGGCCGGCCGTCATGTGGGCGGCGGCGAACTCGGCCGCCGCCGTCCCATCTACGCGAAAGAGCCGCAGCGGCCGGTCGATGTCGGTCGCCGGCAACGGCACCTCGCCCGCCGGCGCCGCCACTGCCCAGTATGGCATCAATGCCGGCGCGGGCGGGGTGAACCCGGGCAGGATGAGCGGCGCGCCGGCCATCGCGGGCAGCAACAGGCTCTGCCGCCCGTCGAAGAACCGCACGCCGGCCGCACGGTCGCCCAGCAACAGGGCAGCCACGGCCGGGCTGTGGAACGGACCGGGCGCGATGGTCGAGACAGCCGCCGGGCCGGTCTCGTGGGCTTTCAGGTATTCCAGCGCGGCGATCGTTGCCGCTTCGTACTGGACGCGGACTTCCGGATGCGGCGCCCAGAGGCTGAAGTATTCCCGCGCTGTCAGGAACGCCCCGGCGCTGACCAGGACCACGGCCGCGACCGTGCCGCCTAGCTGCACCGCCCGTTCGCTGACGCCGCGCTGCCGGGCCAGTCGCGCCGCGCCGTCGAAGAGGGCCACGGCCGCCAGCGCCGGAAAGACATAGAGGACCGGCAGCGCGCCGATGGCCTGGGTCATGCTCAGCCCCGGACCGGTGACCAGCACGGGCGACAGGCCGAGCAACAACCAGACCAGGGACACCAAGGCCCCGGCGGCCGGCCCGGGGCCGGGCTCGCGCCGCCGCAGGCCGCGCAACGCCAGCCAGGCCGCGGTGAGCAGCCCGGCGTAGAACAGCGCGCCGGTCAGCGGCCGCAGCCACGGCCGCCCGGCCAGGTTATAGCGCCAGGTCGCGTCGCCTTCGACGGTGAAAAGGCGCAGGCTGCCCAGCGCGTTGTCCAGCAAGGGGCCGGCGTCTCCGGCGGCGACGGCGCGCAGCGGCGCGCTCAGTTCGCCGACGCGCACTTCGAGACCGGGGTTCAGATGCAGGTAGGCGGCCAGCGGCATCGCCACGAGGGCGGCCACCAGGAGCGCCAGCCCCAGCGCCCGCCAGAGCGGCCACTGCCAGGAGCGACCCGCCAGGGCCAGAAAGGCAACCAGCGCCGGAAAGACCAGCCACAGGACGCGGGCCGGGATGTAGGTGTAGGCGGTCAGGCCGAGGAAGAGACCGGAGAGGACGACAAGGGGCCACGGGCTGCGGCCGGCGGGGGCCGCGTCGCCGGCGAATTTCCGGCCTGTGACCGGCGCGAGCTTTTCCATCGCCGTCCAGAACAGCAGCACCGCTCCCGCAAACAGCGCCGGCAGGGTGATCGAGCGCAGCATCTGCCGGCCGGCCATGACCGGCCAGAAGCCGGCGGCCAGCCCGGCGGCGGCGAGGAGCGCGACCGGCACGCCGAAGGCGCGCCGCGCCCAGGCGGCCACCAGGGCAACCAGCAGCAGGCTGAAATAGGCGCTGGTCAGCCGGCCGGCCAGGACGCCCCGGCCGATAAGCCCCATGACGCCGGCGGCGGCGTAATCGTAGAGCGGTTCGCGGCCGTAGCCGATCGTGAAGTAGATGTCGCGCGCGCCGTCGAGGATGCCCATCGCCGTCAGGCCGTGGTCGGCCTCATCGTGGGTCAGGCCGGGCGGCGCGTCGAGCAGGGCGGTGAAGCGAAAGACGCTCGCCGCGAGGAGGATGAGCAGCATCCAGCCGAGGAACGAATGGCGGCGGCGGGCCGGAATGGCGGGGCGAATCATATGGCGGTGGTCATGATACTGAATGGCCCCACCGGTCGCAACTACGCTCCCCCTGTGTTCATTCGACGATGGCATGATACGCGCGGCTCGGGCGGATTGAAGCGGCCGTCGCCCGGCGCCCGGACCAGCCAAAACAAAACGCCACGCTTTGTGGGCGTGGCGTCGAGCAGACAGAGCGAAACCGGAGAGAGGGACTCAGGCCAAAGCCTTTTTGGCGACGTCCACGACGGCCTCGAAGGCGGCCGCGTCGCGGACCGCCAGGTCAGCCAGCGCCTTGCGATCGAGATTGACCTTGGCCAGCTTCAAGCCGTGCATGAACTGGCTGTAGCTCAGGCCATGGATGCGGCTGGCGGCATTGATACGCGTGATCCACAGCCGGCGGAAATCGCGCTTGCGGTTCCGGCGGTCGCGGTACGCGTAAAAATACGACTTCATCATCGCCTCGTTCGCCCGGCGGAAGAGCTTGCTACGCGAGCCCCACTGCCCGGACGTCATGGCGAGAATCTTCTTATGACGACGGCGGGTTACAAAACCACCCTTTACACGCATGCTAGTTCACCTCGCATTTTCTGGAGCCTGGACACATAACGGTTCGGCGCATGCCGACGACGCACGGCCAGGCAGCGATACATTTCACAACAACAAAATCACGCAGGCGGGTTCGCCTTGTACTTCTTCAAGTATGGGGCCATCCGCTTGATGCGGCGACGGTCGCCGGGCGCTGTCACTTCCAGCATTTCCATGAACTGGGCCTTGGTGCGGGCCGACTTGCGCCGGCGGAGGTGGCTCTTGCCACCCTTCGTGCGCATGATCTTGCCCGTACCGGTGACGCGGAAGCGCTTGGCGGCCGCCTTGTACGTCTTCAGCTTGTACTTCTTAGTTGCCTTCGGCATGTCTGCATCCTTCTCTGGGCCTCGGTTTCTCGGCCGGTTCGCTCTG
>CAYRBP010000053.1:0-9459 GCA_964422535.1 uncultured Ardenticatenaceae bacterium | reverse complement strand
GCTTTCGCGCCGCGAAAGTCCGCTTTCGCGCGAAAGCCTGCTCGCAGCAGGCTTCCAGGGTAACGGGCAACCCCCTCGGGCCACCCGGTGCCTTACTGTAACTGCCCGCCCCACACCGGGGGCGGCTCCACCACCAGGATTACGACGAAGAATCGGCCGCCGGCTCCGGGACCGGAGCCGCCTGCGCCACCGGCTGCGAAGCCGGAGCAGGCTGGGCTGCCGGTTGCGCCGCCGCAGGTTTGCCGCCGGCCGCGGGTTTGGGCGCGCCGGTGTCCGGGGCCAGAGTCAAGGTCATCCGCCATCCTTCCAGCGTCGGCTGCTGCTCGACGATCGCCACGTCTTTTAACTCTTCGGCGATGTCCTGCAGCGCCTTCTGGCCGATCTCCGGATAGGAGATCTCGCGCGACTTGAACTTGACCATGAACTTGACTTTCTTGCCCTCGGCCAGCCACTTGCGCGCCGTCCGCACGCCGATGTCGATGTGATAGTCACCGGTGCGCGGGGTCAGACGGATCGTCTTGATCTCGATTTTCTTCTGATGTTTACGTGCTTCGCGTTCCTTCTTCGTCTGTTCGTAAACGAACTTGCCGTAGTCAAGGATACGGCAAACGGGCGGATCGGCGTTGGGCGCAACCTCTACCAGGTCAAGTTCCGCCTCTTCGGCGATGCGCAGGGCATCAAAGAAGGGGACCACGCCGTGGTTTTGGTTCTTGTGGTCAATCAACCGTACTTCGCGCGCGCGAATCTGGCGATTGATCCGGTACTCGACGATATCCGGTTTCTGAACTGGTGGTCTGCGTACTCTCTTAATCTACACCTACCTCTTTCCGGCGCCTCGGCCATCCTCTCCGAGTGGCAGAGCCGCCGGTACTGAAATGACAAAACACCCGGCCTCGCTCACCGGGCACAATCCGAACCCTCATTCTACCACGGCCGCGGGGCCTCGTCAAACGCCCAACAGCGGCAACACCAGGTTGGCAACGATCAGCAAGGCGAACATGAGCGCGGCCAGGAGGAACACCCGGCGCAGGTCTTTGGTGACGTAACTGTATTCGTCCTTAAGCTGTTCGATGGTCGCCTGCTGGCGGCTCACTTTCGGGGGCCGCGTCGAAGGCCGTGGCTGGACTTCGACCTCAGGTATCGTGGGGTCGGCGACCAGCGGGGCAGCGGTGGCTTTCTTCGCCGTTGCGTTCGACTTCGGGGCAACCGGCTTTGACGGTGGACGTGTACGCTTCTTTGCCATTCTTTCTTCCTATAATGCGAACCGCATCACAGTATACGCCCGGCGCGAACATGAATGCAACCCGGGTATACCCATTCCCGGCGAGATCAGATGTCCCTGTTCCCTGCCTGCAGGCCGCAGCCCGCTCACGCGTCCGGCTCCACAAGCCGGCCGAAGACCACGATCCGGCTGGTGTTCACCCGGTAGGGGTAACAGGAGATCAACGTCACCCGCGCTTCCTCCGTCGGGGCCATCACCCAGACGTCAGTCGGCGCGACCACGCGCACCTCATCGACCACGTAGGTATAGGCCTGCCGCTCGGTCGAGACGACGACTTCGTCGCCCGGTTGCAGCTTGTCGAGGTAGCGGAAGACCTCGCCGTAGATGTCGTTGTGGGCAGACAGGACGACGTTGCCCGGCTGTCCTGGCCGGCCGGAGGCCACGTACTGGCCCACGCCCTTCTTCAGTTGTTCCCAGTCGTCGCCCTGAACGATCGGGTGGTCGACATTGATGGCAGGGATCTCCAGGCGGCGCGCCTGCTCCGGCCCCGGCGTGGGGATGGGCGGCGGGACATAAGCGTTGATCGCCGGCAACAGATGCGCGGGGATGGGACCGGCCTCGCCCGGCTGCGGCGGCAGGCCGTCGACCGGCGGCCGGTGGCCGCTGGGGAGGACGACCGCACCGATCAGCGGCGGCGCGGTCGGCGTCGGCAGGGCCAGGCTCTGCCCGGCCGCCCGCTGCGCGGCGGCCAGTTCGTCGTTGAGCTGGCGGTTGGTCAGCCACAGACTGGCCAGGATGAGCAGCAGCGCCGCCAGCGCGGCGAGTTCGACCAGCAGCAGGGCGCTATCGGCCAGGCGGCGCAGCAGCGGCTTCTTGCCCCTGACGACCAGCGGGACCGACTCGATCGGGGCCCCCGGCGGGTCGACCACGCGCCCCTGGGCGCGCAGGCGGCCGAGGCGGCGCTCCGTTTCGGCCCGTTTCCGGGCCAGCAACGCTTGTTCGATCTCGGCCGTCGTCAATTCTTCGAGCTTGCGGGCCATGGAGTCAATGATAGTCCAGTTTCGGGCTGTTGGGCCACGGATTCGGGCGGCGAAGATCGGCTTCCGTCACGGACAGACCGGCACTTTCCCGCTGCGCGCGCCGTCATTCCACGATGAGGGCCGGGATGGGCAGGGTCGTTTCGCCCGCGGAACCGGCGACGGGCAGCCGCGCGCCGCTGGCCCGGTCGTAGACGCCGACCACGGCCGAATAGCTACCCGCCGGCAGATCGGCCGGCAGCGCGACCGGGTGGACTTGCAGGACCAGGTCGCCGGCCTGCCACGACCACGCCGGCGCGTCGAGGCTGTCTCGCTGGGCGACGAGCGCGCCGCCGCCGTCCAGGATGTGGGTGAAGAGGACGGCATCGGTCGCCCCGGTGAGCGGGTCAGCCGGGCCGGCGGCCGCCGGGTCGAGCACCCGCCAGGCGGTCAACACCTCGGCTGTTTCGCCGGGGCCGGCGCGGTTCAGCCAGCGCGCCCCCACCAGCTCCAGCGCCTCGCCCAGTTGGGCCGGGCCTGCCGGCGGCTCCAGGTCGCGAAGCAAGGCGCTGACGCCGCCGGGGTCGAAGGCGTGAAGCGTGAAGCCCGGGTCGAGGTCGTCCGGTTCCAGCCGCAGGCTGTCAACCGGCCGCAGGAGCGGATCAAAGGCCGGATGGGGCGGCGTCGAGAGGGGCACAGCGGCGAATCCACGGGCGGCCGCCGGTATCACCAGCCCGTAGCGAGCGTCGGCCCAGCGCGCGTCCTGGCTGAGCGACTGCCGGTCGGCGGCGACCAGCCGGGCGATCGATGCATCGTGGACCGGGCCGGGCCAGACGGTGGAGATGACGAGCGGGCGCGCGCCCGGCTGCTCGCGGGCCAGGTAGTCAAGCATGGCGACGAGCGTGTGCTGGTAAGCGCCGCGCACATCGGGCGACTGCCCCCAGCGGACGAAGTAGTCGCGGCCGCTGGTCCAGGCGGCGAAGGCGAGCCAGGCAAGCGCCGGCAGCGCGACCAGCGCCCACCGATAGCGGGCAGCCGACCGCCCGTGTCGCCCGCCGTCGCCCGCCGGCCGTCGCCTGCCGGCCAACCACTCCGCCGCCGCGACGAACCCCACAGCCGGCAGCAGGTAGACCGCCGGCAGCGCGGCCAGGTTGCGGGTCGTGTTGGCCGTCGGGCCGGTGACGAGCGACGGGAGGATGCCCACCGCGAACCACAGCAGGACGAAGGCATGGGCCGGGCGACGCCACCGCCACAGGCAGACGACCAGCCCGAGGAGGAAGAAGGCGGCCGTCAGCGCGTCGAATACCGGCCGTCCGGGGATGTTGTAGGCCAGGAACTGGTCACCGTAGCCGGGCCAGACGAAGGCCAGCAGCGCGTCGCGGGCATTGGCCAGCAGTGGGCCGATCTGCCCCGCGCGGACGCTCTCCAGCGTGCTGTCAAGCATGCTGACGCGCGTCTGCATCTCCGGATGGGCGGACAGGTAGACCGCCATCGGGATCGCCAGCAGCCCGGTCGACACAAGCCCCAATGCCACCGGCCCGGCCGTCCGACGCAGGGCGGCCCGGTCGACCAGCCCCAGATAGAGCAGGAACAGCGGGAAAAGGACCCAGGTGACGCGGGCCGCGAGGTAAATGTGGAGTGTGGCGACCAGCGCAGCGATGAAGCCCAGCACGGACCAGGACAGCCGGCGCGGGTCGCGCCCGGCCGTATCAAGGATGCGCCAGTAGAACCAGACGGCCAGGACCATGAAAAACGGCAGCATACCGGCCCGCAGCGCCTCGCGGCTGCTGGCCAGCGGCCAGAACGAGACGGCCATCAGCGCCGCGCCCAGAAGCGCCACCGGCTTCCCGAGCCGGCGCGCGCCCCAGGCGTAGGTCATGGCGATGGCGGCCACGCCGAAGACGACGTTGACCAGGCGCAGGGCCAGCACGTTGCGGCCGAAGAGGACCATGCTGGCGGCGGCGGTATAGCTATAGAGCGGCTCGCTGCCGTAGTTGAGCGGAAAGAAGTAGAGGTAGACGCCGTCGAGGATGCCCATCGCCTCGCGGCCGTGGTTCGCTTCGTCGTGGGTCAATCCCGGTGGCAGCGACTCCAGCCCGGCGTCCAGCCGCCACAGCCTCAGCCCGAGCGCCAGCAGCAGGACCAGGCCGATCGCCAGGGCGAACCACAAGGCCCGGCGATCCGTCCCCGTCGTCGTCGCGGCCCGGGGCGGCTCCTTCACGCTTGCTGTCATGGTGGATGAGGGAGCGACCTGCGGCGGTCCCGTTGCTGTCGGCCGTCAGCGGGCCGCGGTCGTTCTCGCTTCCGCCTCGCTGTACTCCCGCGCGGTCGGCGGGCCGTCCGAGACGGCCACGGCGAACACCTCGCGCTCGAAGAACCAGCGGAACGGCGGCAGGCCGAAGGCGATCCGGCGCATCGCGGCCAGCAGGCTCGACTCCACGCGGTTCTGCGGCGGCGAATCGAGCCAGACCTTGACCTGGCCGAAGCCCGCCCCACGCAGCGCCCGGCGCATGCTGATCAGGTCCTGCTCGTTGACATGGACGTCCTGGTTGACCGGGGTGATGGCCCGCGGGTCTTTCGGGTAGGCTTCGCCTTCGCCCAGCAACGTCCGCACCCGCCGGACCCAGGGATAGGCATAAGCGTCGTACCAGCGGTTGGGCGCGGTGTGGACGATGAAACGGCCGCCCGGCTTCAGCACCCGGCGCACTTCAAGCATCGCGCGGTGCAACTCCCACGGGAACAGGTGCTCGACCACGTCGAACATGAGGACCCGGTCGAAGTGGCCGTCCGGGAAAGGGAGCTGCTTGGCGTCGGCCAGGCAGACGCCGGCCGGGGCGGGTGGCGCGTCGGGATGGTCGGCCGCGGCGCGGGCCTGCTCGGCGGCGATGACCTGCCGGGTCATCTGCGTCGCCACCGGGGCGTAGTCCATGCCATAGGCCTCCACGCCGAGGCGCATGCAGTGGCGCAGGATCTCGCCCCGGCCGCAACCGAGGTCGAGGACGCGCATACCGGCCCGCACGTCCGCCACGGCGAAAGCGTCCCGCAGCCGGCGCGAGAGGTGCTCGCCCTCCGATTCAATGAAGACGTCGTAGCCTTCGCACGCCGTCAGGAAGTATTCTTCCGTATAGAGACTGGGCGGCAACGACGGCCGATCGTCGTCCGCCGGTGGTGTCCGTTTACTCATTTATAATACGGGTGCGGCATGATACAGTGTGATCGGTGGGGCTTGCTTCGTGAGCAGGCCGTTCCGACAGGATCAACGCATTATAAGCCAGCGCACTGCCCCACGCCACTTGCCATACGGGCCCGCGGAGACCGGGTTTCTGCGAAAGGCCCGGTTTCCCGGCCGGTTCGTGGGCCTTTTTGCGGCTGGCGTTTTTTGTCTGCAACCTATCCGCGCCACCGGCGTATAGCATGGTGAGTAGTCGGGAGAGATTGGAAACGTGAACGAGGAGCAGGTCTGGCTCGACCAGGCCCGCGAAGGCGACAAAACCGCTTTCGGCCGGCTGATCGAAGCCTATCAGACACCGGTTTACAACCTGGCATACCGGATGCTGGGCAACTCAGGCGAGGCGGAAGAAGCCGCGCAGGAGGCCTTCATCCGGGCCTATACGCGTCTGGGCAGTTATGACCCGGCGCACAAGTTCAGCACCTGGCTCCTGTCGATCACGTCGAACTACTGCATCGACCAGATTCGCAAGCGCCGGGCCGTCCTGCTCTCGCTGGATGAGCCGCTTGCCCCGCATCCGGCCTTGCACAGCGAAGCGGATAAGGGACCTGAGGGTCAGATGATCAACCAGGAGCGCGAGGCGCTGGTCCAGCGGATGTTGGGCCAGTTGCCGGCCGAGTATCGCGAGGCAGTCGTGCTCCGCTACTGGTATGACATGTCTTATGAAGAGATCGCCGACATGCAGCAGACCTCGGTCAGCGCGGTGAAGTCGCGCCTGTTCCGGGCTCGCCGCCAGCTGGCCGACGCGACCCACGAACGGGAAAGCATGCCGCTCGGGGCCGAAGCAGCGCTGGCCATGTGAGCCGGGGTGGAGAAGAGAACGATGGCACGCGAACACACGATTGACATGGGCTATGCGACAGGACACGAAGAGACATTCTTCCAGATGATGATGGAGGCGCTCGATGGTGAGCTGCCGGAGGCCAGCCGGCCGGCACTGGACGCTCACCTCCGCGCGTGTCCTGATTGCCAGCGCGAGTGGAACGCGCTGATCACCATTGATACCCTGTTCCGGCAGTCGCCCCTGCTCGTCCCGGCGGTTGATTTCGCCGAGCGAACGCTGGCCCGGCTGCCGAACCGGCGCACGCGCGTCTGGGCGCTGGGCGCTCTCTACGGCGTATTGCTGCTCAGCGGGATCATCCCGCTGCTAATGGCCGGCTTCTTCGTCCTGCGGTATAGCCCGTTGCTGAGCGAGCCGACGCTCGTGCAGCGGGTCTTTCAGTCCATCGCCTCGACTGCCCAGGTCTTCGTGACCATCATCGAGGCGTTGCTGTCCGGCGCTGCCCGCGTGGCGGTCGAGCAGCCGGCCATCATCGGCGTGGCGCTGGTCATGGCCGGCATCGTTTTCGTCTGGGGCGGCGTGTTCCAGCGGCTGGTCTTGCAACCACAGCCCAGCGGCTCGCGTACATGAGCAGCAGAAGGTCTTTATTCGTGAAAGGACAAACCGCCTGCGAGGAGAATCTATAGATGAAGCGTGTTTTTGTCCCCCTGTTGGTGTTGGTATTCCTGCTGGGCCTGGTCCCGGCGGCGATGGCGGCGCCGCTGCAGGACGACACCATCATTGAGTCCGGCGAGGTCGTCAACAACGACGTCGTCGTCCTGGAAGGTGACATCGAGATTCGGGAAGGCGCGATCGTCAACGGCGATGTGACCGTGTTCGACGGTGACGCGTTCGTCGACGGCCGCGTGACCGGCAGCCTGACGCTGTTCAACGGCGATTTGGAAGCCGGGCCGGCGGCCGATGTATCCGGCCAGTGCGTCCTGCTGAGCGGCACGATCGACGCCGATGAGTTGGCGGCGCTGAACTGCACCACCATCGAGAACCTGAACCTCGACGAACTCGCGCCGTTGTTTGAGAATGCGCCGGGTTGGTTCAAGTCGCTGCCGGCCATCCCCGGCGTGCCCCCCATGCCGACGATGCCCTCCATGCCGACGATGGAGCCGATGCCGACGATGGAGCCGTTCGACCCGTCGGCCGTGGTCCCACCGGTCGCGCCGTCGGGTCCTGTCTACGGCGGCCATGATCGGGGCGCGGGCCGCGTCGTGGGTGGGTTCTTTGGCGCCCTGACCAGCGCCTTCTTCGCCGGGCTGCTCGGCCTCGTCGTGGGCGCGGTCGCGCCCGATCACGTGCGGCAGATCAGCCGCACGGCGCGCGAGAAGCCGGTCACGGGCGGCGCGGCCGGCGTCCTGACCGCCATCGCGGTCCCGTCGCTGATCGTCCTGCTCATCCCGCTGTCGATCGTCCTGACCCTGGTCTGCATCGGCCTGCTCGGCTTCCCGATCATGCTCCTGCTGGCCCTCGGGCTGGTCGCCGGCATGCTGCTGGGCTGGGTCGTCGTCGGCGCAGTCTTCGGCGAGCGCTTCCTGAACCGGGGCAAGCGCCGCTCGATGGCCTGGACGGCCGCGCTGGGCACGGGCGTCATGACCCTGCTCGTCGGCCTGCTGAGCATCCCGTTCGGCTTCCTGGGCGGTCTGGCGTCGTTCATCATCGGCAGCATCGGCCTCGGGGCCGTGGCCCTGACGCAGTTCGGCACGAAGCCCTATCCACGGCGGCCGGTTGCCGGCACGCCCGAGGACCCGAACAAGGTCCAGGTCGTGCTTGACACGCTGCCGCCGGAAGAGAAGCTGGCGTCGTAGCGGCCGGTGAATCCGGACCGTCATGAGAGAAGAGAGGCGCGCTGCTGTCAGCGTGCCTTTTTGCTATGCGGGCAACGACGCATAGCCGCATGCGTGCTCTCGATCCTCACTCGTAATGCGTCCACATCCGCAAGACGCGGACGACGCGCTCCTCGTCAAGCACCTGATAGACCAGCCGGTGCTGAACGTTGATCCGGCGCGAGTAGGCTCCGGTCAGGTCTCCGACGAGCTTCTCAAATGGGGGCGGGGTGCGGTAGGGATCTTCCCGGAGGATGGCCAGCAGCGCCTCAGCCTGGGGCCGGAGGTTGGAAGCTGAAAGTTTCCTGGCATCTTTGCGGGCTTGCTTGCTGAAAACGACGTGCCAGGTCATGGGCTGGCCGCATCACCACTCGATCTGGTCAGAGAACTCGTCCATCGGCGCGCGCATCGCCTCAACAAGCGATTCGCGCATGCCGGGGATACCGAGCAGATAGATCGTTTCCTCGATCGCCCGCCAGTCATCTTCCGAGATCAGCACCGCGTTGGATCGCTTGCCGGTGATGGTCACAGGGCGATGGCTTGCAGCCACCTCATCGAGCAGGCGGAACAGGTTTGCCCGCGCTTCGCTGGCCGTCATTGTGGTCATGGCCGGATCGTACACAATAGCGTACGCTTTGTCAACGCGACAGCCCACCGGCCATGCCCAGGAAGCGGACCTGGTGGCGAAGCAGGCCGCGCCAGGCGATCTGGATCAACGCTGACCTGCGAAGCTACCCTTCCAGATCCGCTCCGGACAACTCCCCTTCCAATTCATCCCACAGCCGGTTGAACGCCTCCAACCGTTTTTGGGCGGCGCGGCGGGCCGGCGCGGTGTGCATGCTGGCGACGGTCTTCGCCTGCCAGTCGGCCGAACGGCCGCGGGCGATCAACTCCTCCACCGTCCGGGGCCGGTCACCGGCCAGCGACGACCCCGTCCAGTGAAAGACGGCCGTCAGGCCGATCTTGGCCAGCTTGTCGGCGTCCCATAGCACCTGCGCCTCCAGCACGGTCAGCGGCTCGTCGCGCCACAGGCCCATGTGGGCCGCGATGGCGTCGGCCACGGCGTCGATCTTCTCCGGCGGAAAGTCGGTCGTGGCCAGGAACGCCCGCGCTTCGGCCGCCCCGGCGATGGGGTGCGCGTCGCGGTGGGTGAACTTGCTGATGTCGTGGAGCCAGGCGGCCGCTTCGACAACCTCGAGGTCCGCGCCGGTCAGCGCAGCCAGCCTGAGCGCCAGCGTCACGACGGTGGTGACATGCTCCCAGCGGTAGTTGAACGACGTGTCGGCTGTGCCGTAGCGGCCGCGGAGTTCGTCGAGCGTGGCGGCGTACATCCGCTC
>CAYRBP010000052.1:1796-26731 GCA_964422535.1 uncultured Ardenticatenaceae bacterium | reverse complement strand
CCCGGCGGGAGCCAGTGCCAGTAACGATGACCGAGTTGACGGACGCCAACCTGCTGGAGACCATGCAGAACGGCCGGCTTGAGATTGAAGGGCTGCTGCCGTGGAGCTCCAACTACGCGTTCCTTGTCCGCGTGTGCGAGGGCGAGCAGGAGATCAGCGCTGTCTACAAGCCGAGACGGGGCGAACGGCCGCTGTGGGACTTCGCCCAGGGCACCCTCTGCCAGCGCGAGCAGGCCGCGTTCGTCATCAGCGAGGCCCTGGGTTGGCACATCGTCCCGCCAACCGTCCTCCGCGAAGGACCACACGGCATCGGGACGGTACAGGCCTTCATCGACCACGACCCGGAGCGCCATTACTTCACCATCGAGGGCGACCCGATGTTCCGCCCCCAGTTGCAGCGTATTGCCCTGTTCGACATCCTGATCAACAACGCCGACCGCAAGGCGGGCCACGTCGTGTTGCAGCAAAGCGACAACGACGAGGAGCCCGGTCGCCTGTGGGGCATCGACCACGGGATTTGCTTCCATACCGAGGCCAAGTTGCGGACCGTCATCTGGGAATTCGCCGGGACTCCCATCCCGGAACGATTGCGCGAAGACCTGCGCGCGTTTCGCGGCCGCCTTTCCGCGCCGGATGATCCGGTTGCCGCGGCGCTGAAAGAGCTGCTCTTCGCACCCGAGATTCAGGCCCTGACCCGGCGTCTTGACCGGACGCTGGACCGGGGGATGTACCCGCAACCCGGGCCCGGCCGCCATTACCCGTGGCCACCCGTTTGAGAGTGACCGCAGCGAGGCCCGCCATGCAACCTTCACGTCTGATCGCCCAGGCCATAGACTTCCTGCAGGATGCGCGCCAGGTCGTCGCGCTGACCGGAGCGGGGATCAGCACGCCATCCGGCATCCCCGACTTCCGCAGCCCAAAAGCCGGGCTGTGGGAAGATGTGGATCTGATGGAAGTTGCCTCGATCGCAGCTTTTCGCCGCCACCCGGAGCGCTTCTACGAGTGGTTGCGGCCGCTGGCCACCACCATCACCGAGGCCGCGCCCAATGCCGCGCACTACGCCCTGGCCGCGCTTGAGCACCGCGGGCCGCTCCGCGGCGTCATCACCCAGAACATCGACCTGCTCCACAGCCGGGCCGGTTCGCGGTCGGTCCTGGAAGTGCACGGCCACATGCGCGAAGCGGTCTGCGTCACCTGTCACTTTGTAGCGGAGGCCGGCCCCCTGCTGCAGGACTTCATGGCCCACGGCCGCCTGCCCCGCTGCCCCCGTTGCCACCATGTGATGAAGCCGAATGTCGTCCTGTTTGGCGAACTGCTGCCCTGGCAGGCGTTGAAGAAAGCGCAGCACCTCAGCCGCACGTCAGACCTGATGCTCGTCGTCGGCACATCGCTGGAGGTCGCGCCGGCCGGCGACCTGCCGGAGATGGCCAAGCACCACGGGGCCAGGGTGATCATCATCAACCGGGCAGAGACCCACATGGACGGGATGGCCGACCTGGTCATCCATGGCGACGTGGCCGAGGTACTGCCGGAACTGGCCGCTGCTTTCGCCAGTCCCCAACCGGCCATCTATCCCGAGACGACCACCTCGGCCGGCCTGAGCGCTGTCCCTGCCTCGGCCTGGCGGCCGGCGGGCAACACCGTGTCAACCGGGTAAGAACGCCGCCTGACGAAGCGTCTGGTGTGTGGAGCCACGTTCACCACAGGGACAACCAAAGGCGAGCAGAAGGACCACATCCACCGGGGGGCGGGACAGCCAAGCAACGGCGCGCCCTCCGCTAGAAAGGTAAAGTACGAACCATGCAGAAAGAACGAGTCATCATCATCGGATCCGGTCCGGCCGGTCTCTCGGCTGCGATCTACACCGCGCGAGCAACGCTGAACCCACTGGTCCTGACCGGGACGCAGATCGGCGGCCAGATCTCGCTCACCCACGAAGTCGAAAACTATCCCGGCCTGTTCTCGGCCGACCACACGCCGACCGGGCCTGAGATGGTCGATCTGATGCAGAAGCAGGCCGAGCACTTCGGCGCCCGTTTCGCTTTCGAGGAAGTGACCGAAGTGGACTTCACCCACGGGCCGCCATTCACCGTCAAGACCCACGCGCAGAGCTACCAGGCCGACGCCGTCCTGGTCACGGCCGGCGCGTCACCCAAGCACCTGGAAGTGCCGGGTGAGGATGAGTACATCGGCCGCGGCGTCAGCTATTGCGGCACGTGTGACGGGTTCTTCTTCCGCGGCAAGGAAGTGGTCGTGGTGGGCGGCGGCGACAGCGCCCTCGAAGAAGGTATCTTCCTGACCAAGTTCGCCACCAAGGTGACCATCGTCCACCGCCGCGACGAGTTCCGCGCCGGGCCGGCCCTGCAGCGGCGCGCCCAGCAGAACGAAAAGATCTCGGTCATCTGGGATACGGCGGTCCAGGAGATCGTCGGCAACGGCGTCGTCACAGGCGTCAGGCTGAAGAACCTGAAGACGGGCGAAGAGCGGCCGTTCGAGACGGACGGCGTCTTCATCTTCGTCGGCCATTATCCGAACAGCCGGTTCCTAGTCGGCCAGCTTGAGATGGACGAGCACGGCTATGTCATCACCGACGAGTTTATGCGTACCAGTGTGACCGGCGTGTACGCGGCGGGCGAGATCCAGGACCCGCACTACCGGCAGATCGCCACGTCGGTGGGGCAGGGCGTTGCCGCGGCCATGCAACTCGAACGCTGGCTCAGCAGCCAGGAGTAAAGGCGCAGCGACCGGCTCCGCAGGGAGCCAGGACGAAACGCAGGGCCACCGTCCAACCGGGACGGTGGCCTTTTCTGTTTCCAGGCTCAATGGTTCAGGACGGCCGCGGGGTCTTGCCCGGTCACCTCTTCATAGAGCGTCCGCAAATCGTCGTAGCTGGTGACGCGGGCCACGCGGTCCAGAAAGGCGCGCAGCGACGGGCTGGCGGCGCGGATTTCGCGCAACATGGGGCCGATCGGATCGCCGGCCGAAGCGCCGCCCGGTTCGGCCGCGTAGCCGCCATAGAAGGCAAAGAACGCCTGGTTGAGCTTGCGGATGCGATGGCCGTGCGCGACGAATAGCTCCCGACGCTCCTCCATGTAGGCTTCCGCTTCCTCCACCCGCCCTTCAGACAGCAGCCGGTCGACCTCCAGCCGCGTGAGTCCCAGCTCGTAACTGAAATCGAACGGCAGCGGGTACGGCGGGCCGTAGGGCGCGTCCGGCGGCGGCGTTTGTTCGGGCGAAGTCGCGGCCGGTTCAGCGGGGGCCAGTTCGGGGTAGTAGCGGCGAATGACGGCCGGCCCGATCTCCTGCTCGACGATCGACGCCACCGTCTCATTGATCGTCCGCATCTCCGGCGAGGCCAGGTAGCGCACGCCCAGCGGCCGGAAGGCCAGCCAGTGATGCATCCACTCGTGGGCCGTCACTTCAGCCAGCCAGCGGATGTCGGACGTCTCTCGCACCATGGACGGGTACATGCCCAACCCGCCGATCGGCACCACCAGCGCCGAGAGGTCCAGCCGGTTGAAGACGTCATCTTCCATGCTGTCCTTCTCATCGGTCGAGAGCGTCGGGATGAGCGAGGCATAGGCCACCTGCTCGATCCGGTCGCGAGGCGAGACGATAAGCATGAGCGGCAGCGGCGTCATGTGCATCAACACCGGAGGGAAGGCGAAGCCGGACCCGGTGATACCTTCGGCAGCCAGAGTGTCAGAGACCTGTCGCTGGACGATGGCTTCCATGACCGATTGCCGTTCGTCAATCGTCGCTCGCAGGTGGTCGAGTTCCGCCTGGCGGGCGGCCGTGGCCGCCGCAGGGTCGTCCACAACCGGATCGACATAGACCTGCTCGATATCGGCCGCCAGCCGTTGGGCCTGGGCGATCAGGTCAAGCGTCTCAAGGACATATCGCTTCTGCTCGTCGCCGGCCATCGACCGGCTGCCGGGGTCCAGGATGCCGCGGGCTTTCGCGCCGAGCGCGCTAACCTGCCACACGAGGAAGTCGAAGCGGCGGTCCTGTTGCACGATAGCGCTCAACTGGAAGTCGCGATCGCCAAAGGCGGGCGCCTCCGGGGCCAGCACAACCACCGCCAGCAGCAAGGCAGCGGCGCTAAGTACCACTCGGCGAAGACGACGCCAGCGCATGCCATGATCTTAGTCGGGCCGGACGGGGCAACAAGTCCGCAAGAGGAAGGCTTAGCAGGCTATTAGCTGGGCATGCTGCCTTTTGCCGGCGAGCGGAGTACAATCTATTATCACGGTACCGAAAAACAAAGCAGTGTAGAATGGGACCTTACCCCGACCCATTCCTCGCACGACCATTCTCCACCAGCCAGGCACACACGATCAAGGAAGAGCAGACCCTCGTGGGCAAACGACGAGCACATTACCGGCAACGGCCGTCTGACGAAGCGTCGGAAACCGCGGAAACGGCCGCGCCGGCAGCGGCACGCGACACCGTGCGCGTCTTCCGTCGCCTCCTCGGTTACATTCGACCCTACCGCGTGGTGATGGCCGTCGCCATCGCCACCCTCATCGTCAGCGTCGGACTGAGCATGCTCCTGCCACTGGTCATCCGCAACCTGGTAGACTACGTCTTCGTCGATCAGAACATGGCCCAGCTCAACCAGCTGGCGGTCGGATTGCTGGTCGTCTTCATCCTCCAGGGCATCTTCAGCTTCGTCCACCAGCTGTCGCTGACCTATGTCGGCGAGCGTGCCATCGCCGACATCCGCCTGGAGGTGTTCACGCACCTGCAGGAACTGCCGTTCAGTTTCTTCGCCGAACGGCGCACGGGCGAGATCGTCTCGCGGGTTACCAACGACGTCGTCCTGTTGCAGCAGGCCATTACGACGAACCTGGTCATGTTGCTGCGCCAGATCCTGACCCTTGCCGGCGCGATTATCCTGTTGTTCGTGCTCGACTGGCGCCTGACGGCGCTGATCCTGCTGACGGTGCCCGTCATCACCATCATCATGGTCCGCCTGGGTGACCGCATCCGCGCTGCCTCGGTCCTGATCCAGGACACACTGGCCGAAATCGCCAATGTGCTGGAAGAGACGACTTCCGGCGTGCGGATCGTCAAGTCGTTCGCCCGCGAGCCTTACGAGATCAGTCGCTTTCGCATCCGGGTGATGAACACCTACGCGGCCAGCATGCACCGCGCCCGCATCTCCGCCACGCTCAGCCCTATCATCGGCTTCATCGCTTCCGTCACCATCACCGCCATCCTCTATTTCGGCAGCCTGCAGGTGATCGCCGGCCGGATGACTTCCGGCGACCTGGTGGCATACCTGATCTACGCGGTCCTCGTTGCCACGCCGATCGCGGTCATGGCCGAGCTGTACGGCCAGTTTCAGGCCGCTTCCGGCGCGTCCGAGCGCCTGTTCCAGTTGCTCGACTATGTGCCCGACCTGGCCGACGCGCCGGATGCGGTGGCGCTGCCGCCGGTTGTGGGTGAGGTGGTCTTTGAAGACGTCTCGTTTCGATACACGGACGCGATGCCGGTGCTTCAGGGCATCGACTTCGCGGCCCGGCCGGGGCAACTCATCGCCCTCGTCGGCCCCAGCGGGGCGGGCAAGAGCACGCTGGTCAACCTCATCCCGCGCTTCTACGATGTCACCAACGGGTGCATCCGCATTGACGGCTACGATGTTCGCGATGTAACGCTGAAGAGCCTGCGCGAGCAGATCGGCATTGTGCCGCAGGAGACGGTGCTCTTCTCAGGCAGCGTGCGCGACAACATCCGCTACGGGCGACTGGAAGCCACCGATGAAGAGATCGAAGACGCGGCTCG
The DNA here is from genome assembly GCA_964422535.1 of uncultured Ardenticatenaceae bacterium. Lineage (GTDB taxonomy): Bacteria > Chloroflexota > Anaerolineae > Promineifilales > Promineifilaceae > Promineifilum. The sequence goes on along the minus strand of CAYRBP010000052.1, from coordinate 20,944 downwards.
GGCCGCCAACGCCCACGACTTCATCATCCACGATCTCGAGGCTGGCTATGACACGGTGGTCGGCGAGCATGGCGTGAAGTTGAGTGGGGGCCAGCGCCAGCGCGTTTCAATCGCCCGGGCCATCCTCAAGAACCCGCGCATCCTCATCCTGGACGAGGCCACATCGTCGCTCGACAGCGAGAGCGAAAGCCTGGTGCAGGAGGCGCTGGAGCACCTGATGGCCAACCGGACGTCGTTCGTGATCGCTCACCGGTTGAGCACAGTGATGAATGCCGACTGGATCCTGGTGATCAACAAGGGTGAAGTCGTCGAACAGGGGACCCACGCCGAACTGCTGATGAACCCCAATGGGCTCTATACCCGGCTCTACCAAATGCAGTTTGCCGAAGTTGTCGAAGAGAGCGTCGCGCTCTAGCCCGTCCAAACAAAAAGCGGCCGCCCTTTCGGACGGCCGCCTCACTTGATTGTATTCGCCGGAATGCAGGGCCTATTCGGGCTGCTGCTGCCAGCCATCAGCGGGCGTTTCAGTCGCTGTCTCCAGGTAACTCTCAACATACCGCTCGCGGCGGTTGGTCCGCGATGAAAGCATCCCGGCGGCAATTACCAGTACTGAACTGAATACTGAGGCGATGAGCACCAAGATTACGAGTGTCATTGTCTCTACTGTCCTTGACTTCGTCTTCCAAGCCTACTTCTGACACCGTCAGTCACCGTAAGAAAGATCGTAAGGTTTGATCTCTATAATGATGGCCCGCAGTGTATGGAGGCATTATAGTGGCATTTGTCTCCTCTGTCCACCCTTCTCATGTGAAAAGCGGGTGACTATAGTACTATTCGGCCTCTTATGAGAGCATGCTCATGCAGCGTTGTCGTGTTCAGCGGCCCTGCCAGTTCGGTTTGCGCTTGTTGACGAAGGCGTCCATCCCCTCTTTCTGGTCTTCCGTGCCAAACAACAAATAGAACAACCGCCGCTCGTGGTTAAGCCCTGCCTGCAATGACATTTCATACGTTGTGTTGACCGCCTCCTTGGCCAGCCGGATAGCAACCGGCGCCCGGTTCGCGATCGACGCCGCCAGTTTGACCGCTTCCTCCAGGTACAGCTCAGCCGGCACAACGCGGTTGACCAGCCCGTACCGTAGCGCTTCTTCGGCCGAAAGCATGCGGTTGTTCAGGACGATCTCCATTGCCAGCGCCTTGCCCACGGCGCGGGTCATGCGCTGAGTCCCCCCGGCGCCGGGGATGACGCCCAGGTTGATCTCCGGCTGGCCGAACTGGGCCGTCTCGCTGGCGACGATCATGTCACAGGCCATGGCCAGTTCGCAGCCGCCGCCGAGCGCGTAGCCGGAGACGGCGGCAATGACCGGTTTGCCGATGCGGCGCAGCCGGTCCCACAGGTCGATGAACGAGTTGACCATGATCGAGGCCGGCGTGGCCGTGGCCATTTCCTTGATGTCCGCCCCGGCGGCAAATGCGCGCTCATGACCGACCACGACCATACATCCGACGGCCGGGTCGCCGTCGAAGGCCTCCAGCGCGGTCATCAGCTCCGTCATCAGCTCGCGGTTGAGCGCGTTCAGCGCCTTCGGCCGGTTCAGCTGGACGATCCCGACCTGCCCTTCCACACGTACCAGGATGTTCTCGTAGTCCATTGTCTTCTCCGTTCCTCTTGAAACTCGCGCGGCAGCGCCTATATCCGGTAGTCTTCAACTCGCCGGGGCCACAGCCGCCAGATGAAGAGGGCAAGCAGAGCCGAGGCGAAAAGGTAGACGGGCTGCACCTGTGAAACATCGAGTTCGGCCGGCGGCTGGAAGACGAACCAGGCCGTGAAACTCTGCAACGATTGGACGATGATCGGGCCGATGACGCTGCCGGTACGCAGTCGAATGACGCCGTAGAACACGCCCCAGGTCAGAAAATAGACGAAGGTGCTCCAATGCGGGACGAACGATTCCTGAAAGAGCAGGAATCCGACCGCGCCAAAGAGCACGCCGCCCCCCACGGCCGCCGCCAGCGGCCCGCGCCAGTCCGCCAGCGCCCGAAAGGCCAGGCCAAAGGCCCAGACCTGGGTCGCGAAGGCTTCGAAGAGCAGATAGTAGAAGTACGCCCGGCCCGCACCCTCATTGCGGATGTCCACCACCTCAATGAAGAGCGTGACCTCAACCACCGCCTGGCCGACTTCGTTATAGCTGACATCCGGCCACATCGGCAGGAGGCGCGCCGCCAGCACTGCCACCCAGCCCAGGACAGCGAAGCCGATGCCGGCGAACAGCGGCCGCTTGCCGCGAAGCCCCAGCCCCTTCAACCCATACCAGGCGACGCCCAGCAACATCGCCGTCGCACCGAGCGCGGCGAAGATTGGCGCGGCCGACGGCCTGGCGGCGTTCCCGGCCGGATCGAAGAGCGTCCCGGTCGCGATGCCGGCCAGCAGGCCGGCCAGCAGGGGGGCGACGATGGCGATCGCGGCGCGAAGGGCCGGATTGGCGGGAGCAGCAGGACGAAGGGGAGGGATCTCGCTCGGGGTCGGCTCTGACATAAGCCGGATTGTAGCACGGGCGGAGGGCTCGACGTACTCATTGTGCCCGCGCTCCGGCTGGGCTACACTTCAGCGGATGCCATCCGACACGACCCCCTCGTCCGCCTGGGCCTGGGATGCCCGGCGCGGCCTGCAGCTCGGCATCCTGACCTTCGCCCGCTTTTGCCTGAATACCATCCTGCGGGTCGTCTACCCGTTTGCGCCGGCCTTCGCGCGCGGTCTCGGCGTCTCGTTGCCGACGATCTACTTCCTCGTCTCGTTACGCAATTTCACTGGCCTGCTCAGCCCCTTTCTGGCTCCCCTGGCGGAGCGCTTCGGCCGCCGGGTGGTCATGACCGGCAGCCTGGTCGCCTTCGCCGCCGCCCTTTTGCTTCTGGCGGCCTATCCGGCCGTCTGGACGTTCGGGCTGGCGCTGGTCATCGCGGGTATCACCAAGGTCATCTATGACCCGGCGATGCAGTCCTACCTCGGTGATGCGGTGCCCTATGCCCAGCGCGGCCGCGCCCTGGCGATCACGGAGTTCGGCTGGAGCGGCGCTTTCTTGATCGGCGCGCCGCTGACCGGCTGGCTGATCGCCAACCAGGGCTGGTCTTCGCCCTTCCTGTGGTTCGGCGTCGGCGGCATCGTCGCCGCCGTGATGCTGATGCGCGTCCTGCCCTCCGCCCGCCACGGTGGCGCCCACAAGACGATCACCGTCAACTACACCTGGCACATGCTGCGCAAGCACCCGATCATCTGGGCGGCCGCGCTTTTCCTGTTCCTGCCGCTCATCGCCCAGGAAGCGCTGTTCATCGTTTACGGCGAGTGGATGGAGACGACCTTCGACCTCAGCCTGACCGGTCTTGGACTGGCAACGACGCTCATCGGCATTGCCGAGATGGGCGGCGAAGCCACGGCCGGCCTCTCCGTCGACCGCTTCGGCAAGCGGCCGGTCGTCATCCTGTCGGCTGTCCTGACCGCCCTGGCTTTCTTCGCCATCCCGTTTAGCACCGGAAGCCTGGCGACAGCCATGGCGGCTCTGGTGGCGCTCTTCTTCTTTTTCGAGATCGCCGTCGTGGGTTCCATCCCCTTGCTGACCGAACTGGTGCCGGAAGCGCGCGGGGCGGTCATGTCGATGGGCTTTGGGGCGATGGCCGCCGGGCGCACGGTCGGTTCGCTGATCGGGCCGGCGATCTGGGCCCGCTATGGTCTGATCGGAAATGCCATCCTTTCGGCCGTCGTCATGTTGATGGCCGCGTTCGTCCTTTATCGCTGGCTCCATGAGCGCTACGAGGCCGTTGAAGCTGAGGCACCAGCATGACAGAACCCATAGACTTGCTCATCCACTCGGCGGCCCAGGTCTGCGTGATGCCCGCCCATGATGGCGGCCCGCAGCGAGGGGCCAGTCTGGGCGACCTGGGCCTGGTCACCGACGGCGCGGTCGCCGTGCGCGACGGGCGGATCGTCGCCGTTGGCCCGACGGCCGGCCTGCGGGCGCGTTACACGCCGGCCGCGACGCTCGACGCCGGCGGTTGCTGCGTGCTGCCCGGCTTCGTCGACCCTCACACCCACCTGCCCTGGATGGGCGACCGGGCCGAGGAGTTCGAGTTGCGGCTGGGCGGGGCGAGTTACATGGAGATCATGGCTGCCGGCGGCGGCATCATGTCCACCGTCCGCAAGACGCGCGCAGCCGGCCTTGAGGCGCTGGTGGCTGATAACCTGCCCCGCCTGGAGCGCATGCTGCGCCACGGCACGACCAGCGCCGAGGCCAAGACCGGCTACGGGCTGGAGACGGGGGCGGAGCTCAAGCAACTCGACGCCATCATGGCCCTGAACGAGCGCCAGCCAATCGAGCTGACCCCAACGTACCTGCCGGCCCACGCCGTCCCGACGGAGTACCAGGGCGATACCGAGGGTTATGTGGACTATCTCATCCGCGACGCCCTGCCGGCCGGGGCTGCCTGGATGCAGCGCCGCGGCGTCACGCTCTACTGCGACATCTTCTGCGAGCAGGGGGTCTTCGACCTCGACCAGACCCGGCGCGTCCTGGAAGCGGCCCGGGCGCTCGGCTTCCGGCTGAAAGTCCACGCCGATGAGTTCGTCGGGCTGGGCGGGACGAAACTGGCCGTGGAGCTTGGCGCGACGTCGGCCGACCACCTTGTTCATACCCCGGCCGAAGACATCGCCGCCCTCGGCCGCGGCGACACCATCGCGGTCGGATTGCCCGGGACGCCCTTTGGCCTGGCCCACCACGACTACACCCCGGCCGGCGCTATCCTGGCTGCCGGCGGGGCGCTGGCTCTGGCAACGGATTTCAACCCAGGCACGTCGTGGTGCGAGTCGATGCAGATGGTCGTCGCCCTGGCCTGCCGCTATATGAAGCTGACGCCCGCCCAGGCCCTGGTCGCGGCGACGCTCAACGCCGCCTTCGCCATCGGCCGCGGGGCCGAGATCGGCAGCCTGGAACCGGGCAAACAGGCCGACCTGATTCTCCTGACCGTCGGCCACTATCGCCACGCCGGCTACCGCTACGGGACGAACCTGGTCGGGACGGTCATCAAGCGCGGCCGCGTCGTCCGCCAGGCGGGATAGCCGCCGTCGTGGCAGCGGATAAGTGACAGATGGACAGCAACGTGGTGCAGATCATCCTGGTGCTCGCCGCCCTGGTCGTCCTGCTGTGGCTGGCCCGTTTCGTGGTCGGGCTGGCCGTCAACATCGTGCGCATCGGGTTCTGGCTGCTGGTCGCCGGGTTGATCATCTACCTGGTCTACCTGATCATTCAGTAGACAGCGCGTCACCGCTCCGGGCCGGCACGTAGCGGGGCAGAGACCGTTCCTGCCGGATGGACGCACCCCGCCGCCGCCGGGTCTGCGCGCTCGCCGGCAGACGCCCGGACCCTGACGCCGGTGGGGCCATGCGCCCGTCAATGGGGCGCTACAACGGCCGCGGCGACCGGGGTATAATCCCGCTCATGCTCAAACGACTCACCTTCGTCGCCCTGCTGGCCGCGGCCGCCGTCCTTGCTGCCTGCCGCGACCAGGGCGCGACACCTGCAACGGAAAGCGGCGGCCTGGCCCAGCCGCAGGTGACGACGCCGACCGTTCCACCGGCTTCGCCCACCCCGGCCCAGACGCCGACGCCCGAACCCACCCCCACCCCGACCGAGCCGCTGGCCGCCAGGGTCAACGGCAGGCCGATCACCCTCCGCGCCTACGAAGCCGAGCTCCTGCGCTATCAGCAGGGCCAGGCCGAGCTTGGCCTGGAGTTGTCGCAACTACCAGAAGACTACCGGCAGATCGTCCTGAACGCGCTCATCGACCGGGAACTCGTGCTGGAAGCGGCCGAGGATGCCGGCGTCGCGGTGGACGACGCGGCTGTCGAGGCGCAGGTGGCTGAACTGCGCGAGGCGCTCGGTGAAACGGGACTGGCCGACTGGCAGCAGCGCAACAACTACAGCGACGAGGACCTGCTCGCCGCCTTGCGCGCCGAGCTCACGACGCAGGAAATGATGAGCCGGGTGACGGCCGGCGTACCGACAGCCGTGGAGCAGGTCCGCGCCCGCTACATCCAGTTCGACGACCCGGCACTGGCGGATGAGGCGTTGAGCCGGGCACGGGCGGGAGATGATTTCGGCTTTTTGGCCCAGCAGTACTCGGTCGACCGCCTGACCGGCGAACTCGGGGGCGATCTGGGCTTCTTTGCCGCGGGTTCGCTGCTCGTCCCGGAGCTCGAAGCGGCCGCGTTCGCCCTGCAACCGGGCGAGATCAGCGACATCATCAGCGTGACGGATGCGGCCGGAAAGACGACCTACTACGTGATCCAGGTCCTGGAACGAGATCCGGCGCGGGAACTGACGGCCGACGGCCGCTTGCCGTTGCTGCAGGCAGCCTTTGATGAATGGCTGAACGGAATCCGCGAACGCGCCCGCGTCGAGCGCTTCGTGGAGTGACCTAGCGGCTGCCGTTCGGCGACCAGGCCTTCACGATCTGCTCGTACGCGGCCTTCATATCGGGGTCTTGCGCCAGCTCGGCTCGCTTCGACATCTGGCGGCGGACCAGGCGGCTGGCCAGGGCGTAGCGCGGCGCGCTGTGGTGTTTGGCATATAGCTGGGCGCGGCTCGTCCACAGGTTGACCATCGACTGGGCCGGGATCTGGCGCGTGCTCTCGCCGCCATAGTGGACGATCTCGGCCGAGGGAACCACAAGGATATCCCACCCCGCCTCGCGCACTCGCCAGCTCCAGTCGATCTCCTCGCAATACATGTGGAACGATTCGTCGAAGCCGTGGGTCGATTCGGCCACGCTTGCGCGGACGAGCATTGTCGCCCCGAGGGGGTGATCGATCGAGAAGGGCTCGTTGCTCGGCCGGTAGGCGCGGCGTGGGTAGCGGCCGTTCAGGCGGCTCTCGTACAGCCGCGGAGGCATCTTGTAGAGGTCAAAGACCAGCTGGCCCAGGCCGGGGAAAGAAAACCCGCTGTGCTGGAAGCGGCCGTCGGCATAGACCAGGCGCGCGCCGGCCATACCGGCCTTCGGCCGCTCGTCCATCGCCCGGACCAGTTGGCCCAGGGCTCCGGGCCGCACGAGTGTGTCCGGGTTGAGGAAGAAGTAGTAGCGCGGCTGGTGGGCGGAAGCGGCCTGCATCCCCTGGTTGTTGGCCGCGCCGAAACCGACGTTCTCCTGGTTGGCAATGACCTCAACCTGGGGGAACAGGTCGCGCACCAACGCGACTGTGCCGTCGGTCGAGGCATTGTCGACGATCCAGATCTTGCCCGTGAGCCGGGAAGCGCCAAGATCGGCGCAAACCGAGCGCAGGCAGTCCGACAGGTAATTGCGGACGTTCCAGCTGACGATGATGATGGCAACGTCAATCATGTCGACCGGCAGATGGTCATTCAACCGCCGCCCACAGGTCGGCAGGCTCCAGGCCCAATTGGTCAATGACGGTGCGGATTGGATCATAGGCTGACTCATCGACGGGTTCTAACCCGGTCCAGTTCGTGAAGTCGGCCGAGCAGACAGAGAGATCGCACGCTTCCGAGGCGACGAAGACCGGCAGCGCCCCCAGCACTGCACGGGCAACGGTCAGCGGCAGGTCCGCACCCAGGACGACGGTCTCGTTCGGGATGGGCGGGCTGACGGCCAGGATGCGCGTCTGGTCAAAGATCGCGTTGTTCGTGTCGAACAGGCGGGCCCGTGCGTCGCGTAGCCGGTAGCCGCCCGCCTCAGGTTCGCCCGCGACGAGCACGTAGCCGATCGGGCTGCGCGTCGGCGAGATGCCCAGGACGCGCCACTCTTCGGGGTCCGTCTCACCGTAGGTCCACTCGCGCTCCAGCGGCATGACCGGCGGGGTATAGACGGCCGTCGTGAAGTCCACATCCTCGTTGACCAGCGCCAGCAGGGCGCTGCTGTCCTCCGGATAGGTGGCAATTTCGCCCGGTTCGACGCCCGCCTCCGCCAGCGCGGCCCGGAAGAACAGCGATGTGGCCAGGTCACCCGGCTCGGCCACGGCCCAGCGCTTGTCGTCAAGCGCGGCAAGGTCATTCAGGCCGCTGCCGGCCCGCGTGAGCAGCATGCCCGACTCCCAGGTCAGGTCATCGTCGTGGCGAGCGACCAGCCCGGCCTGGACGTCGCAGCGGTCATGAGCCACAACATAGGCCGGAGCGGAGAGGACAGCGACCGTATCGGCCGGGGCGTCGCACAGCAGGTCAACCAGCGCCGCCTCGTTGTCGGCGATGCCGACGACAAACGCAAGGCCGGTCGCGTCCGAAAGGGCATCGGCCAGTCCCTGGCCCCGCTGCGTGATGACCGAGGCGTCGGCCAGCGGCGGGAAGACCAGTTGCACCGGCCGTTCGGCCGTGCCCAGCGGCGGCCTTGTCACCTCGACCGTGACGGTGATCACCTGGGGCGTCGGCGGGACAACGGTCGCGGCCGCGGTCGCGGTCGCTACGGGGGTCTCAGCCGGCTGCGAAGCCGGTGGTTCTTCGGTCACAGCCATGCCGGTGGGCATGACCGTCACCAGCCGCGTGACCTCGACCGCAAGCGGCTCCGGCCGGCAAGCGGCCAGCGCAGCGGCAGCGAGTAGCGCGCAAAGCAGGTGAACCGTTCCGTGTCTCATGGCCGATAAACAAAAAGACTGACGTTTTCGCCAGTCGCCTTCATCTGTCAAGCTGTGGCTGCCACGACCGCACCAGGCTGCGCTCGTGCAGACTTTGCTGCCGTTCTCCCTCCAGCGTTCGGAGTGTAACCCATGCCCAGGGGGTTACCAACGCTATTTAGGCTAGGTTAACCTGTATCCGGAAGTGTCGCGCCTGGGGGCTAGGGAGCGTCGGTCCGAGCGGGGATCTCTCGCTCCTCACACGGGACGAGGTTGGCTGCATCGGGAAGGTCGACCAGGATGTCCTGCGGGTCGACCCGGTTGTTGAACTCGCTGATCTCGACGTCTTCATGGATGAGGCCGGCCCAGATCGGCTGCGGGTTCCGATCGCCGAAGACATCCACCAGGCGAATGCCGCCGGTGATGGTCGCGCGCTGCCCCGGCATCAGATAGAGGCGGCCGTCGATCTCCTCCAGGTCTTCGGGGTTGCCGATGGCCCAGCGGAAAGGATAGTTGGTCAACTCGTTCTCAAAGCCGATGGCCACGCGCCACGCGCCGGACTCCGTGTGCCAGCCCAGCGTGTTGTAGTTCCAGTCGGAATCGTAGACCGTGCCCGGTTCCGGGCCTGTGGTGCGGATGGGCGTCGTGCCGTAGTTCTCAACTGTCATGGTGAAGGTCAGCGTGTCGCACAGCGGCACGGCCGTGGCGCTGAACTGGAGCGTGTTGCCGGTCGGCGGGGAGAAGATGTCGGCCCGCGGGACGCCGCCATATTGGATGGTCAGCTCCTTCTCAACGCGGACGCGTTGTCCTTCAGCGTCCTCGGCGATGGCGACGATCGGGTACGTGCCGTCCGGGGGCGGTGTCTCGCCATTGTCCACGCCGCCCTCATAGTCATAGGTGTGGCGGCCAGTGGTGTTGGCCGGCACGTCTCGCTCCTGCTCCGAAATGGGCAGCTCGCGGCCGTCGGGCAGCTGCAGGAACACGCGCGTGCTGGCCACATCCTTCGGCAGGAAGAACTGGGCCAGCACCCGATCATCGATGCCGTCGCGGTTCGGGGTGAAGCGCGACTTGTCAAGCGTGAAGTTGCGCAGCTCCGGCAGGACCGGGTCGCCCTCGGCCACGGTCAACCGGCCCTGCTGGCGCTCGGTCACGCCGGCGTCATCCGTCGCCTCGATCGTCCAGGTATATTCCCCGTCCGGCAGCAGTCGCGACAGGATCTCGCCCTCGATGGTCTCGCCCGGCAGGCGGAAGCCGTCAACGACGCCGCTGAACAGGACCTCGTATTCCCCTGCCCCGCGCGGTTTCTCCCGGCGGAAGTAGTAACGCTGGCCGCCGGCATCCTCCAGATAGATGGAGACGGTGGCATTGCGCGAAATGACGTAGCTGATCGGCGTGATGTCGCGGTCTCCATCGGCATTGGGCGTGATGCGGTCGTAGGTGACGGCGACATCGCGCAGCAGGCTTGAGCCGCCGCTGACGAGACGGCCGCCCAGCAAGACCGCGGCCAGGACCAGCCCGGCGGCGACCAGGGCGACGAGGATCGGAGCGAGGCGTTTGGTGGACACGGCAGGAGTCTAGCAGAAAGGGCGACGGCCGTCCGTTACGATTGACCGGCGCTTGCCTGACGCGGCCCACCGGACGAGGCGGGGCCGGCCCGGCGCGCGCGCCGGATGACGACGAAGAGGATGCCGGCGGCGGCCATGCCGATCGACACGACGGTCGCCACGGCCAGCGGCAGGTCAAGGCCAAAGAGCGACACGGTGCGGCTGTCGAGGCGCACCGTCTCCAGGAGTGTCCGACCGATCGCGTAGAGCGTCAGGTAGATCACCAGAAGCTCGCCCGGCAGCAACCGCTCGCTCTTTCTCCGCGCCAGCCACAGCAGCAGCAGGAACGACAGAAAGCTCCAGATGGACTCGTACAGGAAGGCGGGATGGAAGCGCTCGAACGCGGCGACGTCAGGCAGGCGGTGGACCGGATCGATGGTGATGCCCCACGGCAGGCCGGTCGGCCCGCCGTACAACTCCTGATTGAAGTAGTTGCCCCAGCGGCCGATGGACTGCCCCAGCGCCATGCCGACAACGGCCAGGTCGGCCCAGCCGAGGGTGGAGATGCGGTGGCGCCTGGTGTAGAGCACGATGCCGACCAGTCCTCCGACGATGGCCCCGAAGATGCCCAGGCCGCCGTTGCGGAAGTTGAGCAACTGGTAGGGATTGCGGAAGTAGTCCAGCGCCGAATGGATGCCGACAGCAGCCATGCTCGGAGACGGGGTCAGGACGTGGTAGAGCCGCGCCCCCAGCACGCCCAGGACGAGGACGACGGCCAGGCCGCCCCAGGCGAAATCGGGGTTCCACTGACGCCAGGGCGCATCGTCCAGCCAGGCGGGTTCAACGCCGGGCACGGACGCCAGTTCATCGCGAAAGCGCGCGATGTCGGGCTTTTTCAGCCCGAGGCGGCGCGGGTCCAGACCCCATTCATAGAGCCATTCGCCGAGCGTCGTTCGACCGGCCCTGGCCGCGGCTGCGGAAAGATCAGCGGACAGCGCCACGTCGGCCAGCGGCCGGTGACGGACTTCATCCGGCACGGCCGCCAGAAAAGCGCGCTCGGCTCGCTCCTGGGCCAGGTCGGCAACCACCATCGTGCCGACGACGACACCGGTGATGATCCAGATGCCGTACCAGTAGATCGGCAGACCGAGGATAGAGAAGGCCACGCGGTCCGGCGTGCGGCCGGACAACAAATGCGCAGCAAACAGGGCGATAGCGGCGACCAGGAAGACCGCGATGGGAGCCCAATAGACCGGCGGGCGGTTCGAACGCTTCAGCGGCTGCGAAACCACATTACCCTGCATCGCTCTTAGGCGGCCGTGTCTGCCGCCAGACGCCAACCATCCGCTGGAAGAAGGTGAAGTAAGTGAAGGCGGCCAGGATGACCAGCGCCCATTGCGGCAGGTTCAGGAGCAGGAAGACGATCAGGACGACGTAGCGCTCGACCCGGCTCAACAGGCCTTCCTTCGCCGTCAGGCCGAGCGACTCGGCCCGCGCCCGGGCATAGCTGACCATGAGCGAGCCGGTGACAGCCAGATAGGTGACGAAGACCATCGTCTGGTTGCCCTGCTGGTAGAAGTAGTAGATGAAGCCGGCGTACAGGGCGATCTCGGCCAATCGATCGAGCGTCGAATCGAGGAAGGCGCCGAAGCCCCCGCTCGGCCGGCCGAGCTTGCGGGCCAGCGAGCCATCGAAGGCGTCGAGCGGCGACAGCAGGGCGATGGCCACGGCCGCCCAGCGAAACTCGCCGATGGCGATCAGGTAGCCGAACAGGATGTGGAACAGGAAGCCGAGGACCGTCAGCAGGTCGGGCGACAACCCGATGCGGGCCATGAAGGTGACGATCGGGTCGATGAACGGCCGCGTGCGAACGCGCAGGGTGTCGGTCAGGGTGGGTTTTGCCTGTTGGGTCATAGTGGACTCGATGAAAGCTTGTTTCGGATGCTAACGCCGGGCGAGACGGGTGTCAAATGCCCTCATCTGCGCGAGATATGAAAAAGGCCGGGGAAAACCCCGGCCCTTCGGCGTATCAGAGCCCTTGCGGCCGTCGGCACGGCCGCAAGGCAGACTTCTCTCCTCTTAACGAGAGTCGGCAAGGTCAGGCGCTTAGCGGCGCATCGACTCTTGCAGGGCGCTCATCCGGCTGGCGACGCTGTCATCCACGACGCGGTCGCCCACGCGCACGACGAGACCGCCCAGGATGGACGGGTCAACCTTGAAGTTAACGTTCTGGGCCTTGACGAGCTTCTTGGCGTTGGCCTGCTCGGCCGCGGTCAGCGGCAGGGCGCTGGTGATCTCGGCCGTCTCGCCGGTCAGGCTGGCGACGTCGGCCGGAACCTTGCTGAAGAAGTCGCCAATCAGCTCATGCTGGCGCTTCTCGTCCAGCGACGCGCCGACGAGCTTGTTGGCGGCGGCGATGGAGATGGCCGCCACCTGGTTACGCAGGTCGCCCAGGACGCGGTTGCGCTCTTCGACCGCTTCCGCTTCGGCCGCGGACCGAATGCCGCGCGCGTCTTCACGCGCCTTGGCCTCGATGTCCTTCGCCGCCTGCTCGGCCTGGACGACCGCATCCTTGCGGATGTTGGCGGCTTCGGCCCGCGCTTCGTCAATGATGCGCTTGGCCTCAGTGTCGGCGTTCTCGCGGGCAATGGCCGCCTGACGGGCGTCTTCAAGGCCCTTGCTGATGCGGGCCTTGCGCTCATCCAGTACCTTCAGGACGGGCTTGTAGACGAACGCCGTCAGGATGAGGATCAGGGCGGTGATGCCCAGGATCTGCGTCAGAAGGTAGCCTAAGTTAATGCCTAATGCTTCCATTCGTGGTCCTCTTGTGGTGTGGCAATGGCTGGGCCTCGGAGGCTCGGCAGCATTCTAGAACACGAACAGGATGATGAGCGCGACAACCAGCGCGTAGATGGCTACGGCCTCGGTGAACGCAATGCCCAGGATCATGTTCGTCTGAATGTTGCCGCTCGCATCAGGGTTGCGAGCGATGCCCTGCACCGCGCCGCCTACCAGGATACCGATACCGGCGCCAGCGCCGATCGCGCCCAACATGGCCAGGCCGGCGCCAATCGCCTTCAGCCCTTCTGCCAGAGCGAGTGCAGACAACTCATCCATGAATATTCCTCCAGTGTTCGCTTGTTTGTGCGTCAGCGCTGGAGCGCCGACACCGCCAAGTTGCTACAAATATACAATCCGGCCGGAGACCAGGGTCTTCAGCCGGCGGGGTACCGATTTAGTGATGCTCCTCGTGTTCGCCTTCGGCGTGGTGCGAGGTCGTGGCGCTGCTCATGAAGATGAGCGACAGGAGACCGAAGACGATCGCCTGGATGATGCCGACGAAGAACTCCAGCCCGAAGAAGGCGATGTTCAACACGCTCAGGATGTAGGCCATGACGAAAAGCAAGACCATACCGGCGAACATGTTGCCCAAAAGACGGAAGGAGAACGAGAGGATCTTCGAGATCTCGGAGACCAGTTCGAGCAACCCCACGGCCGGGTCAATGGCCTTGATGGGGTTCGACTTCACCTTGTCCCCCCAACCTTTTTCAAGGAAGGGGAAGAACTTCTGCAGGTAGCCGCCGCCCAGATACTTGAAGCCGAAGTACTGGACCATGAACATGGCGATCAGGGCGAAGGCCAGCGTCATGTTCAGATCGGTCGAGGCCGGGCGGAAGAAGGGCACGATGGTCCAGTCGGCCGCTTCAGGATTGCGGCCAGTGGCGTTACCTCCCGAGTCTTCTTCGATCGGCGCTCCCTCAATCGCATTGTCATTGCGGATCAGGAACAGGCCATCGCGCAGGCCCCAGGCGTTCTGCTCGTCGACCGCGAGCGCCGCTTCGTGGATGACCTCTTCCACCTCTTCCTGGGTGAAGGGCTCGCCGTTTTCGATTCGCGCGGCGACGAATTCCTTGCCCGCCTTCTCCCCGATGAAGTGGGGCTTGTGCTCCCACAGGCCGATGCTGTCAAAGCCGGGGATGAGGCCCATCCAGTTGGAGACCAGGATGATCAGGATGAAGCTCATGAAGAACGGGAAGAACTGCTTCACCTTCGGCCCGGCGATGTTCTGGGCGAAGTTATAGGCCCCTTCAACGATCATCTCGAAGAAATTGTAGAAGCCCGAGGGCACTTCGTCGGCCGTGCGCGACCGGGCGCGCAGCGAGAAGGCGATGATCAGAAGGACCAGCCAGGCCAACAGGGTGGCCATGAAGGTATTGGTGATGCCGGTCTTGTTGAACAGGAACTCCGGCAGGAGTCCTTCCGTGCCGGGGTAGACTTCTCCCGGCAGCTGGATGAAGGGCAGGACGGGCCGCGTGTAGGCGATGATCGATCCGAAGAGGATCATCAGGATCACAACAAGAAGAAGAATGTAGCGTTTCTTGATCATACGGCAGGTTTATTCCTGTCTTCTGAATCTAGCCGCTCGATGCTTTTTTCGGCCCTGGCCACCATCCACAGGCTGATGCGTACCATCGCGTAGAGGGTGACCGGGAAGCTACCGAGCAGGAATATCACGGTGACAAACTTTCGCTCGTTGCCCATCCAGCCATCAATCAGCCAGCCTGCTGCGAATGCAGCGCCAATGATGAACAGGGCCAAGAAACCGGTGACGCATCCTACCTGGCCAACGAGGTTGGTCAACTCGGCCGTGCGTCTAAGGTTCGGATCGTTTGACACGGTATGTTAACAGACGATTTGCGAATTATATCACAATGCAACGGCGCAACAATTTACCGGCCCCGGTGTGCCAACTTCGGCTAGCCCGGGAAGAACGCCGCCGCCGCTTGCCGGGTCAGCTCGTAGGCCGGCCCCGCGCTGATGCCCAGGTACAGGATGAAGAACACGGCAACGCCCAGGCCAATGACGGCCGCCCGCGAGACCGGGATGGCGACGTCGTCCTCTTCCGAACGGTACAGGTACATGTTCTTGATGATGCTCAGGTAGTAGTACAGCCCGACGAACGCATTCAGGATGCCGATCAGCGCCAGCCACCACAAGCCAACGTCCACGGCCGACTTGAACAGGAAGAACTTGCCGAAGAACCCGGCCGTCGGCGGGATACCGGCCAGCGAGAGCATGGCCAGTGTCATCACCAGCGCCAGCATGGGCGAGCGGCGGTTAAGGCCGTTCAGATCCTTGATGTCGTCGGACCCGGTCACGTTGCTGACCAGGATGATCACGCCGAAGGCGGCGATGTTCGTGAAGACGTACATCAGCAGATAGAACATCGTTGCGCCGGAGCCGTCCTGCGACAGGGTCACCAGGCCGATCAGCGCATAGCCCGCCTGGGCGATGCTGGAATAGGCCAGCATGCGCTTGATGTTCGTCTGGAAGATGGCGACGAAGTTGCCCAGCGTCATGGTGATGATGCTGATGGCGACGAGCATGGCCCACCAGACAGAGCTGGGGTCAACCGGGCCAAAGGTTCCCGCGAGGAAGACGCGCAGCAAGAGCGCGAAGCCGGCCGCCTTGGAAGCCGTCGACAGGAAACCAGTGAAGGGCGTCGGCGATCCTTCGTACACGTCCGGGGCCCAGAAGTGATAGGGCACGATCGAGATCTTGAAACCGAAGCCGACCAGGATGAGCACGGCCGCCAGCAGGATGACCGGCTGGACCGAGGCCAGCTGCTCTCCGCTCGTCAACAGGCTGCCGATGACATACAGGTTCGTCTGGCCGGTGACCCCGTAGATCATGCTCATCCCATAGAGCATGATGGCCGTTGTGAACGCGCCGTAGACGAAGTACTTCATGCCCGCCTCAGTCGAGCGCCGGCTGTGGGTGAAGAACCCGGACAGGGCGTAGGACGAGATACTCGCCGTCTCAAAGGCCACGTAGGCCATGATCAGGTCGGTGGAGGCGGCCATCAGCGAAAAGCCAATGGTGGCGGTGATGAGCAGGGCGTAGTACTCAACTTTCTGCAACCGCTCAACGTCCATCGAGAGCAGAGAGGTCAGGATGAGCGCCGACAGGAACATGACCCGGAAGACCAGGGTGATCAGGTCGCTGCGAATCATGCCGCCCCAGAAGACGCTCTCCGGCACCGTCCAGGTCGCGTTCGGCTGCTGGAAGATGAGGTAGAGCGCAACCGTCATGATCAAGATGACCAGCGCCCCCCAGGCAGTGAACGTGCCCAGGTGGCGGCGGCTGGTCGGCTTGAAAACACGGTCGAACGGCAGGACGAGAAACAGCAGAATCACCAGCCCGATTTCCGGCGCGATGGCCAGGAACCAGGAAAGATTGACATTGGGACTCACTTATGCACCTCCCAGCCAGGTGAGGACATTGGCGGCAACGACGCGGAGCGCATCATGGGCCAGAGCGGCCACGTCGCCGCCCTGGAACTGGACGGCCTGCTGTGCTACCTGGATGCGGTCGACCACCGGCGTGACGCCCGCCTGGACGATTGGGGCGATGATCGCGGGATAGATGCCGATCACGATCAAGATGACGCTGAAACCGACAAGGACCAACTTGTCGATGCCCAGAAGCGGCCGCATGTCGTGCCACTTGTGCTCGTCGTACTCGCCGAAGAACACCTTGTGCACAGCCCGCAGGATATAGGCGGCGGTGATGACGATGGCGATGATGGCGACGACGGCAACGATCTGGTAGAAGTCAGACGGGTTCAGGCCGAACGCCGTGCCGCTTAGGTCAGCGTTGCCACCGTTCCAGACGCCGAGGAAGATGGGGAACTCGGCGATGAAGCCGGACAGCCCGGGCATACCCATGGACACAAGACCGCCGATGATGAAGGCGAAGACGGTCCAGGGTAGCGCGTTCTTCATGCCGCTCAACTCGTCCATGTCCCGGGTGTGGGCCCGGTCATAGATCATGCCGACGACGGAGAAGAAGAGAGCGGTCATGACGCCGTGGCTGACCATCTGCAGCCCGGCGCCGGTATAGCCGGCCAGGGTCATCGCTGCAAAGCCCATCGACACCAGACCCATGTGACTGACGCTGGAATAGCCGATCAGGTACTTCATATCCCGCTGACGCATGGCGATGAGCGAGCCGTAGATGACGTTGATCAACGTCAGCAAGATGATGAACGGGAACCAGTAGACCGCGCCTTCCGGCAGGATCTGGATGCCGATCCGCATCGCGGCGTAAGCGCCCAGTTTCATCAATACGCCCGCGTGGATCATCGACACGGCCGTCGGAGCCGCGACGTGGCCGTCGGGCGACCAGTTGTGGAACGGGAAGAGACCGGCTAGCACGCCGAATCCCATGAAGAGCGGCAGGAACCAGATGACCTGCATCTGGAATGGGAAGTCCGCCTCGGCCCAGACACGCAGGTCAAACGTCCGCAGGGCCTCTCCTCCATCGACCGGGGAGAAGTAGAGCACCAGAAAGGCGATGAACGACACGAAGCTGCCGATGAGCAGATAGAGCGTCAGCTTCATCGCCGCGTACTCGCGGCTGACCTTCCAGCCCCAGACGACGATGAGGACGTACATGGGCAAGACGGCCAGTTCGTAGAAGAAGAAGAGCAGGAAAGCATCGACGGCGACGAAAACGCCGTGGACACCGGCCACGAGCAGCATGAAGAACGCGAAGAACTCGCGCGGCCGATCCTCGATGCTCCACGAAATGAGCACGCCGGCCAGGCCAACGATAGCCGTCAGCAAGACCAGCGTCGCGCTCAACCCGTCCACACCGACGATGTAGTTCAGGCCGAGGCTGGGAACCCAGGCGCGCTCCTCCAGGAACATCAGCGTGTCTGACCAGCGCGTTTCCGCCGGCGGCAACGCCTGGTTGTAGGCCACGTAGACATAGACCGACAGGATGAGGCCCAGGATCATGGCTGCCAGCGCCAGCATGCGCGCGTCCTCACCCCGGTGCTTGGGCAGCAACAGGATGATGACCGCGAAGATGAGCGGCGAGAGGGCGATGATGGAGAGATACGGGAAATCCATAGTTTCCGTCCGAGTTAGCCCGCCGGCGGCCGGCTAGCTGAAGAGCTTAGTCACCGTGTCATTGATGACGGCCAACAACCATTGTGGCCACACGCCGAGCGTCAGCATCAGGATCATCAGCGGCCAGATGACGAGATGCTCGCGCACCGTCATCTCGGTCAGGCCGCGCCACTCCGGCTTCAGCGGGCCATGGAGCGTCTGGCCGATCCCCTTCAGGATATAAGCGCCGGTCATGAGCAGGCCGAGCATCGAGATAGCCAGCTGGAGCGTGAAGACGCCCCACGCGCCGCGAACGACCATGAATTCGCCGACGAAGCCGTTCAAGCCCGGCAGGCCGAGCGAGGCCATGCTGGTGAAAATGAGGATCATGCCGAAGATGGGCAGCACCGTCCAGATGCCGCCGTAGGCTTTCAGGTCTCGGGTGTGGGTTCGGCCGTAGATGACACCGACCAGGAAGAACATCGCGGCGGCCGACAACCCGTGATTGAACATCTGCATCACCGCGCCGTTGGTCGCGATGATGCCGTTCAGCGTCAGTTGTTCATTGCTCCCCGGCATGCCGTAGACGAAGGCCATGACGGCGATGCCCAGCACGACGAAGCCCATGTGGTTGACCGAGGAGTAGGCGACCAGTCGCTTGAAGTCCCACTGGCCGTAAGCCGCGTACGCGCCCAGGACAATACTGAGCGTGCCCAGCACGGCCAGGATGCCGGCCGTCAGGTGGGCCTGCTCCGGGAAGAGCGGGATCACCAGCCGGATGAACCCATACGCGCCGAGCTTCAGCAACACGCCGGCCAGGATCATCGAGCCGGCGGTCGGCGCCTGGGTGTGGGCGTCGGGCAGCCAGGTGTGAAACGGCCAGATCGGGACCTTGATGGCGAAGGCGATGACGAAGGCCCAGAAGGCGATCGCCTTGACCAGGTCGACTGACAGGCCGGTGTTCGGCAGCGTGCCGCCGGCCGGCAGGTTGACCCAGGTGTTCATCAGCTCCGGGATGTCAAACGTCCCCATCGACAGGCCGATGACCTGGATGGACAGCAACAGGCCGAGGCTGCCGGCCATGGTATAGATGAAGAACTTGAA
>CAYRBP010000052.1:0-1696 GCA_964422535.1 uncultured Ardenticatenaceae bacterium | reverse complement strand
TCATACTGGATGCCGGCATCCACGCGGTCATAGTTGAACCACATGATCAGCACCAGGACCAGCGGCACCAGGCTGAAGACCAGCGCCAGCCGGCGGATGGTGTTCTTGGCATCCTCCGGCATGAGCAAGATGATGAGGGCCGCCACCGCCGGGAAGAAGATGGCCAGGACCAGAAGGTTGTTGAGAATGACGTCCATAGTCTCGTCGCCAGGCACAAGGCTGCTCGCGCAGCCGTGGGCTATCCGAACAACCGCTCGAAGAAGCCGTTGTTGATCAACAGAATGACAACCGCCAGGGCGCTGGCGATGAAGACCGATATCAGCGCGTACTCCTGCACCTTACCGGTCTGCAGGAAGCGGAACTCGCGCGCGATGCTGAGGAACCCGTTCTTCAGCCAGTCGACGCCGCCGCTGATGACCACTTCCTCGAACCGCTTGGCCCACGCCCCAACCGTGTAGAAGGCGCGAGCGATGCCGTGGAGGATGCCGTCGATGACGCCTTTGTCGATAAACTCATAGGCCACTTTCTCGGAGAACCAGACCGTCGGGGCGATGAACGCCGTCTGGTACAGGCCGTCCCAGCCCCATTTGTTGTTCAGGAAGCGATGGGTCGGGCCGAGCGTGTTCACAAGCGGGTCTTCCTGCCCCTTCTGCAGCGGCCGGCGAGCGTAGACCAGCCACCCGACCAGCAAACCGCCCAGGGCCACGACCAGCGATAGGATGAGGGGAACCCAGTTCCACGGCAGCGTCTCGATGGCGTGGGCGACCAGATCCATCTCATACAGCTCTTCCATCAGCAGGTAGATGTTCGAGCCGACGTAGTGGTGGAAGAAGTTGTAGAAGATCCCGTCCGTCCCCAGGAAGCGGTCGGGGATGCCGACCCAACCGGCGACCACGGCAAAGATCGACAAGAGCACGAGCGGGACCGTCATGAAGCGGTTGCTCTCATGGGCGTGGGACGCCATCTCGGTCCGCGGCTGGCCGAGGAAGGTCATGCTGATCTGCCGCATCGTGTAGAAGGCGGTCAGGAAGGCCGCGAACGCGAGCATGACGAGGACGGCCAGCGCCAGCGCCTTGCCGTCGTGACTCCACTGGTACCACGCATCGGCAAAGATCTCGTCCTTCGACCAGAAGCCGGCGGTGACGATCGGGAAGCCGGCCAGCGCCAGGCCGCCGATCAGGAAGGTCCAGAACGTGACCGGCATCTTGTGCCTGAGCCCGCCCATGTTGCGCATGTCCTGCGGGTCGTTGTGATGGTCATGAACGTGGAGCGCCCCATGCTCCATGCCGTGGATGACCGAGCCGGAAGCCAGGAAGAGCAACGCCTTGAAGAAGGCATGGGTGAGCAGGTGGAACGCGGCCGCGACGTAGGCTCCCAGACCGATGGCAGCCACCATGAACCCGAGCTGCGAGATGGTCGAGTAAGCGAGGACGCCCTTGACATCGTACTGGGCCACGGCGATGGTTGCGGCCATTAGCGCGGTGACGGCGCCAATGAGGGCGATGACCGTCCCGGTGCTGGGCGCAATCTGGATGCTGACGCCGATGAGCGGGAAGATACGCAGCAGCATGTAGACGCCGGCTGAGACCATGGCCGCGGCATGGATGATGGCGCTGACGGGGGTCGGGCCTTCCATGGCGTCCGGCAGCCAGACGTGGAGCGGGAACTGGGCCGACTTGCCGACCGTTCCGGCGAA
>CAYRBP010000051.1:18405-27272 GCA_964422535.1 uncultured Ardenticatenaceae bacterium | reverse complement strand
ATCTCCAGTGGCTACAGCGTAAGTACCGGCAACGGCTACCGGCTCGCCGGCACGAGCGGCGAAATCGATGGAAGCGAGCAACTGAACGGTGAAGGCTTCCAGTTTACCGGGGGCTTCTGGACGAACGTTGAAGAACCGCCGCCGGCCCCGCCTCCAGTCCGCAAGCAATTCGGCCTGTCCTTGCCCCTGGTCCTGGGCGGATAGGTCACCTTCAGGCGCGAGGAGCCTCCCGGGCTGTCAAGCGGGCGGCTCCTTTTGCGTCGCACACCAGCCAGATGCAGCGCCGATGGGCCGCGGCCGTGACCACCCTGTTCCCACCCCCGCTTTAATGGTAAACTTGCGACAGTCTCGCGCAGGAAGACCATGTCACAGGCTCTCTCTCGCAAATGGCGGCCGGCCCGGTTCGACCAGGTCATCGGCCAGGAACACGTCACGACCACGCTGCAGGCGGCGGTCGTGTCGGGCCGGGTGGGCCACGCCTACCTGTTCTGCGGACCGCGCGGCACGGGCAAGACGACGATGGCCCGCCTGCTGGCCAAGGCGGTCAACTGCCAGCACGATGACCCGGGGATGCGCCCCGACGACACCTGTCCCCTTTGCCTGGCAGTCGGCGAGGGACGGTTCCTCGACCTGATCGAGATCGACGCTGCCTCCAACACCGGCGTCGACGACATCCGCAACCTGCGCGACAAGGTCAACTTCTCCCCCAGCCAGGGGCGCTACAAGGTCTACATCATCGACGAAGTCCACATGCTGTCGGCCGCGGCCTTCAATGCCCTGCTGAAGACGCTCGAAGAGCCGCCGGCTCACACCATCTTCGTCCTGGCCACGACTGAGGAGCACAAAGTCCCGGTCACGATCAAGTCGCGCTGCCAGCAATTCAATTTCCGGCTGCTGACCGTTGGCGAGATCACCGACCGGCTGAACTTCCTCGGCCGGCAGGAAGGGCTGCGCGTCGAACCGGCGGCCCTCGACCTGGTCGCCCGGCAGGCGGCCGGCAGCCTGCGTGACGCCGAAAGCCTGCTCGACCAGCTCGTCGTCACGCCCGGCGACATGATTACCCTCGACCGGGCCCAGATGGTCCTCGGCACGGCGACGGACGCGTCCGTCGCCGGCCTGACCGATGCCTGGCTGGACGGGGACGCGGCCGCCGGGCTGGCGGTCATTCACGGAGCGCTTGAGTCGGGCACCGACGCGCGGCAGTTCTGCCGGCAGATGGTGGCTCACCTGCGTCAGTTGTTGCTGCTGCAGGCGGCCGGGCCGAAGCTGGCCGTCGAAGGGCCGGCGGAGCGACGGGCGGAGATGGCGGTCCAGGCCAGGCGCGCCTCGCGTCGGGGTTTGCTGGAGGCGGTCCGCCGTTTCCAGGAGGCGGCCCTGCAGCCGGCGGGGAGCTGGCAGCCGCAGTTGCCGCTGGAACTGGCTTTCCTGGAGGCGCTCAGCCTGGCTGCCTCGAGCGGCGGGATGCCGGCCGGCGCGCCGCTCGCCGCTGAACCCGCTCGCGCCCCCCAGCCGGTTGAAGCGGCCGTCCAGCCGGCGACGCCGCAGAGCATGGCACAGGAGCCTGCACCGGCGCCCGCGCCCGCCACACCCCAGCCCGCGCCGGCGCCCGCGCCGGCGGCCGGCACCCCCGCGCCGGAAGCCGTTCCGGCTGCGGCCGCGGCCCTTACCCTCCAGACGGTGGTCGGTATGTGGCACGAGATGGTGGCCCGCGTCGGCCAGAGCAAGAAGAACCTGCCCGCGCTGTTGGCGATGTGCAAGCCGCTGGCGGTCGAGGGCAATGCCATCATCCTCGGCTTCGACTACCCGATCTTCAAGGAGAAGTTCGACAAGCTACAGGGGGGACCGGGGACGGTGATCGACGCCTTTCGCGCCCTCAGCGGGACGGAGTGCACGGTGCGGGCCGTCGTCACCAGCGAGTACGCCGTGCCGATCCGGCGCGACGAGTTTCACGCGCTGGCCGAAGAATTGGGGGGCATCGTCCGCGAAGAATGAGTGCGATATCCGCCCATCACAACAAGGTAAGCACATGACCAAGCGTTCGTTTCATAACAAGCCGGCCAAGCCGAAGAAGTCTAACCCGAGCGACATGCTGGCCCAGGTTCAGAAGATGCAGCAGGAGATGGCGGCCGCCCAATCCGCCCTTGAGAACGAGACCGTGACCGTCACCTCCGGCGGCGGCGCGGTCCGCGTCGTCATCACCGGCCACCAGCGGGTGCGCGAGATCGCCATTGAGAAGGAGCTGCTCGTCCCGGACGAGGCCGAATTCCTGCAGGACATGCTCGTCGCGGCCGTGAACTCGGCCATCGAGCAGTCGCAGGCGATGGCCGCGCAGCGGATGGAGTCGATCACCGGCGGCGTCGGCGGCATGGACGGCCTGCTCGGCGGCCTGGGGCTGGGCTAGGAGTCATCGGTGGCCCAACCTGTCTTGCCCCGTTCGGTCCAGCGGCTGATCGACGAGTTTGCCCGCCTGCCCGGCATCGGCCCGAAATCAGCCTCGCGCCTGACGTTCTACCTGCTTCGCGCGTCGGACAACCAGTCGGGCGACCTCGCCGCCGCGCTCCAGGACTTGAAGGAGCGCACCCGCCTCTGTTCGGTCTGTTTCAACATCACCGAGCAGGACCCGTGCCCGCTCTGCGAAGACAGCGCCCGTGACAGCAAGCTGCTGTGCGTGGTCGAGGAGCCGCTGGACGTGCTGGCCATCGAGCGCTCGCGGGCCTACAACGGCCGCTACCACGTCCTCCATGGCGCCATTTCCCCGGTCGAAGGCATCGGGCCGGAAGACCTGCGCGTTGGCGAACTCATCCAGCGCGTTGCCCGGGGCGATTTCACCGAGGTCATCCTGGCCACCAACCCGACGCTGGAAGGTGAATCGACGGCGCTTTACCTGCAGCGCCGCCTGAGCGACATGCCGGTGCGGCTGACGCGCCTGGCGCGCGGCCTGCCCGTCGGCGGCGACCTGGAGTATACGGATGAGATCACCCTCGGCCGCGCCCTCGAGGGCAGACAGACCTTCTAGCACCGCGCCGCTCCGCGCTGCCATACCTTCCACCGGACAAGTGACCCATGACCGCCCGCTCCGCCTCGCCCAGTTCTGCTGCCCTGCGCGCCCGTATCGTCGGCCTCAACCAGGAAGTGCCCCTGCTCGACGGCCGCCTCGTGCCCTACGTCAACCTGGATAACGCCGCCAGCACGCCCTCATTCCGCGACGTGCTGGAGGCGATCGAGACGTTTCTTCCTTACTACTCCAGCGTCCACCGCGGGACAGGCTTCAAGTCACGGCTCAGCACGGTCGCCTATGACCAGGCGCACGAGATCATCGGCCGGTTCGTCGGGGCGGACCCAGGCACAAACACGGTCATCTTTGGCAAGAACACGACCGAGGCCATCAACAAGCTGGCCTTTCGCTATCCCATGCCGCCCGGCGCGGTGGTGCTGACGACCCAGCTGGAGCACCACTCCAACGACCTGCCCTGGCGCGGTCGGGCGGAGGTCGTCCACGTCCGGGCGACGCCGGAGGGACGGCTGGACGAAGAAGACTTCGACCGCCAGCTGGCCCGCCACGCCGGCCGGGTCGCGTTGGTGGCTGTCACCGGCGCATCGAACGTCAGCGGCTTCCTGCAGCCCATCCATCGCCTGGCCCGCAAGGCCCACGCCGCCGGCGCGCGGATCCTGGTCGACGCCGCCCAACTCGCGCCGCATCGCCGGGTCGACATGCGGCCCGACGACGACCCGGAGCACCTGGACTTCGTCGCCCTGTCGGCCCACAAGATGTACGCCCCGTTCGGCACGGGCGCGCTGATCGGTCCGAAGTCGGTCTTCCTTGAGAATCCGCCGGAGTACCGGGGCGGCGGCACGGTCGACATCGTCACGCTCGACGAAGTCTACTGGGCCGGCGCGCCCGACCGGGACGAGGCCGGCAGCCCCAACGTCATCGGCGCGGTGGCGATGGCTGTCGCGGCGCGGACGCTGATGGAGATCGGTATGGACACCGTGGCCGCCCACGAGGAGGCGTTGCTGCGCTACACGCTGACCGAGCTGCGCCGCGTTCCGGGCATTCGCATTTATGGCGAGACCGACCCGGCCCGCGCGGCCGAGAAGGTCGGCGTCATCCCGTTCAACCTGGAAGGCGTTTCCCACTTCCTCGTCTCGGCCATCCTCGGCTACGAGGGTGGGATCGGCGTGCGCAGCGGCTGCTTCTGTGCCCATCCGTACGTCGTCCACCTGCTCGGGTTGAGCGACGCGGAGTCTCACGCGTGGCGCGATCAGATGCTCGGCGGCGACAAATCGTATATGCCCGGCATGGTACGCCTCAGTTTCGGTTGCTACAATGACTTCAGTGACGTGGATCGGCTGGTAGAGATGCTGGCGCGCATTGCCGCCGGCGACTATCAGGGCGAATACCACCTGGATCGTTCGACTGGCGAGTACCGGCCGGTCGGATATGAGGAACCGCTGGCCGATTACTTCCTCCTGGAATCGGCCGCACACTGAGGAACCTGCCAAGCGTCCAGTTCATCTAACCAGTCGGACATCGACGAGACCTGTACGGCCGCCCGGCGCTGTGTCCGGGCGTCTTCGCGCCGGATCATCCATGCCCATCATCCGAGGAATTATGTGGAAACGACTCTTACCCATGGCAGCCCTGGCCGTTGTGATGTCGCTTGCCGCCTGCGGCGGTGACGAGGCTTCCGCCATCCCGCCCGCGCCGACCGTTGCCGCCACCGCGGCCCTCGGCGCGCCGGCCACGCCGACCACCGTGCCGCCGACCCAGGAGGTCGCGGCCGTTGTGCCGACGCTGCCGCCGCCGCCAACGGCGGTCATCGTCCCAACCGAAGCACCGCCCACGCCGGTCGTCACGCCCGAACCCGAGCAGACCGGCACCTTCCTGGCGAAACCCGAGGACTTTGCCAACCGCAACCCGTTCACCGGGGAGGTGGCAGAAGACCCGTCCTCGCTGAACCGGCGGCCGATCACCGTCAAGCTCTCGAATGCGCCGGCCGACTACACCCGGCCCCAGGCGGGCCTGAACGACGCGGACATGATCTTCGAGCACTGGACGGAAGGCTCGGTGACGCGCTTCACGGCGCTCTTCTACGACACCATCCCGCCGAACGTTGGCCCGATCCGCAGCGCCCGACTGATCGACCTCGAACTGCCGGCCATGTATGACGCCATGCTGGCTTTCTCCGGGGCAAGCGTCGGCGTCAACCAGCGACTGAACGCCTCTGACTTCAGCGACCGCCTGCTGCGCGCCACGGAACCCGGTTTCTACCGTACCGGCGACGAGACGAAGCCGTTCGAGCATACGCTCTACATCCGCCTTGAGGATCTCTGGAAGGCCGTGCAGGACAAGGGGCTCAACACGCCGCCGCGCATCACGACCTACAACAGCTTCACCAGCGAAGCGCCGGAAGGTGGCACGCCGGCCAACACGATCAAGCTGGACATGAAGACGGAGATCGTCGAATGGCGCTATGACCCGGAGACCGGCAAGTACCTGCGCTGGATGGACAACGAAGAGCACGTCGACGCCAACACGGGAGAGCAGGTGGCGGTGTCCAATGTCGTTGTCCTGTCGCCGCTGCATGTCAATGACCCGACGATCTGCGAGCAGATCAACAACGGGGTCTGCGCGGCGCTTTCCATCCAGATCCAGTTGTGGGGCGGCGGCATCGCATCGGTCTTCCGCGACGGCAAGCGCTATGATGTCGTCTGGGAGCGCGAAGGGCGTAACGACATGCTGACCTTCCGGGACTTCAACGATAACCCGTTCCCGTTGCAGATCGGCAACACCTGGGTCCAGATCGTGCCGAGTTTCATGCCGGAAGCACTGACGTCTGAATAGCTGTGCCGAACCCCGCCGGCGTAATTAATGAGAGCAGGGTTCGCAACTACCGGGTTGCGAACCCTGCTCTTGTTTTGGGACCGAACGCGGGAGGTCAACCCGCCACACGATGAAGCCCCGCTACGCTCGCGGAATATACCCCTGCACTACCAGCAGTTCCGCATTCAGCACGGCGCCACTGGCGGCGCCACGCAAGGTATTGTGGGTGATGGACAGGTAACGGATGTCGAGGACGTTGCACTCGCGCACCTTGCCGACCGACCAGGCCAGACCGTCTCCCGCATCCCGATCCAGGCGCGGTTGCGGCCGGTCGGCCTCGTAACGAATCACCATCGGCTGCTTGGGCGAGGTCGGCAGCTGGCCACAGACCGCCGGCGGCTGCCACTTTTCCAGCACCGCCAGCGCCTCTTCCGGCGTCGCCTTGCGCTCCAGGCCGACCGAGACGCTGGCCAGGTGACCGTCGAAGACCGGCACGCGGTTGGCCTGGGCGCTGATGGACACGTCGGCCAGTTCCAAACGGCCGTCACGCACAAGGCCCAACAATTTCTTCGGCTCGTTCTGCAGCTTATCGTCCTCTCCGCCGATGTAGGGGATGACGTTGTCGAGGATGTCCATCGACGACACGCCGGGATAGCCCGCGCCGCTGATGGCCTGCATGGTGACCATGATGGCCGAGCGCAGCCCAAACGCCTCCTGCAGCGCCTTCATCGGCAGGATGGCGCTGGTCGTCGAGCAGTTGGGGCTGGCGACGATGAAACCCGGCCAGTCGTTGTCCGCCTGCTGGGTCGGGATGAGGCAGGTGTGGTCCGGGTTAATCTCCGGGATGAGCAGCGGCACGGTCGGATGCATGCGGAAGACGGACGTATTGGTGACGACGGCATAGCCGGCCGCGGCGAACTGCGGCTCGAGTTCTTTGGCCTCAGTCGTCGGCAGGGCGGAGAAGACGACCGGCGGCTTGCCGGGGATGTCCAGTTCAACGCTCGTTGGCTGGACGATCAGATTGGCGACGCTAGGGGGCGGCGCGCCGGCCAGTTTCCAGTTGACGCCCTCGCCGTATGGCTGTCCCACGGTTCGATCGGAGCCGGTGACAGCCACGACCTCAAACCAGGGGTGCGTGTCGAGCAACTGGACGAAGCGCTGGCCCACCGTGCCTGTCGCTCCCAAAACGCCAACGGGTATTCTTTTCATATGAAAGCACTCCTTCAAGAACAAAAAACGCCATCCCCCGTGATTGGGGCGACGGCGTCGCGATTCCACCCAATTTCGGCATAACCGGCTGCCGGTTACACCCTTATGGCGGCCGGTAACGGGGCCTGCCGGACGCGCCTACTGGCCGATTCACTCGGCGTTGGGAGCGCCACTTCCGGGGGGTTTTCGCCGGCGTCCTGGTGGCGACGCTTTCAGCCTGTGGCGTTCGCCTCTCTGCAACGGTGCCGCGGGCTACTCGTCCCGGTCAACGTGTTGGGCCGGCCCACGCGGGACCGGTCGATCGATTTCGAAAAATTATAGGAAACGTGCCGCGCCTGTCAAGCAGGCAAAGGGGCAATGCAGGGCATCAGCACGCTCGCCGGTGTCAGCGAACACGCGGAACCTGTGGCGGCGATACAACCGCGAAAGAAGGGGTGGTTGACTGGAGCAATCCCTCCATGGTTGTCCTGCCACTGATTACGCAACCGATATCACGGCCGGTTTGGCGCCCTTCATCCGTGACGGATGGTGGGTAGCGGTCAGGCAGGGGCCTGGAGACGGAAATGAGCGGACCCTGTCGGCTCTTGTGAAACCGACAGGGTCCGTCACAGTGCCCTGGAGAGGACTCGAACCTCCACGTCCTAAGGACATAGGCCCTCAACCTACCGCGTATGCCAATTCCGCCACCAGGGCAAAGGGTAAGTCCTATTATAGTCAGTGGCCGGGTCGTGTCAAACGCCCACATCCGCCCCAATCTGTGCTATAATGCGTTGCGTCATAAGAGATTGAGCCGGTGCTGCACGTCCCCGCGGCGTGCGCGCCCTGTGAGGAACCCATGACATCCAGATATCTGAAACCGCGCACCTACTATCTGCTGGCCCTCGGCCTGGCGGCAATCGCCTTTGAAGCGGGGCGTCGCCTCATCCCGCAGTTCCGCAAGGAGGGGGAGCCGGTCATCATCGAGGCCCAGCCGCAGCCGGCCGCCCCGGAGACGAAGGCCGCGCCGGAGAAGAAAGCGCCCACCAGGAAGGCGAAGCCCGCGACCGAGCCAGCTAGCAGCGCACCTGCCGCTCCGGCTTCGGCCGAAGGCAATGGCGAAGTCCCGCGCGCCATGGACGACCTGACGCAGATCAAGGGCATCGGTCCCACCTATGCCAGACGACTGCGCGACGCCGGACTGGCAACCTACGCCGACATCGCCGCCGCCACCCCGGAGCAGCTACGCGAGGTGACCAAGGCCGCGACGATGACCGACGTGAGCGAGTGGATCAGCAGCGCCCGGGCGCTGCGCCAGAACTAGGGCAGGCGACGACAAAGAGGCGGACGCCCCTTAAGGACGTCCGCCTCTTTGTACCCCCCACGACCGGCGCGTCTCAGGCGCGCGCGGTTTGCGAATTGTGCTGCGCCTTCCACTCGGCGAGCATCGCCGGGACATCAGCATGGTCGCCGGCGTGGCGGCCGTAGTAAGCGGCGCGAATCGTTCCTGTCTGGTCGACGATGAACGTCCCCGTCAGGCGGTTCTGGTCGCCGGTCGCCTTGCCCTGGGTGAAGCCTTTCGATGCGGCCCGGGCTCCTGCCTTGAGCGCGCCGGGCGAGACCAGTTGCAGCATGTTGCCGTTGC
Source organism: uncultured Ardenticatenaceae bacterium (assembly GCA_964422535.1). Classification (GTDB taxonomy): domain Bacteria; phylum Chloroflexota; class Anaerolineae; order Promineifilales; family Promineifilaceae; genus Promineifilum. The sequence continues at coordinate 18,618 of CAYRBP010000051.1, read as the reverse complement.
CGATGCCGAAAGTCTCGTGCAAGACAGGTTCTTCGTTTGTCAGGCAGACGATGCTCGGCGCCAGCTTGTCGCCGAACTGCTGTGCATGCTTGGTTTGTCCGATACCAATCGCGACCGTACGCAGGCCGGCCGCTTCTATCTCGTCGTTGAGCAGCTCCAACTGAGCCAGCCATTCTCGACAGTGAATTCAGCCAAAGTGACGGAGGAAGGTCA
>CAYRBP010000051.1:12100-18305 GCA_964422535.1 uncultured Ardenticatenaceae bacterium | reverse complement strand
TGCTTGCGCCGTTGGCCGAACATGATAGAACCATGACCGTCCCGTCGGGGAGCCATTTTCGGAACTTGTCCCGGTTGAAAACGGACCCCACTGTCGCTAAAATCCTGCGCTTGGCTGCGCCTCGGCGTTTGCCCTTTCGCCCAGGATGTGGATACTATTGGCCGCTCGCCGTGTCACTCTCCCGGGCCTGCGCCGGGACGCTATCATCACAGGAGCATGAAACAAGGCATGTTTGAAGTCAACAAGGCTTACCGCAATCGCATTGGTGACTACACGGTGCTATCAATCGATGGCCCGAAGATGCGCGTTCGCTACGCGGACGGGAGCGAAGCTGACCTGAACATGGCCATCCAGGCGCGTATCTGGGAGAACATCGTTGCGGAACAGGAGGCGCGGGCCGCCAGCAACCGTCTCTTCCGTTCTTCCGGCAAGGATACCACCCACTACATCAAGGCCGTCAGCATCCCGCCCGGCGAGGAGCTTGTCTTCCCCGGCTGGCAGGAGAAGGTGGTCATGGCTCCCACCGAGGAGTTGTCGAAGCGGATCAAGCCCGGCGATCGCTTCATCTACTACGCGATCGAGGCGCAGACGTTCTTTGCTGTCGTCACGATCACCGGCGAGGTCTTCACCGCCGATCCGAAGTCCTACACCTATACGACTGATGTCGAGCGCGCCTGGTTCTTCTCCACGGATGTGGACGCAAGCGCGGCCTCGCTGGAAAGCGGCGTCAGCGTCGATTCGATCGAGCTGGAAAGCTACCCCGACTTCGGCCGCCTGCACATCGAGCCGGAGAACTTCTATCGCATCAGCGAGGACGACTTCGAGCTTTTGGCCGAGGCGTTGACCGAGGTGACGGAAGAGGACGAAGAAGAGCAGGAAGAGTTCGAGGAATACGAGGAAGACGAAGTCGAGTAAGCTGTATGGCTGATGAATTCATCCTGGTCTGCGTCGCCTGGCCGTACGCCAATTCTGATATTCACCAGGGCAACGTCACCGGCTCGTACCTTCCGGCTGACATCTATGCCCGTTTCCACCGGCTGCAGGGCAACCGCGTGCTGATGGTCTCCGGCTCTGACAGCCACGGCACGCCCGTGACGGTCAAGGCCGACGAACAGGGCAAGACGGCGCGTGAGGTCTTCGAGTACTACCACCTCCGCTTTCTGCAGACCTTTGAGCGGCTGGGGTTGAGCTATGACCTGTTCACCCACACCGACACCGAGAACCACCACCGCGTCTCGCAGGACATCTTCCTGCAGCTGCTGCAAAACGAGTATCTATATCGGCAGGTGTCGATGCAGATGTACTCGCCGCAGTCGGGCCGCTTCCTGCCCGACCGCTACGTCGAAGGCACCTGCCCGGTGTGTGGCTATGGCAGCGCCCGCGGCGACCAGTGCGACAACTGCAATACGCTGTTTGAGAGCGCGGCCCAACTGGTCAACCCGCGCAGCCGGCTAGACAACAGCCCGCTCGAACTGCGCGAGACGGAGCACTACTACCTGGACCTGCCGGCCATCGCGGAGGACGGGCTGTCGGCCTGGATTCACGACGACCACAAGGACCACTGGCGGCCGCAGGTGCTCAACTTCGCCCGCAATTTCATCGACCAGGGCCTGATCGGCCGCGCCGTCACCCGCGACATGGACTGGGGCATCCCCGTGCCGGTTGAGGGCTTCGACGGCAAGGTGCTGTACGTCTGGTTCGAGGCGGTCATCGGCTACCTGTCGGCCGCGATCGAGTGGGCCCGCAACAACGGCCGCCCGGACGAGTGGCGGCACTGGTGGGTCAACCCGAAGGCGCGCACGGTCTATTTCATCGGCAAGGACAACATCCCCTTCCACACGGTCATGTGGCCGGCCCAGCTGATCGGCGCGCGCGGCCTCTACAGCCACGACCCCAACCAGACGCTCAACCTGCCCTACGACGTGCCGGCCAATGAGTTCATGAACATGGAAGGGATGAAGATCAGCGGCAGCCGCAACTGGGGCGTCTGGATGCTCGACGCGGTCGAACGCCACGACCCCGACCCACTGCGCTACTACCTGACCGTGACCATGCCGGAATCGCGTGACAGCGACTGGAGCTGGACGGGCTACGTCGAGCGCAATAACAACGAACTGGTCGCCAACTGGGGCAACCTGGTCAACCGGGTGCTGAACATGACCCAGCGCTACTTTGGCGGGGTCGTGCCCGAGCCGGGCGACCTGGCCGACGTTGACCGGGCGCTGCTGGAGACGCTCGATGCCTCGTTCGCACCGGTCGCCGGCCTGTATGACGGCTGCAAGTTCCGGGCCGTGGTGCAGGAGGTCCTGCGCCTGTCGACGCTGGTCAACCAGTATCTGGAGGACACCAGCCCGTGGACAGCGGTCAAGACGGACCCGGCAGCTGCGGCGCGTTCGCTCTATGTCTCGTTACAGGCCATCAATGCCCTGAAGATCCTGTGGGCCCCGGTGCTGCCCTTCACCAGCCAGCAACTCCATGACATGCTGGGCGAAGGCGGAGCGATCTTCGGCCGCCAGGTGCTGGAGACCTACGAGGAGCCGCAGCGCAGCCATGTCGCCCTGACCTACGACGGCTCAGCGGCCGTCGGCCGCTGGGCCCGGACGACGATCCCGGCCGGGCGGCAGTTGCCGAAGCCGCTGCCGATGTTCAAGAAGCTGGAGCCCGAGGTGGCCGAAGCGGAACTGGCCCGGCTGGGGCCGCGGCCGACGATTGACTGACCACTCGAAACCGGGTTTCTGCCAGAAACCCGGTTTCTATGTTCGCTGGAAGCAACTATGACCGACAACAAAGTCATCTACTCCATGATTGGCGTGGGCAAGATCGTCCCGCCGAACCGCACGATCCTGAAGGACATCTACCTGTCCTACTTCTACGGCGCCAAGATCGGCGTCCTGGGTCTGAACGGCTCAGGCAAGAGCTCGCTGCTCAAGATCATGGCCGGCGTGGACAAGGACTACCTGGGCGAGACGGTCATGGCTCCCGGCTATACCATCGGCTATCTGGAGCAGGAACCGCTGGTCGACGAGGCGCGCACCGTCCGCGAGGTTGTTGAAGAAGGGGCCCAGGAAGTCGTTGACGCCTTGAAGGCCTTTGACGAGATCAACGCCCGCTTTGGCGAAGACCTCTCGGCCGATGAGATGGACAATCTCATCGAGGAACAGGGCAAGCTCCAGGACAAGCTCGACCACATGGATGCCTGGAACCTGGACAGCCGGCTGGAACTGGCGATGGACGCCCTGCGCTGCCCGCCGGGCGACACGCCGGTTTCCGTCCTCTCCGGCGGCGAGCGGCGTCGGGTGGCGTTGGTGCGCCTGCTGCTGAAGCAACCCGACATCCTGCTGCTCGACGAGCCGACCAACCACCTCGACGCCGAGTCGGTCGCCTGGCTGGAGCGCCACCTGCAGAGCTATCCGGGCACGGTCATCGCCGTCACCCACGACCGTTACTTCCTCGATAACGTGGCAGGCTGGATCCTGGAACTTGACCGCGGCCAGGGTATCCCCTGGAAGGGCAACTACTCGTCGTGGTTGGAACAGAAGCAGGATCGCCTGGCGAAAGAAGAACGGTCAGAAGCGCAGCGCATGAAGACGCTGGAGCGGGAACTGGAGTGGATCCACATGTCCCCCCGGGCCCGGACGACCAAGAACAAGGCGCGCATCAATCAGTACAACGAGCTGCTCGAGCAGTCGGGCGAGAAAGCGCGCGAAGAGCTGGAGATCTATGTCCCGCCGGGTCCGCGCCTGGGCGACGTCGTCATCCGGGCTAGGGACGTGGCCAAGGGCTACGGTGACCGGCTCCTTGTCGACGGCATGACCTTCGATGTGCCGCCCGGCGCGATCGTCGGCGTGATCGGGCCAAACGGCGCGGGCAAGACGACGCTGTTCCGGATGATCGTCGGCCAGGAGACGCCCGACAGCGGCGAACTGACCGTCGGCCAGTCGGTCGTGCTGGCCTATGTTGACCAGAGCCGCGACACGCTGGACGCGGAAAAGACGGTCTGGCAGGAGATCAGCGGCGGCGAAGAGACGCTGGAACTGGGCAAGCGCAAGGTGAACTCGCGCGCCTACGTCAGCCGCTTCGCCTTCACCGGCGGCGACCAGCAGAAACTCGTCGGCACGCTCTCCGGCGGCGAGCGCAACCGGGTCCACCTCGCCAAGATGCTCAAGCTGGGGGCGAACGTCCTGCTGCTGGACGAGCCGACCAATGACCTGGACGTCAACACGCTGCGGGCGCTGGAGGAGGCGCTGCTGAGCTTCGCAGGTTCGGCCATCGTCATCAGCCACGACCGCTGGTTCCTGGACCGGGTGGCGACCCATATCCTGGCCTTCGAGGGCGACAGCCAGGTGTACTGGTATCCCGGCAACTACAGCGACTACGAAGAGGACAAGCACAAGCGGCTGGGCGCGGCGGCCGATCGGCCGCACCGCATCACGTATCGCAAGCTGACGCGGGCGTAGGGCCCGGCGCAAAGACGCGGAAGCGCGAAGACGTCAACGAAGAGCCATAGAGGACCCGCAGCAAAGCATTTCGCTGTGAAGAGGGGGACGCTGCTACGCCTGGCGGTTTCCCCCTCGTGCGTTCACGGGACCGCGAGAGGGGGGACAGGCGTCCTGGTGACGAAGCCGGCCGGCGTGGCCCGCTGCATCGTGGTCGACTGCGTCGGGGTCGGCCGCGTTGGGGCCGGCGTCGCATCGGAAGGCCGGGCAATGTGTTATTCCCCTTTTCTGTGTCTGTGCTATGCTACGCGCCGTCAGGCTGCTGATACAGTCATCGGAGAGACGCCATGTTCGACGAACTCATCGCCCAGGTCCAAACCTTTCTGCGCCAGATCCTGACCTTTGATTTTCTGCTGCAAGTCGGCATCCTTGCGGTCGCCTTGCTGGTCGCGGCCGCGTCGCGCAAGTTCATCACCAACCAGGTTGCCAAGCTCGAGGCGCGCCTCCGCAGCCAGGGCCTGGTCATGGAGCAGTTCCCCTGGACGGCTGACCTGGCCGTCGCGTTCCGGGCGGCTGTGTTTCCCCTGGTTGTCTGGCTGCTAGGCATGCTGGCTCTTGGCATCTTGCGGGCCAATGAGCAACCGGTCACCCTGATCGCCTGGGCCACCCCTCTCTTTGGCCTGTGGGCGCTCTACAAGTTCGCTTCGACGCTGATGGAGATGAACCTCAGCCCGGAGCGGGCCAAGCTGTGGCACCGTCAACTGCTGCGGCCGATCGTTTTCCTCCTGCTCTTCCTGGGCGCGACCGGGTTGCTCGACAACATCCTCAACCTGCAGCTCGCCACGCGGGCGGACATCCGGGTCACGCTGCAGTCGATGTTGTTGGGCCTCTTTGTGCTGATCTTTTTCCTGTTCATCAGCCGCGTCGTCCGGCAATTGCTGGAGAAGACGATCCTGCCCCGGGCCGGTGTGGACAGGGCTGTCAACCAGGTTGTGACGACCTTCACCGGTTACGGGATCGTGATCGCCGGCATTCTGCTGGCCATGTCGGTCATGGGCATCAACATATCGGCCCTGACGGTGGTAGCCGGCGGTCTGGCAGTCGGCATTGGCTTTGGCCTGCAGGAGTTGATCAACAACTTCATCAGCGGCTTCATCCTGCTGACCGAGCGCAGTCTGGCCCCAGGCGATGTGATCGAGGTTGACGAGAATGTCGGTACGGTGCAGCGCATCGGGCTGCGGACGATGCTCATCACGACGCCCGACGACGTGGAACTGATCATCCCGAACGGCCACCTGCTGGGCAGCACAGTCAAGAGCTACACCCACCGCTCGCCGGAGATGCGCATCCACGTGGGGGTGACGGCCGTGGCCGACTACCCGCCGCGCGACGTCCTGGCGACGCTGCTAGAGGCGGCCCGCCATGCACAGGTGCTGGAAACCCCCGCACCCAGGGCGATCGTGACCGAATTCGAAGGGGACACGATCGCCTATGACCTGGAGTTCTGGGTCAACGATCCGGTGCAAGCGCCGTATGTCGGCAGCGAAGTTCGCCTTCGCATCTGGGAGCTGTTCGTTGAACGCGGCATCGCCATGAGCGGGCCGCAGGACGTGATGATCGTGAGCCGGGAGGGGTAGGAGGGCAAGCCAGGAACAGGGAGTCGTTGTGGACGCCAGGCGTGCATAACGACTCAATGCGGCCGGGAAGCACGTTCTTAGCCGACGGCTACCATGACGCTCGAGGCCTTTTGCGCCGCACAGGCTTCCTTG
>CAYRBP010000051.1:3435-12000 GCA_964422535.1 uncultured Ardenticatenaceae bacterium | reverse complement strand
CCACGCCGTCACCGCGTCCAGGGCCGCCTTCTCCTCGGCCGCCAGCTTCATTTCTGCCCCCTTGACCGTATCTTCCAGCTGGGCGATGGAGTTCGCGCCGATGATGGCCGAGGTGACGGCCGGGTTGGCCAGGCACCAGGCAATGGCCGTCTGGGCGATGGTCGAGTCGTGGGCCCGGCCGACTTCCTCCAGCTTGTCCACGGCGGCGAAGCCGCGCTCGTTCATGTAGCGCCGCTGCACGCCCTGGGCCCGGGCCGAGGCCGGTAGTTCGCTATCGCGCCGGTACTTGCCGGTCAGAAATCCGCCGCCAAGCGGGCTGTAGGGAATGACGCCGACGCCCTGGTCAAGGCAGACAGCCTGCAACTCGCGCTCGAACTCCGCGCGGTGGACGAGGCTGTAGTGAGGCTGGACACTGTCGTAGCGGGCCAGCCCGCGCACGTCACTCAACCACAGCGCCTTCGTCAGCAGCCAGCCGGGATAATTAGAGCAGCCGATGTAACGGACCTTGCCCGACTGCACCAGGTCATCCAGCGCCCCGAGCGTCTCGTCCAGCGGCGTGTCATCATCAGGCCAATGCGTCTGGTAGAGGTCGATGTAGTCGGTCTGCAGCCGGCGGAGGCTGGCCTCGACCGCGTTCATGATGTGCCCGCGCGAAAGCCCCTCGTCGTTGGGGCCCTCGCCCATCTTGCCGCGCACTTTCGTGGCGATGACCACGTCCTCGCGCCGGACAGTCCCGCTTGCCAGCCAGTTGCCGATATGGGTCTCTGAGACGCCGCCGGGGTTGCCCTGGACCCAACGCGAGTAGATATCGGCTGTGTCGAAGAAATTGCAGCCCAATTCGACGGCGCGGCTCATGATGCGGTGGGCATCAGGCTCGTCGGTCGACCAGCCGAACTGCATCGTTCCCAGGCAGATGGTCGAGACCTTCAGGCCGGTTCGGCCGAGGCGGCGGTATTCCATGGATCAAGTTCCTCCGGCAGTGGCGCTTTCTTCTTCGGGACGGCCCATGAACGGATCGTCATGGTTGAAGTAGTTGTAGACCGCGCGCGAGATCTCGCGCAGGATAGGGAAGCTGTAGTCAGAGGAAAGCCAGTCGGCTTCCGGCTGGGCCAGCAGGGTGTAAAGCACGTAATCGCCGCCGGGTGTGAAGACGATGCCGGCGTCGCCGTGCTCGTTAAAGCTCCAGCCATGCTTGTGCGAAACGCGAACATCATCGGGCACGCCAAAGCGGATCAGGTTGCCTTCGGTGTTTTTGATCATCAGGTCGATGATCGCCTGGCACTCTTCCTGCGTAATCTCGTCGGGATAGACGGCCAGCAGCCCGCCTTCGCCCTTGGCGCAGTAGTAGAGCATGCTCAGGATGGTGCCGATATCCTCGGCCGTCGTCTGCATGGTCGGGTCGGGCAGGGTGTTGATGTCCGTTCGCTGGTTGGCCGGCGTGTCAAAGGTGCTCGGCCGCGTGGGGACCGTTGCCGCGTCATAGGGCACGGCCATGAAGGTGTTGACCAACCCGAGGTCGCGCATCGCCTGGGTGAAATCGGACGCGCCCTCATAGGTGTTGTCCTCTCCGGCGATGATGTGCAACAGCAGGTTGGCGCTGTGATTGCTCGATGCCGTGGCCGTGTTCAGGAAAAGGTCTTCCTCGAATGCATTCGGCGGCTGGTCCAGCTTCCGGTAGGCTTCGATGAAGATGGGTATCTTCAGGATACTGAGGCCGGAGACAGCCACATCGGAATTGATGCCCATCTCCTCCCCCGTCTGCAGGTCGACAACGAAGACGCTGGCGAAGCCGTCGAAGGCGGCCAGCTCGTTCTCAATTGCCTGTCGCAGGACTTCGATATTCCACTCGGGGGCGGGCAAATCGACCAGCGTCAGGCTGACCGCGCGCTTGGCCGGATCATACAGGGTTGTTCGGAGCGCCTGGAGGCTGGCGGGGCGATCGACCATCCGTCCCGGCTTACCTTCGGCGATCTCTCCCGTGTCGCTGAGGAGCTGCGGGCCCTGCGTGGGCCGGTCGAGATAGGCAGCGATGCGCTCCAGCATGCCATTCAGTGCCTGCTCGTCGTGATGCGCCATGAGGGGGACATCGATCGGGCGGGGCGAGATGCCCAGGGCGAATTCGGCATAGCGCCGCCAGGTCTCCTGGGACTCCCACTCAGCCTGCGCCTTGGCGAGCATGGCGTCGACATCGATGCTGAAACCGACGTCGCCCGGTGCGAGTTCTGCCGCGCGCTCGTCGCCTCCGTAGACGGCGATGGGGCTCATGTACTGGTCGAGGATGGCCTGGCGAGCCCCGTCGACGGTCAGCCCGTCGACTTCCACGCCAGCCACGCGGGTGCCGGGCGGTAACTTGTCCTGGGCGCGCCAGAAAAGAAAACCCTGATAGAGCAGGTAGGCGCCGCCAAGAACGAGGAGGGCGGTCACCAGGAGACGACGGAGTGCTTTCAGCATACGGGCTTCTGCGGCCGCCTAGTTGTTGGCTGCCTGGTCGTCGTTCAGGTACGGCGCGTCGAAGTTGAAGTAGTTGTATGCGGCGCGCGACACATCGGCCATGAGCGGCGAGCTCAACTCCCACTCCAGCCAATCCGGCTTATAGAGGGCCTGAACGATGACGTAGTCGCCGCCGGGGCTAAAAACGATGCCGGCGTCGACGTTGGTGTCGCCAATCCAGCCGTGACGGTGGGCGACAGCCGTTTCGGACGGCACGCCTTCTTCGATCAGGCTGCCGATCTTGTTCTGTTGCATCAGGTCGAGGATTTCCAGGCACTCGGACTGCCACTGCGGGTTGGGGAAGGCCGCTTCCAGCGCACCGCCTTCGCCCTTGGCGCAGTAATAGATCATCGACAGCAGCGTGCCGATGTCCTCGGCCGTGGTCTGCATCGCCTCGTCCGGGTTCGCGCGCAGGATCTCGGCGGAGTTGGCCGGCGTCTCGGGCGGCCGCACCCCGCCCAGGGTGATGGCCTCATAAGGAGCCAGGATGTAGGTGTTGCGCAGGCCCAGACGCTGCATGGTTTCCGTCACCATGGCCGCGCCCTTGTAGGAATCCCCTTCGCCGGAGATGATCGTCAGCAACTCATTGGCGCTGGCGTTTTCCGGGTTGATGACGAGCGTGTCGGAGATGAGCTGGCGCTGCGACAGCGACGGCAGTTGTTCCAGCGCGCGATAGGTCTCGACCACGATGGGGATCTTCATCAGGTCGATGGCCGAGATGGCTTCAGCGCTGTTGATGTTGATCTCTTCACCCGTATTGAGGTCCATGATGAAGACGCTGGCCATGCCGCCCGTGTCTTGCTCGAATACCTGCAGGCGGTTGACAAGCAGTCGGGAGAGCAGGTTGATATTCGGCCGCTCCGGTTCTTTTGGCTCGATGACCAGTCGCGCCTCGCGATCGGTCGGGCGATAGAGCGCCGCCTCGACGTCCGCGAAGCTGGCTTCAATGTTGGTCTCCGTGCCGGCCGTGCCGTACTGGAAGCTCATGCTGCCGGGGACGGGTTGGGGCGGTTGGGCCGGCAGGTCGGCCAGGCTGCGGATCTCTTCCAGTACAGCGCCCAGCGCTTCACGGCTGTGGGTGGCAACCAGCGGAACGGACTGGACTTCGACCGGCCGCCCCCAGAGAAAACCCCAGAAACCGGACCAGAAGTCCTGGCCGGTGCGTTGGGCGTCGGCCAGCTGGAGCATCTCGTCGAAATCCAGGCTGAACTCGACCTGCGCCGGCGTGATCTCGAACGAGTCTTCGCCGTGGAAGACGCGGATAGGCGTGGTGAGATAGCGCTCGGAAAGCGCCTGTTCAGCCTCTTCATGCGTCATTTGACCGACAGGCACGCCGCCGATCTCCAGGCCGGTCGGAAAGTAGGTGCGCATCCCGGCATACTGGTAGAGCTTGACCAGCAGGAACAGCGAGACCGCCACCATGAGCGAGACGGTGATCCACTGGCCAATTCCGGGAGAGTTGTTGCGGTTCATGAACGCAGAGTGTCTCGTTGCTCGGCCTCAGGCAACCGGCCGCGGGGTTCGCGGCGCAGCGACGTGAAGGAGAGGTTGCGCGGCCGAGATGGCGCAGCGCGTGAAGGGTAGCACAGGTTCTGGTAACGAGTCGACCGGGAACCAGTGAGCGTCCAGGATTTCAGGCCCAAGCGTCAAATCGCCCGACTCGACGTCGCCTAAAAATGCCATGACGATATGCGGTGGCAACGGGTCGTACAAGGCAATCACCGGTCGTCCAACCACCACGCTCAGTCCGGTCTCCTCTCGCAACTCGCGAGCCAGCCCGGCGGCCGGGTCCTCGTTGCGGCCAAGCCATCCCCCCGGCAAGCCCCACGGGGCGGTCGGGTGATAGACATGCCGCAATAATAGCACTTCTTCGTCGGAATTAAACGCAACTAGCGCGACTCCAACGCGTTGTTTTGGCACGGCAACCCGCACAGCAAGGGGGAGAAGAGAGCGAAAAACAGGCCGCCGCATAAGTCGCGCCAGTTGTTCCTTTCGCTCCAGACTGATTTGCACGTCCACAGGCCTGTGTGTTGTCTCCGTTGCGTCCACAACGCTGTAGGCGCAGTGCCGCTGCAATCAGACAGTATAGCAGAAGAATGGGATGTCTCGGTTCCGCCTGATACCCATATCAGCGGATTCTCATGTCATTCGGGGGGCGCAACCTTCGGCCCAGGCGCGCGTATAGGGGGTGTAACGCATGGCATGGAGGTAAACACGATGCCGCAAACACAATTGACCCGCAGCGAAAGCGACAAGATGATCGCCGGTGTGTGTGGTGGCCTGGCCGCCTACCTCGGTATCGATGTCGTCTTTGTTCGCCTGGCCGCGGTCGTCCTGCTGTTCGCCAGTGGCATTGGGCTTCCCATCTATCTGATTCTGTGGGTCGTGATGCCGACCGAATCGCGCGCCGCCGCCAATGGCATGTCGGTGCCCGACAGTGTCTATCAGGACCCCTCGCAGTTGAAGAACCGGATCAACAACCCGGGCGGAACCCTGGGCATCATCCTGGTCCTGTTCGGCCTTTTCTTCCTGCTGAATCAGTTCGGGTGGATAGGTGGCGCGTTCTGGCCGGTCGTCCTCATCGGCGCCGGGCTGTTCGTGTTCTTCCGCCGAAACCGCTAGCGTAGCGCGCATGACCGGCCGGCCGGCCCCACAGGGCTGACCGGCCGGTTTTGTTTTCTCAGCCCTTGCTCGTCTTCTCCCGGTTCCGCAACGTGACGGCGCGCGACATGCGCGAGCGCGGTTTTGCATCAACAGCCACCGCAGTGCCCGATTCCAGCGCCGGCGATTCCAGCGCGGGCAGCGTCACCACGAAGCTTGTCCCCTGGCCGACGGTGCTCTGGACCTGGATATTCCCGCCGTGGACCTGGACCACCCACTTGGCGATGGCCAGACCTAATCCCGAGCCGCCCTGGGCGCGCGTGCGGGCCTTATCGACCCGGTAGAAGCGGTCAAACACGTGCGGCAGGTCTTCGGGCGGAATGCCAATGCCCGTGTCGGTCACGGTCAGGTGGGCCCAACCGTGGTCCTGGTCGAGGCTCAACTGCACTTTGCCGCCCGGTGGCGTGTACTTGATGGCATTGTCCACCAGGTTCAGCAGCAGTTGCTTAAGGCGGTCTTCGTCGCCCATGACGCGCACCTGGTCTACCTCGATCAGCTCGAGCGTGACGGATTTCTCGATCCGGTCCATCTGCCGGTGGACGTCGAACAGCAGGTTGTCCAGTTCGACGACTTCCCTGCGGATCGGCAGGCCTCCCGAATCGGCCCGGGCGAGCAGGAGCAGATCGCCCAGCAGGCGGCTCATCCGCTCCATCTCCTCCTGGATGACGACCATCGACTCTTCGTCGTACTGGCGCATGTGGCGCATCAGGTCAAGATTGCCGCGCATGCTGGTCAGGGGCGTCCGCAGTTCGTGCGAGACGTCGGCCAGGAAGCGCTGCTGGGTGCGGAACAGCCGCTCCAGGCGTTCGAGCGTCTGGTTGAAGGCGCGGGCGAGGTCGCCGATCTCGTCGGCGCGGCCGCTGTGGGGCACGCGCCGGCTGAGGTCGTCGGCCCGGGTGATCTGGCGGGAGACACTGGCTATGTCCTCGAGCGGCCGGAAGAGGCTGCTGGTCAGGATGGCGGCGACGATGAGCGAGGCGACGGCCGCGCCCAGGCCGATCAGCAGCGCCCGGCTCAGGACGCGGTTGAAAATCTCGTAGTTGTCCAGGAGCCGCGCGACCTGGATGTAGCCGATGACCGTCCGGTCGGCGTCATGAACCGGGACGGTGTGAACGCGCAACAGCGTGTCCTCACTCGGCACGATGCTGTAGACCTCGTCCTTGTACAGGGAGTCGGGGTCCAGCGGCTCCTCGTAGCCCTCCATGTTGGGAGAGTGGACGACGATCTCGCCTTTCGTGTTTGTGATCGTGACGAAGGTGGAGGCGGTCTTCAGCGTGGCCAGTTCGATCGGCAGCGAAACGCGGATGATGCCATCCTCGCCGAGGTCCGTTTCGCTGGAGACAAGCTCGGTTGAGAGCGAATGGAGGTCGCTATCGATCTGGGCCAGGATCTGCCTGCTCGGCAGGATGTAGACGACGAGCGCGAACAGAAAATAGGCGAGGGAGAAGATGATCGTATAGACCAGCAGGAGACGGTTCTGAATTGACAAAGGCTACCCTATGACTCTTCGCGCAGGACGTAGCCGATGCCGCGGACAGTGTGGATCAGGCGCGGCATATCCCCTTGCTCCGTCTTCTGACGCAGATAGCGCACGTAGACCTCGATGATATTGCTTTCGCCTCCGAAGTCGTAGTTCCAGACCCGGTCGAAAATGAGGTCGCGAGTCAGGACCTGGCGCGGGTTGCGCATGAACAACTCCAGCAGTTCATATTCCTTCGCGGTCAGGTCGAAGATGACGCCGCCTCGCCGGCCCTGGCGGGTGCCGGTGTCGAGTTCCAGGTCGGCGAAACGATAGACCTGGGGCGTGGCCGGCTGGGCACGCCGCAACAGGGCGCGTACGCGGGCCATCAGCTCGTCAAACGCGAACGGCTTGACCAGGTAGTCATCGGCTCCGGCATCGAGCCCGGACACGCGGTCCTCGATGGACTCCTTGGCCGTCAACATCAAGATCGGCACGTCGCTGACCGCCCGCAGGCGGCGGCAGACTTCCAGCCCGTCGATGCCCGGGAGCATCAGATCGAGCAATACCAGATCGGGCGGGTTTTCGCGGGCCAGGTCCAGGGCGGTCGTCCCGTCGGCCGCTGCGTCTACCCGGTACCCTTCGTAGCCCAGGCCCCGCTGCAGGAACTGACGGATGCGTTCTTCATCTTCGACGACCAGGATCCTAGCTGACATGCGCGACACCTCCACCTATCATTCCGAAGATTATAGTCGCCTTCAGGGGTCAGGCAACACCGCCGGCCGTTGCTCAGAAAGGCGGAGCCACCGCCAACGGCCACAACGCGCGGGAAAACGGCCAGGGGCCGGCCCGCGAGCCTGCTCCCCGTCCTCCCGGCGGCACGCTGGCCTTCCGCCGGGTCTGCGATACAATGCCTGCCGCTGTCGCATCCGTTGACATGCGGCAGGGTGAAGATATGGAGCAGCTAACCGAACTGGGCCTGGCGTTGATCGCCTGGTTACAGACCACCTACCCGCAGATCGCCGGGTTCATGTCCTTCATCTCTGCCCTGGGGTCGGAGGAGTTCTTTCTGCTGGTCATGCCCTTCTTCTACTGGAGCCTCGACAAGCGGCTGGGCAAGAACCTCGGCTATCTGTTCCTGATTTCGATCACCATCAACCCCATCCTCAAGAACGCCTTCCGCCAGCCGCGGCCGTTCTGGCTCGATCCGTCGCTGCAAATGGGCGAGGCAGACGGCTACGGCCTGCCCAGCGGCCATGTCCAGTACACGACCGTGCTGTACCTGTTCCTGGCGACCTGGCTCAGACGCTGGTGGATGTGGCTGCTGGCGTTTGTCATGATAGGGCTGATGGCCCTCAGCCGCGTCTACCTGGGGCTACACTTCCCCGCCCAGGTGCTCGCCGGGTTCCTGGCCGGCGCGCTCATCCTGGCCGGTTACCTGATCCTGCGCCGGATCTTCCTGCCGCGATACAGCAAGCGCAACCTCGGCAGCCGCCTGTTGATGGTGGTCCTGATGCCGCTCATCCTGGCGGCCGTCTACCTGGGCCTTGTCCTGCTGCTGGGCCGGCCCGATCCCGATGTCGCCTGGGCCGCCTATCTCCCGGCGGCCGAGACCGACGCCCGCGAAGGGGTCGCCACGGGCATCGGGGCGCTGCTGGGTTTTGGCGTTGGCATGGTCTTCGAGAGCAGCCGGGTGCGCTTTCGCACCGAGGGCTCCATCGGCCGCCGCCTCGGCCGGTACCTGCTCGGCATCGTCGTCACGGTCGGCCTGTGGGCGGGCCTGGACGCGCTCTTCCCCGAAAGCCCGCTTTGGCTGGCGTTGCCGCTGCGCGTCCTGCGCTACTTCCTCATCCTGTTGTGGATTTCCTACCTGGCCCCGTGGGTCTTTGTCAAACTGCGCCTGGCCGAGGCCGATGCGGAGTCGGAGATCAAGGTCACCCTCTAGGCCGGGCCGC
>CAYRBP010000051.1:0-3335 GCA_964422535.1 uncultured Ardenticatenaceae bacterium | reverse complement strand
GTCGCTACGGGCACACGCGCACCAGGTTCCAGCCCTGCCAGGCGTAATAGCACGGGAATGCTTCGCCGTGATAGCCCGTACTGGCGGGCGTCCAACTGCCTAACGATGGCGAGTAAGGACCCCAGCCCGGGTTTATCTTGAAGTAGGGATAGCGGAGCCTCTCTTCACACCGGTAGCCGGTGAAGAGGTTCCAACCGCAGTCACGCACCCGGGCATGGGCGTACCCGTAGGCCAGGGGATAGTGCAACGTATCCAGCGAGCCGGTCAACATGATGGCCGGGGTGCGCTGCAGGACGATGCTGTTGGCGATATGGGGCGCTTCGTTATTGATGAAGTTGTAGCCTCCGAACACGTGCACCCAGGCCCAGGCCCGGCGTTCGGGGTAGCGGTAGACGCCGCCCATGCTCCACGGCCACGTTGCCCCGCTGCCGCCCAGGCAAAATGTGCCGATCTCGCGGCGGATCTCCATCTGCATGTTGTTTACGCCTAAATCATTGGTCAATGGCGCGGCGACATTGGGCGTATTGACCCCGCCCGACTGCCTGTACAGCCCGAACTTGTTCAGCCAGGTCGGGTTCAGGGGCCAGACGTCAGCCTGGTTATCCCCGAATCCGAGCAGCATGGCCCACGCCGTCGCGCCGCAGCCGCTGTGGCAGCTGGTGACATTCGGCCAGGTGA
Organism: uncultured Ardenticatenaceae bacterium; assembly: GCA_964422535.1. Classification (GTDB taxonomy): domain Bacteria; phylum Chloroflexota; class Anaerolineae; order Promineifilales; family Promineifilaceae; genus Promineifilum. The sequence goes on along the minus strand of CAYRBP010000051.1, from coordinate 2,657 downwards.
ACGGCTTGATCTGGTTGTAGAGCCGCTGGCCGGCGAACCCACCGTCGGCATAGGCGAAATGCCAGCCCAGGATCGTCTCGCCTGTCGGGCCGGCAGGCATGGCCGGTTCGGTCCGGAGGCGAGCTGCCGGCGCGCCGCCCATCACCAGCGGCAGTTGGAGGCTGTGGCGCTCGTAGTCGATGACGAAGAAGCGGACCGTCTCTTCGCGGCCGTCGTCGTACGTGAGAATGACATCGAACGGCACGCCCTGTCCCTCTTCAGCCGCGATGGCGCTGATGCGCAAGGCGTCCGGGATCGGCTCGACTTCGATCAGGGACGCGACCGAACCGGAGATCGTGTAGTGAGGATCGTCGATCAGCGGCATCGTGTAAGTCTCGCCCGGGGCCAGCGAGATGCCCACCTCCTCGCGCCGGCGAACAGTTGCCCACTCCTCGGCCGCGTGCTCGCGCCTCACCTTCAGGATGGGCTCATAGTTACCGGCATAGTTTTGCTTGAGGTCCTGCCAGCTCGCCCATTCGCTGACCGACAGGCCGACCGGCGTCGTGATCAGGCCGGTCTGGGAGAAACCGTCCTCCGGCGTCCACTCGAAACGGGTGTCGAGGCTGGCCAGATCCGCCCCCTTCAGCCCGCTCACTTTCAGCATGGGGTTCTCTTCCCCTTCGGCCCGGACCAGGCGCTGCAAGTCGGGCGTTTCCGCGCCGTAGGTCAGCGGCGACAGCTTGTACAGGTTGAGGGCCTGCCCCCCGGCCGCACTTAGAAGCCCGGCCGCCAGCGACGGCCCGCTCGTGCTCCAGTGGGCGATCGGATAGTCGTGTTCGCCGGTGGAAGCGACGATGAAGCCGGCCGGTTTGCCCGCGGCGTCGTGCAGGGCGAACTCGAAGTAGGCCGGCCCATTGATATCGGGTCGGAAGTAGGGAAATGCAACGTCATCCAGCTTCGCCTCTGTCCATTCGGGCACGAATGGCTGGGTGATGGCAAAGAAGTCGAGCGTTCGACGCATCACGTCAGCAGGCACTTGGCTCAGGTGGGGCAAGACGCGCAACGGCGATTCCACCTCTCCGGCGCCGCCGGTCCCGCAAGCGCCGGTGACGCAGACCGTGACCGATGTCAGGCCGGGTTCAAGGCTCTGCGGCAGGACGACGTCGCGCGTGAAATCGGGTGGGGCCGCCTCGCCGACGACCTGCCCGTTGATGCTGATCTGGATGATCCCCGCGCCCACCGGGAATCCCGAGCCCGTGATCGTGATCGTCGCGCCGGCCGCGGCCGAAGCGGGCCCGACGGTCACAACGGGGGCGTTCCCGGCCGCGAGCGCGGGAGACACGCCGCGGGCGGCCAGACCCCACACAGCGCCCACTGTCCCCATGGCCAGCACCATTGTCAGGAAGATTACCAACACGCGCACCGGAAACCGTATTGAAGGGTTCATGTCTCCACTGCTCCTTGTGATACTACGCGGTCGGGGGCCAGGTATCACCGGATCGCTACCGGCACATAGAACCGACCGCCGGGCACTACCGTCAGGCTCCACACACCGGAGACCGACGTACCGGCATAGATCGTATCGGGCGCGGCGGCATGGAATGCCATCGTGTTGACAGTCTCCGCGCCGGTGAAACCGTCGTTGAACGGCGTCCAGGTCTTTCCGCCGTCGTTGCTTGAAAAGACGCCATCGTTGTTGTAGACGTAGGCGATGTCGCTGTCTGTCGGGCTGAAGGCCGGAATGCCGACGTTGCCCTGCAGGGTCGTGTTGTAGGTGATGCCGCTGTCGGAGCGCGTCCACGAGTCGCCCTGGTTGTCGCTGCGCCACAGCCCGTGACCCGCGATGCTGACCAGGACGCGGCCGCCGGCCGGGCTGACGGCGATCCCGCGCACATTCAAATCGCCGGCGGGCAGACCATCGTTGACCTGCTGCCATGTCTGGCCGTCGTTCTCGGTCCGGTAGACGCCGAAGGGATTGGTCGTCAGGTAGACCGTGCCGGGATCGGTCGGATCGGCCGCGAGATCGGTGAACTGGGCCTGGTCTGAAGCCGGAAGGCCGTTGTTGCGCGCCTGCCAGGGGTTGCCGTCGAAAGACAGGTGCATGCCCGTCCCGGTCAGGGCATAGACCAGCTTCGGTTGGTCGCTATTGGCCGACAGGGCGATGACGGTGTCGTTGGCGGCGATGCTGCCGTTGGTAGCGTTTGCCCACGACTGGCCGCCGTTCGTGCTCTGCCAGACGCCGGCCTTGTACAGCCCGGCGTAGAGAATGGTCGGCTCGTCCTGCCGGATGAGCAGGTCATTGACCCCCGTATTCTGCGGCATGTTGGCCGGCAGACCGCCGCTGGCCGCCTGCCACGAGAGCCCGGCGTCATCGCTCCTGAAGACCAGGTTCGTGTTGTCGGTCGAGCGAAGCGTTCCGGCGTAGACGACGCTCCCGGCCGTCGGATGTCCGGCGATGGCGCTCACCGATGGCTCGAAGCCGGCCTGAGGGATGAGGCGGCCGAGGTGCGACCACTCGAACAGCCCGGCCGCGGCCGGCAGGCTCAGGCAAAGCGACAGGATGACGGCTGCGAGTACCAGGAAGGGTGTTGCCCTGTGGGAGTGGCTCTGTTTCCTCATGATCGCTCCTTGTGCCGGAATGGGGCACGCTGCCAGTGTAAGGGAAAAAGGAGAAAGCG
>CAYRBP010000050.1:9270-27564 GCA_964422535.1 uncultured Ardenticatenaceae bacterium | reverse complement strand
CCGGGGAGCTGGCCGCCCTCGCCGGGCTTGGCCCCCTGGGCCATCTTGATCTGGATCTCCTGGGCCTGGGTCAGGTAGTGGCTGGTGACGCCGAAACGGCCCGAGGCGACCTGCTTGATGGCGCTGTTGCGCGAATCGCCGTTCGGATCGGGCACGAAGCGGGACGGGTCCTCGCCTCCCTCGCCGGTGTTGCTCTTGCCGCCGATGCGGTTCATCGCCACAGCCAGCGTCTCGTGAGCTTCCTTGCTGATCGAGCCGTATGACATGGCCCCGGTCTTGAAGCGGCGCAGGATCGCCTCGACGGGCTCGACCTCGTCCAGGCTCACCGGCGTCGCGTCGGCGCGGAGGTCCAGCAGGCTGCGCAGCGTCGCCAGGTGAGTCTCGCGGTCATGGACACTCGCCGAGTATTGCTTGTACGCGGCATAGTCGCCGGTGCGGACGGCGTGCTGCAGCTTGTGGATGGTCGTCGGGCGGAAGAGGTGAAACTCGCCATCTTCACGATACTGGAAGCGGCCGCCGGCGTCCAGCGTGTGGCCGTTGGCCGAGCGCGCCGGGAACGCGGCCGCGTGGCGCTGCGCCGCTTCGGCCGCCAGCGTCTCCATGCTCGCGCCCTCGATGCGCGACGGCGTGCCGGTGAAACAGCGCTCGACGACGGCGCTGCTCAGCCCCAGGACCTCAAAGATCTGCGCCGCGCAGTAGCTTTGCAGGGTCGAGATGCCCATCTTGGAGATGACCTTCACCACGCCTTTCAGCGCCGCCTTGTTGTATTTCCTGAAGGCTTCCTCGGCCGTGACGCCGGTCAACAAGCCGCTGCGGACCATGTCATCGATCGTCTCGAAGGCCAGATACGGGTTGATCGCCTCGGCCCCGAAGCCCATCAGGCAGGCAAAGTGGTGAACTTCACGGGGCTCGCCCGATTCAACGATGAGGCTGACGCGCGTCCGCGCCCCGCGCGTGATCAGGTACTGGTGCAGACCGCCGACGGCCAGGAGCGCCGGGATGGGCGCCATCTCGCGGCTGATGCCGCGGTCTGAAAGGATGAGCAGATTCGCCCCGCCGGCGATGGCCGCGTCCGCGGCGTCGTTCAGCCCGTCCAGCGCCGCTTCCAGCCCCGCCCCGCCGCTGCCCGCCGGGAACAGGATGGGCAGCGTCGCCGCGCTGAACCCGTCGCGCTCGATGTGGCGCAGCTGCTCCAGATCGGCATTGCTCAGAATGGGCTGGTGCAGCCGGATGTGGCGGCAGCTCTCCGGCCGGGGGTTCAACAGGTCGCCCTCCGGGCCAAGCTGCAGGTCGGTGCTGGTGATCAGTTCCTCTCGAATCGCGTCAATCGGCGGGTTGGTGACCTGGGCAAAGAGCTGCCGGAAATAGTTGTAGAGCAGCTGCGGCCGCCGGGACAGGATGGCTGCCGGTGTGTCATCGCCCATCGAGCCGAGCGGTTCGATGCCGTCTTTGGCCATCGGGGCCAGGATCATCCGCAGGTCTTCGAAGGTGTAGCCGAACGCCTGCTGGCGCTGCGTCACGGTGTCGTGGTCCGGCGCGGCGACATGCGGCGCGGCCGGCAGGTCCTTGAGTTCGATGTGGTGCTCGGCCAGCCACTCGGCATAGGGCGCGCTGTTCGCCATCTCCCGCTTGAACGCCTCGTCGGCGATGATCCGGCCCTGCGCCGTGTCGACCAGCAACATCCGGCCGGGCTGCAGGCGGCCCTTGTAGGCGACGCGATCCGGTGCGATATCCAGGACGCCGACTTCCGACGCGGCGACGACCAGGCCATCATGGGTGACATAGTAGCGCGACGGCCGCAGGCCGTTGCGATCAAGCACCGCGCCGACCAGCGTGCCGTCGGTGAAGGTGATCGACGCCGGGCCGTCCCACGGCTCCATCAGGGCGCTATGATACTGGTAGAACGCGCGCCGGGCCGGGTCCATCTGCTCATGTTTCTCCCACGGTTCCGGGATCATCATCATGACCACGTGGGGCAGCGAGCGGCCGGCCAGGTGCAGGAACTCAAGCGTGTTGTCGAGCATGGCCGTGTCGCTGCCGTCTTCGTCGATGATCGGGAAGATCCGCGACAGCTCAGGCCCGAACAGGTCGGTCTGGAACAGCGCCTGGCGGGCGCGCATGAAGTTGACGTTGCCCTTGACGGTATTGATCTCACCGTTGTGGGTGACATAGCGATAGGGGTGCGCCCGCTCCCAGCTCGGAAAGGTGTTGGTCGAGAAGCGCGAGTGGACCAGAGCAATGGCCGAATCCATCAGTGGGTCGGATAGGTCGGCGAAGTACGGCCGCACTTGCTCGGCCAGGAACATCCCCTTGTAGACGATCGTCCGCGCAGAGAGGCTCGCGATGTAGAACGACCGGCCGCACGCGTCGTCGCCGTAGCGGATCTGTTTCTCGGCCAGCCGGCGCAGGACGAACAGCCGGCGCTCGAAGGCCATCTCGTCAAAGCAGCCGGCCGGGCGGGCGATGAATACCTGGCGGATACACGGCTCGGCCAGCGCGGCCGCCTCGCCTAGCATGTGGTTGTCTACCGGAACGGTGCGCCAGCCCAGAACGTCCAGCCCTTCGGCCGCGGCCAAACGATCGAAGGCTGCGGCACAGTGATCAGCCTGCGACCGGTCGCGGGGTAGAAAGACCATCCCGGCAGCGTAGTCGCCGGCGGGGGGTAGGACAAACCCTTCGCGGCCAGCGGCCGATTGGAAGAAGGCGTGAGGCAGCTGGAACAGGACACCCGCGCCGTCACCGGTGTTCGGGTCGGCCCCGCGCGCGCCGCGGTGGCTGAGGTTTTCGAGGATCGTCAGGGCCTGGTCAAGGATAGCGTGGGAGCGACGGCCGTCGATGTGGGCGACAAAACCGGTGCCGCAGGCGTCATGTTCGTATCGCGGCGAGTAAAGGCCTTGGCGGCCCGGGGCGGGCCGCAGGCTGGGTGACTCACTCGCCGCCTGGCGCTGTCGACTCTGTTGCTGTGTACTAAGCCCCATCTCGTCATCTCCTGGTTCGGTCGCCGGATAGGCTGCAGGGCGTTCCGGGCCCCGGCAAACCGCGTCACGGCTGCCGTCGTCGCTATTAATGTACGGGCTGTTCTTCGCCTCGCGGCCCGAACAACGTGCCTTACAGTATATCGGAGCGGGTGACTTCTCTTGTTCGGTCAAACTGTACAAATATCATCCGCACTTTTAAGGCGTTTTCGCGGCTTGACGCAGCGCGCAACATCGGAGAGAATGCAGGCCAGTAAGTCACACTTCGCGATGACTTGCCCTGGTAACAGAATAAGCTTAGAGGCCAAGACGCCTCCCATGCATCCGGCAACGCCGGGCGCGTGCGGAGGCGTCTTTCGTTTTTCCCACCTGGCTGTCGCGCTCGTCTTATCGTTCGGAATCATTGTGGAATTGAAGAGGTGGAGATGAAACAGCATATCCGGCAAATTCGACGACTTGCCAACTTCGCCGTCGTCCTGGGCCTCATGTTGGTGTTCTCGCGGACGGCTTTCGCCCAGGAAGGCGAAGCCGCGGTCAGCGCCGTGGATACGGTGTGGGTGTTGTTCGCGGCCGCGCTCGTATTCTTCATGCAGGCCGGTTTCGGCTTCCTGGAAGCGGGGCTGGTGCGGTCGAAGAACGTCGTCAATATCATGGCCGAGAATTTCATGGATACGACGATGAGCACCCTGGCCTTCGTCATCGCCGGTTTCGGCCTGATGTTCGGCACAGGCAACGCCTTCTTCGGCACGGAGTACTTCTTCCTGCAAGGGCTGCCGGAGATCTGGCCAGGTCTGTCGATCCCAAGCCTCGCGTTCTTCTTCTTTCAGTTCGCTTTCTGCGCGGCGGCGGGAACCATCGCCTCCGGGTTGATGGCCGAGCGCACCGACTTTCGGGCTGACATGATCTACAGCTTCCTGGTTGCCCTGATCATCTATCCGGTGTTCGGGCACTGGGTCTGGGGCGGCGGCTGGCTGGCGCAGCTGGGATTCGTCGACTTCGCCGGATCGTCGGTCGTACACTACGTGGGCGCGCTGGTCGGCCTGGCCGGCACGATCGTCATGGGCAAGCGCCGCGACAAGGTCTTCGGCGAGAACATCCGCGGCCACAATATCCCGCTGGCTGCGCTGGGTACGTTCATCCTGTGGCTGGGCTGGTTTGGTTTCAACGGCGGCAGCCAGCTTTCGGCCGATCCGGTGCCGATCTCGCTCATCATCGTCACGACTGACTTCGCCGCAACCACCGGTGCGGTCGTGGCCATGGGCCTCGCCTACGCTTACTCGAAGAAGTGGGACGTGAGCATGGCCTTCAACGGCGCGCTGGGTGGCCTGGTGGCGATCACGGCCGGGACGGCCTTTGTCACGCCCCTTGCCGCGCTGGTCATCGGCGCCATCGCCGGGGCCATCGCCTACTACGGCATCCTGCTGATGGAGCGGCTGAAGATCGACGACCCGGTCGGCGCTTTCCCGGTCCACGGTTTGAACGGCATATTCGGCATCCTGGCCGTCGCCATCTGGGGCCAGAATGGGCTGGGCTTGCTCTCGGGTGGCGGCTTCGAGCAGCTGGGCATCCAGGCATTGGGCCTGCTGGCCGCCACACTGTGGGTCCTGCCGCTGTCGTTCCTGATGTTCACCGTGATTTCGCGGACCATCGGTCTGCGCGTCAGCGCCGAAGTTGAGGACGAGGGTATCGATCTGGCCTACCACGGCGTGCCGTGTTACCCGGACTTCGTCCACCACGGGGATACGCAGGGCTTCGCCGAAGGCGCGGTGCCCACGGCGACGGACTGAAAGGGGAGAGCCGCCTGACGTTCGTCCTTTCCTAACGCCATGACCGGACCCGGCCGCCACCCATGTTGGGGCGGCCGGGTCATCGTTCGTGAGAAACCCACTATTCTAGATTGGAGGTAATTGAGACATGACACCAAGCGACGTTCAAAAAATGATAGCGGAGAAGGGTATCCAGGTGGTGGACGTGAAGTTCACCGACCTGTTCGGCCAGTGGCAGCACTTCTCCCTGCCGATCGAGGACTTCACCCCGGAAGCAGCCTTCGAGGAAGGCCTCGGCTTTGACGGGTCGTCCATCCGCGGTTTCCAGAGCATCGAGTCCAGCGACATGATCCTGATCTGTGACCCGGACACGGCTATCGTTGACCCGATCTGCGCCGCGCCAACCCTCAGCCTGGTGGGCGACGTGTATGACCCGATCGCGCGCACGCCCTACTCGCGCGACCCGCGTTACGTGGCCCGCAAATCAATCGAGTACCTGAAGTCGACCGGCATCGCCGACACGGCCTACTTCGGCCCCGAAGCGGAGTTCTTCGTCTTCGACAAGGTCATGTACTCGGCCGGCGAGTACTCGTCCGCTTACCAGGTCGACAGCGTCGAAGGCCCGTGGAATTCCGGCATCTTCGGCTTCGGCCACTCCGTTCCCCACAAGCGCGGGTACTTCCCGGTCGCCCCGTTCGACACGCTGCAGGACCTGCGCTCCGAGATGGTCCGCACGCTGATCGAATCCGGTGTCGCCATCGAACTGCACCATCACGAAGTCGGCACCGCCGGCCAGTGCGAGATCGACATGCGCTTTGACACCTTGCTGAAGATGGCCGACAACGTCCAGCTGTACAAGTACGTCGTCAAGAACGTCGCCCAGCGCCACGGCAAGACCGTCACGTTCATGCCCAAGCCCATCTTCGCCGATAACGGCTCGGGCATGCACACCCACCAGAGCCTCTGGAAGGACGGCCAGCCGCTCTTCTCCGACCCGAACGGTTATGCCGGACTGAGCCAGCTCGCCCTGTGGTACATCGGCGGCATCCTGAAGCACATCAACGCCCTTCTGGGCATCTGCGCGCCGACGACCAACAGCTACCGCCGCCTGGTTCCCGGCTACGAGGCCCCCGTCGTCGTCGCCTATTCGGCCCGCAACCGCTCGGCCGCCATTCGCATCCCGATGTACTCGGCCAACCCGAAGTCCAAGCGGATCGAGTTCCGCTGTCCCGACCCGGCCGCCAACCCCTATCTGGCCTTTGCCGCCTGCCTCATGGCCGGGCTCGACGGCATCAAGAACCAGATCGACCCGGGCGACCCGGCGGAGATGGACCTCTTCGAAGAAGAGAACATCGGCAAGGTCACGACGACTGTCGGCAAGTTGAATGAGTCGCTCGACGCGCTCGAGGCCGACCACGCCTTCCTGCTGGAAGGGGGCGTCTTCACCGAGGACGTACTGACCAACTTCATCCACTACAAGCGCGAGGAAGAAGTCGGCCCTGTCAGCCTGCGGCCGCATCCGTACGAGTTCCTGTTGTACTACGGCGTCTAGTCACTGTATTGGTTGCGCTCTCCTGGCAAAGAGTTCCCCGCGCGGGGAACTCTTTGTTTCCGGGGTATAATGCGCGGCATGTTGCTCGATATGGCCCGAGTCCGCTTTTCACAGCCCGAAGCCCTGGCCGCCCTGCGCGAGATCGCGCGCTCGCTCAGTTCAGCCTGGGACCTGGATACGACGCTCGACCTCATCGTCCGCAAAACGACCGAGGTCATGGTCGTCGACTCCTGCACGCTCTATCTGCTGGACCCGGACGGCCAGACGCTGCGCCTTCGCGCCACGACCGGACTCGCTCACCAGGCCCTGGGGCGGGCGACCCTGCGCATCGGCGAAGGCATGACCGGCTATGCCGTGGCCGAAGGCCAGCCCGTGTTCGCCGCCGACGCGCGCCACGACCCGCATTTCAAGTGGGTCGACGACACCGAGGAAACGCGCTTCCGATCGTTGCTGGCCGTTCCGCTGGTCATCGAGTCGCGGCCGATCGGCGCGCTGAACGTGCAGACCGTCGCCCCACTGGAGTACCCGACCGAAGCGGTTGAGGCCTTGTCGCTCATCGCCGACCTGGCCGCGGGGGCCCTGGCCAAGGCCCAGATCCACGACCGGCAGCAGCGCCAGCTCGAGGAACTGCGCACCCTGGCCGAAGTCAGCGCGGCCATCACCGCGCCCGGCTATCTGGACGACATCCTTGACGTGGTGACCGAGATGGCCGCCCACTCGCTCGGCGCGGCCGTCTGCGCCCTCTTCCTGCTCGACGACACGGGTGAAACGCTGGAGCGACACGCCGGGCAGGCAAGTGTCTCCGGCAGTCGCTGGCGCGCGGGCGAGCCCGGGCCGCGCATCGTGGTGGGCTCCGGCGTGCTCGGGAAGGTCGCGGCAGGTGGAGAAGCGACGTACGTGGCCGACGGCCGGGCGGAGGCGGACCTGGAACCGGCCGCGCGGTTGCCCGGTACGGTATCCCTTCTGGCGGTGCCGCTCAGTGTCCGCGACCGCACCATCGGCGTGCTCGCCTGCTACACGGCCGCGCGCCACGTTTTCAGCGATGAGCAGGTGACGCTGCTGACGACGCTGGCTAACCAGACCGCCCTCGCCATTGAGAACGCCCGGCTCGTCAGCAGCGCGGCCGTGGTGCGCGAGATGCACCACCGCATCAAGAACAACCTGCAGACCGTCGCCATGCTGATGCAACTCCAGCTCCCGGACGCCGACCACCTCGACGCCCGCCGCGTGCTGTTGACCAACATCGACCGCATTCGCAGCATCGCCGCCGTGCACGAGATCCTCTCAGAACAGAGCTTTCGGCTGGTGGACGCCAGGTCCGTCCTGGAACGCATCGTCCAGGGCACGCTCGGCGGGCTGTCACGGCCGAACCAGGACATCCGCATCACCGTCCGCGGGGAGGCACTGCAACTGCCCAGCCGGGCAGCGACTGCCCTGGCGGTCGTGGTAAACGAACTGGTGCAGAACAGCCTGGAGCACGCCTTCGTCGGACGCGAAGCCGGGCAGATCGACATTTCGCTCGGCCGCTCGCCGGACGAGCTGATCATCCTGGTCCGCGACGACGGGGTCGGCCTGAAATCTGATTACGAGCGGCGTCTGGGCCTTGACCTAGCGGAGACGCTGATTGGTGATGACCTCGGCGGCACGCTGGTCTTCAACCAGCTCGACGCCGGCACAGAGGCCTGCATCCGCCTTCCCCGCCGCACCGAGCATCTTGACCCGGCGGATTGACCGGGCATTCCCATGCAAGTACTCATCGCTGACGACGAATCGATCATCCGCATGGGCCTCAAGTCGATGCTTGAGCAGATGGGCCACGTGGTCATTTCCGCGCGCGACGGCCGCGAGGCGCTGCAGATGGCCGAACGGTATCGGCTCGACCTGGCGATTCTCGACATCAAGATGCCTCACACGGACGGGTTGCAGGTCGCCAAGACCCTGGCCCAGAAGCGGCCGCTGCCGATCCTCATCCTGACGGCTTTCAGCCAGCAGGCGCTGATCGACAGGGCAACTGACCTGCCCATCCACGGTTACCTCGTCAAACCCATCCGGCCGGAGGAACTTGGCGCGGCCATCGCCGTGGCGACCAAACGCTTTGCCGACAGCCAGGCGCTCGCCGCCCGGACGGCCGAACTGGAAGGCGACCTGCAGGCCCGCAAGCTGATCGACCGGGCCAAAGCCAGGCTGATCCGGGGCGGGCTCACGGAAGATGCCGCCTACCGCGCCATCCAGGACCTGGCGCGCCGCGAGCGCCAGAGCATGTCAGCCGCGGCCGCGACGATCCTGGCCCAGGACGATCCGGGAAGTGAGTCACACCCCGGCACGGGCTGACGCAGGCGAGACCCGGCCGGGCGCCTCGGCTCCCCTTGACATTCCCCTTTTCAAAGGACTACACTGGTCTTATCAACGCCGAAGTGGAGGCGTCGATGACTATCCTACCCGTCCGCAACGATCGGTCGCAAACCGTCATCCGCTGGGTGGCCCGCATCTGGAGTCTGCTACTACTCGGCCTGATCCTCTTTGCATCGCTGAATACGGGCCCGGAGGGGATCTACGGACTCCCGGCCGTCGAGTACATCCCCATGGCCGCCATCGCCATCGCCCAGATCGGCCTGCTGCTGGCATTCCATTGGGAAAAGCGGGGCGGGACAGTGGCGCTGATCGGCGCCCTCACCATCATCCCGGCTTACCTGCTGGGCCACGGCGGCCGGCTGCACGAAGGGCTTTTTGCCGCTGCCACGCTGTGGGCGATCCCGGCCGTCCTGTTCCTGGTCTGCTGGTGGCGGACGCAGAGAGGAAGCTGAAGCCGTTTCAGCGCCTGCGGCACGGCGGTCAGGCGCTAGCGGAACGAGTTGCGACTTCGCCTTCGGGCTTTGCGCTGTCGCCGCACCGCCACGCGAGCACCGTTCATCGGCGGCTGTCCCGCGCGGCGGCGCGGCCGGCGAATTCGGGCTGTGCGGCCGTCAACCCGCCAGCTTCAGCGCGCGCAGCGCCTCCAGCGTGACGTGGACCGCGTTGCCGGCAGCCTCATCTTCTTGCCACGATCCGTCTGGCAAGCGCAGGCCGCGCAGCCGTTCGGCCGCGGCCTGCGCGACCGGATGGTCGTGGGGTATGCCACCGCCGTCGAACGCGATCAGCAGCCAGGCCAGGTTGCCCGCAGACATGTCGGGGATCTGGCCGATCAGGTGGTCGAGCGCGCCCGTCGCCTCATCCGTCATCCCCTGGCTGTGCCACAGCGCGGCCGCCAGCCAGTGGGTCTGGGAAAACGAAGGCAGGCGGCCGGCGTCGATCGTCCGGCTTGCCAGGAAAACGGCCGCATCGCGAGCGCCCGAAGGCACCAGCCGCGTCCGGGCCAGCCAGTAGCCGGCGTTGGCCGTCAGGTAGAGCCGCGCCTCCGGGTCGCCCGGCCTGGCCCAGAACGGAGGGTTGGCCCCTTCGCGGGGTTCTTCCTCCCACGAACCGTCGGGCCGCTGGCGCTCAGCCAGGAAGCGTACCGCATCGACGATGAAGGGCGTCAACCGGTCGAACCCGGCCTGCTCGGCCTGGGCCAGCTGGTAACAGGTAGCGTCGATTGAGGTGTAATCGGGCGCCCAGTAGGGTTCCCAGCCCCCGTCCCCCTTCTGCGAGGTCACAAACGGGGCCGCTACGTCCTCACCGGGTTGTTCGCCCGTCATCAGGTAGCGCAGGCGCGCCTTCTCGACGGCCGTGCCTTCCCGGTTGACGAACGCGGCCGCAGCCTCAAGTTGCGGGTCAGCCATGTGTGCCATCCGTCCGCTGCGCCCGGTCAGACAATTCCGACGCGGACGCGCGATGTCCAGTACCACGTCTCGCGCCGGTCACCGAGCAAGGCGCCGGCCGCAGCACGAAGTTCCTCCACCGCCGGCGCGATGGTGCCCGGTGCGCGCTTCAGCAGCGTCTGCACCGAGCCCAGGCTGAGCGCCAGCCCGACCAGCCGCCCTGCGCTGCCGTCGTCGGCCGTGTGGACGCAAAGCTCGCGCGTGAATCGGAATCGGCCGCTGGCTTCCATCCGGTCCAGATGACCGGCCTTTTCCCAACTCGGCACGCCGGCGCGCGTCCCGTGAACGGCCTCGACCTCATGCACCCGGTCGGTGAAGCGGCGAAACGCCGCCTGGACGCGCCAGTCGGGCGTGATCGGCGGCCAGTCGTAATCGTAAGCAGCAAAGACGCCGCCCGGCCGCAGGACGCGCGCCACCTCGGCCAGGGTTGGACCGGGGTCCATCCAGTGAAAGGCCTGGGCGGCGGTGACGATGTCGGCCTGAGCATCCGGCAGGCCTGTCTCGTGGGCGAAGCCGGCGCGATAGCTGACGTTGCCCGCCGTCGTCGCTTCCGCCGCCTGGCGGCGCATATCGGCCGAGGGCTCCACGCCGGTAACCCGGGCAGCGTGGTCCGCCCAGTAGCGTGTCGACAATCCGCTTCCGCTGCCCAGGTCAACGACCATCGCGGGCCGCTCACCGCCACTGAGCGCGATCAGGATGGCGGCCAGGACCGGCGGTGGCGCCGGCCGGTGAGTGTCATAAACATCGGCGAAGCCGGAGAAGCGCTCGACCGTTCTGTCAAAACGCGGCGCTTGCCCCACTATAGCACCACCCCTTCCGGGTCGTTGCCGGACTCGACGATGGCCCGGCGCACGTCAACGGTCAGGAGCAAGAGCAGGCCGACGACGAAGAAGATGATCAGGCTAACGATGGCGATGCGCTGCGAGCCGGTCAGCTGGACCGCCAGGGCGAAGGCGAACGTGCCCAACCAGGACGTGCCCCGCTCGCTGATCTCATAGAAGCCAAAATACTCGGCTTCGTGCTCGCGCGGGATCATCTGCGAGAAGAGCGACCGGCTCAGGGCCTGTGACCCGCCCAGCACCAGCGCGAGGAAGACGCCCAATATGAACAACTGGATCTGATTGTAAAGCAGGGCATAGGCATAGATGACCAGCGCCGACCAGATGATCAGGCTGATGACAATCGACCGCTTGGCGCCAATGCGCCCCGCCAGCCAGCCGAACAGCAACGCCCCGAAGAAGGCGACGAACTGGATCATCAGGACCAGGAGCAGCGTCGTCTGCGCATCGACGCCCAGCTCGTCCGAGGCGAACAGCGCGGCCACAACGATGACGGTCTGGATGCCATCGTTGTAGATCAGGTAAGCGATCAAGTAGCGCAGGGTCATCGGGTATTTGCGCCACAACTCACCGAATGTGTGCCAGACCTGTTTCACGCCATGAACGAAGAGGTTGACCTGCGGGTGATCGCGTTCGGGTGCGCGCTGGACCAGGCGCTGCTGCGGAAACAGAAACGTGAAGACCAGCCACCAGAGGCCCGCTCCCGCCAGGCTGATGCGGACAGCCAGCGTGGTATCGTCCATGACCAACAGCAGGATCAGGTTGAGCAACAGATACAGGCCGCCACCGAGATAGCCCAACGCCCAGCCGCGCGAGCTGACGGCATCGCGCCTGTCGGGGGAGGCTATCTGCGGCAGGAAGCTGTTGTAAAAGACGATGGCCGCGCCAAAGCACAGGTTGGCAATGATGAACAGCAGGCTGCCCATGACCACCGCATTGCGCGGATCAAAGAACCCGCCGTCGCCCCGAACAAAGAAGAGCAAGATCGTGGCAAATGCGCCGGTATAGGCGAATGCCAGCAACATCCGTTTCTTCAGGTGGGTATAGTCGGCGATGGTGCCCAGGAGAGGCAGGAAGAGCACCTGCAGGATGACGGACAGCGACACGGCCGCCGGGTAGATCGCTCCCGGCTCAACCGTCGTCCCGAACAACCGAAACGGTTCGGTATTGGACTCCGCCAGCGCCTGAATATACGGCCCCAGCAGCGCCGTCACCACCGTCGTACTGAAGGCCGAGTTGGCCCAGTCGTACATCATCCAGCCCGTGATCTCGCGTTTGTCGTTCACGTCCGTAACCCCTCCGCTATTCCTAAAGATTGCCGGCAAGAAAAACGGGACGATGCCCGGCATAGCCAGTTCATCGTCCCGATGAGGTCGTCGGGCCTGTGGCGGCTGCCGGGAAGATTATCACCCCGCCAACCGCATGGGGCAATGTTACGAGCCGACCAAAAAGGCCTGGGGCGCGTTGAAGGCCGGCCGGCACGGGTCATAGTCCTCGCCGAGGATGACCCGGTAATTGGCTTCCGATTCCTCGTCGGAAAGCTCGACCGCACTTTGGGGCACGCCGACAACCCAGCTAAGCAACCATTCGAACGACCCTTTGAAGTTATCGCCGTAGTAGATGGCCCGCGTCTTCGGTTCCGGCGCGGCCGGGGTCTCGCCCACCACCGGCACAAAGCCATACCAGGCAAGGTTGTCGACCGCCAGCGCGGTCATATCCGGGACGCCGCTGGCATTGATGACCTCGACCGTGATCGGGGCGCGCTCCGCCTTGTTCAGCGCGGGCGGAAGCAGCAAACGCTGGAAGGTCTGTTGCATCATGCCGTCGCCTTCCCAGATGGGCAACTGGATCTGCGCCCCGCTGTCCGGGACCACCCAGGACTGGGTCTTGCCGGCCAGGTAGAGGCTCTGGACGCCGTTCTCCGCCACGGTCGGCGCTATCGCGGCCAGTTGGAGGATTCGTCCGATATCCAGATCGGTGTTCACGACGTCCCGGAAGAGGCCCCATAGCTCGGGGGCGCGCGCCACCAATCCCAGGTCAACACCCTGATTCAGCATGGCCCGAAGGAGTTGCTGCTGCCGGCGGCCGCGGTCGAAATCGCTGGTGGTCAGGCGGGACCGCGCGTACCACAGGGCCAGGTCGCCGTCCATCCGGTACACGCCGGGCTCGAGCGCGAACTGGGCCCAGTTGTCCTCAACAGTCGGGTCGAGTTCCGGCGACTTCAACCGCCAGTCCTGCAATCGGCAGCTGACGGCCATTTCAACGCCGCCGATCTGGTCGACGATCTGCTTGAAGCCGTCAAAGTTCACCTGGGCGTAGTAATTGATCGGGATGCCGAAGTTGTAGAGGATGGCCTGCTCCAGCAATTCCGGCCCGCCCAGGGCCACGGCCGTGTTCAGCCGGCTCATGGTTCGCGTGGGCAGATAGACGAAGAGGTCGCGCGGCAGCGAGAGCATCGACGCCGTGCCCGTCTCCTGGTTGATCGAGACGATGATCATCGTGTCCGATCGGCCGTCTTCTGCGCCGGCCGAACCGGTATCGTCGCCCAGCAGCAGGATATTGATCGTCCCATCCGGTACGTCAAACGTCGGCACCGGCGAAGGGATCGGCGTCACCGGTGTCGGCACGCCTTCGCTCAGCGACCCTGTCCCAACGACGGCGCGAGTCGGCACGACCAGCGGCCGGCTGGTGGGCGACGGCGTGGGCTGCGGCGTTGGGCTGGGCGGCGGCGGCGACGTCGCTTCCGGTCGCGGCGTGTCGTCCGGCGCCGGCGAAGGCTCAGGCTCTGCCGGCTGCGCCTCATCGTCCGCCGGGTCGTCGGGCGAGGGCGATTGGACAGGTTCAGCCTCGGGCGTCGCCGGTTCGCCGGTCGCACCGGGGCCGCTGTCATCGGCGGTTGCCGTTGTTTCGGCCTCGGCCGTCGCGTCAACGCCGGCGAACGGGGATGGGGTGACAATTGCCGCCTGCTGTGACACTCCGCCGCAGGCCGCGCCGGCAACCAGGGCCGCGAGCAGGGCCAGTAGCGGGAAGAGACGATAGAAGATGACCGATTTCATAGAGCAGAGATGAGGGCGGCGCTTTGGCAGACCGCGAAACTAGAGTTTCTCTCCAAACAGGGGGCTCAACCGAAGGAAGATCGCGTACCCGAAGACCAGGACGATCACCGATGTGACGAAGGTCCGCAGCAGATAGGCGGGATTCATCGCCGCCGGCCCCGCACTCTCATACGTTCCCCAGAGCACCGTCCGGTAGCCGTCGATGATGGACGCCATCGGGTTGATCCAGCGCATGAGCTGGGCGGGGTCGAATGTCACGCCGAACAACGTTGCGGTATCACCGAACATCTCGAGCGAGTAGAAGACCGGCGTCAGGAAGAACCAGGCCAGCAGGACAACCTCGAGGATCATCAACACGTCGCGGTAAAGGACCGTCAGGCTGCCCAGGAGCAGGCAGAGCCCCAGCGTGAAGATGAGCTGGGTCAGCAAGATGAGCGGCACCCATAAGGCATGGATCGTCAGTCCGATGTCGAAGGCGAAGAGAAAGACGATGAGCACCGCGAACGCGAACAGGAAGTTGACCAGATTCGACAGGAGGGCCGATGTCGGCAGCAACTCGCGCGGAAAATAGACCTTCTTGATGAGCGACGAGTTGTTGGTCACGGAGGTCGTGCCGCTGGTCAGCGAACCGCTGAAGAAATTCCACGGGATGAGTCCAACGAGGACAAAGATCGGATATTGCCGGATCTCGTTGTTCGCCAGCACGGTGAAAAGGACCGTGAACACCGCCATCAGGAAGAGCGGGTTGAGGACGCTCCACAGGATGCCGAGGACCGAGTTCTTGTAGCGGGCCTTGAGGTCGCGGGAGACCAGGTTTCGCAGCAGATACCGGAACTTGTGGAGTTCTGTCCAGTGGCGACGCCAGTTGCCATTGCGCTGGCCCGCCTCATAGGAATAGACGGGCGTTGTCTTCTCGGCCGCCGGCTGAACATCTGTGGTCATTGGCGAGGGATCCTCGAGGCTGCGCCCCGTCCGCCGGGCGCGCAACAACACGCGATTATAACCTCAAAGCCCGGAGAGCGATCCCCGGCGCTGATTCTCTAATACTTCTCAGGCAAGCGCCAGCGCTTCCCGGTATACGGCCTCGATGGCCGCGACGTGGCCGGCCATCGTCAGAGGCGGCCGCACCCCGGCGCGCAGCGCAGCCACGATGTCCTGCCGCCCGGCCAGCGATTGCAGCACGTCGCTCAGCGCGGACGCATCGCCCGGTGGGAAAAGCAGGCCATCTACGCCATCGCGGATCAGTTCGGGCAGGGCCCCGATGCGCGAGGCAACGATCGGCAGCCCGGCGGCGAAGGCCTCGCCAATGACCAGGGGCGACGCCTCATACCACAGCGTCGGCAGGACGAGCGCATCCAGTTCTGCCAGCCGCGGCCACAGGTCGGCGCGGCCGAGGACGCCGGCAAACGTGATGCCCGGGTGAGTCGACCGCGCCTTCAGGGCCGCCACGTAGTCGGGGAAGACGTCGGGGTTGCCGTATAGCGTCAGCCGGACGGTGCCGTCCGCCATCCGGTTCACCGCGTCGATCAGCACGTGGACGCCCTTCTGCCGGTTCAGGCTACCGACGTAGCCGAGGCGCAGCGGGCCGGGCGCGCGCTCGGGTCGGATCGGCAGCGGCGGATCGGGCGGCTCCGTGCCGTGCGGAAAGATGATCGCCCGTTCGACCGGCAGGCCCATGCGCCGGTGCGCCTGGCGGACGAAGTCAGTTGGCGACAGCACGCGTCGCGCCCCGGCAAAGACGGGATGCAGCAGGGCCGCGCGCCTGGCCATCGTCGGGGCGACGAGCGCAGCCGCCGGGCCCGGCGCGGGCAGCCCAGCTCGGGCCAGGGCGCACCGCCCGCAATTGCGCCAGGCGGCGTCCGGGCCATCACACAGCGTCTCGTCGTAGTTGGTCAGCAACTGGCCGTTGGCGCACCCAAACCAGTAGTCGTGGAGATGGAGGACGTAGGGGATGCGGCCGCGGTCGAGTGCCTCGACCAGGCCGGCAGGCAGGCCCATCAGGTGTTGAATGTGGACGATGTCAGGCTGCTCCGCGGCCAGGACTTCCTCAAACGCATCGTCCAGCGCCGGATGGCCGAAGATGCTTGTGAAGACCTGCCGGGCGCTGCGCGCGCCGGCCGCGGCGCGGTAGACCCTGACGCCCGATTCCTCCGCGACCGACAGCGGGCCTTTCCGGCTGACCGGGGCAAAGACAGCGACCCGGTGCCCGGCCCCCGCCTGCCGCCGGGCCAGGGTCTGGGTGTAGATCTCCGTCCCGGCGACGTGGTCGGGCGGGAACTGGTGGACCAGGTGCAGGATGCGCATGGCGCTAACCGGCGCTGCCGGTCATCTCCCGATAAGCGGCGCGGACCCTCCTGGCGACGCCTGGCCAGGTGTAGCGCCTTCCCAGCTTGGCCCGGCCCTGCTCACCAAGCCGCGTCGCCAGCCCCGTGTCATCGAGCAGGCGCTTCATGGCCGCCGCCAGTCCGGCCGCGTCGCCATAGTCGACCAGCAGCCCGTTCTCCTCAGCATCGATGACGGCCGGGATGCCGCCGGCACGCGCGCCGATGACCGGCAGGCCGTGGGCCCAGGCCTCAAGCAGGACAATGCCGAACGAGTCGCTGCGCGAGGGAAGGAGGAGCATCCGCGACCGGCTGATCACGGCATGCTTGTCGGCCTCAGCCAGGAGTCCGAGCGGGTGGATCGCCTGCCGCTCCTCGCGATCCAGGCCGCCGAGCAGCCGGTCAAATTCGGTGGTGGTCGAGCCGACCAGGACCAGGCTGAGGCCGCAGCCGGCCCGGCGCAGGTCCAGCGTCGCCTCGACCGCATGGAGCGCGCCCTTGTCGGCCGACGCGCGGCCGACGAAAACGGCGTAGGGTTCCGGGGACGCGCCGGCCCGGCCGTAAGCCGATGCTTCCCAGCCGTCGGGCAGCGGGTCGGAGCCGCTATCGACCACAACCAGCCGGTTCGCCGCCACGCCGAGGTCGATCAGTTCTCGCCGCTCGACCTCGGTCAGCACCAGCACCCGATCCGCCGCGCGCAGGACGGCCAGCTGGTGATCCATCGTCGAGTTAAGGGCGACGCGGTCGCCCGCCCCGGCGCCGAAGTGGGCGAAGGGCGTCAGCGCCAGCGGCAGCGACCGCCGCCGGGCCAGATCGGCTGCAGCCAGGATGCCGCTCTCCCATGACAGGTTGAAAGCATGGACGACGTCCGGCGGCGGGAGGCTGTTCAACACCGGTTCAAGGCCGTCCAGCCGGGGCACGGCACGGGCCATGCGGGCCAGCGGCGCAGACTGGTCGCCCGGCGCGGCCGAAAGCACGACCATGCCCTTGCGCCATGCCATCAGGCCGGTCCGGCCCCCGGGAAACGGCCGCACCGGGCAGCGGATGACGCGCGCACCATCCTCAATCCGCTCGCTCGTTCCATCGCCCGCCCCGCGCCACAGGTCAGCCTCGGCCGTGGCGGCGCTGGTGACGACGGTGACCTCCTCTCCGAGCGCGACCAGCTCGCGGGCCAGCGAGCCGGCGTAGCGTTCCCCCCCACCGGGCAGCGGCGGGTAAGCGGGAGTGACCAGGAGGACGCGCGCCATCAGCTGCAGTTCACAACAGGTCTACCGGCCGGGACCGCCGCGGACGACCGGGATGAAGCTCCGGTCAGCCAGGCGAACGACGCGCAGATTCACGGTGACGACCTGCTGATTGTTCTGAATGTTCGTGCCATCCCCGTGGACAGACACGGTGACCTTGCCCAGCGTGTACTGGCCGGGCCCCAGGCTCGCGGGGACGGTGATGCGCACTTCCACATCAGTCTGGCCGTTCGCCGAACCGTTGGTTTTGGGCAACGACAGGTACTGGCCTGAACTGAGTGACGCTTCCCACCGGAAAGACGCACCCGGCACGCGAAGCGTGATGGTCTCCTGAAGCTGCCTGTTGACCCCGGTCGTCAGGCTGAGGTCGATTTCCGTTGGCGCCACCCTTAGCGTTGGCGGCACCCGCGGTACCAGCATGCCGGTCCGTGCCGCGTTGCCGCGGAACATGGACCAGTCGGCGTGGCTTCCTGCGCCGGGCAGATCCCACACGACCAGGTCGCTGTTGTGGGCCACCAGCTCCAGCTTCCCGTCGCCGTCCACATCCCCGACCGCCGGGCTGTTGTTCAGCAGGCCGTCGGTGTAGTAATACGGCGTCGACTTGTCAACGGTGACGTTGGTGTTGGTCAACATGCGGCCGTCGCCATCCACGACGACCACGGCCCAGCCAATGGTCAGGAACACTTCCATCTTGCCGTCGCCGTCGTAGTCGGCCAGGACGGGGCTCTTGCCGAAGGGGTGGGG
>CAYRBP010000050.1:0-9170 GCA_964422535.1 uncultured Ardenticatenaceae bacterium | reverse complement strand
CTGCCCGTTCCCACGTAGACCTCGGGGCGGCCGTTGCCGTCGACATCGACCAGCGCCGGCGAGGACTGGATGACCTCCAGGAGAAGTTTCGGAAAGCCGGGCAGAACCTTGCCCTGCCGGTTCCAGGCGTAGACCGTGCCGCCGCAGTAGTCATCCGTCGCGCCGGCGGGTTCGCGATAAGGGCAGTTCCAGTCGCCTCCGTGCGTAGAGCCTACCATGCCCTCATCGCTGCCAATGACGATATCGAGATGGCCGTCACCGGTCAGGTCGCCGAGGGCCGGTGAACTCCAGACGGTATCGGCCAGACGGTCCCGGACGTTGGACCAGCCGAAGAGCAGATAGAACTTGCTCGGGGGCGGAAAGCCGGCGACCGGCGCACCGTTGTGGTGCCAGGCATAGACACGGGTGTCGAAGCTGCCGGCAACGATCTCCAGATCGCCGTCGCGGTCCAGGTCCCCGAGCGCGGGCGTCGAGTAGACGGGATCCGGGCAATTCCCCGGAGGCACGTTGTGGTCGGCGGTCCGCCTGGGCCACCCGCTTTCGGCGCCGCCTTGATGGTTCAGGACGATGACCCCACCGGGGCGACAACGATCGGTCTCCAGCGAGCCGGCGCCGACGACGATCTCCATCCGGCCGTCCCTGTCGATGTCAGCCACCGCCGGGGACGAGGAGATGGACTGATTCCCGCCCCCCACACCAAAGAGCGGGCCGGTATCGGTATCCCACAGGACGTGGCCGTTGCCTTCGACGGCCAGGATGTGGCCGTTGTTGGTGGCCAGGACAATGTCGGCGCGGCCGTCGCCGTTAACGTCTGCGATCGCCGGCGAACTGGTGTGGCAGTGGGTTCCCAGGACGGCCGACTGGCAGGCGCGAGCCGGTACGTCGATCTTCCACTTGGGAGGAACTTCGCCCGACACGGCAGACGGTTCCTGTTGCCAGGCGGCGAGAAACACCCACGCCGATAGGGCAAGCGAAAAGAGTGACGAGCGGTACTTCTGCGTTGTCATCGTTTCAGCGACTCTCTTGGGTCGGATTTGCTTGCTGGCTTGCGCGATTGGCGCGGTGAGGCGGCCGCGCGGGTCTCTTCCAGTTCGTCCAGCAGCACGGTGTAGCGCCGCAGCACGACTTCATCTCGATAGTCGCGGGCCACGTAGCGCCTGCCTTGCCCACCAAGTGTCGTTCGTAAGGCCGGGGCGGCCAACAGGAACCGGAGCGCCGTTAGGAACTCTTCATAATTGTGATAGTACAGGCCGCCGTTGCTTTGCTTGCAGAGGTGTTTGACGACTTCGCAGCGGCCGTTTGCCAGTACCGGCGTGCCGGCGGCCCATGCCTCCAGGGTGATGATCGACAGGCTCTCATAGAGCGACGGCATCATGACCACCGACGCCGCCCGCAGCGCATCAAACTTGTCCTCCTCCGGCACGAATCCCAGGTAGAGGACGTCCGGCCGCCTGGGCAGCGGCATCTGCGTCTTGCCGATCAGCACCAGCTTCAGGGGCGGCGCGCCCGCGGCCGTGTCCGCCTGGAAACGCTCGAAAAAATCGAGCAGTTCCGGCACGTTCTTGGACGGGTCGATCCGCCCGGCATAGAGAAGGAACTCGTCTTCGATGCCGTACTTGTCGCGAAAGCGCTGGCCCGACAGATCGGCCGGCGCTTCGACGCTGATCCCGGCGACGTTCGACCGGACGCGGTCGTTTCTGGTCACGCGCTGCACGAGGTCGCGTTCGGGCTCGGTCAGGTAGACGATGCCGAACGGCAGGTGGAACGTCGGCCGAAACGCGCCAAGATGCAGGAACGGGTCGTCGTGGGCCGTCGGCACGAGGATCGCCTTGTCCGAGACGAGCGGCAGCCCGAAGTGTGTGGTCGCGTAGTGGAAGGTGAAGAAGACAAAGGCGTCGACCGACTCATACCGGTCGGATATCGCTTCCAGGAGCGCCTGGCTGTAGGGGCCCTGTTCATGGACCCAGGCGATCTCCTGCGCCACCGTCCGCGGCCGGTTGAAAAGCGCGGCCGTCCGGCGCTGGTGGCGTTTCCAGTCGCGCGGCGCGTCGACGCGAAAACGGTGGACCTGGACACCGTTGATCTCAACGTCGCCCGGCGGATAATGGTCGGCCCAGGTGGTGAAATCCACGGCGCAGGTCGTGAAGACATGGACCTCAGCCGCGCGGGCCAGTCGCTCCGCCAGCCAACGGGCCAGCGCCTCCGCCCCACCATTCACCTCTTCGCCGTAACGCTGGACGACGATGCCGATCCGCGAGCGCGGGTTCATGGGCGCTCCCCGACGCCGAACGCCTCGGCCAGGAAGTCCAGTATCGCCGCAGCCAGCGCGTCGTCCCGGTAGAGCGCCGAGCGGGCGCGGGCTGCGGTTGAGAGGCTCGCAACCCGCTCCGGATCGTTGAGCACGGCCGCGATGCGCTCGGCCGATTCCTCCGGCCGGGCCTTGTCGATGACCAGGCCGCCCGGGCCGGCGATCTCCGTCATCGGCTCCCGGTCATGGACGGCAACGGGCACGCCAAAGTGCATCGCTTCGGCGATCGGCACGCAGAAGCTCTCCCACTCCGACGTGACCAGCAGCAGCGACGCTTCACGGTAAAGCGCAGCCAGCACGGCGGGATTCGAAACCTGGCCGGCGAACAGGACGCGCCGGTCTAGCCCGCGCGAGGCGACCAGCCGGTCGAGCTCACCCTGGTAAGCGCGCGCCTGGTCGCGGTTGCCGACCAGGATGAAAGCCAGGTCCGGCACGAAGCGACGGGCCTGGGCGACGATCTCGATCGCGGCCGAGACATCCTTTTGCGGAACGATGCGGCCGACCATCAGGCAATAGCTCAACCGGGACAGCGACGCGGCCAGGTCTCCGTCGGCGGCCGAAAACCGGGCCGTGTCGACCGGCAGGTAGAACTTGCGGATGCCGGCCGGGTCAAAGCCGGCCGCCAGCAACTCGCGCCGGGCGCTCTCGGAGTGGACCGCCACTCGCTCGAAGCGGCCCGCCAGATCCGGCAGGCGGTCGATGCCGCGCCGGCAGAGCATCTCCAGGTGCGGGTTCTGGCCGTGGAACAAATGGGGCGGGCAGATGCCATGATAGTCCATGACCACCGCATCCCGGCTGCCCAGGGCGATGTCGACGTTGTCGGCCTCGATCGAGTAATGGAACCAGAGCAGGCCGCGGCCGGTCGGCTGGTAGAAGCGCGACGGCTGGGCGACGGCATGCAGCTCTGAGGCGATGGCATCGGCGTAGATGTCGACCCGCGCCCCCCAGCCGCGCAGGATGCGGGCCAGGGTCAGGATGTAGTTGCTGATGGCATCCCCGGGGGTGAAGCCGGCTGTCATCAGGCTGACCCGCAGCCGCTCGCGGCTCATGCGGCCTCCTGAGCTATCGCAGCCCCGAGGCGGGCAAAGAGGTCGGCATAGCGGCCGATGACCACAGGCCAGCGATAGTTCTCGAGCACATAGCGCCGTCCCTGCTCGCCCATCCGCTTCGCCACCGGAGCGTGGTCCAGCAGGTAGCTCGTCGTGGCGGCGAACTCGTCATAGTCGGCGAAGTACAGCCCGCCATTTGACCGGACGCAGTGCTCGCGCGTCACCGCGCAGTCGGCATGGACCAGGTTCGGCGTGCCGGCAAGCCAGCTTTCCATCAGGGTGATCGAGAAACTTTCGTGCAGCGAGGGCTGGCAACTGACAGCCGCGGCGGCAAAGGCGTCGGCCTTGTCCTGGACCGGGACGAAGCCCAGGTCGATGACGCCATCCTCCGCACCCGCCGGCGTCTGGAGTTCGCCCGACCCGATCAGCACGAGTTTCGCGCCGCGTGCCCTCCCCTCGGCCGCCCAGTAGCGGCTCCAGTAGTCGAGCAGGAGCGGTGTGTTCTTGCCCGGCTCGCGCCGCCCCGCATAGAGCATGAACGGCCCGTCGATGGCCGTGGTCCGGCGGAAACGGTCGGCGTCGGCCGTCCAGTCCGTATCTACCCCTGCCCCGATCACTTCGCGAATCTGATCCGGCCCGGTCGGAAAGAGCGCCTGTGCCAACTGCCGCTCCGCCTCGGTGTGGAAGACCAGCGCCCGCACCCGGGGCAACACCTCGCGGTAAAGCCCAAGCCGGGCATACGCTTCGTCGTGCAGGCATGGGATGAGCAGCGACCGATCCGGCCGGATCTGCGCTCCGAAGTAGGTCGTCGAGGGTAGATAGGGGATGAAGATGTAAAGGCGCTCGCTCGCCTCTTCAGCGATGAACCGCAGCAATTCGGGCGAGCGGATCATCTGCTCGACGAAGACGCGCTCATCGGCGGCGCTGACCGGCAGATCGCGCATCAGCCGGACGTTGATCGCGTCGAACGCCGCCCGGTCGCGCCGTTCGACCGGGAACCGGCGAACGACCACGCCGTTGATCGTGCTGACGCCGGGACGGTGGTAGTTGCGGCCCCAATCAGCGTACAGGTCGCGGGTGCAGGTGGTCAGCACCTCAACCGGCAGGCCGGCTTCGGCCAGGTGTTCGGCCGTCCGGCGGGTGACGGCCTCAGCGCCGCCCGGCACGTCAGGCCCATACCACGGGGCGACGAAGGTGACGATCATCGGTCGCCCGGCGAGCTGTCCGGCGCATCGTCCTCCAGCGTCCGACCCATCAGGTCCAGGGCGCGCAGCAGGTGGTTGCTCGCCGTAACCTGGCGCGCGGCGCTTTGATTGACATAATAGACGACAAGCTCGTGGAACTTCGCCCGCAGCGCGTCGATCAGACCGCCGATGATCGGCACAGGCGACTTGCTGACGAAGGGCGGCAGCGTTGTCTCTTCCAGGGCGATGCGGGCGAGGTAAAGGTGCTCGTAGAATTCGGGTGGGAAGCGCTTGCCAACGACGGCGATCTCCGGCATATCCTGTGGCGCGAGCGCAGCACGCCTGGCGATGATCTGCTGCCGGATCTCCTGCATGATGGCTTCGATATTGACCTCGGCCTCGTCCGTCGCGGCGGCCGGGTTAGCATTGGGTTCGCTCACGTGTCGCTCCTTATTCAGACGGCCGCAGTTTGGCGATGCGGAGCGTCCATTCGTCGGCCAGCACGGCCGTCGGCCTTCGGTCGTAAACTTCTTCGAGATGCCGGCTGCTCAGCGTTCGCGGCGCTTCATCCGCGGCCAGTCCCAGCCGCCCGAGCGGTTCCGGGTCGCCGATCCAGTAAACGGCGCGCCCGCTATTTTGCCAGAATTCTACCGCCTTCACCAGATCGGACGGAGAAGTGGCAGCCGGGTCGCGCAGGCTGAAGACGTCGTGGCCGAAGACGAACTGCAGCGGCGTGCCAAAGTAGTCCCCCTGGCCGATGACGGCCTGGTCGTTGAACAGCAGCACCGACCCGGGCTCGAGCGTCGCGTCGAGCGCGGCCAGTTGGCCCGTCAGCCCGCGGTGGTCGACCTGGGAGACCAATCCTCGGGCCGACCAGGCCATGCCGCCCAGCCAGATGAGCGCCAGGAACGCAGCGACGACGCGCCGCCAGGCCGTCCGCCCCTCGGCTACCCAGCCGATGAAGGCGGCCGCCGCCACGCAGAAGAACGGCACCACGACGGGCACGAAACGGCGCATGGCATAGACCTGGTGAGGGTTGGCGCGCAGGTTCCAAAGGTACAGCGCGCTGAACAGCGCACCGACGACCAGCATCAGGGCCGTGCGCCGGTCAACACGGGCGATCAGGACGCAGATCCCGGCCACGCCCAACCAGACGCCGGCCGGCGACAGGTACCAGGACAACCGCAACCAGTTCTCGTGGTCGGTCAGCGGGATGGCCTGCTGACTGAAGAAATCCTGACGGATGACTGCCTCACCCAGCACGGGACGGACAAACCAGCCATAGAACGCCCAGACCAGCGTCGCGCCGATGAGGGCCAGCACCGCCCAGCGGCGAGTGCGTTCGTAGCCGGCGGCAAGCGAAGACGCGGCCCGGCGGATGAGCTCGAGGCCGGCCACCGCCGCCAGGACGGCGACCAGCGGAATGAGCCAGTTGACCTCCAACAGGCGCAGCCCCAGGCCCGAGTGGACGACGAAATAGGGCCGGCTCTGAAACCAGGCGTGGATGAACGAATGGGTGATCAGCGCCGCCAGCGGCGTCAGGAACCAGGCCAGCGAGTCCGGCTCGGACAGGATGCGCCGGCCGCTGCCCAGGAGGAGCAACCCGACCAGACTGAAGACCGGCAGCAGGACCAGGATATCGACCCGCACCAGAAAGACGCCGCCGAAGCACAGCCCGGCGACAAGGGCCCAAAGCCCGCCGGGCCGCTCCCCCGCCAGCCACGCGCCGAAAGCGAACAGCCCGCTCCAGATGAGGAACTGGGTCAGCGTTTCGGCCGTCGGGTAGCGGGCGAACCAGACCTGAAGCCCGCACAGCGTCAGGCCTGCCAGGGCCAGCGCGGCCGTCTCCCAACCGGCGAACTGGCGGACCGTCAGGTAGACCGCCAGCGCCCCCAGAAGGGCCCAGAGGCCCGGCAGCAGCAGCGAGGCCATGACGGCCGCCTCGGAGCTGCCTGATAAAGAAGCCAGTGCGAAGCCGACCGCCTGCCAGACGGGGTGCAGCGGGTAGAACTGCGGCGTGATCTCGCCCGGCGGCTCGCCCACGACGTAGAAGCCCGGGAACAGGTAGGCCGGCGCGACCGGGCTGCCGGGCAGCGGCCGCAGCACGGCCGGCGACAGCGCCGGGTCGAGCGCCGCCAGCGTGTCGTCCTGCAACAGGATGCCGCCCGTTTGGGCAATCGAGGCGCTCAGGCTGACGTAGACGCCCGCGTCCGACGCCCCGGCAACCATCTCGTGCGGCCGGAAGAAAAGCCAGCAGGCGGCAAGCAGCCAGACGCCAAGCGCCACGCCTTCGGCCCAGGCCGGCCAGCGATCGAGAAGCGGCGGGGCAGCGGCACGGGCTTCGACCGGGGCCGGCCAGCAGCCGTTTCGCCGGCGCCACGCCTCGAGGGCCAGGAGCAGCCCGCCCGCCGCCGCCCAGGTCAGGGCCAGGGCCGGCAGCGAGAAAGCCCGCGCTTCGGCCAGCACCAGCGCCTGCCAGCCCACCAGCACCGTGCCGGCGGCAAGGGCCGCGAAGACCAGCGCCAGCGTCGGCCGGGCGTTCCCGGCAAACTGACGCACGAGCAGCCAGCCGAGGAGGAAGGCAGCGCCGGCAACCAGGGCCGCCGAGGCAAGACCGCTGGTCACCGATAGCGCTCCCGGATGGATGCCGCCAGGCTGCTCAGGAAGGCGATGTAGGCATCGGCGACAGCCGCGGGCCGGCAGGTGGACGCGACGTAGGCCCGGGCGGCCGCGCCCAGTTGCCGGCGGAGGGCGGGCGAACGGGCCAGGTCAGACAGCGCCGCCAGCAGAGCCGCCTCATCACCCGGCTCGACCTTGATGGCCGCGCCGTCGGGGATCTCGGCGTACCAGCCGTGGTTATAGACGATCAGCGGCCGTCCGAGGTCCAGCGCGCGCAGGGCAGCGGCCGACGTCTCGCCCAGGGTGGGCAGGCGCAGGTTGATGACCACATCGGCCGTGGCGATATAGTCGGCGAATGCCTGCAGCGTCGGCGCGTAGCCGGCCTGCGTCACGGCTCCCTCCATTCCGAGATCGGCGATCGCCCTGTCGAGCGCCACTTCCGGCAGGACTTCGCCGACGACCAGCAGGTGAATATCAGGAATGCTTTCGCGGAGGGTCGCCAGGGCCTTCAGCACGACCGGCACCTGCTTGACGGCCGTCACCTGGCCGAGGACCGCAAAAACCACGGCGCTCGCCGGCAGGCCCAGCGTCTCCCGGAGCGACCGCGCGGGATAGCCGGCGATGGGCTGGGGGACAACGGCGACGGGCGCGTCCGGCCGGCGGCGGCGCACGCCGTTCGCGGCGAAGGCGCTGTGGACGACCAGACCGAGACTCGAATCGATGAGGCGGGCATTCAGCGGCTCCTCGTACAGGGGCGAAGGCGCGCGGCCGTCGCGTATCCGCCGGGCCAGCCGGTAGCCGGGAACGCCCCTGGCATAGCCCATCTCGCGGGCATAGGCCGGAAAGTCGCCGCGGCCGGTCGTCCGCTCCGCCATCAGCTGGTGCAGGTAGAAGTCGTGCAGGACCACCACGCCCGGATAGCGCGTCAGCAGCCGGTAGATGTCGTCGTGGTAGAGGCTGTTGCCCATGTGGTAGAGGGTCAGGTCATAGTCCAGCCGGGCCGCGGGATACCCGGCCGCCGGGCGGCGTTCGAACCCGGCTGCGGCAACGGCCGCGTCATTCGCGGCAAAAACTGTCAGCGCGCAGCGCTCGGCCAGGTGCGGCAGCAGCTCCCAGCTGTAGTCGGCAATGCCGCTGCGATCGGGCGGCAGGGGACTGAAATAGGCGAGGCGAAGCGGCGACGAAGGCATGCGGGCTTGAGCCGTCAGGACGAGCGCTCCTCAAGTCGAGCCAGGCGGTCTTCCAGCGCGTCCAGTGCCCGGTTGACCTGCGCCAGCGCGGCCGTCGCCTCGCCCAGATCGTGGGTCAGGCGGACGTGGTCCCGGTCCTGGGCCAGGAGGCGCCTGTCAAGTTCCTCCTGCAAGGCGTCGAGCGCGCCATGGGCATCAGCGACGGAGGCCTGGACCGATTCAAGCGAGTCGACCACCGCCTCGTTGAAAGCCGTCTGCTGGGCCATCATCGGCCGCACGTACCACTTGGTGGAGACGCTGTTCCAGGCCGTGCGGAACGCGGCGATCAACCCGCCGAATACGGGCACACTCGAGCGAAACGGCTCTTCGCGCAGCCTTCCCAGTTCGCGAAGGCGGTCGAAGTCCCCGCCTGTTTCGTGGCCGTCCGTGTTCCCCACCGCTGCGTCCTCTCGCGCCATCCTAGTTATGCCAGGGGATGCCGGGCACGGCCGCCGGCTCGGCGTATGGCCCACTGGCCAGATCGTCGAAGTAACCGTTGGCTTCGAGCGCGCCGTAAGAGAAGATGGCATGGCCGGCCGTGCCGAGCTGGCGCGCCGCCTCGATCCGGTCAGCGATCTCCTTGAACGGCTGGTCGGCCCCGATGCCCGGCACGATGTAGCGGTCGCCGCGGTTGGCCTGGAAATCGGCTGTCAGCGTCGTCCAGCGCTCAAGCCGGAAGGTCTCCGGGTTGCTGGAATACATCATCGGCGAGATGGCATCGATGTAGCCACCCTTGACCCAGCCCTGGGAATCCTGATAGTAATCGCTGTACCCCTGGCTG
>CAYRBP010000049.1:0-27944 GCA_964422535.1 uncultured Ardenticatenaceae bacterium | reverse complement strand
TTATGCGCATTGCTCGTGTAGAAATCGGCCCCGACGGCCGCCACGTCAAGCGGCAGCTGCCCGACGGCGTGGGCGCCGTCGATGAGGGTCAGGATGCCGGCCTCCCGCGCACGGGCGCAGATCGCCTCTACCGGCAGCCGGATCGCCGTCGGCGAGGTGATGTGGCTGAGAAAGATGACCTTCGTCCGCGGGGTGACGCCGAGCCAGAACTGCTCGACCAGCGCCTCGGGGCTGGTCAGCGGCAACGGGAGGGGCTGCCGGCGGTAGGTGAACCCGCGCCTGGCGGCCACGAAGCGCCAGGCCCGCTCGCACGCGCCGTATTCGTGATCCGTTGCCAGCACTTCGTCGCCCGGCACGAGCGGCAACGACCGGGCAACGACGTTGACGGCGAATGTCGCGTTGGGCAGGTAGACCAGGTCATCGGCCGGGACGTTGACAAACTCGCCCAGCGCCCGGCGCGCGGTCGCCAGATAGCCGGCGAGGTCGCGGCCCAGGAACTTGACCGGCTGGGCCTCAAGCCGGCGCTGCCATCCCTGGTAGACCTCAAACACCGGCCGCGGCGTCGCGCCGAAGGAACCGTGGTTGAGGAAGACGACGTCCGGGTCCAGCAGGAACAGGTCGCGCAGTGTGCTCGTCATGTTCGGGCCGCAGGAGCCCAGCGCATACCCAGGAATGCCTCGCGCACGCCGGGCCACGCCATCAGCAGCAGCCCCAGGCTGCCAATCAGCAACGCGGGCATCATGGCCGAGAGCGCCGAACCGCCAACGACGGACAGCACGCCGAGGACCAGGACCATCGTGGCCAGCAGCGCCGTCATCAACCAGCCGCGTGCATCCAGGTTCCACAGCAGCCGGACGAGCCAGATGCAGGCAAGCGTGACGGCCGCCCAGAAGGCCGCGCCAAGCCAGTCGAAGGCGAAAAACCGCACGCCGCCCAGGTAAAGGGGAAAGAGATCGAACATCTGCAGGGTGTGGACGAAGCCTGTGATGGCGGCGAACCCGGCCAGAAAGGCCAGAAGCGTCACCGCCGGAGGGCGAGTATCGCGCATGGTCGTCATGTCCTTTGGGGAGCGCGCCGGCCGCAGCTCCCGTGGTCTGGAGGGATTATACCGCGTGACCTCCATGCCGGGCCGAGATTTTTACATTCGACGGCCGCGGTGAGGGGCAGCCCGCTCGCCGGGCCGCGAAGCGTCACGTGCGGCCGGGCCACGCCGCAGCCTGTCACTTTCGCACGACGCCTGGCCGCCGGCATTGTGCAAAGCTGGTACTTGACAACCTCCACGGCAATCCGCTATAGTCCCGGTCAACAACTGCATACTGTCACTTTTATCCAGAGAGGTGGAGGGACCGGCCCGATGAAACCTCGGCAACCCGGACCAGGCATGTTGGGATGTGCCTGAGCCGCAGGGTGCCAATTCCGGCAGACGATTCTGGAAGATGAGAGCGACAGGGATGACCTCATCCCAACCACGCCCCTACACCTCTAGAATACGACGCCACCGGACCCTCTGGCCAAACCGCCGAGGGCTTTTTGTTGCCCCATCGGCAAAAGTCAGACAGTCGAGGTTGAACAACTCGCAGCGATGGAAGGAGAAACCATGACTGACAACAAGCGTACATTTGGCTTCAGCACGCGCCAGCTCCATGCCGGGCAGCAGCCCGACCCGACCACGGGCAGCCGGGCCGTCCCTATCTACCAGACGACCAGCTACCAGTTCCGCGACACAGAACATGCCGCCAACCTGTTCGCGCTGAAAGAATTCGGCAACATCTACACCCGGATCATGAATCCGACAACGGATGTACTCGAGCAACGCATCGCGGACCTGGAAGGCGGCGTCGGCGCGTTGGCCACGAGCAGCGGCCACGCAGCCCAGGCACAGGCCATCCTGACCCTGTGCGGATCGGGCGACCACATCGTCAGCAGCAGCCGTCTGTACGGCGGGACCTACAACCAGTTCAACTACACCTTCCCCCGGCTGGGCATCGACGTGACCTTCGTCGATCCGGGCCAGCCGGAGAACTTCGAGCGCGCCATCCGGCCCAATACCAAGATCATCTACGGCGAGACGCTGGGCAACCCCGACATCAGCGTGTTTCCGTTCGAGGAAGTGGCCCAGATCGCCCAGCGCCACCACATCCCGTTGCTGATCGACAATACCTTCGCCACGCCGTACCTCTTCCGGCCGTTTGAGTGGGGGGCCAACATCGTCACCCACAGCACGACGAAGTTCATCGGCGGTCATGGCACATCGATCGGCGGCATCATCGTTGATGGCGGCACCTTCGACTGGACCAGCGGTCGCTTCGACAACTTCACCACGCCCGACCCATCCTACCACGGCTTGCGCTATGCCGATCTCGGCGCGCCCGCTTTCATCCTGAAAGCGCGCGTCCAGATCCTGCGGGACTTCGGGGCCTCGCAGTCACCGTTCAACAGCTGGCTGACGGTGCAGGGCATCGAGACGCTCAGCCTGCGGATGGACCGCCATGTCAGCAACGCGCAGAAGACGGCCGAATTCCTGGAGCAGCATCCACGCGTGTCGTGGATCTGCTACCCGGGGCTGCCAAGTCACGCCGACTATGAACGGGCCAGGAAGCTGTTGCCAAAGGGGCCCGGCGCTATCCTGGGCTTCGGCATCAAGGGCGGGCGCCAGGCTGGGCAGAAGTTCATCGACAACCTGAAGCTGTTCAGCCACCTGGCCAACGTCGGCGATGCCAAGAGCCTGGCCATTCACCCGGCCTCGACGACCCACAGCCAGCTGAGCGAGGCCGAGGCCAGGAGCGCGGGCGTCACCGACGACTTCGTCCGCCTCAGCATCGGTCTGGAGGACATTGACGACATCCTCTGGGACCTGGACCAGGCCCTGCAGGCGTCGGCTTAGCCGGCGGGCCGGCGACGGCAGGCCACGGGCCGCGGCAAGCGGCCCGCGGTCTGTCGTCCGAACAGCGCCGGCCGGACCTATTCAGCGCCCATTTCCGCCATGTTACCCACTGACTCGATCGGTCTCGTCACACCCCAGACCTACACCTTCTCCCGGGAAGAGCCGTTCCGGCTGGAAAGCGGGGCGACGCTCAGCCCGGTCAACCTGGCCTATGAAACGTACGGCCGCTTGAACGCCGACCGCAGCAATGCCATCCTCATCCTCCATGCCCTCAGCGGCAGCGCCCACGCGGCGGGGTTCCACAGCGCCGACGACATCCGGCCCGGCTGGTGGGATGAGACCATTGGGCCAGGCAAGGCATTCGACACCAACCGCTTCTTCGTCATCTGCAGCAACGTGCTCGGCAGTTGCTATGGTTCAAGCGGGCCGGCCAGCATCAACCCGGAGACGGGCAAGCCCTACGGCCTGAGTTTCCCGGTGGTGACCATCGGCGATATGGTGAAGGCCCAGACGTACCTGCTCGACCATCTCGGCATCGACCGGCTGCTGTGCGTCGCCGGCGGATCGATGGGCGGCATGCAGGTACTGGAGTGGGCGGCCCACTACCCGGAGCGCGTCCGGGCAGCCATTCCGCTGGCGACCACCGCCCGCCACAGCCCCATGCTGATCGCCTTCAGCGAAGTCGGCCGCCAGGCCATCTACGCCGATCCGGCCTGGAACAACGGCGACTACTACGGCAACGGCAAGAAACCCGATGCCGGCCTGGCCGTCGCGCGGATGGTCGGTCACATCACGTATCTGAGCGACGCGTCCATGCAGCAGAAGTTCGGCCGCCGCCTCCAGGCGCGCGAGCAGTACGGCTATGAATTCCAGACGGAGTTCGCCGTCGAAAGCTATCTGAAGTACAACGGCAACAACTTCACCCGCCGCTTCGACGCCAACAGCTATCTGTACGTCACCAAGGCGATGGACTACTTCGATCTGAGCCAGCCGACCGGCGTGCTGGCCGCCGCCTTCGCCAGGTCGGTCGCGGTCAAGTTCCTCGTCGTCAGTTTCACCAGCGACTGGCTCTACCCCTCTTACCACAGCAAGGAACTCGTTCGCGCCCTGCATGCCGTCGGCGCCGACGTCACCTATCTCGATATCGAAAGCACCTGGGGCCACGACGCTTTCCTCCTGGAGGTGGACACGATGAACCGCTTGCTGAGCAGCTTCCTCGACCGCCTGGTCCGGGAAGAGGGAGTGCGGGTCGATCCATGAGCGCGGCGCGCGAGGGATCGCAGCCGGCAGGCGACCTGGCGCAGGCGGGCAGCAACGGGCAGGCAGGTGGCGGGCCTGGCTCAGCGGCCGGCAGCGCGTCCCCCGTGCTTGCGGCCGATTCACTCCGCCCTGACCTCCAGGCGATCGCCGGCCTGGTTCCGCGCGGCTCAACGGCGCTCGACCTGGGCTGCGGCGACGGCGCGCTGCTGGCCCACCTGGCCCATCACCAGGGCGTCCGCGGCCGCGGCATCGAGTTGAGCGAGGCGGGCGTGCTGGCCTGTGTCCGTCGCGGTTTGAGCGTCCGGCAGGGGAACCTGCAGGAAGGTCTGGCGGATTACCCGGACAAAAGCATCGACACGGTCATCCTCAGCCAGACGATTCAGTTCCTGAGCGACCCGGTGACCATCCTGGGGGAGATGCTGCGCGTCGGCCGGCGGGCCATCGTCAGCTTCCCCAATTGGGGCTACTGGCGCGCGCGCCTCGACCTGCTGACCCACGGCCGCGCGCCCGAAGCGCCGGACTACCCCCAACCCTGGCACGCCGCGCCGCGCTGGCAAATCCTGACCGCGGCCGACTTCCTGGCGTTATGTGCCGAACAAGGCATCACCGTCGAGTCAGAGGTCTACCTTTCTGGCGAACGGCGCGTGCGGACGGCCGCCAATCTGAGAGCCCGCACGGCCGTGTTCGCCCTCTCTCGCCCGCTGCGCTGAGCCAAATAAGAAGAGGCTGGGTCGACCTGGCCCAGCCTCACAACCGACAAATCGATGACGCTCAGTCTCTTAGTTGTTCTTTGACCGGCGGCCCTTCTCGATCCGGTCCGGCACCAGCAGGCTGACGCCCCAGCTGACGAGGCTCAGCACCAGCGCGCCCCACAGGTAGTCCCAGAAGAAGGTCGGCACGCAGGTGAAGCTGATGTTCAGTACTTCACGCGAGAGCCAGACGGTCAGCCAGAGCATCAGGGCATTGATGACGAAAGTGAAGAGGCCCAGCGTCAGGATGACCAGCGGGCAGGTCAGCAAAGCCACCAGTGGCCGGATGAAGGCGTTGACCACACCGAAGACCAGAGCCAGGAGCAGCAAGGCCAGGATGCTGTTGCTGTCCCAGTCCCAGCACAGGCCGCCGACCAGCCAGAATGTCAGGGCCAGTGCGGCGGCGTTGATCAGCAGTCGAATCACAAACCTCATGATGGTTTCCTCCTCGGAACAATGACGGCCGGGATGCCATCGCTTTGCGGCCGTGATGAGCGCCGGATGTGGGCATTATAGCTTCGTCCGGAGCCGTGTCATCTACCGAAAGACAGGTTCTAGTGGCGAAACAGCCGCCAGGCGAGCCCCGGCCGGTTGAGATAGGTGATCGTCGCGTGGAAGCGGGCCGGCGCGAAGCCGAAGGCCCGCTGGACGGAATCCAGGTCGGTCACCTCCGGCACAAAGAAGCGGTCGATCATGAAACGGCTGACGGCGGGCCAATACCACCAGCCCGTC
Source organism: uncultured Ardenticatenaceae bacterium (assembly GCA_964422535.1). GTDB lineage: Bacteria > Chloroflexota > Anaerolineae > Promineifilales > Promineifilaceae > Promineifilum. The sequence continues at coordinate 22,319 of CAYRBP010000049.1, read as the reverse complement.
AGGAGTGCGGCCGTGGGCCGCATGAGCGCCATCGGCCACGGCAGGCGGATGCGTCGCAGGTCTCGCGCGTCCAGACACTCGTCCAGGACCTGCCGGTAGGTCATGCGCTCGTCCCCGGCAAGCACCACGACCCGGTTGACCAGGTCCGGGCGGCGGACGGTCTCGGCTAGGCAGCGGGCGAAGTCCTCGACCCACAAGGGCTGCGTTGTCGCCTTGCCGCCGCCCGGTTGCCAGGCGAAAGGCCACGACCAGATCGCGAGTGAGACAGCCATTTCGGTGAATCGGTCGTCGCGGCCGTAGAGCGTCGCCGTGCGCAGGATGGTATAGGGGATGGTGCTGCGCTGGACCATGCGCTCGACCTCTCCCTTCGCCCGCAGCAGCGGCTGAATGGCGTGAGGGTCGGCGTTCAGCCGGCTGGGCAGGATGAGCCGGCCGATGCCCGCGCGCCGCGCCTCTTCGATCAACCGCTCCGTGCCCTCGATGTCGACGTGCTGTAACAGGCGTTTTCGACCCCGCGCTTCCGACCCGGCCAGGTGAATGACCGTGTCCACCCCCTCCAGTTCGGCCCGCAGGGCCAGCGGCGCGTTCATCCGGCCGCCGTAGGCCCGCCATTCGAGGCCCGCCTGGGTCAGGCGCGGCGTCAGCGAGCGGCCGATGAAGCCGGTAGCGCCGGTGACGAGGATCATGGGGCGAATTGTACTGCGCCGCCCCGCGCCTGCTATAATCGGCGACCATGCTCGATGCCCCCACCGACAGACCGCTGCGGATCTGCTACTTCGGGACCTACCGCGCCGACTACACCCGCAACCAGATCATCCTCAAAGGACTCCAGGCCCAGCCCGACGTGGAGGTCACTATCTGCCATGAGAAGCTATGGCGCGGCATCGAGGACCGCGTGGCCCAGGCCAGCGGCGGCTGGAAGCGGCCGGCCTTCTGGGGGCGGGTTGTGTCAGCCTACTGGCGGCTGTGGCGCGCCCACAGCCGGATGCCTGAGTATGACGTCATGCTCATCGGCTACCCCGGCCAGTTCGACGCCTACATCGGCCGCATCCTGACCCGGCTGCGGCAGCGGCCGCTGGCCCTCGATATCCTGATGTCGCTCCATCTGGTCGCGGAGGAGCGCGGCCTCGTCGCCGCCCACCCGACCACCGGCAGGCTCATCTTCGCGCTCGAACGCGGCGGCCTGTCTCGACCCGACCTGCTCATCGCCGAGAACCAGGAGTACCAGGACTACATCGCCGCCAAGTACGACCTGCCGGCCGAACGCTTCCGCCGCGTGCCACACGGAGCCGACCCGGCCGTCTATCACCCGCGACCCTTGCAGCCGCCGGCCGACATCTTCCGCGTCACATACCACGGCGGATACCTCCCGTCGCACGGCATGGACGCCATCGTTGAAGCGGCCGCGCGCCTGCGCGACGAGGGCGACATCCGCTTCGATTTTTACGGTACCGGGCCAGAGAAAGAGCGCATCGTCGCCCGCTGCGCGTCGCTCGGGCTGGCAAACGTCACCTTCCACGGCTTTGTCGAGATGGACGAACTGCTGGACGGTCTGGCCCGGGCGCACGTCTGCCTGGGGGTGTTCGGACAGACGCGGCAGGCCAACTTCACCGTTCAGAACAAGATCTGGGAGGCCCTGGCCATCGGCCGTCCCGTCATCTCCGGCGATTCGCCGACGGTTCGGCGGGCGCTGGCCGATGGGCGGGAAATCGTGCTCATCGATCGCCACAATGGGGAGGCGCTGGCCGAGGCTATTGTGCGCCTGCGCGACGACCCGCCGCTGCGCGAAGCGATCGCCGCCGCCGGCCACGCCCGCTACCTGGAACACAACACGCCGCAGGCTTTGGGCGCGCAGATGTCGGCCGCGCTGCGCGAACTGGTCGCGACTACTTCTCGCTCTCGCGGCCGCGGAAGATGAGCCGGACGGGCGTGCCCGGGAACGGGAAGCGCTCGCGGAGCTGGTTTTCCAGATAGCGCTGGTAGCCGAAGTGGAGCGCCTCAGGCTGGTTGACAAAGAAGACGAACGTCGGCGGGGCAACGGCGACCTGGGTCGCATAGTAGAACTTCAGCGGGCGGCCGCCCTTGAACGACGGGGGATGGGCTTGCAGGGCATCGCGCATCAGGTTGTTCAGGTCGGCCGTCGTGACGCGCTGGTGGCGGGCCTCGTTGACCTCAACCACCGTCGGCAGGATCTTGCCCACCCGCTGCCCGGTCTCGGCTGAGACGAACAGCAGCGGCGCATAGGACAGGAAGTTGAGGTCAGCCCTGACCTTCTGCTCGAACTGAGCCATCGTGTGGGTGTCCTTTTCAACCGCGTCCCACTTGTTGGCGACGATGATCACGCCGACGGACTCCTCGACAAGCATCCCACCAATGTGGCTGTCCTGCGAGGTGACGCCTTCGCTGGCGTCGATAACGAGCAGGGCCACATCGGTGCGGTTCAGGGCCTTGATCGCCCGCAGGACGCTGAACTTCTCCACGCCGGGATCGATCTTGCCGCGCCGGCGGATGCCGGCCGTATCGACAAGCGTGAACTCCTTGCCATGCCAGCGCAACCGCGTATCGATGGCGTCGCGCGTCGTCCCGGCAATCGGGCTGACGATGACGCGCTCCTCGCCGACCATCTTGTTCAGCAAGGTCGACTTGCCGACGTTCGGGCGGCCAAGGATAGCGACCCGGATCGAGGCGTCAGACTCCTCCTCGACCGGGCCAACCGGCAGGGCTTCGACAACCGCGTCGAGCAGGTCGCCGCTGCCGGAACCATGTACGGCCGAGACGGCGAAGACCTCGCCCAGTCCCAGCTCGTAGAATTCGAAGGCGTTGTCCCACTGCCTGGACGACTCGAGCTTGTTGGCGGCGATGATCACTGGCTTTTTCGACTGGCGCAGGATGTTGGCCACTTCGCGGTCGGCCGCCGTCAGGCCGGACTGTCCGTCCACGACCAGCACGACCACATCGGCGTCTTCGATGGCGATCGCCGCCTGCTGGCGGATGAGGGGTAGGAACAGCTCCGAGTCTTCAGACAGCGGAGCCGTGTTGCGGCCCTCGGTGACCTCAATGCCGCCGGTGTCGACCACGCTGAAGGAAACGCCGTTCCATTCGGCCGTGCCGTAAAGCCGGTCGCGGGTTGTGCCCGCGACGTCCGATACAACGGCCACGCGCCGGCCGATGATCCGGTTGAAGAGCGTCGACTTGCCGACATTCGGACGGCCGACCAGGGCCACCAGTGCTTTCTGACTCATCGGGCGATTTGCCTCCCCGTGCATAACTTCGCGAGGTCGAGCGACCACGTGCCGGATGATAGGAGCGTGCAGATAGCGGGAGAGAGGCCGGAACCACCTGAACGAGTCGTCCGCGTCGCCGCCAGGGGCGAGGCGCTGGCGATGCTGCCGGTGCTCGCCTCCGGCTCGGCGATCGTGACCGTGACGGCCGTGGGCTGGATCGACCGGACTTCGATGCCGCGGTCAGGAACGTCGACCCGCGGCTCGATGCTGTAGGAACCCGGGCCCAGACCAAACACATCCAGCGTCACGCGCACGTCTTCCTCGACCAGCGAGTCGAGCACAGGTAATGGCCCGAACAGCACAACCCGCACCTGTTCCGGTACGACGACGGCTTCCAGGCCGGACCCGAGGCCGATCAGGTCGGGCGTCCGGTTATAGGTGCTGGTGGTCAGGATCGGTTCGATCTCGATGTTGACCATCACATTCTGGTCCGCTTCGGTCGTGATCCCCTCCGGCAGGTCCAGGATAGCCGCCTGCTGGAAGGAACTCGTCAGGCCGGTGATGTCGATCGGCTCCGTACGCACGCTCGTCAGGCGGTTGACCTGCGCCGGGCGGCCTTCGACCAGCACGCTGGGTGGGTCGGCGCTGACGCTCAGCAGACGGTAACCCGGCGCGGGCTCGCCCGTCCAGACGACCGTGACCAGCTTGTCGGCGAAACCGGCCGACTCTTCGACCGGCACGGTGACCACCACCTCGTTTGTGTCCAGTTGCAGCCCGGTCACACTCGCCACCCGGCCTTGCTGGTCATAGAAGATAGGCGGGATCGACTCAGTCGTCGTCTCAACGGCATTGTTGAGGAACATGGTTACCTGGGCGAAATCCAGCTGCCCGACACGCCCGGCCGGCCCGGAGACGGTGATCTCGCCCGGCTCCAACAACGGCTCGCCCTGGGTGTGGCCGCGAGCGACCGTTCCGCGCAGGTCGACCTCGACCGGGACGCGTTTGGTGACCTGCTGTTCCAGCAACACGTCGACTTGCTCCGGAGTGATGAACGAGATCGTCGCGCCGGGCCGGCTGCCGACCACATTGATCTCGACCGACGTCTCCTGCCCGGGCGGAACCTGACTCAGGTCGACGGTCGCCACGAAGTCCTCCGGCGTCACTTCCTGCAGGACAGACCTCGGCCCTTCCAGACGCAGTTGGACGATGGTGTCCTGGTCGCCGCTGACGAGCACGGTGTCGGCGGGCAGGCCGACGAAGCTGACAGGCACTTCCAGGAAACGCGTCTGGATCGGGTCTTCGGTCCGCGTGGCGTTCAACCAGATGAAGACAGCCAGCGCGAAGGCCAGCAGGAACGAGGCGACATATTCGAGCACGGAGCGACGCGGCCGGTTCACGCGTTCTCCTTGAGCCGGACGCGCGGCGCGGCCGGGCGTTGCAGGAAGGCCTGCAGGATCGTGTCCAGGCGCGAGATATCCTGCCGGCGCAGGATGCGGCCGTTGTGGGCGATCGACACCTGGCCCGTCTCCTCTGAGACGACCACGGCCACCGCGTCACTCACCTCGCTGATGCCCAGCGCCGCGCGATGGCGCAGGCCCATCTGCCGGTCGGAAAGGCTGCTGGTAGACAGCGGCATGACGCAGGCAGCCGCCGCAAGTTTGTTGTTACGCACGATCACAGCGCCGTCGTGAAGCTCGGTATTCTTGTTGAAGATGGTCAACAGCAGTTCCGGCGACGGCTCGGCGTTGAGGACGATGCCCGTGTCGATGTACTCCTGGAGACCCGTGTCCATCTCGAAGACGACGAGCGCCCCGTGCCGCCGTTGCGACAGGCGCAGGGCCGCTTCCTTCAGCGAGACGACAGCCGGCCCGGCATCTTCCCTCTTGTAGAAGCGGAAATAGCGACCGGCAAGACCCAGCTGCTCCAGGGCGCGGCGGAGTTCGGGCTGGAAGATGACCGGAATCGAGATCAGCAGCGCCGGCAGGGTCACGTCGACCAGCCAGGAGAACGCCCTCAGGTCGAAAACGCGGGCCAGCAGAAAAAGGGCAACCGCCAGCACCAGCAGGCCGCGCAGAAGTTGCACCGCCCGCGTGCCGCGGATGAGCAGCAGTACGCCGAAGATGACACCCGTGACAAGCAGGATGTCCAGGATATCGACGGGGCGGACCAGCGCGAGACGTTCAAGGAGCGAATTGAAGAGTTCCAAGCGTTTCTGGCCAGCTAGATCCACGGACGGGACCGCAATCCCATCCCGATTTGATAATGCGCTGTCTGGGCCGGCACTTGCCGCGCGTCGATGCACGGATAAGCGTCGGGGAAGCTGGCCTGCAACCGGTGCCGGCCAGCGCCGTTCGTTATGTCGCTTAGTATAGCACAGGGCCCAAAGGGCAAAAACCCACGCGCACCGGCCGTATTGACACCGCTTTCCCGATGTGCTACCCTGTTTCGATAGTTGGCGATAGCTTAAGATGATCAATCAAACGGCGATGCACAGGATGTTGCGCGGTCTGTTACTCGGCAAGGCGCTTGCCGTGACTGATCGTGCCTGCCTGGTCGCCTGAGACTGACGCTTTTCGACACTTGTCCATGTGGCCACAGGCAAACCCTGTGGCCTTTTCGTTTCTCCGGGCCGATCGGCCGCAGGACCTACCGGTGTCCCCACAGCTGTTCGGCCGCGGCAGCGCGGCAAGGAGAAACACATGAGCGCGCAACAGATGACCAAACCAGGGACCGGCACCCGCCGCTATGACTTCCGCGCCATCGAGGAACGCTGGCGGCCGCGGTGGCAGGAGGAAGACCTGTACCGGACAGGCGACGACCCGGACAGGCCCCACATCTACATCCTGGACTACTTCCCCTACCCATCCGGCGACGGCCTGTCGGTCGGCCACTGCCGCAACTACGTACCCTCATGTGTCAGCGCCCGCTTCCACCGGATGCGCGGCTACAATGTCCTCCATCCGATGGGCTGGGACGCCTTCGGGCTGCCGGCCGAGAACTACGCCGTCACCCACGGAATCCACCCAAAGGAGAGCACGCGCCGGTTCACCGACACCTACCGGCGGCAGATGCGCCTGATTGAATGTTCGTATGACTGGTCGCGCGAGATCAACTCGACCGACCCGGCCTACTATCGCTGGACGCAGTGGTTCTTCCTGCTGCTGCACAGGCGCGGCCTGGCCTACCAGGCCGAAGCGGGCCAGTGGTGGTGTCCCACCTGCCGGACGATCCTGGCCAACGAACAGGTCGAGGACGGCCGCTGCTGGCGCTGCGAATCCCTGGTGACGCGCAAGGCCATGCGCCAGTGGTATTTCCGCATCACCGACTACGCCGACCGCCTGCTGGACGGGCTGGATGCCATCGACTGGCCGGACCGGATCAAGGCCATGCAGCGGCGCTGGATCGGCCGGACCGAAGGCGTCGAGATCGCCTTTGCCGTCACAGCGAACGGCGAGCGCCACACCATCCCGGTCTTCACCACCCGGCCCGATACGCTGTTCGGCGTGACCTTCCTGGCGCTGGCGCCGGAGCATCCGCTGGTCGAGGCGATCACCTCCGCTGAGCAGTCGGCCGCCGTCGCCGCCTATGTTGAGGCGGCAGGGCGGGTGACGGAGATGGACCGGGCCGCGGCCGACCGGCCAAAGACAGGCGTCTTCAGCGGGGCCTGGGCGACCTGCCCGCTGGGTGGCGCGCCCGTGCCCGTCTGGGTGGCCGACTACGTGCTGCCGGCCTACGGATCGGGGGCGGTGATGGGCGTGCCGGCCCATGACGCGCGCGACTTCGCCTTCGCGCGCGAGCATGGCCTGGACGTGGTCGCGGTGGTCGTGCCGGACGACGGACGGCAGGCGGAGGGCGACGACACCGATCCCGCAGCCCGCCGCGCGCTGTCTGCCGCCTTTGAAGAGGAAGGCATCACGGTTGCCTCCGGTCCCTACAGCGGGCTACCGTCGGCCGAAGCGGGCGCGCGCATCGCCGCAGACCTGGCCGGGATCGGAGCCGGAGGGCCGCGGGTGACGACCCGGATGCGCGACTGGCTGATCAGTCGCCAGCGATACTGGGGCGCGCCTATCCCGATCATCCACTGCCCGGTGTGCGGCGCGGTGCCCGTGCCGGAAGACCAGCTGCCCGTCCGGCTGCCGGAAGACGTGGACTTCACGCCGGCCGGTGATGGCCGCTCGCCGCTGGCCCAGGTCGCCGGGTGGGTCAACGTCCCCTGCCCATCGTGCGGCGGTCCGGCCCAGCGCGAGACTGACACGATGGACGGCTTCGCCTGCTCGTCGTGGTACTTCCTGCGCTTCGCCAGCCCGCACGAGGGCGAGCGGCCGTTCGACCCGGAGGCCGTCCGGGCCTGGCTGCCGGTCGACAGCTACATCGGCGGGGCGGAACACGCCGTCATGCACCTGCTGTATGCCCGCTTCTGGACGAAGGTCATAGCGGATGCCGGCCTGATCGACTTTGATGAACCGTTCAGCCGCCTGCGCAACCAGGGCATGCTGCTGTCGGCCGCGGACGGGCAGAAGATGTCGAAATCGCGCGGCAACGTGGTCACCCCGGACGAGGTGGCCGGCCGCTTCGGCGTGGACGCCCTGCGCGCCTATATCCTGTTCCTGGGCCCGTTCGACGCGGACGTGGTCTGGGACGACCGCGGCATCATCGGCATCGCCCGCTTCCTGGAGCGCTACTGGACGACGGCGCGCCAGATCGCCGGCGCGCCCGGCGACAGCCGGCCGTTTGACGACGCATTTGAACGGTCCCGCAACGGCGTCATTCGCCGGGTGACGGGCGACATGGAACGTTTTCGCTTCAACACGGTCGTCTCCGCGCTGATGGAGTTCCACAACGAGCTGGCCGCCGCGACCGGCGTGGGGGCACGCCAGCGGCGCGAGGCGCTGCGGACGCTGACGCTGCTGCTGGCCCCGATCGTCCCGTTCGTCACCGAAGAGGTCTGGCGCACGCTGCTGGGCGAGCACGGCTCCGTTCACCGGGCGTCCTGGCCGGTCTTCGACACAGCGAAACTGGAGACGGAGACGGTGACGATCGTCGTGCAGGTGGACGGGAAGCTGCGCGACCGGGTCACCCTGCCCACCGGCAGCGATGACGAACGACTGCGCGAGGCGGCGCTGGAGAGCGCGCGCGTGCAGGCGGCGCTGGAAGGCCGGCAGGTTGTCGAGACGGTGGTTGTGCCCGGACGGCTGGTGAACGTCGTGACGCGACGGCTGGCGGAATAGACTGAAGGCGGGTAGGCAGGAAGGAAGGGAAGGCCGCAGCGCGATCGCTGCCGCCTTCCCTTCCATAAAGTCAGGTCATGACTGGTCTACGGGATGCAGAGCGTGCTGCCCGCGTAGATCAGGTTCAGGTTCAGGATGCCGTTCGCCTGGGCGATGTGGTACATGTTCACGCCGTAGATCTGGCTGATCTGGAACAGGTTCTGGCCCGGAGCCACGACGTGATACCACCGGCAGGTGGGTTGCGGCGGCACCGTCGGCGGCGGTGGTGGCGGCGGAGGCACGACCGGGCCGAAGGGCACGAAGATCACCTGTCCGGGATAGATCAGGTTCCAGTTCGTGATCGCCGGGTTGGCCCAGACGATATTCTGTACCGTCGAGCCATATTGCCGGGCGATCTTCGCCAGGTACTCACCGGGCTGGACGATATGGTAGACGCCGCTGGTGCCCTGCTGTGTGGCGGGCGCGGCCGCCACGGGACTGGAAGCCGGCATCAGCGCCATCAGCAGAAACGCCGCAAGCCCGACGGCCAGCAAGACGCGCTGCGGCCGCCGCAAGGTGGACAGAAACCCCTTCATAGAACCCTCCATCGATCAATAAGGACAGACCAGTAAACGGCGTCGCGGGCCGCGAGCGATCGGGGCCTAGACGCGGGTGATGTACTCGCGTGTCTCGGTGTTGATCCGGATGCGGTCGCCGGCCTGAACAAAGAGGGGCGTCCGGACGCGCAGTCCCGTCTCCGTTACCACTTCCTTTGTCGCCCCGGTCGCCGTGTCTCCGGCCAGGGCGTTTTCCGCCTCCACAACGTCGAACTCCATGGACTTGGGCAATTCGTAGTCAATGATCTCGCCTTCGTAGGACAGAAGCTCCAGCTCCAGATTGTCGCGCAGGAACGCGGCGTCATCCTCCAGGATCGAATGGGGCACATTCTTCTGCTCGTACGTGTCGAGGTCCATGAAAACGTAGAAGTCACCCTCATTATAAAGGTACTGGTAGGCGCGCTTGTCCAGGCGGACATCATCCACGCGGTCACCGGAAGAAAAGGTGACTTCCTTGTTCGTGCCGGTTCGCAGGTCGCGGACGCGGACGCGGATCGTGGCCTTGCCCCGGCCCGGTTTGTTGTGGCTGTATTCGGTAACCTTCAGCAGGTCGTTGTTGTGTAAGAACGTCACACCGCGACGCAACTGGTTGACATCGATCATCTTGGTTTCACTAGCTCCTCATCGTTGGGTGTCTCGTCGCTGTCGAAGCGTGGGCTCCAGGGTGCGTGGCATGCACAGGACCACCAGACATAACGTACACTCGTTTTGACCAGTATAGCATTGATCGCTCGCGCTTTGCAACGACACTCGCGCCGCCCGCGGGCTCATGCTACAATGCCCGTGAGGTACACAAATGGCCGAAGTCCCGGCGTCGACTCAACTGCTCTGTCGCCAGTGCGCCGCGCCGCTGCCGGTCGAGCAAGGTTCCTCTTTCGTCACCTGCGATTTCTGCGGCACGGTCAATTATCTCGACAAAAGCGAAGCAGTCCTTCACTACGCCGTCCGCCCCACCCTGGACGACGCGAAGGCCGCGGCCGCGCTGCGACGCTGGATGGCGGGCAACGCCACGGTCAAGGGTCTCGACTCGCAAGCCCAGATCGAATCGCCCACGTTCCAGTTGTTCCCGTTGTGGTTAGTCCGGGCGGCGGACGGGAACAAGGAACGGGTCATCTTCAAGCCGGCGGCGGCGTTGGTCGTCACCGAACTGGAGAAACTCACCATCCCGGGCTCCGACCTGGAGCCTTACGACTACGAGATGGACGCGGCCGCCGTCCGGCCGACCGTGCCGCTGACGACGCTGCGCGGCTGGCTGGCCGATAACGAAGGTATCACCGAGAGCGCCATTCGCGAGGTGTCGCTCGTCCACGTTCCCGTCTACCATTTCCGCTACACCTTCGACGGCAAGCCCTATTCGGCGATGGTCGAAGCGGCCGGCGGCCAGGTCTTCGCCTCGGTCTTCCCCGAAAAGGCCGAGCTGCCCTATCTTTCGATCGCCGGCTTTGGCTGCCTGGCCTACTTTCTGGCCTCGCTCATCCCGATCATCACCTTCGCCGTCACCGCCGGTGAGCGGCTGGACCTGGGCGTTCTGATCTACGTCGGTGTCGCGATTGTGCTGGCCGTTCTCGTCTTCGGCGCAGCGGCGCAGGTCTCGCGCAAGTACTAGCATCCCATGAGCATCTCCAGCCCAGACCTCACCCGGCAGGAAGCCTCGCAGGGGCTGACATGCCCCAACTGCGGCGGCGTCGTGCCCGTAGCCGAGGGGCTGCGCATCGTCCAGTGCCCATACTGCAACCTGCACTCGCTCATCCAGGGCGACCGCGGCGTCACCCGCTGGCAAGTCGAACGGACGGTGGACCGGCCGGCGGCCGAAGCGACGATGCGCGACTTCCTGGGTGGCGTCCGCAAGGCCCGTGACCTGAGAAAGTCGGCCGAAGTGACCGAACTCCTGCTCGTCTACCTGCCTTTCTGGCGGGTCGAGACGACCGTCGCCGGCTGGCTCTTCGGCCGCGTGCAAAAAAATAAGGACGAGACGAAGCCGGATGAGTCCTACATCTTTGAGCCGATGGAATGGAACGATGCCGCCCTGGACGTGTCCGAGTACGGCGTTCACCGCATCGTCGTCGAGCGCTCGGCGCTCAAGCCCTTTGACAGCCAGCGGCTCCATGCCGAGGCAATGGTCTTCGAGCCGTCGGAGTCGCGCACGGCGGCCATGGACGAAGCCGAAAAACGTTTCCGCGTCCGCAGCCGGCAGGAGTCACGCCAGGTCAAGACGTTCTCGCAACGGATCGAGTTTCTCGACCCCCAGTTCGCCCTGGTCTATTACCCGATCTGGATCGGCCGCTACAACTACCGCAACCGGACCTACCAGGTCGCCGTCGACGGCGTCTCAGGCGACGTCATGTACGGACGAGCGCCAGGCAGCAGTCTCTTTCGGGCGGCAGCGCTGGTCGCCGGCCTCGCCGCCGGCAACCTGGTGCTCGTCAATGGCACTATCCTGGCCGCATCGGTCATCGACGATGAGGACGGGCTCGGCCTTCTTGTGCTTCCCATCCTGCTCGGCCTGGGGTTGATCTTTTACGGCTATCGCTCTTTCCGCTTTGGCGAGGAGGTCGAGGACAAGCCCCGCGAGCACCAGAAAGAAGGCACCGGGCTGGATCTGTTCAGCACGATGATGATGGTCAGCGACCTGCCGTCGCTGATCAAGACCGGCCGCAAAGAACTGGAGACCATCGCCAGGCAGAGCGGCATCGAGTTGCCGTTTCCCGAGGTTGAGGAGCGTGACGAACAGTGAAACTCCTGCTGCTTCGCTGCCCGCGCTGCAACCAGGCCCTTGCCCCCGGCCAGGATGACGAGGTCATCCAGTGCCCTTCCTGCCGCGCGGCCGTGGCGCTCCACCCGACGGGCCTGGTCACGCAAGACGTGAAATGGGCCGCCCCGCGAGACGCGGATAAGGTGACCGACTGGGTGCCGTTCTGGATCTTCCGGGGCAAGGTCGAGTTACAGCAGCGTCTGACACAAGAGGGCAAGACCCGGCTGGAAGAAGCAAATGAACTATGGGGGCAGCCGCGCGACCTGTTCGTGCCCGGCTGGACGCTGCCCCTGCACGACGCGGCCGACCTGGCGCAGGAAATGGTCGAGCGCCAGCCGTCATTCCGCGAGACCCCACCCCCCCCGGACGCCACATTCCAGCCGGTTGTGGTCAGCTTTGAGGACGCCCGCAAGCTGATCGGCCTCGTCGTCGTCACGATCGAGGCAGAACGCAAGGACTATCTGAAGTCGCTGGACTTCGACCTCCACATCGATTCACAGGCGCTCTGGCTGCTGCCGGCGCGACACGTGGACGACGCCTGGTCGATACTCGCCGAAGAAACAAGGAGCTAGCCATGGACAAGACCCGCATCCACACCGCCGGCGCACCCGCGGCCGTCGGCCCCTATTCGCAGGCCATACGCGTGGGCGATTTCGTCTTCACCGCCGGCCAGGTCGGCCTCGTGCCGGCCACGGGCGAGCTTGTTTCCGACGACATCACCGCCCAGACCGAGCAGGTCATCCATAATCTGAAGGCCGTCCTGGCGGAGGCAGGCACCGACCTGGAGCACGCCGTCAAGACGACCGTCTTTCTGACGACGATGGACCATTTCGCGGCCATGAATGCCGTCTACGCCCGCCACTTCCCGGAGCCCTTCCCCTCGCGGACGACTGTCGCCGTAGCCGGGTTGCCGAAGAACGCCCTGGTCGAGATTGAGGTAGTGGCCCTCATCAGCTAGCCCGCCGCGACGCCTTTCATGCCCGCCGAAACCATCCTCATCGCCGACGATGAAGCCAGCATCCGCGACCTGGCCCGCCTCTACCTGGAAAAAGAAGGCTACCGGGTGAATGCCGTGGCCGACGGCGCGCAGGCGCTCGCCGCGATCCGGCGTGAACCGCCGTCGCTGCTGGTGCTTGACCTGATGATGCCGGAGATGGACGGATGGGAAGTCACCCGGCGCGTCCGGGCGGAAAGCGACCTGCCGATCATCATCCTGACCGCCCGCGACGAGGACATCGACAAGATCGTCGGGCTGGAAATGGGGGCCGACGACTACCTGACCAAGCCGTTCAACCCGCGCGAGCTGGTGGCGCGCGTCCGCGCCATCCTGCGCCGGACGACAAGTCCGGCCCTGGGCGACCGCCCACGTCAGGTGGGTGACGTGGTCATCAACCCCGGCAGCCGCGAGGCCTCGGCCGGGGGTCGGACGCTGGCGCTGCGGGCCAAGGAGTTCGACCTGCTGCTGGCCCTGGCCGACCATGCCAACCAGGTCCTGTCTCGCGACCAGTTGCTCGATCTGGTCTGGGGTTATGAGTACTACGGCCAGACCCGGACGGTTGACGTCCACATCGCCCACCTGCGCGACAAGCTCGCGGGCAGCCGGCTCGAGATCGAGACCGTCTGGGGGCGCGGCTACAAGTTGAGCGTCAATTCCTGATGACAGCCCAACGCGCGATCCGCTACCGGCCGCTCGTTGCGACCGACGAGCCTTTCCTGTGGGAGATGCTGTACGAGGCTATCTATGTCCCGGCCGGCGAGCCACCGCCTCCGCGGGAGATCGTCAGCATGCCGGCGCTGGCCCAATACGCGGCCGGGTTCGGCCGGCCCGGCGATCTGGGCGTGCTGGCCGCCAACCACGGCGGCACGCCCATCGGCGCGGCGTGGCTTCGCCTGCTGCCGGACGGCTACGGCTATGTTGATGAGGACACTCCGGAGTTGACGATGGCGGTCGTGCCCGGCTATCGCGGACGCGGCGTCGGCTCCGGTCTGCTGGAGCGCCTGCTGGACTGGGCCGGCGGCCGCTATTCCGCGGTCTCTCTCAGCGTCCACGCGGGCAACAGGGCCGAGGCGCTCTACCGTCGTTTTGGCTTTGAAGAGGTCAGCGCCGGCGGGGCCACCCGCACGCTGCGGAAGGCGCTGGCCCAACCCGTGCGGAGCGGCGGCTAGTGCTCAACTCGCTGCGCGGCCGTCTCCTGCTTTCGTACATCGCCGTCATCCTGGCGGCGCTGCTCATCGTTGCCGCCGCGCTCTACGCCTTCGCCTCCATCTCCAGCGCCCGGTTGCTGCCGGTGCTGGAACGGCTGTCGGCCATCAGCCGGACGAACCAGCGCGAATTGCTGCAGCTGTGGGTGGCCGGCGCCGGCTCGGAAGAACTGCAGGACTTCCTGCTCGACACGGCCGACCAGACCGGCGTGCGGATCCTGGTTGTGGACGGCGAACTCGGTCAGATCATCTTTGATACGGCCACGGGCGATGACTGGCTGGGAGACGAGCTCACAGCAGTCGAACGGCCGCCCGGGCTGGCGCTGTCCAGCGTCGGCCTCGGGGGCATCTTCGGCACCTTCCAGCACCCAAACGGGTCGCGCTGGCTGGTCTTTGCCGAGCCGAACCCGGCCCTCGGCCGCGGACTGATCTTCTACGCCGAGCCGGAACCGACCGCCCGCGCCTTCTTCACCGAGTCATTCCTGCGGCCGATCCTCGTCGCCGGCGTCCTGGCCTTGCTGCTATCGGTCTTGCTGGCGGCGATCATCACCCGCTCGGTGGCCGGCCCGCTCCAGAAGGTGGCCCAGGCGGCGGGTGGTGTGGCCGAAGGCGACTATGACCAGACCGTGCCGCTTCAGGGCCCAACGGAGGTCCGCCAGGTGGCCGGCAGCTTCAACACGATGGCGGCCCGGGTCAAGACCACGCAACAGGCGCAGCGCGACTTCGTGGCCAACGTCTCCCACGACCTGAAGACGCCGATCACCGCCATCAGCGGCTGGAGCCAGGCGCTGCTGGATGGCGCCGCTTCCTCCGCCGCCGAGCGTGAGCGCGCGGCCGAGACCATCAACCTGGAAGCCGGGCGAATGCAGCGGATGGTCAACGAGCTGCTTGACCTGGCCCGGCTGGAATCGGGCCAACTCCAGCTCGTCCTGCGCCCGGTGGACCTGAACGAGGTCCTGACCGGCGTCCTTCGCAGTTTCCGGCCGGTGGCGGCCGACAAGGGCATCTCCGTCGTCTTCGAACCTGGCCCGCCCGTCTCGGTCATGGGCGACAGCGACCGGCTGACCCAGGTCTTCGCCAACCTGGTCGACAACGCGCTGGCCTACTCACCAGCCGGCAGCGAGGTGACGCTGGCGTCGCACGTCGAGGGCGAATGGGTCGACAGCGTGGTCCGCGACAACGGTCCCGGCATCCCGGCCGGCGAGGTGGAGCGCATCTTCGAGCGCTTCTACCGGCTGGAAAAATCGCGGGCCAGGCCGGAAGCCGGGCGAGGCGCCGGGCTGGGGCTCGCCATCGTCCGCGAACTGGTCGAGGCCCACGGCGGAACCGTCAGCGCCAGCAGCGCACTCGGCGAAGGGACAACGTTCACGGTCCGCCTTCCGGCAGGGAGCGCGACCTGGCCGGATGCGGACCGATGAGCGCGCGTCCGGGCCGGCTCCGCCACCGGCGGGTTTGGCCTGCCGGCCGGACCGGGATCGACACCGCGCCGGCACCCGTGGCGAGGAGCGCCTTCACGTGCGGTAAGCGTAAGGTGATCGTCCGCCGGCGCGATGACGCCCGCATCCTACCTGTGCTATACTTGCCGAGCTATGGTCCAGGACTCTAAGCGCGCCAACCGCCAGAAACTCATCGGCGTCCTGCAGGTGGTGCTCAGCATCGCCCTGCTCGCCTGGCTGATCAGTCGCGTTGGCCTTGAAGAAGTCGTCAGCACGCTCAGCAATATCAGCTGGCCGTGGTACCTGCTGGCCTTCCTGCTGTTCCAGCTGAACGTCGTCATCCGTGCCTGGCGCTGGTACGTGCTGCTGCACGCGCTCGATGATCGTCCCACGTTCGGTTTGCTGGTCTACCTGTACTACGTGGGCTTCTTCGCCAACAACTTCATCCCCACCGGTTTTGGCGGCGACGTGGTCAAGGTTGTCAGCCTGCGCCAGAACACCGGCCGCGGGTCGGAGGCGCTGAGTTCGGTGATGATGGAACGCGTGACCGGCCTCGTCGGGTCGTCGCTCATCGCCCTGGTCGCGCTCGTCTGGAACCTGGCGGCTCATGCCCTGACGCTGGAGTTGCCGTCCTACCTCTGGCTGTTGATCATCATCACGGCCGTCGGCATCCCGGCCTTCTTCTTCCTGGCCCGCTGGGCCGACCCGCTGCGGACACTGAACCGCGTCTATCCGAAGTCCAGGAACCTGCCCTATTACGGCAAGATCGAGAACCTGGTCAGCACGATCCACCGCTATCCGATGCGGGCGCTGGCCAGCGCGCTGCTGATCAGCATTCCCTTCACGCTCAATCTTATCCTGGTCCAGATCACCATCGCTTGGTCGCTGGGCGTCCACCTGCCGTTCCGCGTCTTCGCCCTGTTCGTGCCGCTGATCGCCATCATCAACCTGCTGCCGATCACCTTCAACGGCCTGGGCCTGCGCGAAGGCATCTACACCTTCCTGTTCGTCCCGGTGGGCGTGCCCGCGGCCGTGGCGGTTTCCATGTCGCTGGCATTCTACTTCCTGCGCTTCAGCGCGGGCTTGCTGGGCGGGTTGATGTATGCCTTGCGGAATGTCTTCAACCTGAAGCAGCGGCCGGCCTCGCATGCCTGAACAGCCGGCCCAACCGGCAGGCGGCCCATACACCAAGACCCATGATCCAACGCAAAGTCGCCGTCTTCGGCCTGGACGGCATCACCTTCGACCTGCTGCAGCCCTGGATTAACGAAGGGCGGCTGCCACACCTGGCCGGCCTGCTGGCCGGCGGCGCGTCGGGCAGGCTGCGCTCGACCATCCCGCCGGTCTCGGCCTCAGCCTGGATGTCGTTCGCGACCGGCACCAACCCCGGCCAGCACAGCCTGGTCGACTTCACCTACCCGGCGCCCGACGGCTATGACATCCGCGTCTCCAACGGCCGCACACGGGCCGTCCCCGCCCTGTGGGACATCGTTGGCGATGCGGGCGGTCAGGTTGGCGTCGTCAGCATGCCAATGACGGAGCCGCCGCCGCCGGTCAACGGCTACATGGTCTGCTCGTTCCTGATCCCCAGTGCGGACGTGGACTACACCTACCCGCAACCCCTGAAGCGGGAGTTGCTCGACGCCTGCGGCCCCTTCCCGCTCAAGCTGTCAGAGAAGGGCCGCGGCCAGGATCCGGCTGTCTACGTCCGGGCCGTCAAACAGGTTGAGATCGACCGGGCCCGGAACGTGGCCTATCTGCTGCGCACCAAACCGTGGGACCTCTTCATGTACGTGCTGGAGTCGACCGATAACTTGCAGCACGAGATCTGGCACCTGGTTGACCCGACGCATCCGCGCCACGACCCGGAGATGGCTGCCCGCGTCATGCCGGAGATCCTCGACTATTACGAGACGGTCGACCGGCTGCTAGGCGAACTGGTCGCTCTCGTGCCGGAAGACGCGCTGATCGTCGTCCTGTCCGACCACGGCTTCGGGCCGTTCCACAAGTTTTTTCACATTAACAACTGGCTGGCCGAGAACGGCTGGCTCGTGTTCAAGCGGTCGCCTCTCAGCCGGATCAAGCGAGCCGCCTTCAAGGTGGGTGCCACGCCGATCAACGCTCTGAAAGTCGTCAACGCGCTGAGATTGAGCGACCTGCGCAAGAACGTCAAGCGCGGCCGCGGCGGCGGGATGCTGCGCAAACTGTTCCTGTCGTTCAACGACGTCGACTGGTCGCGCACCAGGGCCTTTTCGGTCGGCAACTTCGGGCAGGTCTACCTGAACGTCAAGGGCCGGCGACCGCAGGGCACGGTGGAGCCGTCCGCGGTGGAGGCACTGCGCGATGAGATCGCCGCGCGCGCCATGGCCCTGCGCGACCCCGAGGACGGCAGCCAGGTTGTGCCGGTTGTCTACCGGCGCGAAGAGGTTTTCCACGGCATCAGCGCCGACCGACTGCCCGACCTGATCCTGCACACCGACCGGGCCAGGTACGTCTCTTTCGGTCATGCCGACTTCGGCTCCAACCGGGTCATCGAGCCGAGCGTCGGCCAGACCGGCCACCACCACATGGAAGGCGTCGTCGGGCTGCGAGGACCGGGCGTCGTGCCCGGCACGGTGCTGGAGGGGGCGAGCCTGCTCGACCTGGCCCCGACCATCCTGCACTATATGGGGCTGCCCGTACCCGAGTACATGGACGGGACGGTGCTGTCGGCCGCCTTTAGCGACGCCTTCAACGCGGAGAACCCGGTCACGTTCAGGCCGGGCGGGCCCGGAGACGGCCGCGGAGAGGACACGGTCTTCACGGAAGACGAGGAAGCACTGGTCTTGCAGAAGCTGCGCGACCTGGGGTACGTCGCCTGATATGGAAACGAAAGACCTGAGTCTCGTCATCCCGGTCTACAACGAGGAAGAGAACCTTCACCCGCTGGCCGAAGAGATCCGCGCTGCGCTGGATGGGCGCGGTCTGGACTACGAAGTCATCTACATCGACGACGGCAGCAAGGACAGCAGTTTCGCCTGCCTGCAGGAACTGGCGGCGGCCGACCCGCGCACCGTCGCCATCCGCTTCCGGCGCAACTTCGGCCAGACGGCCGCCTTCGCCGCCGGCTTCGACTATGCCCGGGGCCGGGTCATCGTCACCCTTGACGCCGACCGGCAGAACGACCCGGCCGACATCCCCAGACTGCTGGCCGAACTCGACAAGGGTTATGACGTCGTCAACGGCTGGCGGGAGAATCGCCAGGACGACGCCGTCCGGCGCTTTCCCTCGCGCGTCGCCAACTGGCTGATCGCGACGACCAGCGGCGTCCACCTGCGCGACCGCGGCTGCTCCTTGCGCGCCTTCCGGGCCGAAGTGACCGACGAACTACACCTGTATGGTGAGATGCACCGCTTCATCCCGGAGATGGTCAACTTCGCCGGCTTCTCAATGTCGGAGGTGCCCGTCAACCACCGCCCGCGCGTGGCAGGCAGCTCGAAGTACGGGCTGTCGCGCACCTTCCGGGTCATCCTCGACCTGATGACAGTGCTGTTTCTGCGAAATTACAGCGACCGGCCGATGCAGTTGTTCGGCCGCCTGGGCATCATCCTCTTCGCCCTCGGCTCGCTGATCGGCCTCTACCTGACGACCATCAAGGTCTGGGGTGGCCTGACCGGCGGCTGGGCGGGATTCAACGCGACGCAGATCGGCGACCGGCCGCTGCTCCTGCTGGGCGTGCTGTTGATCATCCTCGGCGCCCAGTTCTTCGCGCTGGGCCTGATCGCCGAGCTCATCGTCCGCACGTACTACGAGACGCAGAACAAGACCGTCTATCATGTCCGTAACGTCCTGAACCGGCCGGTGGCAGAGGGGCATGCAGATGACGATTGATTTCAGCGCGCGCCGGCTGCGTCGCTGCGCCTGCCTCGCGGATCGGCTATACTGATACCAATGAAGCTTCTCATCGTCGGCTTCGACGGCGCCACGTTTGACCTCATTCGCCCCTGGGCCGACCAGGGCTATCTACCCAATCTCGCCCGCCTGATGGCGGAAGGCGTCACGGCCGATCTCGCCTCGACGCTGCCCCCCGTCACCAGTCCGGCCTGGCCGACCTTCATGACCGGGACGAATCCGGGCAAGCACGGCGTCTTCGACTTCATCCAGCCCCACGGCGAAAGCTTCACCCTGGTCAACTCGACGCGCATCCGCCAGCCCACCCTGTGGGCGCGGCTGTCGGAAGCGGGCTATCGCGTCGGCGTCCTGAACGTGCCGGTGACCTATCCACCCCAGCCGGTCAACGGCTTCATGGTCACCGATATTCTCAGCCCGCGCAACGCCACGATCAGCTACCCCGATGACCTCATCGCCCGCTACGAGGGCGAGTTCGGCCCCTACCGCATCGCGCCCGACATCCAGTACAAGCCGGGGCTGGAAGCGGAATTCCAGGCCGATATCTACGATCTCATCCACGCTCACGGCCGCTGGGCCCTGGGTCTGATGGAGCGCGAGCCGACCGACGTGCTGATGGTCCACTTCATCGCCATGGACATCATGAAGCACGCCCTGTGGCGCTTCATGGACCACGGGCATGCCCGATACGAACCCGGCCCCTTCGAGCATGCCATCCGCGACGGCTACGCCCTCGTGGACGAGTACATCGGCCGGCTGGTGGCCCAGCTGCCCCCGGACGCGGCGACGATCGTGATGTCCGACCACGGCTTCGGCCCGCTGAAGAACATGGTGAACCTGAACGTGTTCTTCATGCAGAAGGGGTTGATGAAGCTCAAGCCCGACGTGGTCACCCAGCTCAAGGCCTGGGCCTTCCGCAACGGGCTGACGCCGGCGACCGCCTATCAGTGGATCTCGCGCCTCGGCCTTCAGAACACGATCGCCCGCGTCAGCAAGAAGGCGCGCAACGACATCGTCGGCAAGTTCCTCAGCTTTGACAGCGTCGACTGGAGCCGGACGGTGGCCTACAGCATGGGCCACGTCGGCCAGGTCTACCTGAACCGCATCGGCCGCGAGCCTCACGGCATCGTCCCGGACGCCGAGTACGACACACGGCTACGCGAAGTGATTGATGACCTGGCCGACCTTCACGACGATGACGGCCGCCCCATTGTGACGAAGATCATCCCCGGCCGCGAGGCCTACCACGGCGACTATGCCGGCCTCGGCCCGGACCTCCACCTGGTGCTCGACGACTACGCCATGATCGCCTGCCCGCTCTTCGCCACCGACGGCCGGGTGATGACGCGCCAGATCCGCGGCGATTCCGGCTGCCACCGGCGCGAAGGCATCTTCATCGCCCGGGGGCCGGCCATCCGCCGCGGCGTCGACTTGCCCGAGGCCAGCATCCTCGACCTGGCCCCGACCATCCTGCACCTGTTGGGCGAACCCGTGTCCCGGATCATGGACGGCCGGGCGCTGGTTGAAGCCTTCGTCGCGCCGGGAGACGTCGTCTTCTCGGGCGACGGCGCATCGGTCCACACGGCCCCCGCGGCCGCCGGTTTCAGCGACGACGAGTCGGCCCAGATTGAAGAGCGATTGCGCGGGCTGGGATACTTGTAGAGGCTGCCGGCCAGGCATGCCGGCGATCGCCCTCAACCAGATCAGCTGCCAGACCACTTACCGGAGGGACGCATATGAACCAGGACGGCTGCACCTGTGTGCTGATCCGCTCGGATGAGACCTACGAAGGCAAGCAAGGGCTGACCTACAGCGTCGGCATCTTTGCCGGCAATACCGGCGCCCAGGCCATCTGCCTTCACGCCCTGACCATTCCGCCTGGCGGTCGGGCCAGGGCCCACACCCACGCCGGCCACGAGACAGCCATCTACGTCATCAGCGGCGAAGCCGGGATGTGGTATGGCGAAGGCCTGCGCGAGCACATGACCGTGAGCGCCGGCGACTACCTCTACATCCCGGCCGGGGTAGCTCACCTGCCTTACAACCCCAGCCAGACTGAACCATGCGTGGCGGTGCTGGCCCGGACCGACCCGAACGAGCAGGAAAGCGTCGTCCTGTTAGAGGAAGCGCCTCATGAGTGATATCCACGACCGCATCTATCTCTGCGCCCCGGTGAACGCCATCGTCGAGGGCATCTATGAAGAACACATCCCCTTCAGCGAGATCAAGAAGCACGGCGATTTCGGCCTGGGCACGTTCGATATGCTGGACGGGGAGATGGTGATGCTCGACGGCCGCATCTACCAGATGCGCGCCGACGGCACGGTCGAGGAAGTGGGCGACGACGCGCTGACGCCGTTCAGCTGCGTGACCTTCTACAGGCCCCAGCAGCACGCGGCGCTGTCGGGCGAGATGAGCTACGACGAGTTCCTGCGCCGGTTGCAGGAGCCGCTGCCCTCGCCCAACATCTTCTACGCATTTCGCATCGAGGGAGACTTCGCCTATATGAAAGTCCGTTCGGTGCCGAAGTCAGAGTGCTACATCCCGCTGGTCGAGATCGCCAGGGAGCAGCCGATCTTCGAGTTCAGCGACGTCCGGGGCACGCTCGGCGGCTTCTACACCCCCGACTACATGGCCTCGATCAGCGTGCCGGGGATGCACCTCCACTTCCTGTCAGACGACCTGACCCGCGGCGGCCACCTGCTCGAATGCCGGCCGCGCGACGTGCGCGTCGGCGTCCAGGCGCTGACGACGCTCGAGCTGGCCCTGCCGACAACCTCGTATTACCTGAACTGGGATTTCAGTCGGGACGTGCGGAAAGACCTGGAAAAGGCCGAGAAATGAGCGCGGCGCGCCCGACGGTCAGTGCCGGGCGCGCCGCGAGCAACACACAGGGGCGGCCGCAAGCCGCCCCTCACCCGGTCAACGCGAAACCGTGGGCAGCAGCATCCGCATCGGGTAGCGCGGATTGAAAGCCCCGGTGTCGATCATCA
>CAYRBP010000048.1:0-28265 GCA_964422535.1 uncultured Ardenticatenaceae bacterium | reverse complement strand
GCCGTCCCGTCGTGCGGTCGGCAACTGCCGTCGCTTCTGGTAAACTACTCGACCGGAGAAACCGATGAGACCGACATCCAGCAACGAGATTCGCAGAGCCTTCCTGGAGTTCTTCCAGGAGAACCAGCACGAGATCGTGCCCAGTTCGCCGCTGCCCCAGCGCGACAACCCGACGCTGTTGTTCACCAACGCCGGCATGAACCAGTTCGTGGACGTCTTTCTGGGCAAGGAAAAGCGGCCGTATTCCCGCGCCACCACCGCCCAGAAGGTCATGCGCGTCCAGGGCAAGCACAACGACCTGGAGAACGTCGGCCCATCGCCCCGGCATCACACCTTCTTTGAGATGCTGGGCAACTTCTCCTTTGGCGACTACTTCAAGCGCGAGGCCATCGACTATGCCTGGACCTTCCTGACCGGCGTGATGGAACTGGAGCCGGAACGGCTCTTCGCGACTGTCTACACCGAAGACGATGAGGCCTTCCAGCTGTGGACGCGCTACCTGCCGGCCGAACGCATCCTGCGCTTCGGCAAGTCGGACAACTACTGGTCGATGGGCGACGTCGGTCCCTGTGGCCCCTGCTCCGAGGTCCACTACTACTTCGGCGACTTGAAAGACATCGACCCGGCCGGCGTCAACAATGACGACTTTCCTGACTATGTGGAGGTCTGGAACCTGGTCTTCATGCAGTACGACGCCCAGCCCGACGGCTCGTTGATCCCCTTGCCACGGCCGTCGGTCGACACAGGCATGGGCATGGAGCGTCTGGTGCGCGTCGTCCAGGGCGTCGGCAGCAACTACGAGACCGACCTCTTCAGTCCGGCGCTCGACCGCGTCCAGCAGCTGCTCGGCGACAACGACGCCCAGCGAGCCGAGAAAACCGTTGGATACCGGGTGATCGGCGACCACGGCCGCGCGGCGACGTTCCTCATCGCCGACGGCGTCCAGCCGGGCAACACCGGCGCGGGCTATGTCCTGCGGATGATCATCCGCCGGGCGGCGCGCTTCGGCCGCAAGATCGGCTTTCACGAGCCCTTCCTCGGCGAAGTCGCCCAGGTCTACATTGACCAGATGGGCGAGGCCTACCCGGAACTGCGCCTGCGCCGCGACCTGATCCAGTACACCCTTCGCCGCGAGGAAGAGCGCTTCAACCGCACGCTCGACAGCGGTCTGTTGCAGCTTGACCAGATCCTTGACGACCTCCACAGCCGCGGCGAAACGGTCGTGCCCGGCGACGTGGCCTTCAACCTCTACGCGACGCATGGCCTGCCGCTGGAGTTGACCCGCGACGAGGCGCTGGAGCAGCACGGCATGACCGTCGACGAGGCGGGCTACGCCGCGGCCCGCGAACAGCACGCCATCGCCAGCGGCAGCGGCGCGTTCGCCAACTATGAGGTCGGCCAGAACGTCTATACCGACCTGCTCCTGTCGCTGCTATCCACCGGGCGGCTGGATGAAGGGGGCGTGGACCACGACCCATACACCGGCTCGTCGCTGGAATCGACCATCCTCGGCCTGGTCAGCGACGGGAAGCGCGTTGAAGTTGCCCGCCCCGGCCAGCAGGTCGACATCATCACCGCTGCCACGCCCTTCTACGTGGAATCCGGCGGCGAGGTCAGCGACACCGGCCGCATCGCCAACGCCTTTGGCGGTGAAGCGCGCATCTACGATGTGCGCCGTCCGGTCGCCGGGCTGATCGTCCACAGTGGCGAGGTCATCACTGGCGAGCTGAAAGAGGGCCAGGTCGTCTCGCTTGAGGTTGACCGCAACCGCCGGACCGACATTCGCCGCAACCACACCGCCACCCACCTCCTCCACCGCGAATTGCGCGCCCACCTGGGGCCCCATGTCGTCCAGGCCGGGTCGCTCGTCGCGCCGGACCGCCTGCGCTTCGACTTCACCCACGACAGGGCGGTCGACCGGGAGACGCTCGGCCGCATCGAGACAGCCATCAATGAGGCCGTGCTGGCCAACTACCCGGTCAAGATCGCCTTCATGGGCCAGAAGGAGGCCATCTCTGCCGGAGCCATGGCCCTCTTCGGCGAGAAGTACGGCGATATCGTCCGGACCGTCACCGTCGGCGAGGAGGCCGGGCCGTCGGCCTACAGCTTTGAGCTGTGCGGCGGCCTGCACGTATCCGAGACGAGCGAGATCGGCCTGTTCCGTTTCACGTCCGAAGAGGCCGTCGGCTCCGGCACGCGCCGGGTCGAGGCAGTCACCGGTCGCGGGGCGTACCACTACGTTGCCGAGCGCCTGGCCCAGTTGGAGCGGCTGGCGAGCAAGCTGAATGCGCCGGTCGCCGAAGTCGAAACCCGGCTGGAGGCTGTGCTGGCTGAGAACAGGGCGGTCACCCGGGAACTGGAGCAGGCCCAGCGCCGGCTGGCACGCGGGCAGTTCGACGAGCTTCTTTCCCAGGTCAGGGAGGTCGACGGGGTCAGGCTCCTGACCGCCCGAGTCGAGGTCGGCGGCGTCGAGGCGCTGCGCGAGATGGCCGACTGGTTCCGGGACAGGGTCGGATCGGGCGCGGCCGTGCTGGCCACCGTCAGCGACGGCAAGCCGGTCATCATCGCAACCGTGACCGATGACCTGATCGGCCGCGGGTTGAAGGCCGGCGATCTGGCGCGCGAAGTGGCCCTGATCGTGGGCGGAAGCGGCGGCGGGCGGCCGAACATGGCCCAGGCCGGCGGCCGCGACCCGGAGAAGCTGAACGAAGCGCTGGAATTCGTCGTCGAAGTGGTCCGCCGGAACCTGAAGTCAGGGGGCGTTACGCCGGCCGCCTGAGGCGCGCAAGGAGCCCGGCGCTGCAATCCCGTGCACGTCATCACCCTCACCAGCGCCGACGACTTCGTCTCCATCCGCGACCAGATTCTGTTCGCCGGGGCGCTGCGTGCCGTGTTGATCGTCCCCGAGTTCGACCGGCCCGACCTGAGCACGACCGATCTGGCCCTGCTGCGCCGCCTTGCTGACCGCGAGCGCTTGCGGATCGGCCTGGTGACGCCCGACCGGCGGCTGCGCGCGCTGGCCCGCGAGTTCGGCGTGCCGGCCTTTCGCTCCGTTGGCGCGGCAGGACGCGAAAGAGGTTGGCGCGTCCGCCCGCGACAGACGCTGGGGCTGGCAACCGGAGAATGACGGGCAAGCGTAGGGCCGGGGACAAGCAAGGCCCGCGCCCTCCGCTATCCTGGCTCTGGATTCAACCATGACGACCGATACGGACCCTGTCCCGACCGAAGGCCGCGTCATGGCCCTCGACCTGGGCGACAAGCGGGTTGGCGTGGCCCTGAGCGACACCACCCGCACCATTGCCAGAGCCTACGGCGTCATCCGGCGCGCCTCGCGGGCCGAGGATTTCGGCCGGTTTGCCCGCCTCGCGGCCGAGCAGGACGTCCGGCTGATCGTTGTCGGGCTGCCGATCACGCTGGCCGGCCATGAAGGGGATCGGGCTGCCTGGACACGCGACTACGCGGCGGAGATGGCGGAAGCCGTGGCCCTGCCGGTCGTCTTCTGGGACGAGAGTCTGACGACGATGCAGGCCGAGGAGAGCCTGCGCGCCCAAGGGAGGCGCGGCAAGAAGCTC
This sequence comes from uncultured Ardenticatenaceae bacterium, assembly GCA_964422535.1. Lineage (GTDB taxonomy): Bacteria > Chloroflexota > Anaerolineae > Promineifilales > Promineifilaceae > Promineifilum. Next base: position 24,693 of record CAYRBP010000048.1, on the reverse strand, counting down.
AAGGCCGACGTCGATGCCGTGGCCGCCGCGCTCATCCTGCAGGCATACCTCGATAGCCTGCGTCCTCCTGCCTATGAACCCTGAACCGCGCCCCACTCGCGGACGCGCGTTGCGCGCGTTCCTGCTGATCATCATCGCGGCCGTCGTTGTCCTCGCCCTGTCCGCAGCGACAACGATCCTCTACCGGGCCTGGCGCGCGCCGGCCGAGGCGAACCCGGCCCTCAGCCTAGCACAGCGCCTGTATCTGGAGCGCTATCTGGGGGCGCGCGAAGCCCAGCTTGCCGCGCCGGCGGGCACGGCCGTGGGCCCGCAGGCGTTCACCATCACCCCCGGACAGGGCGCAGCGGCTATTGCCGAGGGACTGACCGCAGCAGGCATCGTCAGTGACAGCGAGTTGTTTCTCAACTACCTGACCTATCACGGCCTGGACGGCAGCCTCGTGGCCGGTGAGTACCAGCTTGACCCGGCCCAGACCATCCCGCAGATCGCCGGTGTCCTAAGCCGCTCCGGCGGGCAATCGATCGGCCTCAACTTCCTCCCCGGCTGGCGGGTCGAGGAAATGGCCAACTACCTGCGCGTGACTTCTCCGGGGGCCATCGACGCCGACGAATTCCTTGATCTCGCGCTGCGGCGACGGTCGCTCGACCTCGGCCGCTACGGCTTCCTGTCGACACTGCCGCCCGACGCCTCGCTCGAGGGGTACCTCTTCCCGCAGGCCTACCCGATCGGGCCGGATACCACGGCCGAAATGCTCATCTACCAGATGCTCGATGGCTTCGACGCCCAGGTGACGCCGGCGATGCGCCAGTCATTCGGCACACTCGGGCTGTCGGTGCGTGACGCGGTCATTCTGGCCTCCATTGTCGAGAAGGAGGCCCAGTTGCCCGACGAGAAGCCGCTGGTCGCCAGTGTCTACCTGAACCGGGTGCGGGCCGGGATGCCTCTCCAGGCCGACCCGACCGTGCAGTACGCCCTCGGCTACCAGCCGGAGTCCGGGTCGTGGTGGAAGTCGCCGCTCAGCCTGGAGGATTTGCAGGTCAACTCCCCCTACAATACCTACCTGGTCGGCGGGCTGCCGCCGGGGCCGATCGCCAATCCGGGCTTCGCCTCGCTCAACGCCATCGCCAACCCGGTCGCCAGCCAGTATCTCTTCTTCGTCCTGGATTGCGCTGCCCCAACGCCCGGCGCCCACGCCTTCAGCGTGACCTATGAAGAACACGTCGCCAACGTCGAGCGCTGTCGCTAGGCTGTGCCTGGCGGCCGCCTGCCTCGCGCTGCTCGTCCAGAGCGCCTGCGCCTCCGTCGGGCCGGTGGTCAAGGTCGGGCTCGTCGCCCCATTCGAGGGTCGCGACCGTGCCATCGGCTACGACGCCATCTACAGCGCCCGGCTGGCGGTGCGCGAGATCAACGCCGCCGGCGGGATCAACGGCACGCGCGTCGCCCTGGTCGCCCTGGACGACAGCGGAGACAGGACGCTGGCCGGGCAGGCCGCGGCGACCCTCGGCATCGATCCCGGCGTAGTCGCCGTCGTCGGCCACTACCTGCCCGAGACGACGGCCGCGGCCGCGCCCGTGTATGACCGGGACGGTCTGGCCTTGCTGGTCATGGGCGAACCGCCGTTCGCGGCGTCCGACCCGGCTGCCCGGCCGGCGGCGTTCCACCGGGCCTACGAGGCCGTATCCCCGTTCGACGAGGCGCCGGGCCCCTACGCCGGGCCGACCTATGACGCTTTCAACCTGCTCTGGAGCGCCTTAGCGCAGGCTGAACGGACGGGCGGGATCAGCCGCGCCGCTGTCCGGGAAGCGCTAAGTGGAATAGAATACGAGGGCTTGTCTCAAGACGGCGAGTCGCCGTAAGGATGAGGAGCCACTTGCACGTGAAGCGGTTCCGAAAGGATCCGGAAGCCAGGCAGTAGAATCGCGAATCGCTCTGGTGCCGCCGGGGAGGAAATCATGGTTGTCAGGCGAATTATCGGCGCTGTCATGCTCATCACCGCCCTCGCGATCCTCGTGCTGAGCGTCCTCGGGGCGCTCTATGTCGGGGACGCCGTTCGAAGCCTGACCGGCAACATCGGCGCCACGCTCCAGTTGACGGCCGACGGGCTGGCCACCGTCCGCGGCTCGATGCTGACGGCACAGGGCACGCTCGACGACGTCGCGGCCGCCATCGGCACATCGGTGACCACAACCGCCAACCTGAGCACCACGGTCCAGGAGACCGGGCCGCTGCTGGAGAACATCACGACGGTCGTCACCCAGGAGGTGCCGGAGAACATTGAGAGCATCCAGGATGCGCTGCCCAGTATGATCCAGGTCGCGGACGTCATCGACAACACCCTGAGCCGCCTGTCCGACTTCGGATTCGAGCGCGAGATCCAGTTGCCACTGGGGGTGACCATCCCCCTCGCGTTCGATCTCGGCATCGAGTATGACCCTGAAGTGCCGTTCGATACGTCGCTGATCGCCTTCCAGGACAGTCTGAACGGACTGCCGGAGAGCCTGCGAGCGCTTGAGTCGGGCCTGGCGGATGCGTCCGCCAATACCCAGACGCTCTCGGACGACCTGCTGGCCACCTCGGCCAGCCTTGAGACCATCAACAGCCGTGTCGCCGAACTGGGACCGATGATGGACCAGTATGTTCAGCTCATCGACCAGCTGGCGACAACGATGGACGATGTGCAGAGCCGCCTGGCCGATCAGCTCGACCTGATCGCCACCGGAGCAACTGGCATGTTCATCTTGCTGGCCCTGTCTCAGCTGGCCCCGCTTTACCTGGGCTACGAATTGATCAGCGGGCGGCGTGAGCCGGCCGCACCCGTGGACCGGGCGGGACTCCCCGCAGCGGACACCCCGGCAGCGCCCTACCCGGCCGCGGCCGTTGAAGATGGCGACCGACCGGGGGCCGATGCGTAGCGTCGCCGTGGCCCGCCCGCTTTTCAACCTGACGCTCGGCTTTGTCCTCGTCCTGCTGGCCGCGTGCGGGCAGCAACCGGGCGCCACGCGCTCGGCCGAGGTCGAGACGGCCTTCCAGGGCGCGACGGACGCCGCGCCATCGGCCCTGCCAACGCCGACGCTGGCCGCCGGGGCGGTCATCCCGGTTCCGAAGCCGCCGACGCCCGAAGTGATGCCGTCGCCGACCCCCGCCGGCTCGACGGCAGACGCGCCTGCCCCGGCGATCACCGACGCCGGACCGCCGGCCGCGACCGCCGGAACAACGTCACCAGCGCCCGCGGTCACATCCGATTTTCAGCTGCCGGAAGGCGCGACCGGCGCCGAACTGGTCACGCTCGGCCAGACGCTGTTGAACTACGGCAACTACCCGGCGGCGGCCAAAGCATACCAGACCGCGCTCAGTGGCGATGATCTCTCGCCGGCGGAGCGCGGCGCGGCCCAGGAAGGGTTCGGCCTGGCGCTGCTGAATGACGGCCAGGCCTCGGCCGCGGCCGGCGTCTTCAGCGAACTCAGCGCCCAGGCGCTTGACGGCTCAGCCGGGGTCAAGGGACCGGGCGATCTGAATCTCACCTCGACCGCGCCCGACCGGGCCGCCTTCCATCTGGGACAGGCGCGATTGGCGACCGGCGACAACGCCGGGGCGATCGAGTCCTTCACCGCCTACCTGCAGCGGCACCCCGACATGGCCGCCTACGTCCAGCCGCTCATCGCTGAGGCCCTGGCCGCCGCCGGTGACACCGCCGGGGCTATCGCCGCCTACGAGGCCGCGCTGGAGGCGCCGTCCCACCGGCTGGCGAACATCGCCATCCGCCGCAAGGTGGCCGAACTGCAACTGGCGGCCGGCAACTACGCCGCGGCCATCGCCCAGTACGACGCCATCCACGACCAGGCCGTGACCGAGACCACGCGCGGCGAGATGACCTACCTGGCAGGCAAGGCTGAACTGGCTGCGGGCAATACCCAGGCGGGCTACGAGCGATACCTGTATGGCGTCAACAATTACCCACGCGCAGCCCAGAGCTACTGGGGCTTAATCGAGCTGGTAGAAGCCGGCGTGCCGGTCGACGAGTACCAGCGCGGGGTCGTAGACTTCTACGCCGCCGCTTACCAGCCGGGCGTCGAGGCCTTCCAGCGCTACCTTGACGCCAACCCGGAGACGTACCAGCGCGACACCCACCTCTACCTGGCCTGGACCTATGAAGCGCTCGGCAACCTGGAAGCGGCCCTGGCCGAACTGGACACCTATGCCGAGACAGACGGGGCGCGGGCAACGCTCGAGCGGGCGCAGATGCTGGCGCGAACCGGACGTGGCGAGGAGGCGCTGGCCGCGTTCGAGGACTTCCTGTCGGGCTATCCCGAGGCTGAAGGCGCGCCGGCGGCCGCCTGGGAGGCGGCCGCGCTGGCTGAAGACCGCGGCGACGCCAACACCGTCGACCGATACCTGTATCTGGCCGAGAACTACCCGGCCCACGAAGACGCGCCACGCGCCATCGCTCGCGCAGCATGGCTGGCCGGGCTCGCCGGCGACGATGCGAAGTCGCTTGAGCTGTACCGCCGGCTGGCCGAGCAGTACCCGCAAAATGAGTACGGCAGCGAGGCGCTCGTCTGGCTGATGCGCCTGGCAGCCGGCGACCAGGCGAGCGGCCTCGACCTGGACGCGCTCCGCGAGCAGGCGCGGGCCTTGAAACCGAGCCACTACTTCGCCATTCGCGCTCGCGACGTGGCCGACGGGGTCGCCCCATTCAGCGCCGATGAGCCGATGACGCTGCCTGCCGCCGAGCCAACCGACCGGCGCGAGGCCGAAGCATGGCTGCGCGAATGGCTGGTGGCGAACGGCACCATCCCGCCGGAAGGCGACCTCGGCGCGCTCTCGCCCGAGCTGGCGGCCGACCCGAGGCTGGCCGTCGGGCGCGAGTTGTGGGCGCTGGGGCTGTACGAAGAGGCCAAGGGCGAGCTCGAGGCGCTTCGCCAGGCCAACGCCGACGACCCGCTGGCCAACTACCAGCTGGCTATCGCCCTGAGCGAAATCGGCCTCTACCGCTCGTCGATCATCGCCGCGGCAACGCTGCTGAACCAGGTTGGCATGACGGTCTTCGACGCGCCGCGCTTCCTCGGCCGCCTCTCCTACCCGGCCCACTTTGCCGACATGATCCAGCCGCTGGCCGAGCAGTACGGCTTCGACCCGCGCCTGCAGTTTGCCCTTGTCCGGCAGGAGAGCCTGTTTGAGAGCTTCGCCACGTCGAGCGCGGCGGCGCAGGGACTCAGCCAGGTCATCCCCGATACCGGCGCCTGGATCGCCCAGCAACTTGCCTGGCCGGATTACGACAACGCCGACCTCTACAAGCCCTATGTGGGCCTGACCTTTGGCGCTTACTATCTCAGCCGCCAACTGGAGGCGTTTGACAACCAGGTTCATGCCGCCCTGGCCGCCTACAATGCCGGACCGGGCAATGCCGCCCGCTGGTACGAGATCGCCGGCAGCGACCATGATGGCTTCGTCGACGCCATCGACTTTAGTGAAACGCGCCAGTACGTCCAGCGCATCTACGAGGGTTTCAGCGCCTACCGCCACCTCTACGGCCGCTGAAGGCCGCCGCCTACCCCGGACCCGCCCGGCAGGCGATGTCGTGCGACCGGAAGACCGGCGAGCCCGACCGGGATGAGACCCGTTCGCCGGCAGGCGCTCCCGGACGGGTGAGCGGATGATGATGAGTGACCGGGCCCCGTTGCTCTCCGGCGGGTTCAACGGTAAAACGATCATGATAGCAGTCCACGCTCGAACGCGGCGTCATCTATGTCTAACAACTTCGACTGGCAGACCGAAGACGATCGGCCCGGCTCTGAAGCAGATTGGGAGCTACCGGAGACAAAGGCGTCGCCACCGCCGCGCTTCCGGCCGCGCTGGCGTCTGATCGGGCTCCTGGCCGCGCTTGTTTTCGCCGCCGGGGCGCTTGTCTGGTGGCGCGTCGACCAGCGCATGGAAGCCACCCTCCAGGCCATGCGCCGCGATGTGGCCTCAAGCTATAACCTCATCCAGAAGGCAGCGGCCGATCGCGACGAAGAGCTGTTCCGGTCCGTCTTGTCGGGGCGCGACCCGGCCTGGACATCGGCTCAGCTGGGCCTGTTTGAGGAAGGCCTCGTGCTGGACCGCGGCTCCATCGGTCTGACGCCGGCCGAGGGATCGATCCCGTCCGTGCTGCCAACGGAAGCGACGGAGATTAGCGCGAACGAATCGGCCGCGTCGATCGACTTCTCGCCCGATCTCAACGAAGCGGTTGTCGTCAACAGCCAGCCCTATGTGACGGCCGAAGGGGCGCCCGTGTTCCTGCGCCAGACCAGCGTCTACCGGCGCGGCGACCAGCGCTGGCTGCTGGCTCCGCCCCTCCAGACGTTCTGGGGCGACATGGAATCGGCCGAGACCGGCCGGCTCGCCGTCAGGTACCCGGCGCGTGACCGGGTGATCGTCAACCGGCTGGCCGAAGACCTCAGCGATCACGTTGACCGGATGTGCGCCACGCTGAGCGATATCGACTGCGATAATGACCTGATCGCCGTCGACTTTGAGACTGATCCCGCGACGCTGGCCGACTTTTCCCGCCCGCTCGGGCCCGTGCCGGGAAAGGACCGGCAGTCGGAACCGCTCCGCCTGCCGACACCGACCCTCGTCGGCCTGCCGCTGGACGGAGAGGGACCGCAGGCGGCTGCCGGCTACGAAGCCCTGCTGGACGCATACGCCGCCCAGCTGGTGGGGGCCATCATCGCCGAGTCAGTGGGCTGGGCCTGCTGTGACCAGGCGTACCTGGCAAGCATCCTGGTAGACCGCCAGTTGAGCGAGCTGGGGCTGAAGGCATGGCCCGTAGGCGCGGCCGAGCGCCGGCGCGTGCAGGATGAGCGCATCCCCCTGGCCACACTGGGACCGATCTGGTGGGAACAGGACACGCGGGGCTTTCCGCCGGAGCGCAACTGGCTCGCCTACGTCGCGGTTGACTTTCTCCTCGCCGCGCTGCCGGACACTTCCACGGCCACTCTCCAGCGCGCCCTCACCCAGTCGTCGAACCTGGAGGACTGGTTCGGCCAGGTGTTTTCCCAGTCGAACGCGGAGACGCGCAGCTGGATCGCCTCCAGTCTGGAGCAGGCCTGGTGGCTCTATAACTTCGAAGGGTCGATCGAGGACCTGGGTGCTGCGCCCTTGCCCGACGACAGCGACTTGCTCATGGCCTGCGCCACCGTTGAGGCGACCAACCGGCCCGAGCCCTCGCGGCTGTTGCGCTATGCGGAAGTGGCGGGTTGGGAAGACCTGTACACCCTCGACGGCTTCATCTGGATGAGCCCGTTGCGGAACCGCGATGCGCTGCTGATGCAGGAATTCTCGTTTGCCTCCGAGACGTGGCAGACGAACCTCTGGCGGAACGACCGCCATGAGTTCGCCTATGATGAAGGGGAGGTGTATTCGGTCTCATTCGGGGAGTCCGACCCGGCCGGCGAAACACTGGTGGCCTATTCGTACGATCCCGGCTTCGGGCAGACCAGCGCCCGCGCGCTTGACCTGACGACGTGCGACAACGGCTGCGACCAGACAGAGCTCCCTGGCATTCCGACCTGGTCACCCAACGGCGAGCGGGCCATCTATGCCGGGGATGATGGCCTGCTGCCGAGCAACACCCTGGTGACGAACGGCCGCGCCATCATCCTCGACACCTCCGACCGCTTCCAACCGCAGCTCCTTCAGCTTGGGCCGGGTCAGGCCGCGACGTTGGCGGATCTGGTCGACGCGGGCTTCGGCTACTCGCCCTTCTGGCTCGACGACGACACCTATGGCTACATCCGCAGCGTGAACAGCGGCTTCCTCGGCCCGCACCGCGACCAGGTCTTGATGCTCGCGTCCGTAGATGGGGGCGAGCCACAGGCCCTCCTTGAGACAGCCGAACTCGAGCAGGTTTTGCCGCAGGCCGACGCCCCGCGCCACCTGATGCTCGGCTATGTCATGCCGCACCCGACCGACCGGGAACTGCTCTTCATCGTTGCCCTCGACACCTTTGGCAGGCAGGCATACGTGTTTTCCTATGACCTGCAGGCGGGGCAGCCGTCGCTGCGCCTTCAGTTGGGTTATGAGGCCAACCATTCGCTGGGCTTCTCGCCCGACGGCCGCTATCTCGTGCTGACCGGCAACCAGCCGGACCCCGTGCCGGGCAACAACACCGGCCTGTTGTTGCTCCACGATATCGCCGCCAACACGACCACGCCGTTCGCTACCCGGCTTCCCTTCTTCGTCCCGTCCGTCGCCTATGACTGGACGCAAGACAGCGAGACGCTGGCCATGGCCCTGGATGATGGCCTGTTGGGCATCGTCGTCCCTGCCGCGCGCAAGGCGTACCCCGTGACCCATCCCTATGGGACGTGTACGTCTGTCGCCTGGATGGCCCGCTAGCCCGGTCGTTGCACATGCAGAGTTCTGAATCGTCGGAACGTATGGCCGACACATGCCGGTGCGGCGGCCCGGTTGGCGGTCGAGTTGCGGCCCGTCCGACTTCTGATAGCCCTGGTTGCGCTTGACGCGTCGGGGGGCGATCGCTAGAATGCGGGTGGTTCCGGGGCCCGACGTTCGGGCCGATTTCGTTTGTGGGCCGCGTCGCTCCGGTTCCCGAAGACTGAAGATGTCCAAAAAGTACCATTTCTGGATCACAGGCTGCCAGATGAATTACGCCGACGCCCGGCGAGTGGCGACCGAGCTCGAGAAGCTGGGCTACCGCGCCACGCCCCGCGCCGATGAGGCGGATGTCATCGTGCTGGAGACCTGCACCGTGCGCCAGCAATCAGAGGACAAGGCGTATTTCAAGCTGGATAGCCTGCGGCCGCTCAAGGAAAAGCGCCCCGACCTGACCGTAGCCATGATGGGCTGCATCGTCGGCGTGCGCGGCAACGACGTCCTGTCCCGGCGTTTCCCGTTCGTCGACGTGTTCATGGAGCCATCGTCCGACGGGCGGCCGCTCATCAGCCACCTGACCCAGGGAACCGACTATGCCCTGGAACGGACGGTGACGGAGCAACGCCACGCCCTGCAGGACGGCGAGGTCATCCTGCCCGCCGATCAGCGCGGCCAACTGGTCAGCGCGCCCGTGGCCGTGGTCTACGGCTGCTCCCACGCCTGTACGTTCTGCATCATCCCGCAAAAGCGGGGCAAGGAACGCAGCCGGCCGGTTGGCGAGATCGTGGCTGAGGTCCGCTCACTCGTCGCTCAGGGCGTCAGGGAAGTCGTTCTGCTGGGCCAGATCGTCGACCGCTACGGCTATGATGTGCCCGACGGCCCCGACCTGGCCGACCTGCTGCGCGTCGTCAATGATGTGGAGGGGCTGGAGCGCATCCGCTTCCTGACCAGCCACCCCAACTACATGACCGACCGCATCCTGCACGCCGTGGCCGAACTGCCGAAGGTTATGCCGCAGATCGAAGTGCCGATCCAGGCGGGCGACGACGACGTATTGGAGGCCATGAAACGCGGGTACACGCGCGACGAGTACCGCGCCCTGGTTCGGCGCATCCGGGAGGTCATCCCGGACGCGGCCATCCACTGCGACATCATCGTCGGCTTCCCCGGCGAGACGGCCGAGCAGTTCCAGAAGACCTACGACGTGCTGGCCGAGCTGCGGCTCGACAAGGTGCACCTGGCCCGCTATAGCCCGCGACCTGGGACGGTCAGCGAGCGGCGGATGGCGGACGACGTGCCGGACGCGGAGAAGCGCCGCCGCTTTCACCTGATCGAGCAACTGCAGAAAGAAGTCTCGCAGGAGAAGATGAGCCGTTACCTCGGCCGAACGGTCGAAGTGCTGGTCGAGGAACGGGACAACGGCCGCTGGCGCGGCCGCACGCCCCACAACAAGCTGGTCTTCTTTGACGACCCCGCCGACCTGCGCGGCCGTCTGGTCCAGGTCCGCATCACCCACACCGGGCCGTGGAGCATGTCGGGCGAATTGGCCCCGTCGCAGGGCACCGCCCAGGGCCGTGCCGGAGCCGAGCCGGCCGCCCATTCGATCCCACTGGCCATGGCCGGGTGATCCAAGCGCTTTGCTGACCACGAAGGAAACGAGCCGACGCCAGTGACGTTGGCTCTTTTATTTGTCTGCCTTTCCGGCACCACGAGGAGGACTCCATGCTGACCCAGGCCCTTGGCTCAACAACAACGGACACCGTGCGGGGCAAGGCTCTTTACCTGCTGATCCTGGTGGCGGCGCTCCATTTCATCTACCCCATCACGATCAATCCCAGCGGCCCGCTCCCTCTGATAATTTACAATGTTCTTTACACCGGCATGTTGCTGATTGGCATCTTCATGGCCCGCGACAGCAGGCGACACCTGTGGGTGACCGTCATCACCGCGATGGTCTATTTCGCCTTCAGCCTGTGGTATGCGTTTGACCCGACCGATCGCTGGCATCTGATCGTGACCTACCTGGCCCTCATCCCCTTCCAGGCGACCATCACGCTGATCCTCCTGCGCTATGTCTTCGGCGCGCAGCGGATCAACCGGGATGTGCTCTATGCCGCCATTACGGTCTATCTGTTGCTGGCGGCCGTCTTCGTGCCGATCTACGGCCTAGCCAGTGCCCTCAGTCCCGCAGCTTTCGTCGACAACGCGGCCCCGTCGGCGACTGTCTCCTGGCAGCAGTTGATCTACTACAGCCTGACCACCCTGACCACGACCGGCTATGGCGACATCCTGCCCGTTTCGCCCTGGGTTCGGGCGCTCGCCAACGCAGAGATGGTCATTGGCGTGCTCTATCTCGCCATCCTGATGGCTCGTCTGGTCAGCCTGTATTCGCACGAAGACGAGGGCGCGCCAATTGCCCCTTGACTTTGACACCGTGTGAAGCTCTATGCTGCCGGCACGATCACACCGTGGAGGGCTATCATGGAGCAATTGACAACGACCGATATCGATGGGCTGAAGGCGGCCGAGAAGGCGCTTTCAGAGGGCGGCACTGCCCGGAAGGGGAAGAAAGCGGGCCGGCACGGTGGCAACGGCAGGAAGCACAAGCACCGGAAACACAAAGATGGCTGCGAGTGGGGCCCGGACGGCGGTCAACTGGGGCTCTTCCTGGTCGCCGGCGGCGCGTTCGCGCTACTGGCAACCCTCGGCGTTCCGCTGAATGCCTGGGCATTGTTCCTGCTGGTCCCCGGTCTGGTGGGAGTCTCGCATAGCGCCGGTCTGGCGCGCCACTTCCCCCAGGCCGGCTGGACCGCATGGCCGCTGATGTCGGCCGTCAGCATGGCGACCGCCGGGCTGGCCTGGCTTCTGGGCCTGTCGTGGAGCGGCCTGGCCGGGCTGTCCCTGTGCGGGTTGGGCGCTTCGCTCCTCTGGCTGGCGCGTCTGCGGTCGGGCCGTCAGACGGTGAAGTAACCGGCCTGGGTTTTTCCGCGGCTGAGGGCCGACGTCAGGTCGTCCCCATTGTTGACCATGTAGGCGACCTGGCCCTGGGCCTGCAAGAGGTAGTAAAGCTTGTCGGCCGCGCGCGAGCCGTGGAAGGAACCGGGGTTGACGAGGATCGTCACGACGCGCAGGCCGCGCCGGGTCAGCTGGCGGGCGGCCGTGGCCCACTCCTCCCGCGTCATCGGTGTGACCACGATGACAGTCGTGCCGCGCGGGAAGAGGTACGACTCGGCATGGAGCATGTCCTGCAGCGGCACATCCCCCTGCGCCCGAAGGACGGCCAGGGTCTCCAGGATGCGGTTGAACTGCCGCTCGCCCCGGTCAGGCTGCAGAACCTCGTTCGACTGGCCGTAGGCCATCATGCCGACTGCCCGGTCATGACGCAGGAAGAACTGGGCGACCGAGGCGGCGATGGTAACGGTATATTCCTCGGTCGATTCCGGCAGCTCGAAGGTCTCCATCCGCAGCCACGCGGGAACATCGCCGGGGGCCGGCGCGGCCGGCAGGGCGCTCTTCGGCGGTGTGACATGGCCATAGACCGACATGTCAGGCACGACCCAGATGTCGGCCAGCGGGTCGAGTTCGAACTCCTTGACCACCAGCCGGTCACGCCGGGCGGTTGAACGCCAGTGGATGCGGTTGAAGCTGTCGCCGGGTTCATAGTCGCGCACGCCGGAGGCGTTGGTGGTGATGTAATGGGTGCGCCGCCGCAGCGCGTCGCCGCCGGGCAGGATGCCGACCGGCAGCGCGAACTGGTGGATGTCGAATGTCATCGGGAAGACGACGACGTTGGTCGTCTGCGGCAGGTCGCGCTGCAGCGGAAACAGCCCAAAGGGATCGCTCGTCCGCAGGCGAACAGGGCCGAGGGTGTAGCGGCCGCGCTGCTGGCAGATGGTATTGGCCCGCCAGCTGAAGCTCTGCTTCGAACCCAGCCCGTTGACGACCTGGCTGGCGTAATGGGCCGGCAGGTCGGAGAAGTCATGGACTTCCAGCCACAGCTTCGGCAGGATGCTCGTGTTGCGGACGGTGAAGCGCTCTTCCAGCGGCCGGCCGACCTGCGTCCGGCGCACGCGGGTGACGCGTGACAGGTGGATCCAGTTCAGGTTGGCCCAGGACCAGAGGGCCGACAGCACCAGCATGAGTCCCAGCAGGTAGGTGATCGTGAACAGCAGGTCTCGCCCGGTCACCAGACCGAAGAGAAATGAGACGATCGCCAGCAAGATGACGACCGTGCTGCGCCGGGACAGGATCTCGCTCATCAGGCGCGCGCTCGCTCGCGGCCGACCTGGGCGCCGGGGACGGCCGTTGCGTCGAGGATGTCATGAACGATCTGCTCCGGCTCGACGTCCTTGATACGCGCTGCCGGGCCGACGATGATGCGATGGCCGAGGGCGGTTCCGGCCAGGGCCTTCACGTCGTCGGGCAGGACATAGTCGCGGCCGAGCAGCGCGGCGCGCGCCTGGCCCAGCCGGTAGATAGCCAACGCGCCGCGCGAGCTGGAACCGAGGTACACGTCCGGGTGGTCGCGCGTCTGGCGCACCAGGTTGACGATGTACTCCTTCACAGCCCGGTCGACATAGATGTCACGGACCGCCTCCTGCGCCGCCAGCAGTTCCTCCACGCTGACCACTTGCTCAAGATGGTTGACCGGGTGATCGTGCTGCTGCCGTTCGAGGATCTCGATCTCCTCATCCTTGCCCGGATAACCGAGGCGAATGCGGAGCATGAAACGGTCGAGCTGGGCTTCGGGTAGCGGGAACGTGCCTTCGTACTCGATCGGGTTCTGCGTGGCCAGCACCATGAACGGCGTCTCCAACGGGTAGGTATAGCCGTCAACCGTCACCTGGCGTTCTTCCATGGCCTCAAGCAGGGCCGACTGCGTCTTGGGCGTGGCCCGGTTGATCTCGTCCACCAGGACGATCTGGGCATGGATGGGCCCGGGGCGGAACTCGAATTCGCGCGTCTGCTGGTTGAAGACCGACACGCCTGTCACGTCGCTGGGCAGCATGTCGGGCGTGAACTGGATGCGCTGGAATTTGCAGCCGACCGAACGAGCGATGGACTTCGCCAGGACCGTCTTGCCGACACCCGGCACGTCCTCGATCAGGACATGGCCCTGGCAGAGCAGCCCCAGGACCGTCAATTGCACCGGCTGGCGCTTGCCGACGATCACCTTCTCGACATTCTCAACGATCCGATTGCCGATCGCTTGGATATCAGCCATGTATCCGCTCCTCATAAGGAACCAAGATGGGGACCCTGCCGGCGCGCCCGTGCGACCCGGAGGGTGAATTCGACCTAGTATAGCACGCCGCGCAAACAAAGGGTCAATTTTGGTGACAATTTGGGGTCATGCTGCTGGGCGGTTGTTCAACTCGAGGGTGAGCATAGCGCGAAGGGCAGAGAGCCAAAACGAAGTTCAGTCAGCGTTAACCATGTTCTGAGAAACAGGGGAAAGCGCCGCGGATGCGATCCACTGCGCCCGGACACTGCCCACTGTGCGTCCCCCCGACGGACGGCGAGGGCCGGAAGCAGATGAAGGAGGGCAATGCAACGGCCGCAAGAGCCTGTTGCTGAAGCATCCGTGATCGCGGCCGTTGCATTGCCCCACCTACCTACGATTCCAGGGAGGCAATTTCGCCGCGGCCCGTCCGACTACTGAAAGACCCTGGGTTGCGCCGTCCGCCGTTCGCTCCGCTAGAACATATGTGATATAATTCTGCGGCTACAATGATGCAGAAACAGGAAAATGTGACCCCACTGCCCGGCGTCGCAGCCACCATCGGCGCCGGTTTTGAACTCGTCACGCGCCACCTCTGGCTGGCGGCCGTGCCCGTGGTGCTGGACCTGTTCCTCTGGCTTGGCCCGCGGTTGGGCTTCAACGCGCTGATCGAGCAATTGATCGACCGGCTGGCGACAATGCCAATGATCGTCGACCCGCAGCCGATGCTGGAAGTGATGCTGGCGCGCACGAACCTGTTCACCTACCTCAGCGTAGCCCTGGTCGGCGTGCCGGCGTTGATGACCGGCCTGACGCCGGAAAAGACGCCGCTGCAGCCCGCGGTCGTGGAAGTTACCGGCTGGGGAGAATGGGCCGGGTTCTTCCTGGGGCTGACCCTGGTTGGCCTTCTCCTCGCGGCCGTCTATTACACGCTCATCGCCCGGGCTGTGGGCGGCCCTGAGGCACGCCAGTGGGACAACGTGGCCGTTCACAGCGGCCGCACCTTCGCCCGGCTGATCGGCCTGTCCATCCTGTTCGTCTTCCTGATGGCGTTGATCCTCATCCCGGTGTCGATGGTGGGAGCCGTGCTGGGGCTGCTGAGCCAGTTCGCGGCGACCATCGTCGTCCTGGCGGCCCCGGTCCTGCTGCTCTGGCTGGTGATTTTCATGAGTTACACGCCGCAGGGGATGGCCCTCAACCGGCGGCCGTTCTTCCCTGCCCTGCTGGAGAGCGTGCGCATCTTTCAACTCAACCTCATCCCCGCGTCAGGCCTGCTGCTGTTGGTCGTGTTGATCACGCAGGTGATGAACTGGCTGATGCTTTCGGCCGATGACGGATCGTGGCTGACGCTCGCCAGCGTCCTGGGGCATGCGTTCGTCAGCACAGCGCTGGTCACGGCCATGTTCATCTTCTACCGCGACCGCTATGCTGTGGCATTTGCGGCGGGCCGCCCGGAGGCAGCCGCCGAGCAACCGAAACAGTGACTATGACCGCGAAAACCAACCAAGAGAACATCCACTACGATGCCGGCAACATTCAGGTCCTGAAGGGCCTGGAAGCCGTCCGCCGCCGTCCCGGCATGTATGTCGGCGGCACGGACATCAAGGCGCTGCACCATCTCGTCTATGAAATCGTCGACAATTCAATCGACGAGGCACTGGCCGGCCGCTGCGATCGGATCGAGGTGACCATCCACGACGACTCCAGCGTCAGCGTATGCGACAATGGCTTTGGTATCCCGGTCGCGGAGCATCCGACCGAAAAGGTCTCCGCCCTGCAGGTCGTTCACACCAGCCTCCATTCAGGCGGCAAGTTCGACAACGCCGCCTACAAGGTGTCGGGCGGTCTGCATGGCGTCGGCGCCGCCGCCGTCAACGCACTGTCCGAGTGGATGGAAGTGACGGTCAAGCGCGACGGCGCTGTCTGGAAACAGCGCTACGAGCGCGGCGTGCCGGTGACCCCGGTGGAAAAGGTGCGCCCGCTGCAGAAGGGGGAAGCAACCGGCACCACCTCGACCTTCAAGTATGACGAGACGATCTTCCGCGAGGAAGACATCGGCTACAAGTTCGAGATGTTGTCGAACCGCTTCCGCGAGATGGCGTTCGTCACCAGCAAGGTCTTCATCCAGCTGCGCGACGAGCGGGTCAGCCCGGCCAAGGAGATGTCGTTCTACTTCGAAGGTGGCGTGCGCTCGTTCGTCCGTTATCTGAACCGCAACCGCAAGGTCCTGCACGACCCGGTCTACGCGGAAAAGGAGACGGAGAACATCGCGGTCGAGGCGGCCGTGCAGTACACCGACGGCGTCGCCGTCAGCGAGTACGCGTTCGCCAACACCATTAACACGCCCGATGGCGGCACGCACCTGACGGGCGCGCGCACAGCCCTAACCCGCGTCATCAATAACTATGCCCGCAAGCAGGGCTTCCTGAAGGAGAAGGACAAGAACTTCTCCTCCGATGACACGCGCGAAGGCGTGACGCTCGTGGTCAGTGTCAAGCACCCCGATCCGCAGTTCGAGAGCCAGACAAAGGTCAAGCTCATGAACGCCGAAGTGGCCGGCATCGTCTCGAACGTGCTGGGAGAAGCGCTGGCGACATTCCTGGATGAGAACCCGCGCGAGGCGAAGAAGATCGTCGAGCGCTGCCTGATGACCTCGCGCGCGCGCGACGCGGCCCGGGCCGCCCGTGACCTGGTCATGCGCAAGAGCGCGCTCGACAGCCTGACGCTGCCGGGCAAGCTGGCCGACTGCTCCGAGCGCGAGCCGTCGCGTTGCGAGCTATACATCGTCGAGGGTGAATCGGCCGGCGGCACGGCCAAGCAGGGGCGCGACCGCCACTTCCAGGCCATCCTGCCGCTGCGCGGCAAGATCCTGAACACGGAACGGGCCCGGCTGGACAAGATCCTGGGCAACAACGAGGTCAAGGCGCTCATCTCGGCCCTCGGCGTAGGCATCGGCGATTCCTTCGACCTGAGCAACCTGCGCTACGGCCGCACGATCATCATGACCGACGCCGACGTCGACGGCAGCCACATCCGCACGCTGCTGCTGACCTTCTTCTTCCGCTACATGCCGGAACTGATCGATGGCGGCCACCTGTACATCGCCCAGCCGCCGCTCTATGCGATCAAGACCAGCAAGGACATTTCCTACGCCTATAGCGACGGCGAGCTGCAGGGCCGGCTGAAGCAGATGAACGGGCAGAAGTACTCCATCCAGCGCTACAAAGGTCTGGGCGAGATGAACGCCGGCCAGTTGTGGGAGACGACGATGGACCCGGCGCGCCGCACCCTGCTGCAAGTGACCATCGAAGACGCCGTTGTCGCGGACCGGACGTTCGACATGCTGATGGGCGACGAAGTGGCCCCGCGCCGCCGTTTCATCACGACCCATGCCAGCGAAGTCCGCAACCTGGACGTGTAGGACCCGGCCGCTCCCGATTTTGGGAAATGACAGGAGGCCCGGTAGCCGGGTCTCCTGTTTTTGATCGCGTAAAGGGCTGTTGCCGGAAGCCGGAAGCGGGCATAATCATCTGTGGCCCGCGAGGCCCAATCGCATGGCTACTGAACTGGACCGCTGGCTTTCGCCGCAGATCCGCGCCAGGTTTGAACGGCTCTACTATGCCGAGGTGAATAGCCTCGCGCATCTTGACCGGCTGAGCCGCGATCCGGCGTTTCTGGAGAACCTCCGCGACGGCGAGGCCCATGTGGGGCTGTTCGCAGACCACGGCGTGGTGCACGTGCGCGATGTGGCCCATCAGGTCCTGAACGTGCTTGACCGGGCGCACGGCCGCCTGATCCCCTCCCGGCCCTCCTGGCGGTTCAACCTGATGGAAGGCTACGGCGTCCTGCTGGCCTACTTCCACGACATCGGCATGTTTGACGCCTCGGCCTTCGGGCGAGCCATGCACCCGGAATTCGCCTTACACTCTGTCTTCAATCCTGACCTGGACGAAATCATCGACGCCATCTGGCAGGAAAACAGCGCGAACCTTGCCTGGCACCTGACGCGCCTCGCCGATCAGGGCGCGCTGGACCAGCCACCGCGGGTCGTGCTTCGGGAACTGCTGGCGCTGTGCATGTGTCACAGCAAGAGCAAGGTTCCGATTGACGTGCTGAACGGCCCCGCGCAGTTGCGCGAGGTGCTGATCGAGGCCGCCACGATGGACCTGCGGCACCTCTATGGCGTGCAACGACTCAAACGCGCCCGTCAGAAGCTGATCCAGGCGCGCCAGCAGGAAGACGCCGCACAGGCGGCCAAGTGGGAGACGGTCCTGCACGCGGCCGAGGACGCACTTGCCGCCAACCAGGCGCATGAGAGTCTCCTCAACCCGGACCTCTACCGCCATTATCACCAGATACCCGGCGACACCTTTCGCTGGTTGCTTTCGGACCACCCGGCGACGAGGGAGCTCGTCGCGGACGCGGTTGACACCGTCCGCGCCCTGCGGTGTGCCGATGCCATGCGCCAGCGCGGAGCCGTCCTCAAAACGTCCGGCGGGTACGAGATCTTTGTCAGCCGCCAGACGGCACGCGCGATCTTCTCGCTGCAACTTGGCGACAGCAGCCTCTACCTGCTCGAACTGCCTGACCCAATCAGTGCCGGCGAAGCCAACATCGCCAGCAGCGAACTGGATGCGGCGGGCAATCTTCGTATCTCGTTTCATCGCGGCATCTTCGCCACGGCCGATGCGACAGCCCAGGCGATCGAATCGGCGGCGATGGTTGCAGACGACATCGTCCAGGACACTATCGGCAGCTTCAGACGGCCGCCCGGCAAACCCCATTTGCCCGGCCTCAAGACGGCTGACGAGATGCAGCTCCTGCTGGAAGAGGTCGACGATTCGATTGAGTTTGTCGCCCAGGTCCGCGCGCGCATCGAGCAACTGAACCCCTGGCTGGCCGGCCGCATCCGCCTGGCGCCGTCGCTGCGCGACACGTCGGAACTCGAACGAGCGCGCTATTTGATGGCTGCCCCGCTGAACTGGGACATGGCAACCCGGCTGGACCTGCTCGGCCGCATCAAGCGTTCCGGTCACCGGGTCGACGGCATCGACCCGGAAAAGGCCTTTGAGGACGTGCGGATGGTGGAGCTCCACACGGGAGAGGTCCTGCTTGAGGCCGGCGCGCCGGCCGCGTTCGTCTATATCCCCATGGGGCCAGGGCTGAGCATTTTCCCCCTGGGCGGCTACGACGCCATGCCGGCCAAGCCGTGGACGCTCATGGGCGTGACGGGTGTGATACGGGGTGCGGCGCGCAATGCCACGGTCGTGGCCGAGAGCGCCCTCCGCCTGCTCATGATCCCGAAGGGCGTTTACCTGCGCGACTGGCACCGGACGCACTCTCCGGAGTCGTTCATCGAGATCCTGGAGGAGACGGCCGGCAGCAGGGCGAATTCTGAATCCCTGTCGCCTCTGGAGCGGTCGGTCCTTCTGGGCCGGGTAAGCTTTTTCGAAGCGGTTGAGCATGAGGGCTTGCTGGCGCTGGGGGCCCAAGCCCTGGAACTGACGCTTCCGGCCGGTTCGGTCCTCTTTGAAAAAGGCGCGCCGGGCGACAGTCTCTACATCGTCGTCTCGGGCGCCATTCGCATCAGCGACGGCGAACAGGTCCTCGAGACCCTGGGACCCAACCAGGCTTTCGGGGAAATGGCCGTTCTCTCGCCGGAGCCGCGGATGGCAACGGCCGCAGCCGAGACCGAAACACGCCTGTTGCAGTTGCCGGCGGCCGCCCTTGACCGCTTTCTCATCGATCATCCGGAGGTTGCCAGGGCGGTCATTGCCGTCCTGACCCGGCGGCTGCGCGAGCGGGCCGGCGAGGTCGTCGCGTTGCGTCTGCGCCTGCCGCAAGGCCCCCCGCCACACGGAACGCAATCGGCTTAGGATGCCGACCGCCGTGCGGCGGCTACTACCCGCGGACGATCGGTGATATGATCGACCGGCGTCTTTCAGGCGCCTTCGCCGTGACCAGCCGGAGCGCCGATCGTTCCGATAGCCGTGCGGTTTAGGGACAGACACACATCAGTCAGTAGGAGTCATCACCATGAAGATCGCTGTCATCGGCGGCGGATCCACCTATACCCCCGAACTCGTCAATGGCTTCCTGGCCCGGGTTAGCACGCTCCCTCTCAGCGAGCTGTGGTTGATGGACATCGACCCGGAACGGCTGGCAGTTGTCGGCGGCTTTGCCCAGCGGATGGTGAAGGCCAAGGGCGACCCGTTCAAGGTCATCCTGAGCACGGACCAGCGGGCGAGCGTGGCGGGCGCGTCCTATGTCACCACGCAGTTGCGGGTCGGCATGATGCCGGCCCGGCGCGGCGATGAGTACCTCGGCAAGCGCCACGGCCTTATCGGTCAGGAGACGACCGGCGTTGGCGGCATGGCCAAGGCGCTGCGGACGATCCCGGTCATCCTCGGCATCGCCCGCGACATCCGCGAGACGGCCGTGCCCGGCGAGCCGCTGCCGCTGCTGGCCAATTTCACCAACCCGGCCGGCCTGGTGACCGAGGCGCTGACCCGCTACGCGAGCGACATCCCGGCCGTGGGCGTCTGCAACGTCGGCATCACGACCAAGATGGGACTGCTGGAGCGGATCGAGGCACTGACCGGACAGGCCATCGATCCGGACACTGCCCAGCTCAACACGCTGGGCCTGAACCACCTGACCTGGCACCGCGGGTTCACGATCGACGGCGAGGAGATGTGGCCGCGGATCATGGAAGTCGCCGTCGCGGAGGCGCGCGCCGAGGAGCACCCGGAGTGGGATCCGGCTACGCTGGAGACACTGGGGATGATCCCGAACTACTATCTCCAGTACTTCTACTACACCGGCAAGAAGCTGAGCGAGCAGGACAAGTGGCCGCCCTCGCGCGCCGAAGAAGTCATGACCATCGAGGAAGGTTTGCTGCGCGACTACGCCAACCCGGCCCTGACCGAACCCCCGGCCGATCTCATGAAGCGCGGCGGCGCCTATTACTCGACCCTGGCGACACAGCTGATCAACTCCCACTACAACGATCTCGGCCAGGTTCATGTCGTCAACGTCCGGCAAGGCGGCGCGGTCAGGGAGTGGCCGGCCGACTGGGTCCTCGAACTGCCGGCGCGGGTTGACCGGGACGGCATCCACCCCCTCCCGGCCGCGCCCTTGCCGCCCGCCTGTTTCGGCCTGCTGGCCCAGGTGAAGATGTATGAGTTGCTGACGGTGGAAGCGGCCGTTCACGGGGACCGGGACGCCGCCTATCAGGCGCTACTGACGAACCCGCTCGGCCCACCGGCCGACCGGGTCGAAGCGGTCCTCAATGACATGCTGGAAACCAACCGGCAATGGTTGCCGCAATTCTTCGGATGAACCACACGCCATGACGATGACCATGACCCCGAACCCGCTGCTCCGCCGGCTTGGCTACTCCGATAACGACCGCGTCGTCATCCTCCACGTCGATGATGTCGGCATGTGCCAGAGCTCCATCCAGGCCTTCGACGACCTTTGGGACTTCGGCACGATCTCGTCCGGCGCGGTGATGGTGCCCTGTCCGTGGTTCGCCGCCGCGGCCGATTGGGCCCGCGCCCATCCCGACGCCGACCTCGGCGTCCATGCCACGCTCAACGCCGAGTGGGCCGGCTACCGCTGGAGACCCGTCGCCTCACTCGACACGGCGACCGGCCTGATGGACGGCGACGGCTATTTTTACGATGACCCGGAGTCCACCTGGGCCCATGCCGATCCGGTGGCGGTGCGCCATGAGGTTGAGACACAGGTCGAGCGCGCCCTGGCGGCGGGCATCGACATCACCCACATCGACACCCACATGCTGGCGCTCTCCCATCCGAAGCTCGCGCCCGGCTATGTCCAGACGTTGCGCCGCTTCCGCGTGCCGGGCCTGGTGCCGCGCGACTACGCCGCCCAGCTGGCCCGCTTCGACGTGCCGGACGATGGCAAGGCAGCCGGGTTGATTGACGGACTGTCGGCCGGCGGCTTCCCGCTCATCGACGCGATCGACTACATGCCGCTCGACGACCCGGAAGACCAGGTTGGTCTGGCCATCCGGAAGCTGCGCGCCCTGCCGGCGGGCATCACCCACTTCCTCATGCACCCGGCGATCGATACGCCGGAACTGCGCGCCATGGCTCCCGACTGGCCCAGCCGCGTCGCCAACTACGAAGCCTTCATGAGCCGCGAGCTCAAGACGTTCCTGAAAGAGTCGGGCATCCAGGTCATCGGCTACCGGCCGTTGCGCGACCTGCTGCGGGCGACATCCGGCTGAACCAATCCATGCGTACCTTTCTCGGCGTCGACGTCGGATCTTCGAAGACCCATGCCCTCATCGCCGATGAGCAGGGCCGCTGTCTGGGGTTTGGCGTGTCCGGGGCCGGGAATTACCAGGGCGTCGGCTACGATGGCCTTGCGGCCGCGCTGCAGGCGGCGGTCGGGCCGGCGCTGCGCATGGCCGCGCTGCTGCCGGCCGAGATCGCGGGCGCGGGTTTCGGCGTCGCCGGCTACGACTGGCCGTCTGATCGCCCGGCCCACCTGAGGAGCATCGCCACACTGGGGCTGCAGTGCCCCCTCGATATCGTCAACGACGCCGTCAACGGCCTGCTGGCCGGTACGTCGCACGGCTGGGGCGTCAATGTCTCGGCCGGCTCTTCTAACAACTGCCGCGGCCGCGACCGCGCCGGCCGCGAAGGGCGCATCGTCGGCAACGGCGCGCCCTTCGGCGAGTACGGCGGCGCGGCCGAGATCGTCATGAAGGGCCTGCAGGCGGTCAACTATGCCTGGATCCGGCGCACGCCGCCGACAGTCCTGACGTCCATCTTCCTGGAGGCGACGGGCGCAACGGATGAAATGGACCTGATGGAAGGGCTGTCGTTTGATCGGTATCACCTGTCCCCCATGCTGACCAGGCGCATTTTCGAGGCGGCCTATGCCGGAGACGCGGCCGCGGCCGGCATCATCCGCTGGGCGGGCGAAGAGTTGGGCTGGCTGGCCGTTGCCGTCATCCGCCAGCTCGACATGCAGGACGAAGCGGTCGAGGTCATCCAGTCGGGCAGCGTCTTCGAAGGCGGGGCGTTGCTCACCGAGCCGATGCGCGAGGTAGTGGTGCAACACGCTCCCCGGGCGATCCTCAAGCGGCTGGACGGGCCGCCGGTCGTCGGCGCGGTCCTGCTCGGCATGGAAACGGCCGGTTTTGACGGCTACACCGTGCGCGACCGGATGGTGCGCGAGGCAGCCGCGCTGCTCTCCTGATCCGCGGAGGAGAGGCGGCAGGCATCCACCGGCGCGCCGTCATGTTTCTCTGCGCCCCGTGAGGTATAACGC
Source organism: uncultured Ardenticatenaceae bacterium (assembly GCA_964422535.1). Classification (GTDB taxonomy): domain Bacteria; phylum Chloroflexota; class Anaerolineae; order Promineifilales; family Promineifilaceae; genus Promineifilum. The sequence goes on along the minus strand of CAYRBP010000048.1, from coordinate 1,787 downwards.
TATTACCGGTCGCCGGGACGCGCAACGAGCCGGTGCAGCTGATGCGAGACCGCGCCCCGGCGACAGGAGGGTTTCCACATGAACGACCGGGCATCCTTCGCTCAACTTGCGCTGATCCTCCTGGCGGTGCTGTTAATGCCCGCATGCCGACTGATCCCGCGGCCAGAGCCGCTGCCGACGGCCGCGGCCGCCGCCCTGCCCTTCCCCACCCCGCTCGCGGCCACCCGGTCTACGCTGTCGGCAGAAGCGCCGACAGCCGCGACAACGCCGCTTGCAGGATGGACCCGGAGCGGGACGCCACCGGCGGTGTCCCTTCCGACGCCTTCGGCGGCCGCCGCGACACCGCCGGCCGCCCTGCCCGGTGATACCCCGGCCGCCGCGACCGCGTCCCCTGCCCCCGCCTGCCAGCCGCGCCGGGAGTGGCCGGTCTACCGCGTCCAACGCGGCGACACCCTGGCCGCGATCGCCCGGGCCACCGGCAGCACGCTGGTCGACTTGATGACGGCCAATTGCCTGGCCGACCCGAACCGAATCGAGACAGGCAGCGTCCTGTACGTGCCGCGGCTGCCGCTCGTCCCGACGGCAACGCTGGCGCCAACGCCGGCCGTCTCACCAACGCCCGCCGGGAGCGTTCGCTACCTCAGCCCGCTGACCGGCGTCCAGTTCGACTATCCCGCCCATTGGACGCCGAACGGCAGCGAGCCGTTCATGGGCTTCGGCGGCACAGACGGATTCGTCCAGGTCGGCCTGCTGGCGCAGCCGGAAGACCTCGACTCCCAGGCCAACGCGGTTGCGTTCGGTCTGCCGCTGCTGTATGGAAGCAGCCCGACGATTGAAAGCCTGACCCTGTCCAACGGAACGGCCGCCCGCCTGGTCTTGCCCTCGGCCGACCAGGCGCCGCAAATGCGCGGGCAGGCCGCGCTGGTCGCCTACCTGCCGGCCGCGGTCGACTTCATGGACACGCCTTACAACTATCTCGTCCTGACGGCTGATCAGGATCACCTGATTGACCGCATGCCGGCGATCGCCGACTCGCTGCGCTTGCCCGATCCGCCGGCGCTGCCGGGGATAGACTCCTTCACAGCCGCGGCCGAGGACGCGCCGGACGGCGGCAAGCGGATCACCTTTCGCTGGGAAGGGTCCGGCGTCACGCGCGGCATGATCGTCGAGAACACCGCCGGGCTTCCCTTCCCGTCCTGGCCGGTGTTGTCGCGCGGGCAGCTGGCGCTGAACTTCGGCGCGCCTGAATTCCCCGATCCCTCTTTCACCCTCAGGCTCTGGAACGACGTCGGCGGCCGCCAGGTCGAGCAAACGCTGACGGTCCCCTGGGCCTGCGCCAACAGCTACTTCTTCTCCCCTCCGCCGGACCGCTGTGCTCAGCAGCCGCCGGTCACCGTCAACGGCGCGTTTCAACGCTTCGAACACGGCCGGATGCTCTGGCTGCCGCAGTACGGCATCAACACCATCCACGTCCTGTTCGACACCGGCGAGCTACAGACCTATGTCGACGAGTGGTCAAGCGCGCTGCCGGAGTCCGACCCCTCGATCATCCCGCCCGAGGGTCTGTTCCAGCCGGTCCGCGGCTTCGGGCTGGTCTGGCGCGAAGTCCCCACGATCCGCGAACGCCTCGGCTGGGCGACGGCCGCTGAGAGCGGGACCAGCGTGACCTACCAGAACGAGACGCGCCTCAGCTCGCCGGCCGTGGCCTACATGACGCTGCCTGATGGGGAGATCATCCGCATGACGGAGGCGACCTGGGCGACGTTCATCCCCGGCCAGCCGTGACC